>CAYGTR010000005.1:46986-61274 GCA_964352855.1 uncultured Algimonas sp. | reverse complement strand
CCGGCGCATGTCGAACCTTTGGCAGCCAGACAGCAAGCCTTTGCCAAGACCTATGGTATTTGTCGTGCGCGGATTGAGACGCTCTTGGCCTTGCCCGAAGAAGATTTGGAGGATCGGGTGAAGTTGCAGTTAATTGTGCATTTAAAGGATTGAGTTTGCGTATTCAGTTTTAGATTTTGTTGCTATCGCTTCTAGAGCGCTCTAACAAGAAATATAAATTTGTTATTTACAATCAAATGAAGTCTTAATGGTAAACAGCTAACCTTCATATAATGAATCTAAAAGTCATAATGCTACTCTGTGCGCATGCACTTCTAATAATCGTTTTTTATTGGAGATATCTCAATTGGGTGAGGATCGCCGCTGGCCCCAAGTCAGCTCAATTAAGGAGCCCGAGCTTTTTCACTAAGCTATATTTTGGCTTGCTGGGGACTATTCCATTAATTTCATATATTTCCTATCACCAATTAGATTCCTTAAGTAATCTGAATATGTATCAACTTGCTTTTCTAATAATTTTAGTTTGTCAAGCATTAGTAGCTCTCTTGCCATTCGCCATTAAAGTCAAAGAACCAAAGAAACTATTACTCTATATCATATCGTTCTGCTCAGTTTTTCTTATTGTTTTATACCTTATTCTTGGCTTGTTCTGCTCTTTTGATGCCAACTGTATCGCAGAACGCCCATATTCACCGGCACTCTTTATTTTTCATTTTATATATTTTCTGGGCGTGGTTGGCTTGTACTCGAAAGTGCTGGAGGCGAATTATGGAATACATTGAACCACAGATGATTATTTGGGCGCTTTCAGATAGTTGGTTCAGTCAAAATATCTAAACCAAAGAACAGGCTTATCTTAGTAGTTTCTTCAATAAAAAAGCCGGCTGAAAGAGCCGACTTTAAACTTATTATATAAACATTTTTTATTTACGCGTGGCCCGCTTCAGGGCCGCTTTCTTGGACGGGAACCACTCATCGAGTTTCTTTCCTGCCCACTCGCGTCCGCCCATGCCGAAGGCCACGGCTCCGCCTAGACCGGCTGCAACAGCGGCGGCACCAAGACCATACTGGAAGGCGGCGTTGACGATTTCTTCGCCGAGCTCCATTTGGGCCAAGCCCATAAATGTGACGATAACGATTGTGGCGTATTTAATGATTGTCCCTGCAAGATCCCCTGCTGTTTGTGTCACGATTTTGGAAACAAAATTTGCAATGAACAAACCGGCGCCAATGATGATTGCGCCTAAGACAACACGGCCACCGACTTCGAGGAGGGTGTTAAAGACATTTGTCAGCTCAGGAATACCCAAGGCTTTCATGGCAGCTGTCAGACCCATTAAAACGATACCGACAAACGCCACTGTGGCGATCACTTGAGACGGCACGAAGCTTGGCGCTTCTCCGTCGAGGCTTGCGACTGTTTTTAAGGAATTATCGACACCCAATGCAGGCAATGTGTTCTTGACCAAGTTAGATACGAAACGGCCGATAAATACGGCGACACCCAAGATAATGGCCGCGCCTAAAATGCTTGGGATATAGGCCAACACGGTGCCTAACATGCCTGTGACTTCTTCTGAGAATCCCGGGATGTCCCAGATGCCGATAGCGGCAATAGCAAAGACCAAGATAACAACAGCTTTCGCCAAACCACCCAAACTATTGGCAATCGAGCTTTTCGTCGTCGGCGCGTCACTCGCTTCAACAAACCCAAAACGCGACGCCAAGCGATCCACCTGTGCCACTTCTAAAATACTGGCCAGTGCATTTTTCACGACATTGGCAAGCATAATGCCAACCGCGAAGACGATGAGGCCAATAAAGAGCTGTGGCAGGTAGGCGAAAATATTATCCATCATACCGTTCAGGAAGCTAAGTTGGTCTGACAGGAACGGGAACTGGCCTAGGCCCATTAAAATAAAGACGAGGAATAAAACCCAAAAGACAGCTTTTGATAAAGATTTGCCAATATTACCGCCTGTTGTCTGAGCTTGCTTGCCAATACCCGTACGGTTGATCGCGCTCGAGACTAGTTTTTCGGCAATTTTCGATATGACATAACCGAAACCGATAATGATGACGGCGACAACTGGGCCGACGGCCCAGTTCGGCAAAAAGCCTAAATGTTGTGAAAGTTGATCCATTATATCCCTCCATGGATTTTTATTGACATCGATGACGCCTTTATCCCCCCAAGAGACAAAGTTGCGCTTATTGAACCTTTTCGAGGTTCTTACTTGAATGTAACGTTAACAGATTCGAATGTTAAAATCACCTCATCAGTGAAACTTCTTTTTGATTGCATTCCAAGGCTTTGACAAAGCAAATACTTGACCCGAAAGGAGGCTTGCGTAAGGAAGCTTTTATGGCCCCAATCCGAAATAAGCCACTCTTTTACGGCCTTTGCGCCGTCTCTTTCGGCCTGTTGGCGTTCGCCATTATTTTGATCAGTTTACAATGAGCGTTACCGCAAAATTAAAGGCCTGTATTGCCAAGGGGGCTTTGCAAGAGGATCAGGCGCAAATTGAGGCGGCGAATGCCCTCGATGATTTATTGCGTCGATTAGAGACCCGCCCAAAGCCAAGCTTTTTAGGTAAATTATTCAATCAAAAACCTGACCGCGTCAAAGGACTTTACCTGTGGGGGGGCGTTGGTCGCGGTAAATCCATGTTGATGGATTGGTTTTTTGAAGAGGCTCCGATACAGGCCAAAGCGCGTGTGCATTTCCATGCCTTCATGCTGGATGTGCATGCCCGCATTAATGCTCGCCGCAAATCCGAAGACAATGACGGCGACCCCATCGCGCCTGTCGCCCGAGACATTGCCCGCGAGGCCGAACTGCTTTGTTTCGACGAGTTTCATGTGACTGACATTACGGATGCGATGATCTTGTCCCGGCTTTTTGACGCGCTTTGGGACGCGGGTGTGGTTGTCGTCGCGACATCCAATCGTCCACCTGACGACCTTTATAAAAACGGATTAAATCGCCCTTTATTTGAGCCCTTTATCAATCGTATGCCGGATTTTCTCATTGTCCATGAATTTGCAGGGCAAACAGATCACCGACTTCGTCAGCTCGAAGCCGCCCCTGTTTATTATACGCCCTTGGGTGCTGAAGCCGATAAAGGTGTTGAGGCCGCGTGGCAAAGATTGATTGGTGGGGCGACACCACGCGAAACCATCCTCACTGTTCAGGGCCGTGATTTAGTTTTGCGGCGCACCGCTGCCGGCACAGCCCGTGCGAGTTTTGACAGGCTTTGTAATAACAACCTCGGTGCTGCGGATTATTTACGTCTCGCGCAGGCCTTTCAAACTTTGATCTTGGAAAATGTCCCGAAGATGGGTCCGGAGAGCCGCAATCAAGCCAAGCGTTTCGTAACGCTTATTGACGCGCTTTATGAGACGCGGACAAAACTCATTATGAGTGCAGCGACTGAACCTGAAGGCCTTTACCCAAAAGGGGATGGCGCTTTTGAATTTGAACGCACGATCAGCCGCTTAATTGAAATGCGTAGCCATGATTATCTAGCCGAGCGCCGTATCTTGGCAAAACCCGATAAATAAAATCTCATTGAAGTTTTGACAGCGCTGTCATATCTTCCCTCAAAATAAATAATAATGGGGAGTAATCATGACTCGCTTTTTGATCGGCGCCTGCCTCACGGCGGCCATTATGGGGACATTTAATTTCGGCGCGGCTGATACATTTGAAACCAAACGCTGCATGAACATGGGCAATGCGTTGGACGCACCCAAAGAGGGCGAATGGGGTCATGTTATCCAAGAAGACAGCTTCCGCAATGTCAAAGAGGCCGGGTTTGACACGGTGCGCATTCCCGTGCGTTGGAGCGCGCATACCGGCGGAGCGCCTGATTATAAAATTGATGAAAGATTTTTTGCGCGGGTGGATGAGGTTTTGGGACAGGCCTTGTCCCAGGATTTAAATGTCATTCTCAACATTCATCATTTCGAAGACTTAAACGAATCCCCCGAAGAAAACTTCCCCAAATTCATTGCACTCTGGTCGCAAATTGCGCCGCGTTACGCAGATTTGCCTGAGAGAGTCTATTTTGAAGTTTTAAATGAACCTAACGGGAACCTCCAAGGCGATATTATGCGTAAAATTCTGACGGCAGGATTTCATAAAATTCGCGAAACCAATCCGACCCGTATTCTTATTCTGGGCGGGGAAGAATGGTCGGGCATAAATAGCTTGCCGAGCATTCCAAATATAAATGATAAAAACCAAGTTTATACTTTCCACTATTACGACCCCTTTAAATTCACCCATCAGAAAGCGGGCTGGACAGATCTAAAGAATAGCGGCGTCGTGCGTTGGGGAAGCCGTCAGGATAAGCAGGAGTTAAAAGCTGCCGCTGACTACGCCAAAAAAGCTCAAGCCGATCTCGGCATCCCTTTGTTCTTGGGTGAAATTGGTGCCTATGAACAAGCGCCCTATGAAGATGTTGTCGCCTATACGGGAGCAACGCGTAAAGCCTTTGAAGAGGCAGGCATAAGCTGGTGTGTGTGGAATTTCACGGCGACTTTCCCTTTTTATGACAGTGAAACAGGGGCGTGGGATTTACAAAAACTGGGCGCGCTTGGGCTGGCCCCTACAGCAGATACACCGAAAAAAACTGTTAACTCACCTGAAAAAGCGGTCACTTCAGAGAGCCAATCTCTCGACCAGATATATATCGACATGCAGCGCAATTTGGGCCGCAATGCTATACTCATGGTCTCGCCTTATCCGGATGAGTTGGAACATTATGGCCCCGCAAGTTTTACGCAAGTTGATGACAGCGGTGTACCGGACGGGAAAGCCCTAGAGATTACATCAAACAAAGGCGCTAACCCCTGGGACAGCGCTTTGTCAGGCGCGCTTTGGACGCCTGTTAAAAAGGGCGATATGATTTTAATGTCTTATTGGGCGAAATCCGTCAAAGGGGCAGGTGAGATTGCCTCGGTCGGCATCCAACTCGCCGGTGAACCTTATACAGGCCTCAACACGCGCCGAGAGATTTTAAGCGCTGATTGGCAGCCGTACCACATTTCAGTCAAAGCTGACCGGGATTACAAAGCCGAAGAGCTCGGCTACACGATGCAGGTTGCAGGTGCGGCCCAAACCCTCCGCGTTGGCCCTATACTCATCATGAACCTCGGCCAAAATATACCGGACTCGCGTTTGCCGAATTAGACTTTGTTTTCTTAATCAGTGAAAAACAATATGGGCCGCTGTTGCTAAGTGCCCAATCAACGCAGCAGCCACCAACAACCCCGCTAATTGCCATTTTGGTAAGCGTCGCTTTGTGCTTGCCGCGTTCAGCGCCATATATTTATCAATTAATCCGCGCACCAATCCGCTCACGCTGTCGCCTTCTTGTTGGGCGAGTCTTGTCAATGTTTCCTTTTCGTCCAGAGAAACTCTGACTTCGATCTTCTCGCTACGTTTCATGGCTTCCTCCGCTTTTGGCCAAAATGACGGCGGGGCTCCTTTGGTGCAAATCTTTTCGTGTCAGGATAGCGAGATTTCGTGTCATGACATATTCTGAGAGGGCTTTATATAAAAGTGAAACAGACGAAAAACCGCAAAATAAAGTTTGGTAAAAAGGGTGCGACTCGATTATTTCTTTTCACACTTAAAGATTAGTCTGAATTCAAGAGCGGCAGTGCGACGATGACTTCAAGCCCATTTGGGCGATAGTTGGTTTCGTATTCAATACCGGGCAACATACGGATCATTTTGGATCCAAACCCTGTTTTTTTCGGGGGTGTGAGATTTTTGAGGCCGTCTTCACGCCATATCATATGCAATATATCGTCTATGGTCTGCCATGATACGCTCAAATATCCGTTTTCTTGTGAGAAACATCCATATTTAACAGCGTTTGTCGCAAGCTCATGTGTCAGCATCGAGAACGAACGGGACAAATTAGGGGAGAAAAAAACGGGAGGACCCTTTAAAGAGACAGCGTTTTCGCGGTCAGGGGCAACGCCCATAATTTCATCCGCCAATAATTTCTCTAATGATACGGACATCATCCCGGCGCGCAGCAAACGATCATGCGAGCGACTCATTGATCTCAGACGCCCCAAAAAACTGTCACGAAACTCATCGATTGAATCGGCAGAGCGGCTCGACAGGCGCACCATAGCTTGGATCACGGTATGAATGTTTTTCATACGATGGTCTAATTCTTCTTTTATAAGGCGGCGCTCTAATTGGGCTTGCACCATCTCGGTCACATCATCAACGCGTTGAATAATGTGGCTGATCTGACCGTGTGCATCATAGAAAGGCTCCATCGTCGCCTGCCAAACTCTCTCGGATGTCACACCGTTTTCATCGATAAGATTAAAGCGTGTGCGGTCCAAGGACGTAGGAGTCCCACCCAGCGTAAGAAGAAACTTGTCCCGAACTGATGCAACGCGGTCTTCCGATTCCGGAAAAACATCAAAAACATGACGTCCGGACATGTCGGAAAGCTGTTTTCTGACGGCTTTCTCATAAGCGTGATTGCAATATATAATATTTAGATCACGATCAAAAACAACGATAGGCAAGCTCCAGTTTTCGAATATCATCTGGAATATTGTCATATCTTTCTGTTTCCGAGCTTCCAAAACAAATATTTCATTTAGCAGGAAATTTAATCTTGTCGAGATGGAATCCTTTGGTTCGATATTCCTGCAAAATCATTGCGCCAAGCATCGCCACCCGCTAAAGACGCCACAAATCCAGCCATCCTAATAGGAGACCCCTTATGGCACGTGCAAAAATCGCCCTCATCGGCGCCGGTATGATCGGCGGAACTTTAGCTCACATTGCGGCTCGTGAAGAGCTGGGTGATGTTGTCCTTTTTGACATTTTTGAAGGCACCGCGAAGGGGAAAGCATTGGATCTTTGCGAAGCAACGCCCGTTTTTGGTAAAGACAGCCACTTAAAAGGCACAAATGATTATGCCGATATTGCAGGCGCTGACGTCTGCATCATTACGGCGGGGTTCCCGCGCAAGCCCGGCATGGACCGCTCCGAACTTGTCGGTAAAAATCTCGGCGTCATCAAGCAGGTCGCCGAGGGTATCGCGCAATATGCACCCAAAGCCTTTGTGATTTGTATCACCAATCCGCTCGATGCGATGGTGTGGGCGCTGCAAAAATTCTCAGGGCTACAGCCGCGTAAAGTAGTCGGCATGGCCGGCGTGTTGGACAGCGCACGTTTCCGTTGGTTCTTGGCCGAAGAATTTGGCGTCTCTGTGCAAGACGTTCACGCGTCTGTTTTGGGCGGACATGGCGATACAATGGTGCCGTTGACGCGTTACTCTACCATTAACGGCGTGCCGCTCCCGGACATGATCAAAATGAAATGGACAACGCAAGAGCGTATCGACGCTATCGTTGACCGCACCCGCAAAGGCGGCGGCGAAATTGTCGGGCTTTTGGGCAATGGCTCCGCCTTCTATGCGCCGGCTGAATCTGCCATTGAAATGGCGACAAGCTATCTGCGCGATAAGAAACGTATCCTGCCTTGTGCGGTGCGCCTGTCCGGCCAAATCGCGGGTGTCCGCGGTCTCTATGTCGGCGCGCCCGCCATGATCGGTGCACGCGGTGTTGAGAAAGTCATGAACCTGCGCCTCAAAGCCAATGAGCGCGAAATGTTCATGCACTCCGTCGCCGCCGTCGAGAAGATCATCGCGGAATGCCAAGAGATGGAACCCGCTCTTCGGGATTAGAAGCAACATTCGTGGATACTGATAAGGACAAAAAGCAACGAAAAACTGTTCGTGCTCGCGCCAACAAGATCAAAAACTTCAAGTGCAAGCATTTAATTGCTGTGCTTGAAGCACCTTCGGATCGATTCAACATTGGCACAGTAATTCGCAACGTGAACGCGCTCGGCGTTGAAAAAGTCTACATTATTGACCCTAAAAAATCATTGCCCGATGATTGGGAGGATATGCGAGATAACAGGAAGCTGTCAAAATTGTCTGTCTCGGCGGTAAAATGGACATTCGTTAAACGCTTCGACAGTAGCGAAGACTGTTTAGCCCATTTAGAGAGTAATAACTTTACCTCTATTGTCACTTCACCACACGTGAAAGGTAAAGAAAATGCCTGGCTGCATGAAGCGGATTATACGGTGTACCCAAAGCTAGCCGTTTGGTTTGGCAACGAAAGCCGAGGCATAAGTGATATAGTTGTTTCAAAAAGTCAGCTTTGCATTGCTTTGCCAATGTTTGGAATGGTGGAAAGCCTTAATCTTGGAACATGCACGGGTATAGTTTTTTATGAAATTACAAAGCAGCGCCGCGCTTACCAAAGTCAGTATTTAAAGAAGAATAAGGCAAGAGCGCGCGCAGTGCCTATTGCTACAGAAATTCGATCATTGGAAATCGATGATTAAAACAAAAGTCACAACAATTCTTTTTTATCCCACGAGACATGACCAAAACCATTCTTGAAACACCGCGTCTGATTTTACGTGAAATAGATATTGACGCCGACCTTGACGCGTGGACGGATATGATGAGCGATGAAGATACGGTGCGCCATATTGGTGGGCAAGTTTTGGATCGCGCGGGGTCATGGCGACAAATGGCGACATTGATCGGGCATCAACAGGTGCGCGGCTATGGATTTTGGTCTGTTGTCGAGAAATCAAGTGGAGATTTTATCGGCCGTGTCGGCCCTTGGTTTCCCGAAGGTTGGCCGGAGCCCGAAGTCGGCTGGACGATACACCGTGACTATACGCGAAAGGGCTATGCCAAAGAGGCGGGTGCAGCTTGTGTCAATTATTGTTTTGATCGGTTGGGTTGGATGCGTGTTATCCATGTCATCGCTGAAGACAATATCGGCTCGATAAAAACCGCCGAAGCGATAGGGTCAAAACGTCTTTACGCTATTGATAATTTACCGCCCTTTGGGGACGTAAAATGCTGGGCCTATGGCCAAGAGAAAAATTGAGTTTAGAGAGAAAGACTAAACCCAGCCAGCCTCTTTAATATGCTTTTGCCCACTTCGACTGACCGGGGCGGTGATATTATTTTTTAACTCCAGTTGCGTTTTTCCGTCTTTGCGAACGACCTTGTCGATGCCTGCTTCGGCGACCCACCACGAGCGATGCGTGCGCTCACCGAGTGTCGGGGCGACTTCTTTAATGGCATCTGACAGGCGCATCAAAACCATCTCATCCCCCAGAGAGGTGTGCACACGAACATAATGATCTTCCGCGCTGATGGCGTATATATCTGCGTTACGAAGTTTCGGAGGCAAGCGATCAATGATAGCGGGCCGTGTTGCGAAAGGTATGTCAGTGTCAGAGGCCTTTTTGGCTTTTCGTAATAATTCGCCAAATCCGCAAATCAGAATGGCAATCACCCAGACATAAAAGAAGGTTACAAAAATGGCGGGCACCGTGCTGGGCGGAAATATAGCAAAAAGCGCGAGTGTCACCAAAAGCGTTGATCCAACAGATTGCCCCAAAACGATCAACCAAGATTTTGCAGGCCAGTTAAAACGCATGTGCAAAAGATCAAAAAGCCCTGCCCCTAAACCGCCTGCTACGCAAAGCCCTACCCAATATATGAGTCGTTCGACGAAGCTCTGCCGACTTGTTCCAAAGGGGCCAAGGATAGATAATATCAGACCCGCGATAATGGACGTGACAACCAAGGGTAAAAAAAGTTTGATGATGTTCTTCACCCCGAAAAAGGCTCCTGACTGCGTGACCGTTGACGTATCGTGAACTGTAAGCCTCTCTTTTTCAAGCCATAAAACCTGCATTTCGCGGACCGTGAACTACAGATAGATGTCATTCACGCAGTCAGCTTGCGGGTCGACGCATCTGTGGTTTCGCCCACCAAAAATTTACGCATTATGTCCTCAAGCCAAAGACAGGTGAAACATAATTAAATATATGACGGAGTGAAATATGACCCATAAATTAAATACACTAAGCTTGAAAGGCGCCATCATCTGCACATTCGCTTTGGCGGCCTGCGCGACATCTGAGATGACTCAACCGATGCCTGTTACATCAGATGCTGTGGTTGCTGATGCGACCACGCTTTCTAAAGTCACTGTCAATGTGACGGGGTTCAAAGCTCAGCAAGGCTTTGTCATGGCGGCGCTTGTCGATGCCGAAGGCTATCAAGGCGGAAACCCGCTTCGCGGCGATCGCGTGGCTGTGGACAGTGATACTGTCACAATGACATTTGAAGGTCTGGCGGCCGGTGATTACGCCATCCGCATGTATCACGATGTGAACGGCGATGGCGACATGAACACAAATGCCTTTGGCATGCCAACGGAACCTTTTGCCTTTTCAAACAATGCGTCAGGCACAATGGGCCCAGCACCTTGGTCCAAAGCGAAATTCACTGTGTCAGGTGACACGGTTCAGAACATTTCATTCTAAGCCGCCAAACTCTCTCGGAGATTTCCAATGACTCAATTTAACCGTCGCAATATTCTGAAAGCTTTTGGCGCACTTACTGCCGCCTCTGCCTTGCCCAAAATAGCTTTGGCCAGCACGGCCAGCTTTCCCGATTGGCATATTGGGTGGCAGAACCCCGCCAAACACAGATTGGAAACTAAAGCGTTAGAATTGATCAGCGGAAAATTGCCGACGGATTTAAAAGGCACATTCTATCGCAATGGCCCCGCCATTCACGAGCGTGCCGGTGTGCGAATGAAACATTGGTTTGACGGGGAAGGCATGGTGCAGGCCTTCCGCTTAGGAGACAATAATGTGTCCCACTTAGGACGCGTCATTGAAACAGACCTTTACAAACAAAACGAAAAAGCAGGTCAGTTTACGGTGGGCGGCTTCGGCACACATATTGATGCAGGTTTTCCAATGCGTGGCCCCGACAGTGCTAATGCGGCCAACACCAGTGTCTTGCCAGTGGGGGGCGAGCTTTTGGCGCTGTGGGAAGGGGGCTCCGCTTACAGCCTAAACTCTGACACGCTGGACACGAAGGGTGTCAAAGTCTGGGCGCCCGATTTAGAGGGCATGCCTTTTTCAGCGCATCCGCGTATTGACCAAAAAGGCAATATTTGGAACTTCGGACAGAGCGTTCAGATGCAGGCCTTGGTCATTTATAAAATCAGTCCGACAGGAGAGCTGCTCAACAGCAAATTGATCAAAAATGTGCCGGGCGGCATGATCCATGATTTCTGTATCACGGATAGTCGGCTCATTTTTGTCTCGCCGTCCTTTCGGGCTGTGACAAACGGAAACACCTATTTGGATTTATTCCAATATCAGAAAGATGCGCCGCAACATGTTGTTGTGCTGGATATGAATGATTTAGACGCCCGACAGGATTTTGAATTGCCCCCCGGTTTTCAGTTTCATTTCGGCAATGCCTATGCTGAAAAATCCGGCGATATTCGCTTTACGCTTTGCAGCCATAGCGAGGATGATTTTGTCTCTCAGAGCGCCAAGGCTTTGATGCGCGGCGAATTAGGCGAGGCTGGCCCGACTATTTTAAATGAAGTCCTGCTCAAGACAAATGGGAAGGCGGAAATCCGCGCAGTGACAACAAAACTGGCCACGCATGAGTTCCCGCAATTTAACAAACTCTATGGCGGGCGTGCCGCGCAATATCTCTATACGGTCGGACAGTCCCGCGCAGGCCGCCCCGGCGAGTCCGCTGTTCTACGGCACGACCTGAAAACGGGGGACTTACAAGCCTATGATTATGGTCGGACGGTTCTGGTTGAAGAGCATCTCTTCGTGCCCTCCGCCTCGCGTAAAAGCGAGGGTGATGGGTGGCTGATCGGCACCACACTTGATTATAAAACCAAGAAAACCCGCGTGAATATATTGCGTGCGGAAAATATTGAAGACGGCCCTGTGGCCATTTTCGAACTCCCCTATGCTTTGCCGCTCGGTTTTCACGGCGCATGGGCCGGGGCCTAAGATGAATATTCAATATTTTACTGAGGCCAGCCCAGCCATCCAAATCCATATGTTGGTTGCCATTGGAGCCTTAATCTTGGGCATTGTCATGTATTCGCGCAAGAAAGGGACGTGGGCGCATAAAATGACGGGCCGGGCTTTCGCTCTGCTGATGTTTCTCACGGCCTTGAGTGCGATTTTTATTCGACAAATAAATGAGGGCAGCTTTTCATGGATCCATATTTTTGTGCCGATCACATTCTTCGCACTGTTTGAAACCGTCTTCTATATACGCAAGGGCAACGTGAAAGGGCATAAGCGGGCGGTCTTAGGCCTGTTTTTCGGCGCGCTCCTCATACCCGGCGTATTTTCTTTCATGCCCGGACGCACCATGTGGATGCTCTTTTTCGCCTAAAAGGATATATGACTCCGATTTCTTCGGCATGATTATTGCATCCTCTCTTGCCAGTCTCAATGAAGGGCGGACGAGAGATGGTTTTAACACAATCACAGAATGATAAGGGCCGTTTTGGCCGTAGATTTTGGAACAGCGCTCTCTTAGACCGCTTGGGTCTCGGCCTGATTATCACTGTTCTGGCGGGGTTTACGTTATGGGCATCGGTTCTGGCATCGCAAAAAGCGGATATTCAAACGGCGACATCTTTTATAGCCACAGGGTCGAGCGATTTGACTGTAGAGTTGACGGGATTGGACATCAATTCCGGTATTATAGATATCAATCTTTTTAATTCCGAACTGAACTATATGGCCGGCGTGCCGGTGCGAAAGGGCAAGCTCAGCGTTAATGATGGTGCGGCGCGCATTACTTTTTCTGACTTAAAAGCAGGGGAATATGCCTTTATGCTGATGCATGACGCGAATGAAAACCACGTCTTAGACAGCAATCTTATAGGACTGCCGCAAGAGGCCTATTACTTCTCAAACGCCTCCGCGAAATGGCTGCAAGTGCCAGAATGGTCAAAGGCCCGTTTTCGTCTGGCCGAAGGTTCGCACCGCTACACGGTTGCGCTTGATTGATATGCCGCAATAAACGGCGTCTTTCCGCGCGCTTTTATCGCTGAAATCTGCGCCTCACAGGTGAATCCACGGTTGCAGCGATGGGTTGCACTGACTATAGGGGATAAGATTTTTGGCTCATTTTGGGTCAAGTCCTGTAAACCTAATAAGCGGACACGTATTTCATGAACATTCACGAATATCAGGGCAAAGCTGTCCTTAAGGAAATTGGCGCGCCTGTCTCCAAAGGTATAGCCATCTTTGATGCGTCTGAGGCCAAAGCGGCAGCAGAACAACTCGGCGGCCCGTTATGGGTGGTGAAATCCCAAATTCACGCAGGCGGACGCGGTAAAGGCAAATTTATCGGCGCACCTGCGGATGCCAAAGGCGGCGTACGTCTCGCTTTCTCTGTCGAAGACGTCGTGAAAAATGCCGAAGAAATGCTCGGCGCTTACCTCGTGACCGCGCAAACGGGCGATGAAGGCAAGCAGGTCAACCGCCTTTACATCGAAGACGGATCAGACATTGACCGCGAGCTTTATCTTTCCATCATTATCAACCGTGAAACGTCGCGCGTCTCTTTCATCGTCTCGACCGAAGGCGGCATGGACATTGAGGCCGTTGCGCATGACACACCTGAAAAAGTCATTAATTTTGACATTGATCCGGCGACAGGTTTCATGCCGCATCACGGTCGTACCTTGGCGAAAGCGCTTGACCTGAAAGGCGACCTCGCCAAGCAAGCAAATAAATTGGGCCGCACGCTCTATAATGGCTTCCTCAAAAAAGACATGGCGATGCTTGAAATCAATCCTTTGATTGTTACCGAAGATGGCCGTTTGCATTGCTTAGACGCGAAAATCAGCTTTGATGAAAATGCACTTTATCGTCATCCTGACGTGCAGGAACTTCGCGATATTACCGAAGAAGACCCCAAAGAAACAGAAGCCAAGAAATATGATCTCTCCTATGTGGCGCTGGACGGGAACATTGGTTGTATGGTCAACGGCGCGGGTCTGGCGATGTCGACCATGGACATCATCAAGCTTTACGGCGCGGAGCCTGCCAACTTCCTCGATGTAGGTGGTGGCGCGACAAAAGAAAACATTGTCGCAGCCTTTAAGATCCTGACGTCAGACTCCAAAGTCGAAGGCATCCTTATCAATATCTTTGGCGGCATCATGAAATGTGACGTCATCGCCCAAGGCACAGTGGACGCCGTCAAAGAAGTCGGCCTCCAAGTCCCCCTCGTCGTCCGCCTCGAAGGCACGAATGTCGAGGCGGGTAAAAAGATTATCAACGAGAGTGGTCTGAACGTGATTGCGGCTGACGACTTAGACGACGCCGCGCAGAAGATTGTGAAGGC
>CAYGTR010000005.1:14376-46886 GCA_964352855.1 uncultured Algimonas sp. | reverse complement strand
CTTGCATCACACATAAACACATAATATGTGTAATTTATGGGTAAAAATATTACACTTGTTATGGATGAAGCGCTTTTGGCGGAGCTTAAGGTTGTGGCCTTTCAGCAAGGTTCTTCTGTGAACGCTATTATTCGCTCATTATGTGAAAAACATGTCGAGAAAGAGCGTGGCAAAGATAAAGCGCGAGAAGCTCTACTTGCCTTAATCGATTCCTCAAAAGGTCGGATGGGAAAGGCTAAGTTCAGTCGCGAAGAAACCTATTCGGGTGAACCTCGTTTTGACCGGTTTAAGTAACTCACACAATGAAACCTGATTGCATGCTTGATACGAACGTTTTGCTATATGCTGCGCTGGGTGCTGATGTTGCCCCTGAAAAACGGGACGTTGCTCGCGATATCGTTGCAACGCAAGCCTACTCTACTTCCGCCCAAGTTTTAGCCGAATTCTATGTTAATGCGACTAAATTGAATAAATGGGAAATTCCATTGTCACCAGTAGATGCGGCAAAGTGGGTTGCGGTATTATCAGCTAAGCCCTGCTTAGATGTAGATAGCCGGGTTGTCATGGAGGGTATAGCTCTCTCTATGCGGTATAATGTTTCATATTGGGATGGCGCAATTTTGGCTGCCGCCAAACAGCTAGGCGTGAATACCCTCTACTCAGAAGACTTAAGCCATGGTCAAGACTATGATGGCGTAACCGTCATCAATCCTTTCCGTGACATTGATCATAAATTTCAATAAGGACGCGATATGTCAGTACTTATCAACAAAGATACCAAAGTTATCACGCAGGGGATGACGGGTAAAACCGGGACGTTCCATACAGAACAGGCCATTGCCTATGGCACAAAAATGGTGGGCGGTGTGACGCCGGGTAAGGGCGGAACGACACATATCGGCCTGCCAAACTTTGATACGGTGGCCGAGGCCAAACATGCGACGGGCGCAACGGCGTCTGTGATTTACGTGCCGCCGCCCTTTGCTGCGGATTCAATTCTTGAGGCGATTGACGCCGAGATGGAACTCATTATCGCCATAACAGAGGGCATTCCTGTCTCTGATATGATCCCTGTTAAGCGTGCGTTGCAAGGCTCTAAATCTCGCCTTATCGGGCCGAACTGCCCGGGTGTTTTGACCCCCGGCGAATGCAAAATCGGCATTATGCCAGGTAAGATTTTCAAAAAAGGCACCTGCGGCGTGGTTTCCCGTTCCGGGACGCTAACTTATGAAGCCGTGTTCCAAACGACACAAGTCGGCCTCGGCCAGACAACAGCGATTGGGATTGGCGGTGACCCGATTAACGGCACAAACTTTATCGACTGTCTTGAATTGTTCCTCAATGATGACGCCACAAAACAAATCATCATGATTGGTGAAATCGGCGGCTCTGCCGAAGAAGAAGCGGCAGAATATGTTGCGCATATGGCCAAGAAAGGCATTAAAAAGCCGATGGTTGGCTTTATCGCAGGCCGCACCGCGCCTCCGGGCCGCACAATGGGTCATGCCGGTGCGATTGTCTCTGGCGGCAAAGGCGGCGCGGAAGATAAAATTGCGGCGATGGAAGCAGCGGGCATCAAAGTGTCCGACTCTCCGGCCAAATTGGGCGTAACCATGATGGATGTTTTGAGCGCATAGCGCTCGAGGGATGGACGTGTTAAACGGCTGATTATGAAACTATTAGGTTTTTGGGGCGTATAGCTCCGATACACCAATTTTTAACCAAGACTTAAGGGTCCTGCCATGGCTGAAAAGAGCCGCTCTGAACAAAACCAGACATTTCTGGATACGCTCTTCTTGGACGGCGGAAACGCCGCCTATCTCGAACAAATGCAGGCGCAATACACGCGCAATCCCAGCTCAGTTGACCCGAGCTGGCGCGCCTATTTTCAAAGCCTCGGCGAAGACAGCGCCAATGCACAGCATGTCGCCAATGGCCCTGCGTGGAAACGGGCAAATTGGCCGATTGCTGAAAATGGCGAGCTGACCTCTGCACTGACAGGTGATTGGGGCGTGAGCCCTGACATGGCCCAAAATGCGGTTGCGAAAGCCAACCCGAATTTGTCAAAAGACGAAGTGCAGCAAGCGGCCAAAGATTCTATTGCTGCGCTGATGTTGATCCGGGCCTATCGTGTGCGCGGTCACTGCGTCGCCAATCTTGACCCTCTGGGTTTGCAACAGCCAGGTGAGCATCCTGAACTGGATCCCGTTACTTACGGATTTAGCCCCGCGGATATGGATAGGGATATCTTTATCGACGGTGTTTTAGGTCTTGATTATGCCTCCATGAACCAAATCATTGCAATTGTGCAGCGCACCTATTGCTCGACCCTCGGTGTGCAATTCACCCATGTCTCTAACCCCGAAGAAAAGGCGTGGATTCAAGAGCGCCTCGAAGGCCCGGAAAAAGAAATAAGCTTTTCGAAAGAGGGCCGTCTTGCGATTTTGCAAAAACTCATTGAAGGCGAGGCCTTTGAACAGCTTATTCATAAACGCTATCCCGGCACGAAACGCTTCGGTATTGACGGGGCAGAAAGCCTCTTACCGGCGCTAGAACAAATCATAAAACGCGGCGGCCAGCTGGGCTTGAAAGACATTAACTTCGGTATGCCGCATCGCGGACGTTTAAACGTTATGGCGTCTGTTATGCAGAAGCCGTATTCTGCGATATTCTATGAATTCCTCGGCGGTGTTGCTGCGGGTGGTGAAGATTTTGGCTCAGGCGATGTAAAATATCATTTGGGCGTATCTGATGATCGTGAATTTGACGGTAATTCCGTTCACTTATCTCTCGCACCCAACCCGTCGCATTTGGAAGTCGTCGCCCCTGTTGTGATGGGGAAAACGCGGGCCAAGCAACAAACCGCCTCCGGTACCTATCGGACGCATAATCCTGAAGAAGTCATGGCTGTTATCCTCCATGGTGACTCGGCTTTCGCCGGGCAAGGCGTGGTCATGGAAAGCTTCCAGATGAGCCAGCTTGTGGGTTACCGCACAGGGGGCACAATCCATGTGATTGTGAACAACCAAATCGGATTTACGACGATACCGGATGAATACCGGTCAGGGCAATATTGTTCAGACGTGGCCTTTATGGTCGAAGCACCTGTCTTCCATGTGAACGGTGATGATCCCGAAGCCGTTGTTTTTGCGGCACGTGTGGCCACGGAATATCGCCAAAAATTCGGCAAGGATGTTGTTCTCGATATCGTTTGTTACCGCCGCTATGGTCATAATGAAGGCGATGACCCGTCCTTTACCCAGCCGATTATGTATAGCAAAATCGGTGCAATTGAGAGCACAATGAGCATTTATGCGCAGCGGTTGATTGCGCAGGGTGATCTGACGGCAGAAGAACATCAGACGCAGGTTGATGATTTTTATGCGTTCCTTGATCAGGAATTTGATAAAGCCAAAACTTATGAAACCAAACAACCCGATTGGCTGCAGGGTGTCTGGCAGGGTCTGTCCTTGCCAACCGAAAAAGACGGCAAACGCCGTGGCGCAACGGGCGTGGAGATTGGGCGTCTAAAAGAAATTGGCACAAAAATCACAACTGTGCCGAACAGCGTTAATATTCATCGCACCTTAGAGCGCATCATCAAAGCGCGGGCTGAGAAAATCGAGGCCGGGGACAATATTGATTGGGGCTTGGCCGAACATCTTGCATTTGGCACGCTGATTACCGAGGGTCACCCTGTGCGTTTATCCGGGCAAGACTCTGAGCGCGGGACTTTCTCTCAACGCCAGTCGAATTTCATCGATCAAACGACCGAAGAAAAATATACGCCCTTAAACAATCTGTCGAATGAACAAGAATATTATCAGGTTTTGAACTCTCACCTCTCCGAGGAAGCGGTTCTTGGATTTGAATATGGTTTCTCGACCGCAGCCCCACATGCTTTGACAATTTGGGAAGCCCAATTTGGTGACTTCGCCAATGGTGCGCAGGTCATGGTGGATCAGTTTATCAGCTCGGCCGAGCAAAAATGGCTCCGCATGAGCGGTCTTGTGATGCTGCTGCCGCATGGTTATGAAGGACAAGGCCCGGAACATAGCTCCGCCCGTTTGGAACGTTACCTTCAGCAATGCGCCGAGGATAATATGCAGGTAGCTAACATCTCAACACCGGCTAATTATTTCCATGCCCTACGCCGTCAATTGAAGCGCGGTTTCCGTAAGCCGCTTATTGTTATGAGTCCGAAAAGCCTTCTGCGTCATAAGCTTTGTGTGTCGACACTTAAAGAAATGGGGCCGGAATCAGAATTCCACCGCGTGTTGTGGGATGATGCGCAATATCGTCCAGAGTCAACAGAAATTAAACTGGTGGCGGATTCCAAAATTAAACGCGTGATTTTATGTTCCGGTAAAGTCTATTACGATCTATTTGAAGAGCGCGAGAAACAAAACCGCAATGATATTTATCTGTTGCGTGTGGAGCAATTATATCCCTATCCCGATGATGCTATCCAAGAAGAGCTAAGCCGTTTCAAAAATGCTGAACTCATCTGGTGTCAGGAAGAGCCGAAAAATATGGGGGCTTGGTCTTTCATCAACCCCTTTATCGAAGACAGCTTGATTGCGATTGGCGCAAAACAGACACGCCTGAAATATGTGGGTCGCGCGCCTGCGGCCTCGACGGCGACAGGGATTGCGGCTAAACATAAAAAAGAACAGCAAGCCATTCTTGATGGCGCTTTTGCCAAGTAACGGAAAAAGACAGTTGATATGACCGATATTACGATTCCAAATGTAGGCGAAAGCGTCTCTGAAGTGACGATTGCGACTTGGTTTAAACAGCCGGGCGACGCCGTGAAAAAGGACGAACCGCTGGTCGAGCTGGAAACAGATAAGGCGGCTCAAGAACTTGTGTCCCCGGAAGATGGCGTCCTGGAAGAAATTCTTGTGGCCGAAGGGGATGTCGCGACGATTGGACAGTTGATCGCAAAATTAGGTGCGGGGTCCGGCACAAAAAAGGCTGATAAGGGCGATGCTGAAGTCAAAGCGCAAACAAAAGCGCCAAGTTCTGACACGGCGACAGCTGCCGGCCCTGCTCTGGATATTGATGTACCAAATGTAGGCGAGTCTGTCTCTGAAGTCACTATTGCGACATGGATGAAAAAAGTCGGCGATACGGTCGACAAAGACGAACCCATTGTGGAATTGGAAACGGATAAAGCAGCTCAAGAACTTGTCGCGCCTCGCGCGGGCGTGATTACAGAGCTTCTTGTTGCGGAAGGCGATGTGGCAGCGGTCGGTCAAACAATTGCCCGATTGGGTGAAAGCAATTCTGACGCTCCGACAGGCGTCCAACCCAAAGGGGCCGGTGATGAAGGCGGTTCCGGAGGCGAGTTGCCAAAAGTGCCACCGACAAATACGGCGACAGGCGGTCGTCCGATGCCGTCGGCCTCACGCATTATACAAGAAAATAATCTGGATGCCTCTGCCATTGCCGGCACCGGCAAAGACGGGCGTATTACGAAAGCGGATGCGTTGAGTGCAAAAGCAAACCCACCGGCTGCGAAATCTGCCGCGCCTGCGCCTGCGCCCGTTCAGGCTCCATCAGCGCCGCGCGCGCTCGGTGAGCGTGAAGAGCACGTGCGTATGTCGCGTTTGCGCCAGACCATCGCGCGTCGTCTGAAAGATGCACAAAATACAGCGGCAATGCTGACGACATATAATGAAGCCGATATGAGCCATATCATGGCGATGCGCTCGGAATATAAAGAGCTGTTCCTTAAAAAGCATGGCGTCAAACTTGGTTTTATGAGCTTTTTTGTGAAAGCCTGTGTGCAGGCGCTTAAAGATGTGCCGAGCGTCAATGCTGAAATTGACGGAACAGATATTATCTACAAAAATTACTATGATATTTCTATTGCTGTCGGCACGGATAAGGGACTTGTTGTGCCTGTTCTGCGAAATTGTGATGAATTGTCGTTGGGCGGCGTCGAAAAAGGCATTGGTGAATTGGGGGCGAAAGCACGGGACGGTCAGCTCTCTATGGACGATATGTCCGGCGGCACGTTCACCATCTCCAATGGCGGAGTCTATGGTTCTTTGATGAGTTCACCGATTTTGAACCCCCCACAATCCGGCATTTTGGGGATGCATAAAATCCAAGAACGTCCTGTCGTGATTGGGGGTAAAATTGAAATCCGCCCGATGATGTATCTGGCGCTGTCGTATGATCACCGTATCGTTGACGGCAAAGAAGCCGTCACATTTTTGGTGCGGGTCAAGGAATGCTTGGAGGATCCGGAGCGCCTTTTACTTGATCTCTAGGCTTCTCAACATATTTGTCATTTTAAGGCCGCGCATGGACTCTATGCGCGGCCTTATTTTTACGATCTATTCATCTTGATTATTTACTAGGTTTCAAATCTTTTATTCTAAAGCTTTCAAAAGAAGTTTTAGGAATGAACATGTCTAATATCGTGCACGAACAGCGCAATAAAGTCTATTCGGATAGGGATGAGAAGATCCGTTATACAGATGGTTGGTTGGGTATATTAGCCAGCTTTGCTGTTGCTTGGAGCTTTGTGCAACTCCTTGGTTTCACATTTGAGCTACAATATGATTACGATACGCTATTGGCAGTCTATCAAGCGCGCCAAGTCGAATATCTGATGGGGACTCCATTTTGGGCGAGCGCTGCCCATGCTGCAGGTATTTCCGCAGGTTTGATTGGCGCTGTGTTTCTTTTGCTACGCCGTAAGACCGCGTATCACTGGTTTATGATGGCAATATTTGCGACGCTTTTGACGCTAGCAGATGCCTTTTTTCGTGGCGGGTTTACGATCATGGGGCCGTCAGCCACGGGTATGACAACGGCCGGTATCATTGTGAATATTTTTATCTTTTGGGCCGCATATAGCGCTTATAAAGACGGCCAATTGCAAAATGGCTAATTAAAGTATAATCTCCTTTAAAAAGGGGAGATTAAAATGACATCAACAAAACCGAATACACTCTTTTGGGTGTTGGGCGCACTTTTCCTGCTTTGGAATGTTTTTGGCTGCGCTATGTACTTGTTTGACCGCTTGGCATCCGATGAAGCGATTTTGGCAATGGAAAACGGCGAAGCAATGTTGGCCGCGAGTAAAGCTTATCCGATTTGGGCCTCAGCCGGATATGCGATTGCCGTCTGGGGCGGATTGGTTGCTGCCATCATGCTTTTATTACGAAAGAAACTGGCAGCACCATTATTCATTTTATCTTTAATCGCCGCTATTATTTGTTTCATTCCTAGCTTCACAATGGCTGAAATGAAGGCGGCCGGCGGCCCGACTTATTGGGTCATGCCCCTTGTCGTTGTCTTGCTTGGTGTATTTGAGGTTGTTTGGGCCCGCAGCAAGGTGAGCGACGGTACGCTCGCGTAATTATAAGCGCATAATTACACATTACCGCCCTAGGGCGTTGACGCTTATCGGCTCTGGGCGTAAGTCGGCTGTGATTTAACGCGCGGAGTTTTTTATGTCAGATATATATGATGTCATCATCATAGGTGGTGGTCCCGGTGGCTATAATTGTGCCATCCGAGCAGGTCAGCTTGGCCTGAAAGTGGCCTGTATTGAGACTCGCAAAACACTGGGCGGGACATGTTTGAACGTGGGTTGTATTCCCTCTAAAGCTTTGCTTCATGCAACAGAGCTTTATGAAACTGCAACACAAGATTTCCCGGCTATGGGCATGAAGGCCACGGTAGAAGCTGACATTCCGGCGATGATCGGTGCAAAAGACAAAGTCGTCGAGGGCCTGACATCAGGTATCGACTATCTTTTTAAAAAAAATAATGTCGAGCGTATATTTGGTTTCGGGAAGATAATTGGCGAAGGAAAAGTCGATGTTGACGGTAAAGTCTATCAGACAAAAAACATCGTCATCGCGACAGGTTCGGAAGTTGCCACACTTCCGAATGTTGACATAGATGAGAAAACGATTGTTTCGTCGACAGGGGCTTTAGATCTTCAAAAAACACCCGAAAAAATGATTGTGATTGGCGGCGGCGTTATCGGTCTGGAGCTAGGTTCGGTTTGGCGTCGCTTAGGCGCAGAGGTCACTGTGATTGAATTTCTTGACAATATACTCCCAGGCTCAGACGGCGAAATTCAAAAGCAAGCTTTGCGCACTTTCAAAAAACAGAAAATGAAATTTGAGCTGGGCCGTAAAGTGACGGGCGTTAAAAAAACCAAATCAGGTATAAAAGTTCAGACAGAGGCATCAGCAGGCGGTAAAGAAAAAGAGCTAGACGCAGATATTGTCTTGGTATGTATTGGTCGCCGCCCTTTTACAAAAAATGTTGGACTGGACGTTTTAGGCATTAAAACTGATAAGCGCGGTTTTATCGAAACAGACCATTTCAAGACATCCGCGAAAAATGTCTTTGCCGTCGGCGATTGCACAACCGGCCCCATGCTCGCCCATAAGGCCGAAGATGAGGGTACGGCATGTGCGGAAATTATTGCAGGTAAAGCCGGGCATGTAAATTATAATGCTATTCCGGGCGTCGTTTATACCTTCCCTGAAATCGCTAATGTCGGTCAAACCGAGGAAGAGCTAAAGGCAGCGGGCATTCCTTATAAAAAAGGGAAGTTTCCTTTCACGGCGAATTCCCGTGCGCGGTGTAACCATGAAACAGACGGGTTTGCCAAAATCCTTGCCCATGCGGAAACAGATGAAATTCTCGGCGCCCATATCATTGGCCCGCTCGCAGGGGATTTGATTCACGAAGTTTGCATTGCGATAGAATTTGGTGCCGCGTCAGAAGATATCGCCCGAACATGTCATGCACACCCGACAGTCTCTGAGGCCGTACGTCAGGCCGCGATGGATGTCGAAGGCTGGGCCATGCAAATGTAGGAATGAAGGTATTGAAACTCTACGATTATCTGCCGTCTGGCAATTCTTATAAAGTCAGATGGGTTCTGTCCTATTTGGAACAGACCTATACCCACGTTCCAATCGACATTCATAAGGGCGAGACTCACATGCCTGAATATAGAGCGAAAAACCCAGCCGGTCAGATACCTCTTCTGGAATTAAAAGACGGTCGTTTTTTGGCCGAAAGTAATGCGATTATGTCTTATCTGGGCGAGGGGACGAACCTCATCCCGTCAGATCAATATGATCGAGCGAAAATGCTGCAATGGATGTTCTGGGAGCAATATCGTCACGAGCCTGCGATCGCTGTCGCGCGATTCATTCATAATTACGCGATGGAAACAAGGGCGGGAGAATTACCCAATTTATATGAAAAAGGGAAGCAGGCCTTAGATGTTATAGAAAACCACCTCTCAAACCGAGACTGGTTTGTCGGTTCTTCCCGCAGCCTCGCGGATATCGCCCTTTATGCTTACACACATGTCGCGGATGAGGGCGGGTTTGATCTGGCGGATTATCCCAAGATAGAGAACTGGTTGTCGCGCTTCAGAAATCATGCCCGTCACATTTTAATCACGGACGTTCCTGATTAGCCGTTGCTTATTTGTCACAGCCTTATCAAAAAACGCGATGATTTAACCTTTTTTTGTCATCTATTAACCATTATTCTGCGTAAGACGGCAATAAAGCGTATATAATACGATATAAATAATAAACATCGGGAAAATACTATGACAAAACGATCTGCTTTTTCAGTGAGTGCGATGGCACTCTCTCTTTCTCTTCTCACGGCAGGGGCAGCCGCTGCGCAAGATCGTCAATCAGCCATTGATGTGCTGACGGATGAGATCATTGTAACGGCGACGAAAAAAGTGAATGCTGAAAATGTTCAGGATATTCCAATTGCGATTACAGCGTTCAACGCGGATACTTTGGATGCTTTGAATGTAACTGATTTGGAAAGCTTATCCTTTTCGGCCCCTAACGTGTCCCTAGATGACATCGGAACGTCGCGTGGCACAGCGAACTTTTCTATTCGCGGCCTTGGCATAAATTCTTCAATCCCTTCGATTGACCCGGCGGTGGGCGTGTTTGTTGATGGCGTCTATTTAGGCGTCAACAACGCTGTGGTGACAGATTTATTTGATCTGGATAGCGTCGAAGTTCTTCGTGGCCCACAGGGTCTTCTCTTTGGTCGGAATACAACGGGCGGAGCCGTTCTCATTAATACGGGTAATCCAACGGATGAATTTGAATATAAAGTACGCCTGGCCACAGAAACGCCTGTAGACAGCGGCCGTGGCGGGTTAAACTCTTATGCCCAGGCCGTGATTTCAGGACCTATTGTGGAAGGCAAGCTAAACGGTAAAGTCGGCGGATTTTATAATAATGATGACGGTTATTTCGTAAATTTAGCAAATGGCGAAAATTTCGGAAAAGCTGAAACATTCATTGGTCGCGGCGCCTTAGAATTTATGCCCTCAGACCGGGTAAACTTCCTATTGAAAGCGGAATATTTTGACAGCAACGGCCAAGGTCCTGCTGCGCAAAATCGAGGTGTCTTTGATCGCGAAAGCTTTGATTTCGCAATTGATAATGAAGGCGATTATTCGACAGAAGCATTCACGGCATCTTTGAAAACAACAATTGATGTCGATTTTGGTGACGGCCAGATTACAAATATTTTTGGCTATAGAAATTTAGACCTTACAACAGATGGAGATATCGACTCTCTGCCTGCTTTGTCCAGCAATCCGGCTTTACCGCCTTTTGCCTTTCACTCTGATACAGCGTTGGAGCAAGATCAAATCTCCAATGAGCTGAGATATGCAGGTACATTTGGCAATATCGACCTGACAACAGGCCTGTATTATTTCGACCAGAATGTCGCTTATGATGAATTCAGAGCTGTTCCTGTTGCGACTCTGGCACCTTTCGCAGGCGGCGGCTCTCAAGACCACACTGTCTATGGTGCCTTTGCACAGGTTGACTATGCCATTTCCGACAGCGTGACTTTGATAGGTGGTTTGCGCTATTCTAAAGAAGAGAAAGACGGTCAAGTCGCATTTGTTATCCCTCGTGCAGAGCGCTGTAGCGTGATTGCAGGGGGGTGCCCATTGGCCATTGATGACAGTGATTCTTGGGAAAATCTCACACCAAAAGTTGGTTTGGAGTTTACGCCGAATGATGGTCTTTTAACCTATGCCACCTATACAAAAGGCTTCCGCTCCGGTGGATATAACTTCCGCATTACAGATCCAGCGCGTCTGGCGGATCAACTCGAAATCACAGGCAAGCCCGCTTTTGATGAAGAGAAAGTGGATGCTTTTGAGGTTGGTTTTAAGTCAGACTTTTTCGACCGGATCGTACAATTAAATGGTGCAGCGTTCTTAACGAATATCGAAGATATGCAGCGCGAAGTGAATCTATCTGATCCGGGTGCAGGGGTGTCTCAGTTTATCCTGAACACTGCCGATGCGACGATTAAGGGTTTTGAAATGGATGCGCGTGTTCGCATCATGGACAGTCTTCTCATGACAATGAACGTCGGCGTTATTGACGCTGAGTATGATGAAGTTCGGTTCGATATTTCATCTGATGGTTTGTTAAATGATGCGGATCTCGCTCTGGCAATACCTCGTGTTCCAGAAGCCACTTACGGTATTGGGTTTATTCACTCAGCCGATTTGGGTGACAAGGGCGGATTAACATCGCGTATTAATTTCCAGCATAGAGATGAAGTCGCCTACACGGATAACAATTTTGGTTGGATTAACCCAGCCGATATGTTGGACGGTAACATCACTTGGGATACGCCTGTTGAGGGTGTGAGCTTCTCGATTTTCGGGAAAAACCTTTTGGATGATGTCCAAGCAGGGGGTGATACACAGGTCCCATTTGGTGCGGGTTTGTTGGGGGCTTTTGGCACGCCATTACCAACAAATGGCAGTAATCGCGGCACCGGAACCAATCAACCTTTTGCGGATAACCCAGCAGTCGGTACATTCAGCCCGTTGAAAAAAGGTCGCCGTATCGGTATCGAGCTTACCATCAGAGGGTAAGCTGCCCTCTTCAAATATTAAAAAAAGAAACCCCGTTTTACACGGGGTTTTTTATTGGCCGAATGTCTAGATAATTAGGCCATAATAAATGGACACATCATGACAAACTAACCGGATAATGCCTCTGTTGTAATGTGAAGTTCGAAGCCGACGGCAATATTGCCATGATGGGGAATTGCCATTGTACGGATTGCCAACAAGTCTCTGGCGCGGCCTATGCCACACTTGTTTTTATGAGCGAAGAGAATGTGAAGATTGAAGGTGGGGTTAAATCTTTTGCCCGAATTGCGGCTCACAAATGTTTGGCAAGAACGTTACCCACCCCGGCAGCCTCGCTCTAAAGGCAGGCAGCATTAATGAAAAAGACCACATCAAACCACAATTCAATGTCTTCGTGAGCCGTAAGCTGGATTGCGTCACTCTGGATGAGTCCATTCCCGCCTTTGACACAATGCCCGGTTAGGCATCAGGTTGTCACATAATACCATTTTGTCGTGTCGTTTGGCGGCACCCAATTAGTTGCAACCATAAGCGATTTAGCGAGCTTTAAGAACACTTTAAGTTCTAGGGTCGTGGGATAAGGCAACTGAAACACATTGCCACGCGTAACAACTCTATATGACATCAAACAGAGAGATACGATTATGATGATAAAAGACCGCCCTGAATATGGAAACAAACCTATCCCGCTAACCTGCGGGCCTGATATGACGGTATTGGCCGCTGTGAAGCTCATGGCGGAAAAGAATTTTGGCTCTATCATCGTGACGGATAAAGACAATAAAGTTTTAGGCCTAATGACAGAGCGCGATATTTTTAAGCGCGTTATGGCGCCTGAGCTTGATCCCGCAAAAACAAAAGTCAGCGTTGTTATGTCAACGGAATTGCGCAAAGCCCGCGAAGATGACGACCTGACAGACTGGTTGCGTATTATGTCGAATGAGCGTTTCCGCCGTCTGCCCGTTGTCGATAAGGATGACCGTCTCGTCTCTGTGATGAGCCAAGGTGACTTCGTCTCTTATACATGGCCGCAACTTTTGAACCAAGTGTCGACACTGGCAAAATCAACAGTGACCAAAAACTCACAACAATCGCTGATCATTTTTGGCATCATGGCTTATGCGCTCATCAGTTTGATCGTTGTGGTGCGCTCTCTTAATTAGACGCGATTATTTCTGATTTAGCTGCCTTGGCTCAATCGCATATTCACTACATCCAGAACCTCTAGCACCGCTTCTGGGATGTTTGTTCCCGGCGGGAAGACAGCTTTGGCACCCATATTTTTCAACGTTTCGATATCTTCGGGCGGGATGACGCCGCCAACAACAATGAGAATGTCTTCACGTTTGGCCGCTGTCAGCGCGTCGCGTAATTCTGGCACAAGGGTCAGGTGACCCGCGGCGAGCGAGCTGGCGGCAATGACGTCGACGTCAGAATCTATGCCGAGCTTGGCGGCCTCTTCGGGTGTTTGAAAAAGCGGGCCAATGACGACATCAAAACCAATATCTGAAAACGCTGTGGCCACGACTTTTTGTCCGCGATCATGACCATCCTGCCCCATTTTCGCGATCAGGATTTTCGGCTGGCGGCCTTCAAGTTCCGTGAAAGCCGAGATACGTGATTTGGCATCTTTAAAGGCCGGATTATTTTCATCAAAGGCGGAAGAATAAACCCCTGTTACGCCAGCGGGTTCAGCCTCATATCGGCCGTAGACCTTCTCGAGCGCATAGGACATTTCGCCCACCGTCGCTTTTTTGCGGGCGGCATGAATTGCGAGTGCAAGAAGGTTGCCCTCGCCTGTATCTGCCGCTTTGGTGAGAGCATCTAATGCGGCCATTGTAGCATCGGTATCACGATCGGCTTTCAATTGATTTAGGCGGGCTATCTGACCTTGACGTACGGCAGCATTATCGACTTTTAAAATCGGAATATCATCTTTTTCATCCGATAGGTATTTATTGACGCCGACCACAGTTTGCGCACCTGAATCAATACGGGCCTGAATGCGCGCCGCTGACTCTTCGATCCGCATTTTTGGGATGCCGGCTTCAATAGCCGCCGCCATGCCGCCATAGGTTTCCACCTCGCGAATGTGGCCTAAAGCTTTTTCAGCTAAATCATGCGTCAGGCGTTCGACATAGTAACTGCCCGCCCAAGGATCAATTTGGCGGGTATGCCCGCCCTCGGTCTGAAGAAAGATTTGCGTATTTCGCGCGATACGGGCGGAGAAATCTGTTGGCAAGGCGAGCGCTTCATCCAATGAATTGGTGTGGAGGCTTTGTGTGCCGCCATCCACCGCTGCCATCGCCTCAATCGCCGTACGTCCGACATTATTGAATACATCTTGCGCGGTCAGTGACCAACCTGATGTCTGGCAATGCGTACGGAGCATGGTTGATTTTGGATTCTCCGGACTAAAGGGCGTGATGAGCTGCGCCCACAATAAGCGCGCAGCTCGCATCTTCGCGACTTCCATGAAATAATTCATGCCTATCGCCCAGAAGAAAGAAAGCCGCGGCGCAAAGCGGTCAATATTCATTCCTGCCGCCAGACCTGTCCGTACATATTCCAAGCCATCGGCAATTGTATAGCCCAGCTCTATATCAGCGGATGCACCTGCTTCTTGCATGTGATAGCCGGAAATCGAAATCGAATTAAACTTCGGCATGTGGGCAGACGTATGCGCGAAGATGTCGCCGATGATGCGCATGCTCGGTTTGGGCGGATAGATATAAGTATTGCGCACCATGAACTCTTTCAGAATGTCATTCTGGATGGTGCCCGCAAGTTGGCTTTGGCTCACGCCTTGTTCTTCGGCGGCCGCCACATAGAGTGCTAGCACAGGCAGGACGGCCCCGTTCATCGTCATGGAGACAGACATTTGATCGAGCGGAATTTGGTCAAATAAAACACGCATATCGTAAAGGCTGTCAATCGCGACACCCGCCATACCAACATCCCCCGGTACGCGCTGATGATCCGAATCATATCCACGATGAGTAGCGAGATCGAAAGCCACGGACAGACCTTTCTGACCTGCTGCCAGATTACGCCGATAAAATGCATTGGAGTCTTCGGCCGTGGAGAACCCCGCATATTGGCGAATAGTCCAAGGGCGCTGGACATACATAGTCGGGTAGGGCCCGCGAATATAGGGCGCAAAGCCCGGCATTGTATCGAGATAGCAAAGCGCGCCTACCGATTCCGGTCCATAATGCGGTTGAATAGCGATGCCTTCGGGTGACATCCATTCACGCCCATTAGTCTCGAGTTTTTGGGCCTCATGTATTTGAGCTGGGCCCAGATCCAGTTTTGTAAAATCAGGATGGTTCATTCTAGGCCTCCCTCAGAACTGCAGGGCGGACAGTTTTTGCGGGATGTAATGTCACGCCAAGAATGGGGTCGCCTTTTGCCTCACGCTCTGCTTTCGCCGCAGCAATCGCCTGTTTCAGAGCGCCTGTTTCGAGCAGGGTCCCAATGCCCCCGCCCGCTTCAATCGCTTGAAACTCTGTCCAAGCGGCATGCGCCAAATCTTCGCTCAGTCTCTCATGGAAATAGCTACCATAAGCGGCGTCACTGACTTGGCCTAAATGACTTTCTTCCATCATCATCATCTGCATATTGCGGGCAATGCGGTAGCCAAAAGGGGTCGCCAATCGCGGGTCACCCGAGACCGCATCCGTGAAGGGTCTCGCTGTTATATATTCAGCCCCGCCACAGATAGCACCGAACCCTGCAGCCATGACACGTAAAAGGTTCGTCCAAGGGTCAACCGTCTGCATCATACGAAGGCTCGTTACAGAATGAATGGCGATAGACCTGTCAGCCCCAAAGGCTTCGGCGACCCGGGTAATGATCCGTCTGGCGGCCCGTATTTTGGCAATACCGAGATGCCCGTCTTGATCAGCGGCCAAACGCACTGAGAGTTTTGTTTGGGCTCCAAATCGACGCCAGTAAATGGCTGCACTCGCCGCCATAACGCTCAACTCTTGGGCCTCTGTTGCGCCCGCCTCATGGGCAAGTGCGGCGTTTATAGAAATGACGGTTATATTCTCGGGGGCATTTTTGATGATATCTGCCAAGGGCGTTATATCTGTCTCGCTACCGTTGAGAGATAAGCCTAAAGGATCAAGCCCCAAATCCGTTGGTGTGGCTTTGAGGGCGTCTCCATCCAAAATGAGCTTAGCGGTCTTAAAAATATTATCCCGTATATCAAATCGCATGGGCACAAGGTTTAAATAAACACCTTCGAGAAGGCGCTTAAAATCCGCACGATTTCTCAGCTCAATCGCGCCATTCCCGATTGTGACATCCAAAGCACTCGCCCCGCCTGTGAGGTCAGCTAAAAGCTGTTCATTCGCAAAGGCCAGATCAGAGTCGCGGACGGGCGCACATATATGCCATGGCCGTCCCTCCAACATTGGCGCATTGGCTCTTGGCAAAGGGATGATGGAGTCGGGTCTGTCCTTAGCATTCATAAGGGGACCGCGAGTGATATTATCGTCTGTTCGTTTTACAAGGCTTTCAAAGTCCGCATCGCGCAATCCGGATTGGACAAGTGCCATCCAATCTTTGTAAGATTGGGTTTTAAAATGACTGTGTAAGGTCGGGTTTGACATAGGCTCTTTTATGTTTTGATTCTAAATACGACTTGAGCTGCCACAAGGCTAGTCATTTACGCGAAAAGGCTCAAATATGATTATTCGGATAAATTGTTCTGTATATAGAACAGTCGTTCCTTATATAGGATGTTGCCTTTAGAAGACCTGCCCCCTATATGGCCTAAGAACGCGTAAGGAAGCCTCGGAAACACTCTCATGTCAAACGCCCCTACTGAAGAAAAAGTGCTCGAAGTCGAGCATTATACGGATCGTTTGTTCCGGTTTAAGATCACGCGTCCGCAATCTTTTCGTTTTCGTACCGGCGAATTCATCATGATTGGTCTGCCGGCTCTGCCTGATCAAAAACGCCCGATTATGCGGGCTTATTCTGTGGCGTCTCCAAGCTGGGATGAGTGTTTGGAGTTTTATTCTATCAAAGTGCCCGACGGTCCGTTGACCTCACGCCTGCAAAAAATAAAAATAGGTGATATTGTGCTTTTAGGCCGCAAACCTGTCGGTACTTTGGTGTTGGACGCGCTTTTGCCGGGCAAGCGCCTTTACATGTTTTCTACGGGAACAGGTATTGCCCCCTTTGCCTCTCTCATTCGTGATCCTGAAACTTATGAGCGGTTCGAAGAAGTGATTTTGACGCAGACTTGTCGGGAAAAGTCCGAGCTCACTTATGGTTTGGAACTTGTCGCGAGCCTTAAAGACGACCCCTTGGTCGGCGAGATGATCGGGGATAAGCTTAAACATATAACATCTGTCACACGCGAAGATTATCCACTTCAGGGTCGTATTACTGATTTAATTGAAAGCGGAAAACTTTTTGAAGAGACCGGAAACCCGCCGTTAAATTCCGCAGAGGATCGTGCGATGATTTGTGGTTCTAAAGAGATGATTGACGATACAGCAAAATTAGTCGCCAGTTTTGGTTTAACCGAAGGGTCTAATTCTCAGCCTGCGGAATTTGTTGTTGAGAAATCTTTTGTTGGTTAGCGCAATTCACCAAACATGAGACGCGCGCATTAATTACCCGTATCACCGAGTGTCAAAAGAGCAATGCGAATACCAAACCCAGATGTGTCGCGAATAGCATCATCTGTTACATTATCTTTGCTATAGGTCAGCTCAATGAGCGTACAGTCGTCTTGATAGGCAAGTATGACAGACTGTCGCCGGAAGCTGTCAGTATCAATATCGTAAAACCCGCTATATCGCGTGCTCCACTTATCAGTGAGCTTGAAACCAATTGAGCCTGAAACTTCTTCGGAGGGTGCGGCTGCGATGTTTATAGAACTACTTTCGACACGATAATAGCGGGTTTGGGCGTTAAGGCGCTTATCTGTATAACTGGCTGTGGCATCAATACGGCGGAATTCATTTTCATCCTCGTCGTAGCGCACGCGCGTTGAGGCTCTAAACCTGCTCCCAAGATCTAATTCAAATAAACCAACAAGATCTGAAGAATTGCCGTCCAAACCTGAATTCGCGTCGAAAATATCATCCGTACCGCTGGAGTAGCTTTGACCAACGAAAAGATGAGCACGGCTATTATTCCAATCTGCGGTAATTGATCCGCCAATATCTGCTCTGAACCCTTTTTCCCAGAGATCATAACCTGTCGTTTTATTAGGATTCCAGAGTAGACCTTGGTCTAAATCAATATCTGTGCCGTCTTGGAACAGTAAGGCCCCCGATGTCGCCTGAAACTCTTCCAGCTTTGCCTCGCCGAAGCTATTTGTCACCTGAACACGAGGTTCAAGCGTCCAGTTAACAGTGCCGCCTGATTTAATAAAAGGGTAACGAATGTCCGCTCCGACCTGGGCCAGCGTTCGCGTAAAGGTATTTTTGGCCTCGCTATCCTCTTCGATATCAAAATAATCAAAGCGGGCGTTTGCAAAAGGCTTTACTTCAATACCACCGGGCGCGATCCACGTTTTTGAATAATCAAGGCCTGTCGTAGCGCGACCATAATTCTCCCCAACCTTTCGGGTGAGCCATACTGTGTCCCCGAAAGCCTTCAACCGCCCTCCCAAAACAGGGTCAGTAAAATATGTCTCAATTCCGATTTTTGGCGCAACGATAGGCAGGGCACTATCATCAAAAGGACTATAGCTTAATCTTCCGTCATCTAGCTCTAAAACTCTGGAGCGTAAATCTTGGAAGCCAACCGTTGAGATGCTGAAGCGCACATCATTGTCTTGACCGACCAAGAAGGCTTGCGACGTATTGCGCCGACTTTCTGTCTCATAGATACCGCGAGCACTGGGCGCTTCATTTAAATCATAGCGATTGAGATAGTTATCATCTGTAGCTAATTGAACCCCAAAACCGTAATCCCAAAAATTGTTCGGGCTGAAATAACCATCCGCATAAAAATGAGAACGTAGCCGTTTTCCGGTCGGAGCTGTGCTGGGATCCAAGAAACGCGTCGGATCATCAAAACTGTTTCCATTGCGATCAAAAATGCTGGCGTAAGTAAAGCTGCCTTCAATATCGATACGGCCTGTGTGGAACCTTCGGGCGAGTTGATACTCCAAAAGAGGATTGACCCTCGAAAAAAAGCGAGGGGTCAAAGTTGCTTCGCTATAATCGTCGACGGCCCAATAATAGGGTATTTGAAAGGCCACACCTTTATCACTTTGAAGGCCGATAAAAGGCGTTAACAAACCACTGGCACGTTTTGCACTTGGGTCCGGGTGGGCCATATAAGGTGTGTAAAAAACAGGCACGCCGAGGAGTTCGAGAACGGCGTCATTATAACGGATTGTGCGTGTATCTTTGTCTTGGCGGACGCGTTTCGCACGCAAACGCCAAGAGGGCCGTTTATTTTCACCGTCTTGTTCACAGATCTGACAAGCTGTGTAGTAAGCATTATAAAATTCAAACTCTTCTTGGGTGTTACGATTAACAAATCGTGCGCCAACAACACCTCCCCCTTCGAGGCGACCTGTATAATTCGTTGCCGTACCGGCTTCAAATTCTTCGGATAATTCAAGTTTGTCTGCATATTGCACAGAGCCTGTGGCATCGACCAGGGTCACGTTCCCTGTTGCAACGATGCGGCCTGTATTGCGGTCATACACGACCTGATCCGCGCGTAAGGACCTGTCTTCATAACGCCCTTCCACCTCTCCGGATACCGTCAGGACACCTGATTTATCGTCATTTGTCAGACTATCCGCCTCTAAGTAAAAGAGGTCAGGATCTCTAAAAGGGCTGTTCTCAGGCAGGTCAAGCGGACGGTTGGTGCCGGCGGCTGTTTGATTAGTACCAATTTGTGCATAAGCGGGTGTACTCACCGCGCTTAAAAGAAGAACCGTTGTGAGGGCGCTGTTGCGTAAAAGCCATTTGCCTTTTGAGGGTCGGAAATATTCCAAAGCTTCTGTCATCCGTCCTATGCAAACTATCTTGCGGTTTGGGTTTAATACTGTGGCATACCCAATCGAATCTATGTGGTCTATGGAAAAGCCTGACTTTTTTCGTTTCTCTGAGTGAAATTTCAGCCATAAAATTATGTCATTGGGCCACGCGGCGGGTAACCCGTCCAACGTTTCACAGTTTTCATGACCAATGAAGACTGAATACGGCTCACGTGAGGGAGGGCGGCAATCACACGACGATAGAGGCGCTCGTAATCTTTTGTGTCAGGCGCGGCCACTTTAATGAGGTAATCCGCGCTGCCCGTCATAAGATGACATTCAAGGACTTCCGGTCGCGCAAGGGCGGCTTTTTCGAAGGCTGATAATATAGCCTCACTTTGACCCTCGAGCGTGACGTCAACGTAGAAAGTCATATTGAAACCTAGCTTTTCGCCATTTAAACGTGCCGCGTAGCGTTCAATCACGCCGTCCTTTTCCAATATGCCGATACGACGGTGACACGCAGAAGCGGAGAGGCCAACACTTTCGCCAATATCGGCAATAGAGAGCCGACAATTCTTCTGGAGCAATGTGAGTATCTTGCGGTCTATATCATCAATCATAGGAAATTATCTTATAAAAAGCGTGTTTATAAGAATTATATATATAAAAAATCTATATTGTCGAATATATTTAGGGCGTTAATCTAACTCGAATTTGCTATTTCGCTCATGAAAAATCTGGAGATGAATATGCTGATTGGTGTCCCTAAGGAAATCAAAAATCACGAATACCGGGTAGGTCTGACACCTGAGTCTGTTGCCGAGCTGATCCAAGACGGGCAATCCGTTGTCGTCGAGACTTTGGCAGGATCAGGCATTGGTGCCTTTGATGAAGATTATGAAGCTGCAGGGGCCAAGATTGCAAATACGGCGAAAGAAATATTCGATACCGCCGAAATGATCATAAAAGTCAAAGAGCCTCAAGCGGGTGAGCGTGAGATGCTCCGTCCGGGTCAAATCCTTTATACCTTTCTTCATTTGGCCCCTGACCCAGAGCAGACGAAAGACTTAATTGACAGCGGTTCGGTCTGTATTGCCTATGAAACCGTCACGGATGATAGCGGAGGCTTGCCGCTTTTGACTCCCATGAGCCAAGTCGCTGGGCGGTTGTCCATTCAAGTTGGCGCGAGAGCGCTTCAGAAAGACGGCGGTGGCCGTGGTGTCTTGTTGGGCGGAGTTCCGGGTGTCGCGCCTGCTAAAGTCGTCATTATTGGCGGCGGGGATGTCGGATTCAATGCAGCCCAGATGGCTGTGGGTATGCATGCCAATGTCACAATATTAGACAGAAACAATGAGCGAATGGAGTGGTTGGCTAATCACTTTGGCAATACAGCTCAGGTTATACGCTCGACACCCAGCGTTCTCGATGAGCTTTTGACCACGGCTGACCTCGTCATTGGCGCTGTTCTCATACCGGGTGCCGCTGCTCCAAAACTTGTGCGTCGAGAGCATTTATCGACGATGTTGGAAGGCGCGGTTCTTGTCGACGTTGCGATTGACCAAGGCGGGTGTTTCGAGACGTCGCGCGCCACAACCCATGCTGACCCAACCTATATTATCGATGGGGTTGTTCATTATTGCGTGGCCAATATGCCGGGCGCCGTCGCGCGGACATCAACCTATGCCTTGAATGCGGCCACACTCGCACACGCCAAACGTCTGGCGCGTTTGGGGTGGAAAGAGGCGCTTCGCTCTGACCCCCACTTGTTAAATGGATTGAATGTGTGTGAAGGCAAGCTCACAATTGAAGCCGTTGCCGAAGCACAGGGCCTTGAGTGGGTCAAAGCGTCAAGCTGTCTCTAAACACTCAACTTTATATAAAACCGTCTTCGCCCAGATTTGCCCGGGGCGAAGAAGACTCTCGGGTTGATCTGATAGATTTATTGCATTTGGCGGGAATTGCGGTTCAAAGGCGATACCTGCGAACTTGGAGTAGAGCTTTCCCGTCTTGCCGCGGATATCTTTCATATTGAAAGCTGTGTAGACTTGAAGACCAGGTTGATCTGACAGGACCTTTAATCGGACTAAACTGTCCGGTGAGAATAAAGTCGCCATCTTTCTCATGCCTGTTCCGGGCACAATGAAGTGATGATCCATTTTTGCATTTGAAATTTTCTCTGAGGCGTGAAAATCGAATGCTCCGTTTTCGATAGCCGCGAATTGGCCTTGATTAATTCCGCCATCATCAGTCACAAAATAATTTGTGGCTTCCAATGACAGCGCATGAGTTTGAACAGTGTTTCCGCCAAGATTAAAATAGCTATGTGCTGTTAAATTAATCGGCGTCGGGGCATCTGTTTGCGCACGCATATCAATGCGGAGGCCTTCATTATCAAGTGCGTAACGAAACTCAGCTGTGACGGTTCCCGGGTAACCTTGATGCCCGTCCAGGCTGGTATGACGGAAAATAACAGCTTGGCCGTCTATCTCTCCTTGCCAGTTAACGCGGTCAAATCCGATAGGGCCGCCATGTAAAGCATTGTTTTTTTCATTTGCTATTACAGAATAAAATTTGCCATCAATGGTGAAACGCGCATTCTCAATACGATTGGCCACGCGCCCGATCGCCGCGCCAAAATAAGGGTGGTCACCCAAATATCCGTCTAGCGTGTCAAAACCTAAGACGATATCTTTTCTGTTGGGCAGGCAGAAAGACTGTAATGTCGCGCCATAACTTAACAGTGTGGTACTTATACCGTTGGGTGCCCGCAATCTGTAAGATTGCACAGTGTCTCCATTGGGTAATGTCCCAAATGTTTGAATAGTTATCATGCGGTGTCTTTAAACGCTGTGTCGTCCCTTGCCAACGCCGCCTTGATTGTCGCATAGTATGAAAACTATCCGGAGGACTGAATATGACCCAACATAGTGCAATGAACGTTGATGCAGGATTTATGATTCCCGACCCGACTGAAATTCCCAGACTAGAAGGTAAAGTGTCCGACATTGAGTGGAATTTGCGAAAGCAATTGGCGGCAACATACCGCCTATGCGCTCTGCATGGTTGGACAGATCTGGTCTTCACACATATTTCCGCGCGCTTGCCCGACGAAAATGGCGAGCACCGCTTTTTGATCAATCCTTACGGTGTGATGTTTGATGAGATGACGGCATCTGCCCTCGTAAAAATTGATACGGAGGGTAAGATTTGTCAGGAGACACCTTATTTTATCAATCCGGCGGGCTTTACGATTCATTCTGCCGTGCATATGGCGCGCGAAGATGCGGGTTGTGTCATCCATGTTCATACACCTTACGGGATGGCGGTTTCGGCGCAGAAAAAGGGTCTGCGCCGTTACACACAAATGTCCATGCAAGTTTATAACGATCTTGCCTATCATGATTATGAAGGCATTGCGCTCGACATTGATGAGCGTGAACGCATCGTCAATGACCTTGGCAGCAAAAGCCTCTTAATGCTGAGAAATCACGGCACGCTGACATTAGGTAAGACATGCGGCACGGCGTTCCTGCGCATGTATTTTTTAGAAAATGCCTGTAAAGCCCAAATCTTTGCGCAATCTGTCGGGGGGGAAGAACACCTTATTGAAGAGCCGGAAGAAATGGGAGATAAGGTCTATATGCAGGGCGCTGCGGCTTTTGTCCCGGGCATGGGGGACAACCTCGTTTGGCCGGGTTTGATGCGGAAACTCGCGCGAACCAATCCCGGATATGACCATTAAAGAACGGCTTAATGATTAAAGAGGCGTAACGTCCTCTTAACCCTAGGAAGCAGATAGCTTTGAAAAAAAGGAAAAAAACGTCCAGTCTCATTCCAAGGGGAACGAGGAGAGACGTTCATGAGAATGATTACTGGAATATGTGCATTACTCCTGGGCGGGGCCAGCTTTGTCGTTCCGACAGATTGTTCGGCGGATCCGTCTAATTCTGCAGACGCAGAAAGTGAGCAATATGCGAGCATCGGCATCGCGGCCCCTCGCGCTAAAATAAGACGCATTATTGATCATGCACGCCCTTCGCCCTCAGACATGAATATGGTGACGATCCGCCCTGCCAGCTTCATGTTAGGCAGCCCGGCAAGTGAGCATAAACGCGACATGAATGAGGGCCCGCAACGCCAAATCACACTTTCACACACATTCGAAATCGGTAAGCATGAAGTCACTTTCAATGATTGGACCAAATGCGTCGCTGACGGCGGTTGTCGCGGTTATATGCCCAAAGACGGGGGCTGGGGAAAAGGCAATAGACCCGTCATCAATATAAGTTGGAATGATTCTCAAGCTTATATCAAATGGCTGAATAAGAAGACGGGTTTACAATATCGTCTTCCAACGGAAGCCGAGTGGGAATATGTTGCCAAAGGCGGGGCAGAGGTGCCGTTTTCGACGGGGCATAGCATCTCTGCCACGCAAGCCAATTTTAACGGCGAGCACCCTTATGGCGGCGGAGCCACAGGAACGTATCGTCGCAAGACCCTGCCCGTGGGCAGTTTCCAGGCCAACCGGTTTGGCGTGCATGATATTCACGGCAATGTGTATGAGTGGGTAGAAGACTGTTGGTCACCGAGCCATGATAATGCCCCCAGCGATGGGCGCGCGCGTTTAGATGGTGATTGTAAATTCCGTGTGATGCGGGGGGGGTCTTGGGTCACACATGGCTACCAAATGCGGGCCTCAAAACGCCTGCGTTATACCACGGATTATCGCTATGATGATTACGGTTTCCGTCTTGCGAGAACTTTAGAGAATTAAATTTATCAGGGTTGGTTCGTCGGGAGAGATAAACCAACCCTGCAAATTTTGCAGAGAGGAGCGAGGGGAAGCCTAACCCTCTGCGGTGACCTTTCAGGGGATAAGAGATAAATCCCTTAAACCTTCAACAGGCCTCACATACTATAAAATGTTTCATGATAGACTTGTGAGGTCAGCGACATGCTAGCCTGGCAATGTGTAAGCAATGGGCGCGCCTGGTCCAAGGTCGATGCCTAAGAAAATCCAAACCATCATCAAGATAACGCCCGAGATTAATAGCCAGACCGAGTAAGGGATCATCATTGCGGTTAAGCTGCCAATGCCGAAATCTTTCTGCCAACGCTGGGCAAAGACAAGGATAAGTGGGAAATAGACCATAAGCGGCGTGATGATATTGGTCGCACCATCACCGACGCGGTAAGCCGCTGTCGCGCCTTCAGGGCTAACACCCAGCAACATTAGCATAGGCACAAGAACAGGGGCCAAGAGCGCCCATTTCGCACTAGCTGATCCAACAAACAAATTCAAAAGACCTGTAAAAAGGACAATGAGCCCAAGTGCAATCGGCAGCGGTAGTCCGCTGGCCTCAATACCATCTGCGCCGTGAACGGCCGTGATAAGTCCAAGGTTAGACCAATTAAACATGGCGACAAAATGCGCGGCTGCGAAAGCGAGAACGAGATAATAGCCCATGTCTTTCATGGCTTCGGCCATCATATCCACGAGGTCGCGATGATTTTTTATTGTGCCTGCCGCACTGCCATAAGCCCAACCTGCGGCGAGGAATAAAACCATAAAGCCCGCAACGAGTGAGCGGAAAAACGGCGTGGCCGTGACATACCATTCTTGACCGACAGGCGCATTCTCATCCGCCAATAAGGGTGTCCCCGGCATGAATGTCATGATAGCCCAAAGTACGCACACGCCTAAAATAGCAAGACCTGCACGGCGTAAACCTTTTCTCTGTGCGTCCGTCAGCGGCTTGTCTTCGTCGCCATATTCAGCGGCCTGGCGCTCATCCGGCACCCATTTCCCGAGGCGCGGCTCAATAATTTTATCCGTCACATACCAAATCACAGGCAGATAAATAACCATCAAGACGGCGATGAAATACCAGTTCCCTGCAATGTTCATGGTCCAACTCGGGTCGATACCTGCCCCGTCAACAGCGGCTTCGGTAATGCCGAATAAAAGCGCGTCGAGCTGTCCCGGCGAAATATTCGCAGAAAACCCGCCGGACACTCCGGCAAAGGCCGCCGCAATACCTGCCATGGGATGACGGCCAACAGACGCAAATATGATGGCGGCCAGAGGTATCATCACGACATAACCGGCATCCGCCGCATGGTTGGACAGCATGGCGACCAAAGCGACGACAGGTGTCAGCAAAAACAGCGGCGCACCTCGAACGGCTTGGCGGATACCACTGGCAAACAGGCCTGAGCGTTCCGCCACGCCCGCACCTAACATGACCACAAGGACGTAACCCAGCGGATGGAAATGCGTGAAGGTCTTCGGCATTTCGACCCAAAGCCTTTGAATATTCTCAGGGGATAAAAGACTCGCGGACTTAATCAATACGGGCGTTCCGTCTGTATTTTTTTGAACGGGGTGATCTGCTGAAAGACCAAATAAACTTGCCAATACAGAAATAATGACAACAAATATAATCAGGTAAAAGAAGATAAAAACAGGATCAGGGAGGCGGTTACCTGTCCGTTCGACCCATGCTAAAAATCCTTTTGCAGGTTCCGGGTTTACGGTTTTTGACTCTGCCATGTTCTAGCCCTCAAATTATTTAGAGTCTTTGTTAGCCTGAAATCGTCATATGGCAATTGATTTTGTAAGTTAGTGCTACTCTTTCTCAAACCGCGCTTTGGCTTGGTCGAGAATATCTCCACTCACATTATCCTCAAGCCGCTGCTTAAGGGTCATACGGTCTTGATTATAGACATCAATGCCCTCGAGATTTTTGGCGCTGGCAATAGATTTTAATAACCAAAAATATGCGCCCCCAAAGCTTTGAGCCACGCCTTCGCCTTTGGCCAAAGTAAAGGCATAGAGGAACTGCCCTTCGCTATCTCCGGCTTCGGCTGATTTTTGGAACCAAGCGGCGGCTTGCTTTTCGGATCGTGGCGCGCCCACGCCTTGATAAACCAAGAGACCGTAATCGGCCATAGCGGCAGGGTGTCCGCCCTCTGCTGCCACACGGAGCCAGTTTGCGGATTTTTGCTCGTCAGGGCGAATATCAAAATTTTCAGCATACATAACGCCTGCGATATAGGCGGCTTCAACATCGCCCGCTGTCGCCGCTTGCTCATAAGCCTTCAAGGCGGCTTTAGGGTCACTTTCAAAGAGGCTGTCGCCGAGCGCTCTGGCCCCTATAGGATCAAAACTCTGAGAGGCTTTCTCAAGCCAATATTTTTCTTGCGCGGGATCTGCTTGAATGCCTTGGCCCGTCCGATACAGACCCGCGAGGGCGCGCATTGCGTCGGTGCGGCCCGCTTCTGCGGCGCGCGTTAAGTAAGACACCGCATCTATTTTTGTCAGGCCGCCTTGTTGACGAATGCCCATTTCGCCCAAGGCAATCAGGGCATCTGGATGGCCCTTTAGCGCTGCAATATCATACAGGCGCCGCGCTTCACGCAAATCAATAAGCCCCGTTTCACCTTTTCGTAAAATATGTCCCGCCATGACGGCCGCATCTGAATTACCCGCCCGCGCCGCCGTTTTACTCAGGCTCAAAGCCTGCGCCATTTTTCCATTTTGGTAGGCTGTTAATGCCGCTTCAAAATTGGCACGGCCTTCTGTCGTTGTTATCGCCGTATTGGCGAATGCCGTTGGGGCCAAACTTAATGAGGTGAATGAGCCAAGCAAAGCGAATGTAATTGCGATACTGCTGCTGCGGGCCCATCCTTGTGGGTCCAAACGCCCGAGCTGACAGCGATAAAATCCGCGCCCGCCTCTATAACCTGTTTCGCATTGTCCACCGTGATGCCGCCTATCGCCACACTCGGTATTTCGACAGCTTCGTGCCACCATTCCAAAATCTCCAATTCTGCGCGAGCTTTGGGTGTTTTGGTCGGTGTTTCGAAAAACGCCCCAAAAGCCACATAATCTGCCCCGGCAGAGGCGGCCTCAAAGGCGAGACCTTTCGAATTATGGCAGGTAACACCTAGAATGGCATCCCCGCCTAACAGTTCGCGAGATGAAAAATAGTCCATATCCTCTTGTCCGATATGAGCTCCATCTGCGTCTATTGCCGCCACCAAGTCAGGTCGGTCGTTCATCAGAACGTTCACGCCAAACCGGTGACAGAGAGGGACAATAGCCTGTCCTGCCTGAATAAGGGCTGAATCCTCTACGTCTTTGAGGCGAATTTGCAGGCAAGCCACTGGGGCCGCCGCTAATGCCGCTTCTAAATCTTCTAAAAACGCCGTGATATTGTCGATTTTTGGCGGTGTAATTAGGTATAATTGGCAATGTTCGGTCATACCGTGCTTATCGCTGATATTGCCATCGCTCGTCCAGCGCTTATGATGACTTATGAGCAAAACAATTGAACATAAAGGCCAATGTCATTGTGAGGAGGTCAAATTCACGTTTAAGTCTGTGCCTGAGGTAGATGTGACCCATTGCAACTGCTCACTATGCTCTATGGTCGGATATCAACATGTCTTCATTCCTGAAGAAGACCTTATATTTATTGAAGGACGTGAGCATTTGGCGCTCTATACTTTCGGGACGCACACAGCGCAGCATTATTTCTGCCAAACTTGCGGGGTAAAGCCTCTTTACCGCCCTCGCAGCCATCCTGACAAATGGAGCGTGAACTTACGATGTATTGTGGGAAACACCCTTAATGTGCGAAATGTGGTTCATTTTGACGGGCAGAATTGGGAGAAGAATATCGCGGATTTAAAACGCAATACCTAATCAAACGGGAGCCAGTTTTCTTTGGGATTGGCACGTTGTTTCTGTAGTTCAGCTTTTAGCGCATCACGATTTTCATTCATTTTGATTTCAAGGTCTCTGAATTGCGCATTTCTGCGCAAACTGTCAAAAGCAGGCTCTTTCAGCGTCATATCAGCTTGGCCGAGCTCTATCATGCGCTTTATCCACGAGAGTGCTTTTTCCGGTGTATCACTCATAGCTAAGCGCATCGCTCCGGCCGACAACTCGTCTTGGCGCTCAAAATCAATGTAGCTACGTGTTCCAAAATAGCGGTTTAGCTTGTCTTGATACAGGCTACGGCTTGGGTGGTTCTCTTGTTCAAACACAGCAAGAGCCTGGGTCATGAAGACTAAATTATCGATATTGGCCTCGTCCTTATCTAAACCTAAGCCTGCAATCGCCTTTTCAAAGAGTGGGAGGGCCTCTGTATAATTACCTGTAAAGTAATGAGCGATTGCTGCCTTTTTCGTATCCTCAAAATCTTTAATATTATCATCCTCAATATCGCTGATAAGGGTTGCAATATTATCTAACTCCCCTTTTTCAATGGCGATAATTGCTTTGGCGTAACTATTTGTGCCGGCATAGGGCTGAACGTCTTCATTCACGACAATTTTTGAAGCTTCTTCAAACATACGGGCTTTGAGATATACCTGTTGCAAGATGACGGCATTTGCGGGGTAGGCCGGGTTCAACGCTTGCGCATCTTTTGCGAGACTATGTGCCTCTACATAATTGCCCTGCATGAAATTGAAATAAGACAGGTAGATATAGCCTGTCGGCTGGTTGGGGTTCCACCTTCTATTATCCAGAGACGTGGCTTTGGCAGCCTTCCAATCTCCAATGAGGTTTTGTATGCGTGCCAGACTACTTAAAATCGAAGACGACAAGGGATCAAATTCACGGGCCTTTTCGAAGGCCTTTAGGCTTTCCTCATAATTACCTTGCGTGGCATAAGCGTGCCCCAAACGATGATAGGCGATGGAGTAATTGGGGTTGGCTTTTATCGCCTCCTCTGCAAATTTAATGGAGTCGGTCACATCAGAGCCCGTTCTAAACATATGCGCATACATTGATTTGCTGGAGAGCGCCTCGGCAGATGCAGGCGAGAGCGACAAAGCACGGTCAATGTTTTTCAACGCCTGTGCACGTGTCGTGTCACGGTTTTGGCCACCATAAACGAAAGAGAACATATAAGCGTCAGCCAGCCCTGAATAAGCTTGAGAATAATTCGGATCCAGAGTGATGACTTGTTCAAATATTTCGATCGCTTCATTGAGCGGCCCCGGCAGGCGCTGATTGGCTTTTTCGATCGCCTTTAAATAAAGCTCATAGGCTTCTAATGAGACGGTGCGCCCTGCAGAGCCTTCGGGCTTAAAAGAGAGACGACCTTTAAGCTCATTGACAATCGCGGCGGCAATTTCATCTTGCACGTCAAAAATGTTTTGGGCGGAGAGAGGGCGATCATAAGTTTCTGACCAGATCGGTTGGTCATTGGCTGTATTAATTAATTGTGTCGAAATGCGGAGTGTACTGCCTGCCTTGCGGATACTGCCTTCTAATATATGAGCGACATTCAGAGCTTGCGCGATTTCACTCACGCTTTTGTCTTGGTCTTGAAACGCAAACGCCGAAGTACGCGAGGCCACCCGAAGCCCCTCAATGCGGGTGAGGACATTGAGCAACTCTTCGGAAATGCCTTTGGCAAAATAATCTTGATCCTTATCGGGTGAAAAATCATCAAAAGGTAAAACGGCGATGGATTGGTTGCCTGAGGGGGTCGGCATCTGAAGCTTTCTTTCTGCGCTGACGCTGCCCGTGGAGAGTTCATCAGAAGATACCACGTCCAGTTCATTTGCAGCATCTATGTTCAGGGTCGGTAAGGGTGCCGAGCGCGACATAAAAGGCCCCGTGACCATGAGGATGCCGACAACCAATAAGCCGATAAGAATAGCCCAATCAAGCTTTCGCCCCGTATGGGCGGAAATACTGTCCTCTGCGGGTATTTGTTCCGTGGGTCTGACACCTTCCGGCGTCATTTCAAAGGCCCATGCGAAAATCACGGCGATCGGAAAGCCAATCGCAAAAGTGACAATCAGCATTTTCATGACCCAGTCGGGTGCGCCAAAGCTGGATGTTGTAATAGCAGCAATTTGCACCATAATCCAGCTGACGACAGCATAAGTGCCTGCCACCCGAAAGACATTCCGACGTCTTAATTCCGCAATAAGTGCCTTCAATGTTTGCCCCATTATTTGCCAAAGCCTTTGTAACATGGCTTTTGGGTGCTGTCGCCTGATTTCAAGGGCTCGCGTCGATATTGCAGTTTTGGCGTTTTTCTTAGGCTTGCGCTGAATAGAAAGACTCCGTATCCCACGTTTATTATCACAATTTTCGTGATAAAGGCGGAGCGTCCATGAGCAACCTTCATAACGATTTTCAGGACTTATCCGGTCTCGGCGATATTGCCGATGATTATGATGCGGTGCTCTGCGATATTTGGGGGGTCGTTCATAATGGGGAAGCCCCGTTCATGGCGGCCTGCGAAGCATTAGAGCGATTTCGCGAAGAGCGCGGCCCCGTCATTATGATTTCCAATTCCCCCCAACCCAGTGTGTCGATACCTGACAGCTTTGCAAGGCTCGGCGTGCCCGGGGGCTTTTGGGATGCGATTGTGACGTCAGGAGATGCTACGATTGATGAATTGGCGCGTCGCGCGCCGGGGCCTGCCTTTAAACTCGGCCCTGAACGGGATGACGCACTTTATGACGGGCTAGAGTTGAGCTTTTCTGACATAGAAAGCGCTGAATTCATTTCCTGTACGGGCCTTTTTGAAGACGATGAAACGCCCGAGGACTATGAAGATTTATTGAGCGAGGCTTTGAGCCGAGATCTGGAGTTTATTTGTGTGAACCCCGACGTAAAAGTCCGCATTGGCGATCAACTTATTTATTGCGGCGGAGCTTTGGCGCAGAAATATGAACAAATGGGCGGTCGTGTTGTCTATGCCGGAAAACCGCATGACCCGATTTACCGTCTGTCGCGGGCTTGGCTCGACGAAGTCCTTGGGCACGTGCCGGATGTTGAACGTGTGCTTTGTATTGGCGATAATATTTTTACGGATCTTCTGGGTGCGCAAGAGCAAGGCTATGACTGTCTCTTTATCCAAGACGGATTACATGGCGATACCACGAAAAAATTCAAATCACTTTTGCAAAAAAACCGTATCACTGCGCGTTATATGTCCTCGAATTTATCATGGTAATTGCGCGGCGTGAGTGATATTCGGCGCTCTGAAGAGAAGGGGACAAAATGACCGACAATGTAAAATATTATCTCGAAGATTTATCCGTAGGCATGCGTGCGACAACAACGGCGATCATCACAGAAGAGATGATCAATACGTTTGCCGATATTACGGGCGATCATAACCCGATCCATGTCGACGCTGAATTTGCTGCAACAACCCAATTTGGCCAACGCATCGCACATGGGGCTTTGTCCGCCTCTTTTATTTCCGCCGTTTTAGGCAATGATCTGCCCGGGCCGGGGGCTTTGTTTGTTGAGCTTAATCTGCGGTTTCGCAAACCCGCCTTTATCGGTGACGAAGTGATTGCCGTGGCTGAAGTTGCAGAGATTAATGAGCGCTCGGGCCGCGTAAAAATGACCTGTTATTGCGAGGTCAACGGTAATAAAATTTGTCGGGGTGATGCGGGCGTTTTTGTTCAGAAAAGACCTTCCGAAAAGACTTAGTGAGTAAAAGTGAAAACACTCACCGATTATGACGGGCTGACGGCAAATGATAAAGGCGCCGTGATTGCCTTAGGTAATTTCGATGGCCTCCATCGTGGCCATCAAGCTGTCATCAAAGC
>CAYGTR010000005.1:5274-14276 GCA_964352855.1 uncultured Algimonas sp. | reverse complement strand
CAAGGTCTCGGCATTAAACATGTTGTCGTGGGTCAAGACTATGGCTTTGGTAAAAACCGATGCGGTAATGTCGAGAGCCTAACGCGTTTATGCGCAGAGCGTGGTATCGGCGTGACGCCTATGGCCCCAGTCGGCTTGCACCATCTTTATGGGAAATATGGCAGCACGGAAATTCGCAAAGCGCTCCAAGCCGGGGATGTTTTCCACGCGCAACACATGTTGTCCCGCCCATGGATAGTCGACGGGATTGTTGCCAAGGGGCAGCAAAGAGGTCGGACAATTAATTTCCCCACAGCCAATCTCGATTTCGGTGATTTGGTGCGCCCAAAATTCGGCGTTTATTGTGTTGAAGTCCGATTGGACGGCGAAAGCGAATGGCGACCCGCTGTGGCCAATACAGGTATCCGTCCCACGGTAGGCGGCGAGGAAGCGCGACTGGAAGTCCACATTTTAGATTTTGATAAAGATATTTATGGTCAACATATTTCGGTGAGGTTTCGTAGCTTCATCCGTCCGGAAAAAAAATTCGATAGTTTTGAGGCGCTGAAAGACCAAATTACGAAAGACGCTTTAGGCGCGCGAGCAATATTTGGATTGGCAAGCTAGATGAAGATGAAACCGATTATAAAATGGGTATTATGCATCTTGCTCGCGGCCTTTTTTCTTTTAGCGGGCCTCTCTCATTTTACAGCAGTAGATGAATTCGCAAAAATAGTTCCGCCATTTTTGCCTTTCCCAAAGCTGATTGTTCAGGTGACGGGCGTGATGGAGCTTGTCTTTGCGGCGGGGTTGTTATGGCCGAAATTCCGACGCCGGACGGGGATATTACTCTCGTTATTCCTACTGGCAGTTCTGCCCGCCAATATTTACATGGCGATCGCGGATATTCCGTTTAACGGCCGTGACATGACCGATTTCCAACTTTGGTTTCGTGTCTTCTTGCAGTTTCCACTCATCGCCCTGATTTTATGGGCGACGAATTTTTGGTATAAAGAGCCGGTCTAACGTGGCTTCGTTTTGCCTTCGGCTTGGCGGTTAGCCTTGCGTTTGGCGCGACTGGGTTTCATTTTATTGGGCCCATTTTGTGGGCGGGAATGATTAGGCTTTCCGCCTGACTTTCCATCTGGCTTTCCACGAAACCCTTTTCCGGAATACGCTTGGGCCGCGCGTCCTTCAGCGGAAGGCTCTGAACGCGGTCTATCCGTTTTGGGCTTGTCGCTAGCAGGTTTGCGCGATCTCGTCCGGTCAGGCTGATCCGGTTTAGACCAGCTCTTTTCAACCTTTTGCGACGGCTTAGACTCAGCGGGCTTCTCACCACGCGGTTTGTCACTCTGAGGTTTATCACTTTTAGGCTTATTGCTGCGTGGTTTGTTGTCCCAAGACTTCTTTTTCTCTCCGCGCGAGTCATTATTTGCGGCTTTATCGGAACTAGAAAAACGAGCCTTCTTTTTCGACTTTCCTCGACCTTTGCGGGGGTCGGGTTTTGGCTTCTCGGGGGCAGGCAAAGGTTTTCTGTTTTTCAGCTCTTTCAGCTTCTCTGCCATATCTTCCGGCATTTCCATTTTAGGCAGTTTTTCTTTTAAAAGCTTCTCAATATCACGGAGATAATTACTTTCTGATTTGTCGACAAACGCGACGGCAATACCGGATTTCTCTGCCCGCGCAGTTCGACCAATACGATGAACATATTGTTCGGGGACGTTTGGAATTTCAAAATTAAAAACATGTGTGATATTTGGAATATCGATACCCCGTGCCGCGATGTCCGTTGCGATAAGTGTATTGACCTTACCCGAACGATAGTCTTCCAAGGCGCGTTGTCTTTGGCCTTGAGATTTATTGCCGTGAATGGCGACGGCCAAAATACCGACTTGCGCCAAGCGTTTAACAACGCGGTCCGCACCGTGTTTTGTCCGCGTAAAGACTAGAGACCGGCCCACGTCTTTATCCAACAAAGCCACGCTTAATAAATCCTGCTTCGTTGCCTGATCAACATGGTAGACGCGCTGTTCCACTTTTTCAGCCGTCGTGTTGGCGGGCGTCACAGAAATATGGATAGGGTCTGTCAGAAATTGTTGCGATAATTTTTTGATCGCGGGGGCGAGTGTGGCGGAGAAGAAAAGTGTTTGACGTTTCTTGGGCAAGAGCGGCACGATCTTTTTGAGTGCGTGAATAAAGCCCATATCCATCATTTGGTCGGCTTCGTCTAGAATCAAGACTTCAACTTCGTCAATTTTCATGGCCTTACGATCCAAGAGATCCATAAGGCGCCCGGGGGTTGCCACAATCACATCATTACCAAAAACAAGGCGCTTTATTTGGCGGTTGATAGAGACGCCGCCATAAATGCAGGCAACGGATAAATCTGTCATATGACGCCCATAATCTCGAACAGCGACGGCAATTTGGTCCGCCAATTCACGCGTAGGGGCCAGAATAAGCACGCGTGCGCCTCTTTTTGGGGCCTCTTTCTCCTGCGTAAAAATATGATGCAGCGTCGGTAGGGTGAAAGCGGCCGTTTTCCCGGTGCCTGTTTGGGCAATGCCCATGACGTCGCGTCCTTTCAGGGCGTCAGGGATAGCCTGAATTTGAATAGGTGTGGGCGTGGCGTGACCAAGGTCGCGCAAAGCGCGGTCAAGAGGTTCAGCGAGATTAAGCTCTGAAAACGTTGTCATGAAAGTCCGAAGGGGAAACGACCCGCTACGGTCTATGAATAAAGCCGCGCGATAAGCGCTCTACCTGTCAGAGTCAAATTATATGGGCAGGGCACCATATAGCGCAAATGATATGGTTTCGGCTTTTTCAGACAAACTCTATCCGTACCAGCTCAGTGTTTGGCTTTAAATCCACGCATCATATGAGACAAGATAGCCTATGTTGAACTTGTAAAGGATGACGACTCTCGGCACGAAGGGGACATAAACCAAGGCTTTTAAAAATTGGAAGTTGATCCTCACAGCGGACTTTAAGCTCTATTTAGTTTTAATAGGTTTTCGAGCAGCGTTATTTGCTTTCAAAACCAATCCTAGAATACGGTCTAGCTCTTCGCGGTCGAACGCCCGGCCATCTCTAATGACGGTTTCAATACTTCGCGTATTGGCAATGTTGTCTAACGGGTTGTCGAGAAGGAGTAGAAGATCCGCTCGCTGGCCAAGGGCTATTTTCCCAGCCTCGCGCTCAGTCCACCTGTTAGGTGCAACAGTGGCCGACTTTAAAGCTTGAGTATTACTCATACCAATTTGCACCAATGATTCGAGTTCATCATGTAATGAAAACCCCGGAACCGTCAGCGGAGAACCTGCATCTGTACCTGCCAAAATTATGACATCCTCTTGAACAAACGCTCGTGCCATAATATGAAGAGCTTCTACATAGAAGTTCCAAAAACGTTCGCTGCTCGCCAATCGCGTTGGGTCATTTTGTGCATCCTCACTCAATTCATAATGATTATTCCCTGGTATCCAGCCTGTCACTAGACGTGATCCACTCACATCGCCTGGGTTCGCATATTCCCACTTAACAGTTTTCAAGGCATTGGCGAGGTCATGTTTCTGATCAGGTAAGCTTTCGATGAGCCAGAGCGTTGATTGCACGGGTATGCCCAGCTCTCGGAGACGCTGGCCGATGGCTGGCGCCCGCATTTGAATTTTCTCCAGAAAAACATCGCGATTCTTATCCTCATATCCATATTCATCAATCAGCATTTTTGTAAACTCTTCGATGTGAGCGACTTCCGCGAGTGGTTGATCCCAAAAACCTTTAAGCCCGACAGCATGCGGAATATGTCCCAGCATAATAATTTCTTGAAGAGATGCAGCTTCTGCGATTTTAAGATATGTTGGCTGATCAAGAGCAGAATTAATTTTCAAGCTATCATATCCGTGCTCTGCTAAATCTGTTACAATGGCATCGGCAGCATCTGGCGGATTGACAATGAGCCGATCTCTCGTCCACTCCGTCAGCCAACGAATACGGCCTGTCTCGCTCGACATTGATGGACCGCTGACAAACATGTCAGGCCCCGCTTGTCCCGCAATTGTATCGTTGCGCATTTTTAAAGTGGCATCATTTCCACCCATATCCCGAACATAGGTTACGCCGTTGGCAAGGTAGAGGAGAAGGTCATTCGATCCGGCGTCTAAGTGAACGTGCGAGTCTACCAGGCCAGGTATCAGAAATTTTCCACTGCCATCTATGAAATTCGTCTGTTTAGGATCGTATGCTTTTGTGCTCTCAGAGAGCGAAATATTTACGATACGACCTTTGTCTATCTGAACCGTTCGCCCCTCAAGCATCATTTCTCCGTCAGCGGATAGAATTGAAACATTATCGATGATGATTGATTGTTGGGGTTGTTGTAAAACTAATCGGTCTACAACTGGTGTTTTTTCACCGCGCGCCACAGACATTTGATCCTCAACCCAAAAATAACCACCTGCTAAACCAATAAAAGTAAGTGCTATTATTGCGACGAAAAAGAATATTAGATTTTTACTCATAGTGGGGGTCTTTCAGCGGGTCTGTGGTAACTATATAATTTCGCTGAAATTAATACTCATCATTAAATACATGTCTCGCCGATTTGTGACAGTAATTCAAATTGGGTAGAAATCGATCAGGATTTCTTTATTTTTTCATCTGCGCTCGGTAGGCTGTGGGAGTTAAACCTGTATCGACTTTGAAGGCTCGATTAAATGGGCCAAGTGATCCGAAGCCACTTGCGTAGGCGATCGATGCAATGTTTTCATGTTTATAGTCTTCGGAGGCCAATCGTCGTTTTGCCTCGCTAATTCTGTATTCATTGACGAAAGACGAGAAGTTACGAAACCCCATGCGATGGTGGATGATCGCTCGCAGGCGCTTTTCAGACGCACCTAGCCGAGTGGAAAGTTGGCCTAAGCTAAGGTTTTCATCACGCCATAATTGATCTTCCATCATGGCCTGATCCAGTATTGAAGGTAAGGTATCATTTTCTGGTATCTTAAGTCTCAATAAACTGGAAGCTGGGGGGGATTTAGGGAAGAGGTCTATACGGGCCTGTGTGAATAGTCCGGTCGCACACAAAACAACAAATGCCAAACCGGCTTCATCCAAGAGCGCAAGATTATTTGGGATTCTCCCAAAGCCAGCAAGGCTTCCTAATATTGCGGCTATCGCAGTCCAACTACCGATCAGCGCAATAAATGGATTCCGGAGTTGCCGCCGTGTTTCATCCAAATCATCGGGTCGAGATTTGATCACTGATAAAACTGTTATCACACTGATAGCTATTACCAAACAGTTGAGCGTTAGCATTAAATAAAAGTGCCATGTCGGCATTGCGTGACTAACAAGATAAAGAGCAGTGAGGGTGAAAGACAGAGCAGCAAGTCTTGCACCATAAAGCGTGATTCCAAAAAACCGAAAAGAAAATGTCCAAAGCCCTAAAATTGCAACAACAGATGCAATCCCCGAAATATGAAATTGGGTCGGTGCGAAAGTCGATCTCTCAACAATATCTTCAATGCCTAAAAGCAAAACTCCAATGAAAAATACAAAACCTGATAATATGATTGAACGTCGCGCACCACTCGTCAGAAGAGCTAGGGCGTTTATTGCCACACAGGCCACTATCACCCCAGCAAATATAGACTGCCAAAAATATATTTCTGTCACGATTTAAATTTCATCACGTCTGGGCTACCTTTAAAAGTATATCTCAGAAAACTCTAGCCGTGAGGCAAAAGTTTTTAAATTGGCAAATTGCTTACGATTTCAGACAAAGTCGTTTAACAATTCGCACGATATCTACCCATTATAAAGTCTTTAACTAAAGGTCTTCCTAGGCCATGATATTGAAATGTTTTACGATTCAGCGTGCGTTTACACTTAGTAAATAAACTACGTGACCTGATAATTGGAGTGAATATGAAATCGCGATTCTTTTCAGCTATATTTGCAGTACTATTAACTGGGTGCACTCCTTCTAGTTCGAGCTTCTCAGAAAGCTCGACAAAGACCAGCCTCCAACATGTCTGGACTACTACATGTAATGACTGGGATGAATGGGACAAACCAGGTCCGGCCTTTGAACTTCACGCAAATACCTATTACGTTGGAACGTGTGGCATTGGAGCTATACTGATTACTGGCTCAAAAGGACACATTTTGATTGATGGCGGAACTGAAGGTGGAGCGCGTCTAATTTCAGAAAACATCTCCTCGTTAGGGTTCAGTCTGGATGATGTTAAAATTTTGCTTCACAGTCACGAACATTTCGATCATGTAGCTGGGCTCGCCGAACTGCAACGCCGTAGTGGGGCTAGCCTTTATGCATCCAGTGCTGCAGAGCCTGTTTTATTAACAGGGCATAGTTCGCCATCTGATCCACAACATGAAATGCACGAACCCTTTCCGTCCGCGAAAGTCACTCGAGTTGTAAAGCATGGCGAGGTTATTACTTTAGGAAATCTGTCTCTCACCGCCATCGCAACTCCTGGACACACAGAAGGCGCATTAAGCTGGCAGTGGGAGAGCTGTGACGGAATCAAATGTGAATCGATAGTTTATGCAGACAGTTTATCGCCAATTAGCCGCGAGGGTTATTATTTCACGGATCATACTGATTATCTTGTCAATTATAGAAGCGGCCTAGAGCATCTGAGGCAAAGTGACTGCACCCTACTCGTCACGCCTCACCCCTCTGCAAGTGAGATGCGAAAACGGCTCCTAAACAATATGCTCCATGATCCCAATGGATGTGTTAACTATTCCAAAGAGATTGCTTCACGCCTTAATGACCGACTCAACAAAGAGCGGATTGAACGGTAGGACAACATTTTTATTTCTCTATTGAGTATTAGTTTTTCTTAGCTCCGCCGCCTTCTCCGGGAGGTTAAAGCCACCGACAAGAAAGGGAGATCATCCTCATTGCGGACGTTGGCCTAAACCTCTAGTCGGGTCATAGGATAGAAAGCCTGCCACTAATGACCTTCATACAATCCCGTTAAATTGCTGAATTTCTTGCCCGAAAACTCGTCCAACAATCAAACTGTCTGAAAAAATAACTTTGCTCTCAGCTTTCTGTACACCTTTTCCTCTGTCCATTTTACGAAGGTTTTTCAGACACATGAATACGCGTGTCGATTAATTGCCTCTCAGAGCAAATCCGACATTCGGTATTGCGACCTCTTTGCCATTGCTATCGACGATGGATGCACGAACAGGACGCCCTGTTGACCGATCCGTAAAAGTGATTGCCGATTTCCCTGACATGTCCTCACCCCATTGCGAAAGCGCCACGACGACAGGGAGTAACGCCGTCCCGCGCGGCGTCAGAGTGTAGAGCTTGCGCGGTCGCGATCCCGGTTCTGTATAGGTAGATGTCTCTAGAATGCCGGCTTGCGTGAGGCGGCGGAGCCTATCCGAAAGCGTGGCACGCGACATCTGTAGGTCGGCCAGGAAATCATCGAAGCGCCGAACGCCATAAAACGCGCCTCTTAAGATCATGAGAACATGACGATCCCCGACGATAGTGCTTGCTTCAGCCATAGGGCAGTCCTGTATTTTCACTGGAGCGCGGTGCCTGAAGCCTAATGAGTTAGATTCTGAGTTTGACATATGAACTCAGATAGCAGATAGAGAGCTAAGTACAAAATACGAACTGAGACTCATTATGACATTTTTAACTCTGCTCTTGTTGATCAAAATTGCCGTCACAGGCGCCTTGATTGTGGTACCTTTCCTTCTCGCTTCCAAAGCCAAACTTGAAGCTGCGACGCGACTTACCGGGCCGAGCGCTGGATTGTTTAGACTTTACGGCATTGCGGTTCTAGCGCTCCTGGCCGGATACACGTTTGGCATTCCCCAAGCGCAGGCAGGCGTGTTCCCGTTGGGTGTCGTGATTATGGGCTTGGTCTCCAATGGCGGAGCCGCGGCCTATCTATTCGCAACAGGGGCCTATAAGCAACGCCCTCTCATTCCGTTTTTCCTGCTGACCATCGCCATTGCTTTGGCAGCCTCGCTCATCCTCCAGGAGCAATCGCTCACACGCCTGCTCTGAGGCGCAAACCCAGCTGAAAACCATTGAGGGAGCCGACTATGTCACAAGACCTATTGCAGACCGACACGCTCGCGGACTTTACTAAGCGTCCGATAACCTTTGACGGCAGTGAAAAAACCGTCTTCGTCGCTGGCAGAGGCCCAGCCGTCATCGTCATGACGGAAATGCCTGGTATAAGCCCTCACGTCGCACGCTTTGCGCGTTGGGTGAGAGATGCTGGTTTCACGGTCTATATGCCGTCCCTCTTTGGAACTGATGGTCGCGTTCCCAATGCGCAGGAAAGTGGCCAAATTTTCAAGCGGGCTTGCGTCAGCGCAGAGTTTCGCGCGTTTGCTGGCAACAGGTCCAGTCCCGTCACGCAGTGGCTACGCAAGCTGGCCGCGCAGGCGCACGAGGAATGCGGAGGGCCAGGAGTCGGCGCAATTGGGATGTGCTTCACAGGGAATTTTGCCCTGTCGATGATGTTGGAGCCAAGCGTTCTCGCGCCAGTTCTCTCGCAGCCATCCTTGCCGATGGATGCACCGCACCGGATCGAGAGCCCATCAGAAGAAACGCGGGCGGTAAAGAAGCGATTAGAAGATGAGGATCTGACAGTTTTAGCTTACCGCTTCGAGGGCGATAGTTTCTGCCAAGCCCAGCGTTTTGCAGCCTATCAAGATGCGCTTGGGGAGCGCTTTATTGGCAAAACACTCCCGGATAATGCTGCCAATATGATCGACGCCATCACCCCTTTCCACGCGGCGCATGTCACAACACCCCACAGCGTTGTCACGGTTCATTTGGTCGATGAAGCCAACGCACCAACGATAAAGGCAAAAGACGAGATCATTGCCTTTTTCAAGACTCGCCTCGGCCAGACTGGATTAGATTAGACTGATTTTGTCCTTGTCCTTTTCCTTGTCCACCAAACCACCGTTTGCCGGAAAAGGGTATGAGCTAATGTTCGGTTTGACCCCACAGT
>CAYGTR010000005.1:0-5174 GCA_964352855.1 uncultured Algimonas sp. | reverse complement strand
GTTTGACCCCACAGTAAGCATTGATATGAAAACTCTCAATGTCCGCCCCCGCCCCTACATGACAAAATATATCTTCCGGCATTTATTAACTTCGGCGAAATAGCACCCCGTCATTAAGTATAAGACCAACCCTGTTTCACTGCCATCCGCATGTCTCACCGTGAATTGGCGACGCGTTTCGGAATTTGTATCAAATTCGCTTGTGTTTCGTTCCGGTGCTTTTTCAGATATTTCATAAAAGGCGTGCCGCCTGTGCCGACTTCGGTGTCGTTACCGCCGGACTTTCTTTGTTGGTTATTGATATAGCTCGCGGCATATTCGAGATGACGGGAGCGGAAATCCGCCACGGCTTGGACATTGGCATTATAGGCGTCGGTTAAGCCCTTATGCTCTGAGTTTATAACGAAGTCGCGCAAACGGCTTTTGGCCCGCACGTCATCGATGAAACGACGATGCGCAGGGGGACGATAAATATGGAGTTGGTCCAAATAAGCTTTCAATGGATCTGCCGCATGACCAATGCCTAATAAGGCATCCATCACAGGTACAATTGACGATTGCGATCCGGTTTGGCCACGAAAAGCCTGTGGCTGTCCGTCAAATTTATCGACGCCTTCATATATAATGCCGTTGGGGAGAGCGGGATTATCTTTCCATCCATGGATGAAAGGGCGTACCCGCTCGAAATAAATGTAAGGATCACACCGCTCCGGCATGCGATCGAAAATGGCTATTAAGTCATCCCAGACAACCGCCATGTCCTGCAACAGGTTTTGGGCGGTCTCGTTATCTTTGTGTTTAATTGCGTCTAGTACGGGGCTTATCAAAGCAAAGCAGGCCCCCGCTCGGGCTTCGATGGCAACATGAACGAGAACGAACCAGGCTTCATCCTGACCGGCTAAAAAATTCTGGATCATGAAAATATTCGACAAGTCGATGGGGCCGTCTTTGTCGAGCAACCCCCAATTGTCGAGAACATAACCGCTATAAGGCAGCAGCGGTTGCTGACCTATTTTGCCAGCCAATGCTGTAATGGGTACGGCAAGATTTGAAGGCAATATCGCCGGAGCGTCGGGCTCACCCCAAACATAAGCCTGCACCATAAATGAATAATGGACCATAGCCATGCGGGCGTCTGCATCACTCAATTCGGCGACTTGACGGGCGGAAATATGAGGCAGAAACTTTGAGAGCTGCTCCCGCACCCGCCCTGAAGGCAAAATATCCGGGAGTTTAAGAGCTATATCTTTTACCTCCGCAAACTGTCCGGAGAGCACTATATCCGTTGGGTTAAAGCGGCTCAGAAATCCGCGTTCTGCGGACATGTCATAATCTTCCAGCCTTAGAGATTTGATGTGGTGGGATGTCATACGATCACTCCTTTAGCACAATATTAAAGGAAAACCGGATGTATATGGTTGTTTATATCGCATATATTCGCTTATATGTGCAATATATGAGTGAATTAGACAGTATAAATACGCGAATATTGCAAATATTAGAAGGTGATGGACGTATCTCGAATACAGATTTGGCCGCACGCGTTGGCTTATCGCCCTCGGCTTGTTTGCGACGTGTTCAGGATTTAGAGCGTCGGAGAATTATTGAAGGTTACCGCGCAATCATTAATCACAAAAAACTCGGCACAAATGTCACGGCCTTTGTCATGGTTGGCCTTTCGGGGCATTTAAAAAGCCACTCCTTGGCTTTTGAGACAGCGATGGCTGCTGCGTCGGAAGTCCGGGAATGCCACAATGTGACTGGCGCCGTTGAATATCTCTTGCGTGTCGAGGTCGCGGATTTAGATGCTTATAAACGCTTTCACGGGGATGTCTTGGGCACGCTGGCCCAAGTGAGTTCCATCACCTCCTATATATCTTTGGCATCACCCAAAGATATGCGGGGCTAGGCCGCGTTAGGCTCAGATTGGTTCTGAATATAGTTCTGAATGCCGACCAATCGAATTTGGTCTTGCTGTGTTTCCAAGAAGTCCAAATGCTCTTCTTCGCTGGTCAGGATTTTCGCAAACAAATCTCGGGTAACATAATCGCGAGCTTCTTCGCAATGGGCGACAGCGTCGCGTAGGTCCGGAATTGCGATCTCTTCCATTTTCAAATCACATTCGATGATTTCCTCGACATTTTCACCGATGAATAATTTGCCGAGATCTTGCAGGTTAGGTAGACCGTTTAAGAAGAGAATGCGTTCAATCAACCAATCGGCATGTTCCATCTCTTCAATGGATTCTTCATATTCTTTTTGTGCGAGTTTCGAAACACCCCAGTCTTTCAACATGCGGGAATGGAGGAAATATTGATTAATCGCCGTTAGCTCATTTTTGAGGATTTTATTCAAATGTTCGATTGTTTTCGGGTTATTACGCACAAATTCGCTCCTTCGGAAGTCTTATGTCTACGTAGCAAAATTAAGGAGGGTTTTACAGAAGTTTCGAAAATTATTTATGCAACTGCTATTCAGCCGCAAGTGCAACATTTTGGGCTGATTTTGACGCCAAACGGTCTTGAATAGAGCAGGCACATTTGCCGCAATTAAACTTTTGACCATAATGGGCCAGAACGCATTTTGCCGTACGTGCGCCGCAAGACGCGGCGAAGTCCACTTTTTCGGTGTTTATCTGTCTGCACACGCAATAAATCATATCTCCTTAAAACTTAGTTGCGAATGATTGTCAACAACTTTGCGAATGATTTGCAAAACTATTTGCAATTTTATTGCGCACTTGTTGTTGTATCGGATGTGATGACCCATTTTCCGTCAATCTCTTTGAAAACCAGTGTATAGAGTCCGGAGGCAGGTTGCCCGTCACGCACCAACCGCCAAGAGCCGTGAGCGACCGCCGCGTCAGAGGCGAGCACATCAATTTCATGATCGCCGGATATCAGCGTCCCCATAACCTCCGGATTGGGATAACGGCGATAATAGCGATCCTTCATGCCTTGCCATCCCCGTTGCACCTCGCCGCCCGAGGCGAAACGTAAATCCTCCGACTGCCAATAGCTCTCCATAAAGCCTTCAATATCGCCGGCACTCCACGCCTTATCTTGAGCGTCGAGTATGGTGAGGATGTCTGCTTCAATCGCGGCAGCATCATAATTCAGCGCGGCTTGGCATGCGGAAAGACCCAAAAGGGTGATCGCCGCAATCGGCGTAAAGGGGTGAGCGGAGAATGTCATGCGGCGTTTTCCTTTTCTAATGCCTAACAAGCCTATCCTTGGGGCTGGGCTTTGGCAAACCCTGCTCACGAAAGCGTGATGCTAATAGCAAAAATAATAATTGACCATACGGTAAATAATACCTATCTAATAATTATCCAATCAGTCAATAATTGGTCAAACATAATTTTACAGGAATCAGACATGACAGAATTTAAAACACATACAGTTGAAACCGCCCCCGCGGCGGCCAAACCTTTACTTGAAGGCGCGCAAAAGTCTTTGGGCTTTGTACCCAACCTTTTTGGCACAATGGCGACGGCCCCGGCCTTGCTGGAAGCCTACCAAACGCTTTCCGGTATTTTCGGAAAAACTGATTTGTCGGAAACAGAACGCCAAATCATTTTGATGACCAATAATCTGCTGAATGGCTGTGATTATTGTATGGCAGCGCATACGACGATCTCCAAAGGGGTAGGCGTTCCGGCGGGTGTGATCGCGTCGCTTCGCAACGACACACCACTGGACAACCCAAAATTCGAAGCCCTCCGCAGATTTGCTAAAGTGGTGAACACCTCTCGCGGTTGGCCAAGTGAGGCCGATATTGCGGCGCTGATTGAGGCGGGATATACACAGCAAACTGTTTTGGAAGTTGTCTTAGGCACAGGGTTGAAAGTCCTTTCCAATTACACAAATCATATTGCGGCAACCGAAGTCGACGTGGCCTTTGCCCCCAACCTCTGGGCTGCTCCGTATAAAGACATAGTCAAAGCCGCTTAATCTCAAAAGCAGATTTGACCGGCCCGGCTGCATATGCCCCACATGATGCAGCCGGGTTTTTTATTGTGGGAAGGCTTTTTACGTCCTTCTTTCAGCAGTTGAAGAGAACGCCCGACCGCGCATGCCCCTCGTAAATGCGGTCGGGCTCTCTGCGGCCTTATGCGTGTAAGGCGACAGATAAGGTTTAAGGGGGAAGGCCTATAAATAGCGCAAGGCTAAAATTGTATCCGCATTTTCACCAACGGGCATATAAGGGTCGTCCGACATTAAAGCCGCTCGCTTCCGCACCAATCGCCCCAACACGAAACCGCTCAACACGATCAAGCCCCAGACAATCAGTTTTAAAATAAAAACCGCTTTCAGCATTTTTTCAAATAGACGTTCCATAGAGCTCACCAAGTGTATTTATAATTACACACTAACATAATGCGTTTAATGCCCGATTGAGGAATATGGTAAATGAGTCCTTGTCATTCGAGCGAAGCTCTCGCCCCTTCCTTTATCTCATTTATTTATCCCCTTTCCTTATCCCACCGCCAAAAAGCGGCCACGGCTTGGGCTTGCGGGGTGTCAAGGCACCGCCCGGTCTCCCACGGCGCGCAGGCATTATAAGTAATGCGTTTCCAGAGTTGATGCGGGCTCCAGATTCCCTGCGACTTGCATCAATTCCTACACTAAATTTTGTTCACCAAATGCTCCATACATACATTACCACAAATCTACGTAACGGCACTCTCTACACTGGCCATACAGACGATCGCGCGAGGCGAACCCATCAACATAAAACAGGTCATTTTCCGGGTTTCTCCCGAAACCATGGATGTAAATATCTCGTTTGGTATGAAGAGCACGAGACGCGCGATGCGGCCTTCATAAGAGAGCGCCGCAATAAAGAATGGAACAGAGCGTGGAAGCTCAAACTCATCGAAAAAGATAACCCGCACTGGCTCGACATAATGGCCTGTCCCGTCTGGCCGTTACCAAAAGGTGCCGTGTTTGCCGATTTACGCCAAGCCGCCATGGCGCACAAACTGGACCCCGCTCCACGCGTTTCCGTAGGAAACTCTCGGGGCGGGGTGAGCGGGGTTTATAATGATATATCTCCCACCACGCTCATCCCGCTGAAGAGCGGGAACCAGTAAGTATATGAATTGCGGCAAATGGCGAAGGGGGATGAGTCCGCCCTTCCTCTCAACCCGTCATTACCTAGAGCATTTCGGA
>CAYGTR010000004.1:0-101746 GCA_964352855.1 uncultured Algimonas sp. | reverse complement strand
GACTGGATTATTTACCTTGATTTTAGCCATAATTCCCTCTGTAAGCAGGTCGATTAATTGATTTGCGCGCCGTGTAACACCAAGGCGGTGAAACTTAAAGACTAAAGACGTAAAACAGAAGAGAACAGCGTGAGTAAAACCACAAAAGACCAATTAGGGCGGCTCGTGGCGAAAGACGGCGACAAGCCCGCGCCCGCCGTTATTTTGGTGCGTCCGCAATTGGGCGAGAATATCGGGGCGGCATGTCGTTGTATGTTGAACTTTGGATTGACGGATCTCCGCCTTGTGGCCCCACGTGATGGGTGGCCCAACCCGGCGGCAGAGCCTATGGCGGCCGGGGCGATTGATGTGCTCAACAATGCCAAAGTTTATCCGACAACAGAAGCGGCCGTGGCTGATCTTCAATTTGTTTTGGCGGCGACGGCGCGACGTCGAGAGCTTGAGATCCCCGTGTTGGGAACAAATGATACGGGCCCAAAATTGCGCGGCTTAAGCGAGGCAGGTTTGCCGACGGGTATTTTGTTTGGGCCCGAAAAGGCGGGGTTGACCAATGCGGACGTGGTTTTGGCCGATGCGATTTTGACCTATCCCGTCAATCCGGCGTTTCAGTCGCTAAATCTGGCGCAGGCCGTCAACATATTTGCCTATATTTGGGCGAATTCCGTCCTCGATAATATTCCTGATGCGTTTGACCCGGAAATTAGTGATGCGGCCCCACGCCAAGACCTGACAGGTTTGTTTGCGCATTTAGAAGACGAACTAGAAAAAGCAGGTTTCTTTTTTCCGGCAACAAAACGTGCTTTGATGTCACAAAACATCCGCGCCCCATTAACCCGTGCAAAGATGACGGTACAGGAAGTCAGAACCTTCCGCGGGGTCGTCAAAGCCCTCGCAGAAGGCCGCGGCAAAGCTAGGGTTAAAAAGGATTAGATATGAAATATTTAGGTTACGCCGTTCTTGCTCTGTCTTTCATCGCAGGGTTTTTCCAATATCCCGCTTTGTTGGTTTTGCTGTTTGCACTGATGTCGACGCTGATTTACGCGGCGCGGCGGCGGAAGGTTTTGAAGGCGACACCGATGGCACCTGATAAAAACATGTTATTGGACGGCGCGTTTCTTTTCGCTTTGCAGTCTATGATTATGTTTGTGGCCTATTTACTCGGCATTTTTGCCAATTCAGCAGGCGGTGAAATGTTTCTGATGTTTTTGTCGGGACAGCGTTAAACGGCGATTTTTGTCTTCTGGTTTTTTCGCCAAGCATCATAGCTAAATATTGCGACGCCGATCCAGATCAGTCCGAAACAGATAGCATGGGCAGGTGTAAAGGCCTCGCCAAAATATAGACCGCACATAAATTGCATCGTTGGACCAATATATTGCAGAAAACCCAGGGTTGAAAGTTTAAGCCGTCTGGCGGCAAAAGCAAAGGCGAGCAGGGGGAGTACGGTCAATGGCCCCGCCATTAGGATCAGAATATCCATTTTCAGACCCAGTTGCATAAATTGCAATGTGCCTTGGTTTGATAGCCACATCATATAGGCGAGGGCGGGCAGAAACAGGAGGAGGGTTTCAATAAAGAGCCCTGGCATCGCACCAATTTCAACCTGTTTGCGTATGACGCCATATGTTGTGAAGGTCACAGCGAGGATCAGCGATATGGCCGGAAACACGCCGCCATAAACGGTTAAAACGGTTACACCCGCGAGAGCACAAAGGGTGGCAAAACCCTGCGCTTTGCTGAGACGTTCGCCAAAAAATACAACGCCGACAAGGACATACATAAGGGGATTGATGTAATATCCCAAGCTGCCTTGAAAGATTTGATCTTGCTGAATTGCCCAAATATAGACGCCCCAATTGATAGCAAGAGCCACGGCGGCCAATAACAACAACCCCATTGTTTTGGGTTTCTTTAGCGCCTCGACGACATCGCCGAGTTGACGCCTGAAAATTATGATAAGCAAACCAAAGGGAACCGACCATACAATGCGTTCCGCAACGAGTTCGGGCGCACTGATGACTTCTGTGGCCTTGAAGTAAAATGGGAAAAGACCCCATATCATATAGCATGTAATGCCCGCGATGAGGCCTTGACGGGCGTTATCTTGCGCGGTGATGTCAGAGGGCGTGGACATGATCGGCGATTGTCACAGTCCACGATGTAAAACAACTCAATTCTCGACCTGTGTCAGAGGCCGCCAGGGTGTTGACTTTACAAGGATTACCCCTAAAAGGCGCGTCAATTACGGGTAGGTGTGGTGCCGCCGTTGAGATCGCTGTCCAAATGGTTGGACGAGCCGGGCCACGTCGATTGAAAGAGTACGAACGCATGTCTAAGCGTAATTCAGCAAAATATAAAATTGATCGCCGGATGGGTGAAAATATTTGGGGTCGCCCCAAGTCACCCGTCAATAAGCGCCCTTATGGCCCCGGTCAGCACGGCCAAGGCCGCAAGTCCAAGCTTTCTGACTTCGGTACACAGTTGCGTGCCAAACAAAAGCTCAAAGGCTATTACGGCAACATCATGGAAAAACAGTTCCGTAAGACTTATGACCAAGCCACACGGATGAAAGGCGATGCGTCTGAAAACTTGATCGGTTTGTTGGAGCGTCGTTTGGACACGATTGTCTACCGCGCGAAATTCGTTCCGACTGTCTTTGCGGCACGTCAGTTCGTCAACCACGGTCATGTTCTAGTGAACGGCAAAAAAGTGAACATCCCGTCTTACCGTTGTAATGTGGGTGACGTCATTGAAGTGCGCGAAAAGTCCCGTACAATGGCATTGGTTCTCGAAGCCCTCGAAAGTGCCGAGCGTGAGCTCCCTGATTATATCAGCGTAGACCCCAAAGGTATGCAAGCTACATTCGCGCGCGTACCAAGCTTTGACGAAGTGCCATATGCTGTTGTTATGGAACCAAACTTGGTCGTGGAATTCTACTCTCGTTAGAGAGCATCCCGAAAAAACAAAATACAAAACCCGCCTCGTGCCTTTATCGCACACGGCGGGTTTTTTTATGCGCGATAGAACGCAAAAGGCTCAAATTTTATATAAGTTAGTAAGAGCTTTTCACACGATGGAAGATGACGTCTTTAGCGACAGCACCAGAAATTAAAGCCGTGGTCACTTCATTGTTCTCATCCCGTAAAAATATGAACTTTTGCGCGAAACCTTCCGGTACAGCAAATGTATCAGATTGATAGGCTGACATTTCCGCAGACCACATCCTCAAATGTGACACCGTCAGTTGTTCATCAACGTGCTTAACCTCATACTCACTCGCCAGTTCAGGACTATAATAAGTACCAACAAAGTCTTCCAAATTCAAAGTTTCCGCGTCGAAGGGAGATAGGTCCACTCGAGATGCATAGAGCGATCCGTGGAGGCCAATGTTGTAATTGAGTCCCATGGCGCGGCCGTCTTCATCCCTATCAAATGAGAGTGTTACGCCTGTCGCCGACGATAGAGTAAATTCATTGTCACCACTTTGCGGCAAGACCATTATATTCGTTGATCCCATTGAGGAAAATTGCAGGTTCGTTCCGTCGGTAGAAACATCGAACAAAACGCCGGGATACAGCTCATAGGTGCCGGATAGCGCTTCCAGCTTATTTACAGTTGCGGGGGTCCAAGGTTTCTCAGACGGTCTCTCAAAACCTTCACGTCCTTGCAAAAATATATCCACAAGCGCAAAGGCCGTTTTTGCCGTATCAAAATCTGCCCGATTGCTCAGGATTGAGAGCGCAAAATCTTGCTCAGGGATACGCATTAGAAATGTACGAAAGCCAGCGTCTCGTCCGCCATGTGACCATGTCTGAAGACCGTTATATGGACGAAGTTCTTGCCCGCGCCCAAAGACAGAGGCTTTGCCATCAGCCGCTTCAACACGTTCAGCCATGAGGGTAAAAAGGGCATTATTGCCAACCTTACGTGTTTCGAAGTTCTCGGCCCATTTCAATAAATCGAGCGTCGTGGTTTTCAAACCAGTTGAGCCCGTATCTTCGGAGATCAAAGGGAAGTTATGAAAGCCATCTGCGGCGAGCGTATAAGAGTCGGCACGACCAAAAATGAGCTTAGTGCGATCGAGGCTAAAATGTGTATTGGTCATCCCCAAAGGGTCAAAAATATGACGTTTTGTAAAATCATCAAAGGCTTCACCCGAAATACGTTCCACGATCTGGGAGAGTAAAAAATAACCGGTATTACTGTATTCGACATGTGCGTTAGGAGCAAAGTTTTCACCAGTTTGCCTTGCGATCAATCGCATATATTGTTCATTGGTTCGAACGTCATCTTCAAGCCAGCCTGCCATTCCGGTCAGAACGGCAACTTCGCGATATCCGCTTAAATGGTCCAGTAAATGCTGGACTGTCACGAGATGGCCTCTGTCTTGAAGTTCCGGTAAATAAAGGCGGATATCATCATCAAGCGAAAGGCGGTTTTCTGATACTAACAGTAAGATCGAAAAAGCTGTGAACTGTTTAGAGACAGACGCTGCATGAAAAACAGTTTCGGGTGTAATTGGCACGCCGTGTTCGAGATTGGCGAGACCAACCCCACTGGAAAAAACGATCTCACCATCAAGGCTGACCGCTACGGCGACACCGGGAGCTGTCTTATCATTCCACGGCTCTAATAAATTTTGCGCCAAAGTCGTAGGGGCCGCAGCTTCTCCCTTGATGATTTCGGGCATGTCCCCGCAGGCGGTAAGGTTGAACGTTGAAAGTGCGAGGGCACATAGTAAGATTTTAAAACGATTAAACATGACTGAACCTTTTTTGAGCAATGTTGATGCTCTTACAGGACAGTAAATTTACGTGTTTTGCGTCCGAGAACGTGTAGTCGAACGGGTTTTATTCAGTCATCCCATTTTTAGGCTTGTTTCCAGTGCCTAAGCCAGTCCTGCTGCATGCGTTATACTCGCTTTTCGGTAGTCTGTTGGCGTTGTTTGAGCATGTTTTTTAAATGCCGTATTGAAAGAAGATTTCGAATTAAAGCCAACTTCATAAAGCACTTCGAGTATGGTTTTGTGGCGGTCATTCAATAGAATGTCTTTGGCTTCATTGATCCTGTAACGATTTACAAAATCGAAGAAATGCGTGTTCATCTCCGTATTGATCAATTCAGAGAGTTCGCGAGACGTGAATGCGAGTTGATCTGCGAGGATGTGTAAGGTTAACTCGGGGTCTAAATAGGGTTTATTATTCTCCATATGCGTCAGCAATTTTTGTAATTCGACATTTTCTTTCGGTTTTTTTGACTTGGCCGCCTGTATTTTAGTCGAGGCTTTCAAGAGTGTCCGATCCATACCCCGGAATAATTCAGGCTGCATCAAAGCTTTGAGTGTCACCCATGTGATAAATGATAATACCACAAGGGCTCCCATAGCTTGAAGAAATTGGAACAAATTTTTAGCGTCTCCGAAAGCCGCTATATGCCGGATCAGCAAAAGCGTATGCGCAAATATGGACACTATGACCAATTGCGACAACCAAACAAATACCTGTGAACGGGCGTCTGCAAAATGTTGTTGGAACACACGCTTAAATTTGAGCAAAACGATAACGGCTACCAAGATGTAAAGGTAATATTGAATATGAGAGATGATAAGTTGAAAGACAGCTTCAGTGCTCGTTATGTAAACTGACTGAACAGTATCACCACTTGCACCCCAAAAGAGTTGGTTGCCCGGCAAACTTAAACAGAGTCCAAAGAAAAAGGGTAGGGTGTGCAGGACATCCCACGTCTTGAGTTTGAAATCTGAGTAACAAGTTGAGGTAATAAACCCAAGGAAGAGCGGCATTTGCAGCGCGCCTAGAGCCGAACGAAAGACCTCGAACCAGGAGGCTCTCCATTCCACGCCCGTGACCAACCAACCGCTTAGGTCAATCGCAGTTAAGATAAGAAATGCACCGAAGAATTGGTTAGGCAGCTTGCGTGGTGTGTTTGCCGAAAACAGAAAAACAGCAAGCACTAGGCAGATAAAACCACTAAGCGCAGAGATTATTGACAAATACTCGCTCAAACACACCTCCGACACTTTAGATTAATCCACCTAAAGGTTTTGGAAGTTTTGAAAAGCCTTTATGATTATGCAGAGGTGAAAATCGTTCTAACTAAAACACTAACCACGGTCAGTTTTCGACGAATAACTAAAGCTACCCATAATGCCCCTTAGCGGCTCGGACCTTAAACACGGCTCCAGACGACGCGGTAATCGTCTTGGGCTTTTTGTTTGATGATACGCTCATCGAACATATAAAATCCCTTACCCTGGAATATAAAGCGTTGCGTACCCGTTTTATCATTTGTGATAAGTATTGTTTTTTCGCCGACGACGTCACACTGAAAAACCTCAAGGACAAAAACAGGGTTGCAGCGTTTAATGCTCAGTTCAATATCCATACCGTCCGGTAAGGCATATTGCGCTTGAATACTTTGTCCGTTTCTTAAATAGGTGCGATTAACACTGAAGGCATCCAAATAGGCACCTAAAAGGAAACCGCTTCGCTCGCTATCTAGCCGTGTCGCCGATTGATTAGAGTCTGATACAGCAATAATTGTCTTAGGATTTGCAAAGGCTGGAATATAATGAAGGCTGACGTAACACATTGTTCCGCCAAGAATAAGAGAGAAGGCAGAGCCGATCGAGCGACCAATTCCCATTGATTTCTTTTTCTTGCGACCACCGGATCCACTGTCAATGTAGTCAGCGTGAAAACCGCCAATGGATTTTTTCTTGTCTCTTTTATGATCTATCGAAAATCTTGACATAATCTAACGCCCCAATCGTTGCCAAACTCCTCCCCAAGCTTGTGATTATGATAACAAAAAGAAGTTGAGATGGATTTAAGGACGTATTAAGGGCGCATTAGTTATCTAAGCGGTTGTTTCAACACCTTTTTCGGTCAACAGCGTACGTAATTCTCCGCTTTCGAACATTTCGCGGACAATATCGCACCCACCAATGAATTCGCCTTTGACGAAAACTTGCGGAATTGTGGGCCAATTATTGTAGTCTTTGATGCCTTGGCGAATGTCCATATCTTCCAAAACATTGACGCTGGCATAGTTGACACCAAGATAGTCAAAGACTTGCACAACAGTGGATGAGAAGCCACATTGCGGGAAGACGGGTGTGCCTTTCATGAAAAGGACAACGTCATTCTCTGAGACTGTTTTTGCAATACGATCTTTTGCGTCCATTTTGAAAATCTTTCTGTTAGCTAACACACTGCATGTAGGGCAGACTTATTACGTTTCAAGGGGGCTTTATGGTTTACGCAGGAGGGCGTGTTTCCAAGGCGAGGGCATGGAGCTCGCCATCTGCGCCATCCATTTTGCCTTTCAGGGCGGCATAGACGAGTTGGTGCTGTTTAACGCGGTTTAAACCTTTAAAAGCTTGGCTGATGATCACGGCTTTCCAGTGATTATTGTCACCGGCCAAGTCTATCATTTCGACCTCTGCATCGGGCATTGCCGCGCGGATCATGGCTTCAATATCTTCGCCTCGCATTGCCATAATAATCGCTCCTTAATCGGTCTTTGACATAAGGTCCGGCAGCCAGTTCTCATGTTTCTGACGAAGGCCCTCAAGCGACACATTAAAGCCGCCATCTGCGACAATGCGGTCACCGCCTACTCTGCCGACAACTTGTGCGGCGATACCTTTGGCGTGGGCCGTTGAAATAACGGGGTTCACCGAATTTTTCTCGACCGCCACAAGATAACGCGCTTGGTCTTCACCGAATAACCAGCCATGCGTCGTTCCGGACGTTGGCGCCGCAAGGTGAACCCCGATATTGCCTGCAAATGCCATTTCACAGGCCGTGACCGCGAGTCCGCCATCAGAACAGTCATGCACAGCATTGACACGTTTGTTACGAATTAGCTTGCGAATGTAATCGCCATTGCGTTTCTCTTTTTCGAGATCAACTGGGGGCGGGGCACCGTCCTCACGCGACAGTATTGAGGCAAGATAGATGGACGAACCCAGCCATCCTGTTGTATCGCCAATCAGGATAAGTGTGTCGCCGTCTTTCGCGCCTTGAAGGGTCGCGAAGTAATCAAGGTTAGGAATAAGGCCAACGCCGCCCACAGCCGGTGTCGGCGGAATGGCTTCTCCATTTGTCTCATTATAAAGCGAAACATTACCAGAAACGACTGGATATTCAAAGGCATGACAGGCTTCGTTCATCCCTTCAATGGCCCCGACAAACTGCCCCATAATTTCAGGGCGTTCAGGATTGCCGAAATTCAAACAATCCGTAATCGCAATCGGATCAGCGCCGACGCAACTGAGGTTGCGCCATGTCTCGGCCACACATTGTTTCCCGCCTTCATAAGGATCCGCGAAGACATAACGCGGTGTGCAATCGGTCGTAATCGCGATGGCTTTATTTTTTCCATGGATACGCACAATCGCGGCATCACCGCCGGATTGACTGGAGTCGATCGTATCGGTCATCACATGGCGGTCATATTGCTCCCAAATCCAACGTTTAGAGGCGATGTCCGGATGTTGCATGATACGCACAATCGCGTCGTCATAGTCTTGCGTCTCGTGGAGGTCTTCTGCCTTGAGAATAGGGCGTTTTTCAGTCGGCACATGAGGGCGATCATAATTCGGCGCATCATCGGCCAAGGGTGCTATAGGAATATCGCAGACTTTTTTGCGATTATGTTTGAGCACAAGGCGACCGGTATCTGTTGTCTTGCCGATCATGGCGACGTCGAGTTCCCACTTTTCGAAAATATCGTAAGCGAGTTTTTCTTTACCAGGCTGGATGACCATCAACATGCGTTCCTGGCTCTCGGACAACATCATTTCATAGGCGGTCATGCCGTCTTCGCGTTGCGGAACTTTATCGAGATTAAGCTGGATGCCAACGCCGCCCTTATCCGCCATTTCAATAGAAGAGGAGGTGAGGCCAGCCGCGCCCATATCTTGGATCGCAATAATGGCGTCTGTCGCCATCAGCTCAAGACAGGCTTCGATGAGGAGCTTTTCTGTGAAAGGGTCACCGACTTGCACGGTCGGGCGTTTTTCATCGCTATCATCGTCAAATTCGGCAGACGCCATAGTTGCACCATGGATGCCGTCACGGCCTGTTTTTGAGCCGACATAAAAGATCGGATTGCCAACGCCTTTCGCGGCTGAATAAAACACATTATCTGTTTTCGCGAGGCCCACGCACATCGCATTGACAAGGATATTACCGTTATAGCCTTTATGAAAATTGGTTTCACCGCCAACAGTCGGCACACCGACGCAGTTACCATACCCGCCAATACCCGCCACGACGCCGTTGACGAGTGTGCGTGTCTTGGGATGGCTGGGCTCGCCAAAGCGAAGGGCATTCATCAGCGCGATAGGACGTGCGCCCATCGTAAACACATCGCGCATAATACCGCCAACACCTGTGGCGGCACCTTGATAGGGTTCGATGTAGGAGGGGTGATTATGGCTTTCCATTTTAAAAATAATCGCGTCACCATCATCAATATCAATGACGCCTGCATTCTCGCCGGGACCTTGAATAACGCGGTCGCCTTTGGTGAGGAATTTCCCGAGGTGACGGCGCGAGGATTTATAAGAACAATGTTCTGACCACATGACAGAAAAAATGCCGAGCTCCGTCAGATTTGGCTCGCGCCCTAATCGGTCTAGAATAATCTCATATTCGGCCTCTGACAGACCATGCTCCGCCACGATTTCCGGTGTGATGTCTGATGTATTCGCCATTAGATCGACTCAAGAATAGATTTGAACAGGTCAATGCCGTCTGTGCCGCCATGCAGCGGGTCAATGGCGCGTTCGGGATGCGGCATCATGCCGAAAACATTTCCGGCTTCATTGATGATACCTGCAATATCACGAGCTGATCCATTCGGATTATCAGCATAGCGGAAGACAACGCGGCCTTCTTTTTCTAGCTTGTTCAGCGTGGCATCATCGGCAAAATAATTACCGTCATGATGGGCGACCGGATATATAACGCTCGATTGTGCTGCATAGCGCGAGGTAAAACGTGTATTCGCATTATTGATAACTAGACGTTCCGGGCGGCAGACAAATTTGAGGCCCTTATTGCGCATCAGCGCCCCAGGTAACATGCCGGCTTCTGTCAACACTTGAAAGCCGTTACAGAACCCTGCGACGGCAAGGCCTTTTTCGGCTTTGGCCTTGATGTCAGCCACAATCGGCGAGCGCGCGGCAATCGCGCCGGAGCGCAGATAATCTCCATAGGAAAACCCGCCCGGCATAACGACAAATTTTACATCAGACGGAATTTCTGTGTCCCGATGCCAGATCATTTTCGGGGCTTTGCCCGTGACTTTTTCCAATGCCATGGCCGCGTCGCGGTCGCAATTCGAGGCCGGAAAAACAATAACGGCTGTTTGCATGGGCCTAGTCTCTCAGCTCGATACGGTAGCTTTCGATTACCGTATTCGCCAAGAGTTTCTCGCACATCTCCTCGACACGGGCTTTGGCTTCATCTTCATCTTTTGTCGAAATATCAAGTTCGATGACTTTGCCTTGAAACGCATTACTGACTTCATCGAAGCCAAGGTCATTTAAGGAACGCGCAATGGCGCGTCCTTGTGGGTCCAGTACGCCGGGTTTCAAGCCGATATAAACAAGGGCTTTCATAGTGAGTCCTAATCGTCGTTAGAGACCAATGAGAGATTGGTCACGTTGTTTTGGGATTGTTCTTTTAAAATACCAAGGCGTGTCGCGACTTCGGTATACGCTTCGGTGACTTCGCCGAGGTCGCGGCGAAAACGATCTTTATCGAGTTTTTTGTTGGTCTCGCGGTCCCATAAGCGACAGCTATCGGGACTGATTTCATCAGCAAGGATAACTTGGTGTCCGACGATACCGTCTTCATTTGAAATGGGAAGGCGCCCAAATTCAATTTTAAAATCAATCAGGTTAATACCAATCCCGCCAAACATACCTTGCAGGTAATCATTGATGCGCAATGTCATGGCGATCATTTCGTCTAATTCTGAGGCGCTGGCCCAGCCAAAAGCATGAATATGTTCTTCGGCAATGAGAGGGTCGCCCAGATCATCGCGTTTAAGACAAAACTCAACGATAGAACGGGGAAGTTTTTCACCTTCTTCGATACCGAGGCGTTTGGACATAGTTCCCGCCGCGACATTGCGACAGATGACTTCGAGCGGAATGATTTCCACTTTTTTAATCAACTGTTCACGCATGTTCAGGCGTTTGATAAAATGTGTCGGTATGCCGATTTCGCCCAAGCGGAGCATCACAAATTCGCTGATACGGTTATTCAAGACACCCTTGCCATCTAAAACGGCTTTTTTCTGAGCATTAAAGGCAGTCGCGTCGTCTTTGAAATACTGCACTAGTGTACCGGGCTCCGGCCCTTCATAGAGGATTTTGGCTTTGCCTTCGTATATTTGTTTGCGGCGGCTCATGAACCCTCTCCGAATGGCGCGCCGTGCCGTTTTTGCGACTCGATACGCTTAAAGACGCCTCATAGACGGAAGGGGGGGCTACCGCAATGTGTAGCCTGTTATAATTATGGGGATTTTGCGTCTTGAAGTTGGCACGCACCCACCATAAATGGAAAGCAGGAAACAACAAAGGATTTACCCATGGCAATCTTCGATGATCGCGAGAATGCGCAAGAGACCAAATTCGTAATGGATGCGGCCAAAGAGTTCAAAGTCGCGGCGAAACGTAACAAAGCGCTTGGTCATTGGGCGGCTGAAATTATGGGCCGCACGGATGCTGATAAATATGCGCTTGAGGTGATTGCATCTGATATGGAAGAGGCGGGCGATGATGATGTTTTTCGCAAGCTGAAAAAGGACCTTAACGCAGCAGGATCTGATATATCAGACGCGGCTATCCGTGAGAAAATGGCGGAATACCTTAAAGCAGCTCGCAACGAAGTTTATGGCTTAGAGGCTTAAGTTACAATAGCTTAGTTTATATTCCTAAACTGGATTATTTGCTTCAGGGCAGGTAAAATCAAAATTGGGCTGGTTCTTTTGAGCCAGCTTTTTTAGATTCGCGATATGCATTGTCATGGCATCGGTATTGTAAGTCATGTTCAGACAGCCGAGCGTTTCTTTTGTGTCAGCATCAATGATCGCGGCAAAACCGGTAATGCCGAGCCACATATTATATTGTTTGACGATTTGACGGTCAAACACGGCATTGGCGTTCCAGTCGCCTTTGCCGCTGGATATATCAATATTGAGAAATTCAATTTTTGGATCTTGGAGTGTCGATAAGGCTTGGCTTAAACGCGGCTCGACGACTTTGCAGGGCGCACACCAGTCTGCACGGAACATCACAACATAGACATCCGGGTGATCAACAGTTTGATAAGCAGCCGAGCCTGAATGAAGGCCAAGTGCCAAAGCCGACGCGAAAAACAGCTTCTTAAGTAGTGACGGCATAACTCTGTCCTAATTCTTTGCTCTATTTATCTGCTTTTAAGACTTTCAAACTGAACCGCAGTTGAAAATAACAGTCGATGACATCAGCAGCGCTCAAATTGTCGTGAGCTCAAATGAAAAACCCGGGCGCGCGAGCGTCCCGGGCTATTCCCACATCACCTTTTTAACTTAGAGACCGGCCGGATCTACATTGTAAGGGGCCGGGCAGCGTGTTGTCTTTGAAGTCACGGATGCACTTGACATATAAGCCTGACCTTTAGCTTGCGCTGTCATTTTTTTGAGTTCTTGTGCCATTTCGTCAGGGCGGAAAGCAGGGTTCACACAACCGATAACGCGCTTTGTTTTGGCATCAACAACAGCCGCGAAGCCCGGAAGCCCCACCCACTGGTTGAAAACAGGGACGATATCGCGGTCAAATGCTTCGTGGGCGCCTTTTTCCCATTTGGCAGCATTTGATGTGTCGATAACAACTTCTTCAGCATTTACACCTGCCATCGCAACAGCAGAAGGCAGCGCACGATCAAGCTGTTGGCTATTGGCGTCTTTATCATTACGGAAGTTCACAACATACACATCAGGGCTCGCCGCATAAGCGGTTGCGCCGAAAGCTGTTGTAAGAAGGGCTGCGCCCATAAGAGAAGTTAGAGTTTTCATTTTTTAGTCCTTTTCACACTAAGCGGGTTACCAGTTCGGCTTATTATTTTTGTTATGGGACAGTGTATAAAGGACATTGGTAAATGAACCCCGAATCACGCGTTAGCAACACGTTTACGATGCTTGCTGTAATCGTTAATTTTTAATCTATCGTATTGAAATACTTAGAGAAAAGAATTTGAAGAAATATGATATTTTCTCAAATTCATAAGATAAACCCTTGTCGTTCGACACTTCGTAAATCAATATTAATCATGTTTCTGACGAATACCTTACACGGGTGTCAGAAATAGGACAGGTTTAGGCCTACCCAAACACGCGCTTGAATATCGTTTCAACGTGTTTCGTGTGATACTCATCATCGAACATGTCGCGGACTTGGTCTTCGGATAGGCGTGCCATTACGTCATTGTCCGCGAGGATGTAATTTAAGAATGTGCCCTCGCCCGCACTGCCTTCTGTGCGGAAAAGCTCCCAGACCTTCATCGCATTGCGTTGAACGAGGCGGTAGGCACTTTCGCGTTGCTCTCCGGCTTGTGTCAACGCCAAGAGGAAGCGTTGCGAGTTATGCAGCCCACCCAGGCGGTCCATATTGGCTTTCATCTTCTCTGGGTAGACAACAAGATTTTCGATCACACCTGCGAGGCGGTGGAGGGCAAAGTCCAGATGCACAGTAGAGTCCGGCCCAATACCGCGCTCGACCGAGCTGTGTGAAATATCGCGCTCATGCCACAGGGCGACATTTTCCATCGCAGGCATAACCGCCATACGCACAAGCCGCGCAAGGCCTGTGAGGTTTTCCGTCAAAACGGGATTGCGCTTATGCGGCATAGCCGAGGAGCCTTTTTGTCCTTTGGAGAAGAACTCTTCGGCTTCGAGCACTTCTGTGCGCTGTAGGTGACGGATTTCAACGGCGACATTTTCAATGGAGGACGCAATCACGCCCAGCGTTGCGAAATAGGCCGCGTGACGGTCACGCGGAATAATTTGAGATGAGACAGGCTCTATGGCGAGGCCCATTTTCTCGGCGACATGTTCTTCGACGCTCGGGTCAATATTGGCGAAGGTACCGATCGCGCCGGAAATGGCACAGGTCGCGATTTCTTCGCGGGCTGTGATGAGACGTGTCTTATTCCGCGCAAATTCGGCATGGAACCTCGCGAGTTTGACGCCAAATGTGGTTGGCTCCGCGTGAATACCGTGTGAGCGGCCAATTGTGATTGTATATTTATGTTCTTCCGCGCGTTTCTTTAGCGCATTCAGAACACGGTCCATGCCGAGAAGCAGAAGGTCTGTTGCCCGCGCGAGCTGCACAGAGAGTGTTGTGTCCAAAATGTCAGAAGAGGTGAAGCCCTGATGGACAAAGCGGGCATCTTCCCCAATGAATTCTGCGAGATGGGTGAGGAAGGCGATAACGTCATGTTTGACTTCGCGCTCAATCTCGTCGATTTTGGCGACATCAAATTCAGCCGAGCCGCCGCGTTCCCATATATTCTTGGCCGCGTCTTTGGGGATAACACCCAGTTCAGCCAAGGCATCACAGCCATGGGCTTCGATTTCAAACCAAATTCGATATTTCGTCGCGGCAGACCAGATTTCGGTCATTTCTTTGCGGGCGTAACGTTCGATCATGGCGCAGGACTCACTGGAAGCATTTATGCGCGGGCAATGCCGATTTGACGCCACCCCGTCAAGGGGAGGCCGTCAGTGATGTGTGTTTAAGCGTTGGTTTAGGCTTCCGCTTTCTCAGGCGTCAGGCCTTCATTGCGGTCTTGCGCCGCCTTCCAATCTTTCGGCAGGGCTTTGGCAGCGTAGAGGAAACTGGCCGTGCTGAGGAGGAGGGCGAGAGAACACCATGTAATCGCCAAGCGTATAGCATGAACCTGACCATGCTCTGGCTTGAAGTAATCGGTCAAAAAACCAATCACTGTCGGGCCACCGCCCAAAGCAATCATGTTCAATACGAAAAAGAAGATTGCTGTCGACATAGCCCGCATATTGATGGGCGCCAAAGTTTGCGCAATGGCAAATGACGGGCCGAGATACATGCCAAGGAAGAAGAGCAACACAGCCGCGAATGTCAGATGCAAGGTCGTGGTCGGGGCCCAGAAGGCGGCAATTACGAGCGGCAAGCAGATCAGAATAGAGACTGCCGGCACGATCGCATAATAAGAGACATTCTTACCCGCAAGTTTCTGCGCTAAAAAACCGCCGAAAAATGTGCCACCGCCATATAAAATGGCATTCACCGCCGCCAAGATATACATCATTCTTTGGAAGCCATAGGGATTTGCCTGAGACCCATCAAAAGGCAGTAGATAATCAATCTGCCAAGCTGAGACTGCGTATCCCACAAAGGAGGCAAAGGCGATCCCAAAGCACATGGCCCACCAAGACGGGATAGTCAAAAGGGTCTGTAAGGCTGTCTTAAAGGGAACTTGTATCGCATCTTTTTTGGCGTTTTCCTGTACACCGCGTGTCGGTTCACGCACAATGAAGCGGGTGAGAATGGCAAGCGCAATCCCCAAGACACCGAGCATAATCAGCAGGTTTCGCCAATCAAAATTAGAATTGGGACTGCCCAAAGCATATCCGGCGACCCAATAAGCAAAACCGAGGCCTAGCGGGATTCCCAAAGCATAAATCGCCAATGCGCCCGAACGCGACTCTTTGGGATACATGTCAGATATCATAGAGTGCGAGGGTGGGCTGCCACCTGCTTCGCCAATGCCAACGCCCATGCGAGCGGCACCGATGGCTAAGAAACTATTCGCCATACCCGTCAGCGCCGTAAAGCCACTCCAAACAGCGAGGGAAATCGTGACAATATTGACGCGATTATATCGGTCTGCCAGCCACGCTAAGGGTATAGCAGCCACAGAATAAAGAAGGGCAAAAAGAAAACCCTTTAAAAGACCAAGCTGTGAATTGGATAGGCCCAAATCCGCTTGAATAAAAGGTGATAAAATCCCAATGATTTGTCGATCAATAAAGTTGAAGGCATAAATGAGCGTCAATAAGAGTAAGACAAGGGTACGATAACCCTTTGACACATATTTCCCGTGATCAGCCATAAAATTCCCCGAATTATTTTCATCACCAGAAAGCAAATCTAAGGGGGGGTCAAGTCGGAACGTAAATATGCTGCATTCAAATTTCCTATAGCTTGTATAGAAAATTTACATCAAGCCCAATGACTTAAAACTCGCAACACTTTCGCGCCCGATTATGAGGTGATCATGGACGACGACATTTATGGCTTTGGCGGCAGCAGTGACCTCTTGCGTCATGACGATGTCGGAGTGGCTCGGCGTCGGGTCGCCGCTGGGATGATTATGCGCCAAAATAACGGCGGTGGCTTCGAGGGCGAGGGCGCGTTTGATGATTTCGCGGGGATAGACGGGCGCGCGGTCAATCGTGCCTTTGCCCAAAACTTCGTCGGCAATCAGACGGTTCTTACGGTCCAGAAACAACACGCGAAATTGCTCTATCGGTTCAAACTGCATAGCAGAGCGGCAATAATCGAGCAGGGCTGACCATGATGACAGCACAGGTCGCCCCAACAGGCTTTCCCGTCCCATCCGCACAGAGGCTGCGTGGAGGAGTTTCAGGTCGAGGGCCGTTTTCTCGCCAATGCCTTTGACCTCCGTAAGGCGATGTAGCGGTGCAGCACACACTTCGGCCAGATTGCCAAATGTCGTCAGCAAATCTTTAGCGATAGGTTTGACATCACGTCGCGGAATGGAATTGAACAGGAACAACTCCAACAACTCGTAATCGGCAAAGCTATCGCCGCCATGCTCTGCGAATTTCTCGCGTTGGCGATCCCTGTGATTCAGATAGTGTGGTGTATCCCCCAAGGCGTCACCCTAGACGTAAGGGGGACGGTGGAGGCCTTTGGGTGAGAGCGTAAAGATTTCGCACCCTTCTTTGGTCACCCCAATAGAGTGTTCGAACTGCGCCGTGAGTTTGCGGTCACGTGTGACAGCGGTCCATCCGTCAGAGAGGATTTTCACATCGGGGCGGCCCAGATTGATCATAGGCTCAATCGTAAAGAACATACCTTCGCGTAGAAGCTCGCCTTCACCCGGACGGCCAAAGTGCAAAATATTCGGGGCATCATGGAAGAGGCGTCCGAGGCCATGCCCGCAGAAATCCTGTACAACACCGCAGCGTTCGCCTTCGGCAAATTTTTGAATGGCATGGCCGATATCGCCTGTCGTATTACCGGGTTTGACCGCCGCAATGCCGAGCATCAGGCTGTCATAAGTAATATTAATCAGGCGCTCTGTCTTGCGGTCAATATCGCCGACGGGATACATGCGGGACGTGTCGCCGTGCCACCCGTCCACGATAACCGTCACATCAATATTAACGCTGTCGCCATTTTTAAGGGGTTTATCATTTGGAATACCGTGACACACGACATGATTGATAGAGGTGCAAACCGTATGCTGATAGCCGCGGTAGCCGAGGCAGGCGGGGACGGCGCCATGATCAACGATAAAATCAAAGGCGGCTTTATCAATGTCTGCTGTTGTGACGCCCGGGCTGACCATGGGCGCCAACATATCCAGACATTCCGCGGCTAAACGGCCGGCCCTTCGCATGCCTTCAAAACCGTCAGGCCCGTGAAGTTTAATCGCACCATCGCGTAGGTCATCAGCCGAGTTTGCATCTACATAATTCATGCGGGTTGTATATCAGTGTCTATGCGACGGGGCTAGCCTTTAACGCGCAGCTTTCTGCAGGTCTGCTTAGGAGAAGCCTATGGCAAATTTTACCGACGAAAGAAGGGGTCCGCTTTGGGCAAAGCTTCCCGGCGGATTGTTTTGACAATCTTTGTTTTGCGGGATGTCTGAACGGACGGCTTTTCAACGATGAAACTGGTTTCTATCGGCTCATTGATCGGTTTAACATCAATATGGTCGTGATGTGTATGCCCATCAGAATGGTTGGAATGCGTGTTTTGATAAATCCGCTTATAAGTATAATTTTTCATTATCAAAGACGCGCTGGGCGAGTTGGGCATATGATGACGACGTGTCAGACACAGGTTTGACTATTTTTTGAACCTTGTAAGGCCCATCTTGCGCTACAGCAATTGAGGCTGTGCTGATGAAGAGAGTTACGGCGATTGCGGCTTTAATTACAGGCATTTTATGTCTTGCACCTTATAGCGGTTATTTGATGTATTCACACATAAACACCATTTAGTTGAAATGTCAAATAAATAATTGAAATTTCATCTAATTGGCAATCCCTCCAAAAACTGGCTCTTGAAAAAATGTAACTAAAATACGGCTTTGCTTCTTGCGGCGATAAACTAAAGAAGTCTCAAAGGAGTGCATATGAGCAGTATCGTAAAAGCCGGAATTATCCTGATTGGGGACGAGCTTTTATCCGGTCGGACGCAGGATACGAATCTCGGCATACTTGCTAAATTTTTAGAACCGTTGGGCGTGAGTGTCGGCGAAGCGCGCATTGTTCCGGATGATCCGCAGGTGATCACAGAGACGGTGCAGCATTTCGCAGGGCGCTTTGATTATGTCTTTACCACAGGCGGCATAGGCCCGACCCATGATGACATCACAGCGGATTGCATTGCGGCGGCGTTTGGTTTGGGCATCAGCGAGCGCAAAGATGCCATGAATGAACTTCGCACCCGCTATGCCGAGGACGAGCTCAATGCCGCCCGCCGCCGTATGGCACGTATCCCGGATGGGGCGAGCCTGATTAAAAACCCGGTCAGCCAAGCGCCCGGATTCCAGACACAAAATGTGTTTACGCTCGCGGGGGTGCCGCAAATTATGCGCGGCATGCTCGAAGATATCCCGCACCGCATAAAGGGCGGGGCTAAGACTTATTCCGTTTCAGTCACGGCCGAAGGCATAGGCGAGGGCGACGCCGCCGCAGCTCTGGCCGATATCGAAAAAGCATTCCCGGGCGTGAGCATCGGCAGCTACCCGTTCTTCAACGAAGACCTCCGCGGCGTAAATTTCGTCGCGCGCGGGCAGGATGAGGCGGTGTTGGCGGAGGTAAAGGACGCTTTGGACAAGCTTGTGGAATTCATCACTGGAGCAGGCTTAAGGTAATGAAAAGGGCGATGTCATCAAAGGTGCAGCCGTAGCCATTGCCAATGCCGCGACCCGAAGCCCGATTAACGGCAACAGCTTTGGATAGTCTCGTCGCGGCCATACCTGATGTGATTGGGAACGCGCTTGGCTCTGTGATTGGTGGGGCACTGAAAGATAGCTTTGGCGCTAATCGTAACCCAACAGATCAAACCTCCCGATCTGCCCAGAACAGACAAAGCGTGGCAAGGGCAGGAGCCGTTGCCGGGAATGGCCCGACTTATGCTCTGACAACAGGGTATCATACTGAAGGCGACACCATTATTGTCAATGACAGCCGCAACTTTTGCGCGCTCTTTGAATGGTGAATACTCATAACACAACCCTCACATAAATGTGTCGTTGCCTCCGCATCTCGTGAATTTCGTTTTGGCTGTGCTGTGTTAGCGATGTTCCATTACTTAAAATGGAGGACGACATGTCAAAATTATCCGGACTTATTTTCGTAGCTGCTGCCGGGCTACTTTGTTTCGCAACGCCGAGCTATGCGCAATATGGTAGCGGCAGTTCTTATGGAAACAGCACTCGCACAAATAATACACAAGCTGATATAGATCGTGAAAAAGCGCGGGCAGAACGGAAAGCGCAAAAAGAAGCGAAGCGGTTGGCAAAAGCCGACGCGCTGAAACAAGAGGCCTTAGCCAAAGCGGCGGCGATGCAAGAGACAGACGCCATGAAAGACAAAATAATGAAAGAGGAATCGGCAAAAACGAGTTACGGTTCCGGCTCAACACAGGAGTCTCTGAAAAAAGACTCTATGAAGGCGCGTATGACTGATAAATCCCCGATGACAAAAGACGACAGCATGATGAACGCGGATGCCATGATGTCAAAAGAGAAAGCAATGTCGAAAGAAACGATGACTATTAAACCGACGAATTGTCCGGCGGGCACAATGGCCCAAGATAATGGCACGTGCCTGTTAACGGGTGATGTGTTGCCCGGCACGTAGAACGCTTTCTGAAACCTGATATAAAATATCTTATCGTGGGGTCAGCACTCATTGGGCTGGCCCTTTTATCTGTGCGCTTGATTGCAAGTGAGTTTCGACCGGGCACAACGACGCCGGATCATCCTGTTGTCCTTTTGGTCACGCTCTTACTCTTGGCAGGGTTTGTGTGGCTGGCTCTGATACCGATCTTGGCGCGATTTAGAGCGCCCGCGATTGAGACACGGCGCCTGGCGCTGATAGGCATCCTCATCGGTTTGTCTTTTCGGGCTATGTTTCTGGGCTCCACGCCCATTTATGAAGATGATTGGAACCGATATTTATGGGATGGGGCGGTGATCACCCAGGGGGTGAACCCTTATTTATATGCACCCGGAGATATCCAACTCGGCAGTAATAATGAAACGCTGATTCGGTTGAAAGCCTTGTCGTCAGATAATGGTGATTTTGTTAAACGCATCAATAATCCGCAGCTCACAACGATTTACCCACCTATGGCCCAAGTGGTCTTTGCGTTGGCCGCCATGATAAAACCTTTCGACTTAGATGTATTGCGCGGGCTTTATTGGCTGTCCGAACTCCTCGCGCTGCTCTTATTGGTCAAAGCGCTGAGTTTATTTGGGCGCTCACCGCTTTGGGTTTGGCTTTATGCGCTCAATCCGATGGTGATCTTTACGGTGTTTAATGGGCTTCACATGGATATCCTATTGGTGCCTTTTATTTTAGGTAGTCTCATATTGGTGCGATCACGCCCGATGATGGCAAGCCTCTGTTTGGCATGTGCTGTGGCGATTAAGCTTTGGCCGCTTATCTTGGGCCCCGTTTTATTCAGAGCCTATCGACAGCGTTTTCTGCGATTTGTGGGATACGGGGCTGTTTTGGGCGGCGTTTCATTATTGTTATGTCTGCCGCTGCTTTTGCATCTCGGAGAGAATAGCGGTTTGAGTGCTTATTCGGGAACGTGGCAACGCAGTAGCTTTCTCTTTCCTTATTTAGAAACCCTGTTCAGTTACGTTATTAAAGACAGCCCTCTCGTCTCGCGTATTTTCATTGGGACATGCGTTTCGCTCGTGGTATTTTGGTATGCGTTTAAGCGTGACATTGACAGCCAAGACTTACCGCTGGCCTGTCTTGTCGTGACCTTGGTGCTTTACTTACTCTCACCAACTGGGTTCCCTTGGTATATTATTTGGTTTGCCTTTTTTATACCCTTTGTTCCGTCCTATGGCGTGGCTTTGCTCTGTGTGATGGTCAGCCTGTATTATAGCCGCTTTTGGTTCGGGGAAGCCGGGCAATATGACATCTATCTAAATATGCTCGTGCCTTTACAATTTGGCTTACCTATTTTGATCATAATATATGAGGCGTTTCGATATAATCGTCGACAGAAAGTCACGACATGACAGCGTTTCGAGTCAAAATCATTATCCCCGCTTTAAACGAAGAGAGAGCGATAGGCGGTGTTGTTAAATCCGTTATCGGGCAGGTGGATCAAGTGATTGTGGCCGATAACGGCTCCACCGATCAGACAGCACAGCTCGCGCGAGAAGCCGGGGCCATTGTTGTTTCCGTGCCGGAGGCAGGCTATGGCCGCGCCTGTATAGCTGGGATAGAGGCGGCGGGGGCTTGCGATATTCTCGTGTTTATGGATGGCGACGCTGCGGATGATGCCTCTGATCTCCAAACCTTACTGAACCCTATCCGAAAAGGTGAAGTGTCTTTTGTTTTGGGGTCGCGTTTAATCGGGGATGTCGAGCAGGGGGCTTTGACCTTGCCGCAAAGATTTGGAAATCGTCTGGCTTGTTTTTTAATGCGTCTGATTTGGGGGGCTAGGTTTACAGATTTGGGGCCGTTTCGGGCCATCAGGCGCGACACATTGGAACGGCTGAATATGCAAGCGCCAACGTTTGGTTGGACGGTCGAAATGCAAGTGAGAGTGCTCAAACACCAGGTTCGATATGCGGAAGTCCCCGTGCGTTACAGAAAACGAATTGGTACCTCGAAGATTTCAGGGACGTTTAAGGGGGTCGTTCTGGCCGGGTGGTATATTCTCAGCACGATTGCGGTTGAAACGGTGCGGAAGTGATTTCACTCTTGCCGTCGCTTACGCTCCGAAGCTTTCCTATTTTTGATCTGCCGCATCAAAAATTTCAGCGAATCTGAACCGGAAAGCTGGTGCGCGCGGCCGGAATCGAACCGGCACTCCTATACAGGAACAAGATTTTAAGTCTTGCGTGTCTACCAATTCCACCACGCGCGCTGACCCGTGCAAATCTAATCGAATTGCAATATGCAAACTCGATCATTTGCAATCGTTGACTTAAGGCGAGTAAATAGCGTGGGCAAGTATTTTTATCGCTTTTTACCGTCTGTTTCTGTTAACAATTATCAGAGTCCGGAGATATGAATTATGCAGACAGAGAAAATCGAATTTAGAGGCGCGTTTGGCGATGTGCTTTCGGGGCGGATAGACAGGCCTGATGACGGCGATGTCAAAGGCTGGGTCTTATTCGCGCATGGCTTTTCTATCGGTAAAGATCTCAAGCCTATTCGCACAATTTCCAAGGCTTTGGTCGAAGAAGGCTATGGGATGCTTCGTTTTGATTTCACGGGCTTGGGCCAATCCGGCGGAGATTTCTCTGATACGAATTTTTCGTCCAATGTTGCGGATATTAAGGCGGCCGCTTCTTATCTGAGCGATATGTGTATGCCGCCCTGTATTCTGATCGGGCACAGTTTTGGCGGGACAGCGATGTTGAAAGTGGCGGATGAAATACCGGAATGCAAAGCCGTCGCCACCATTGGCTCGCCGTGTGACACAACGCATATTGTGCATCAATTCGCTGATAAGCTGGAAGAAATAGAAGACGAAGGGCAGGCGAAGGTTTTATTGGGTGGTCGCCCTTTCATCATCAAAGAGCAATTTTTAAACGATATTGAAAATCATGATATTGCCAAGGAAATCGGGGACTTACCGCAAGCTCTTCTTATATTTCACTCGCCGCAAGACGCTGTGGTCGGGATCGACAATGCGTCTCACATCTATAAAATGGCGCGCCACCCTAAGAGCTTTGTGAGTTTGGACGGAGCCGACCATCTTTTGCTGCGTAATCCGGCGGATGCCGATTATGTTGGTCGTGTTTTGGCGGCTTGGGCAGGGCGTTACATCACTTAAAGACGTTAAGAGTATTTTCGTGATGTTCGGTTAATAGGCCATATGAATGCGTCTGAGATATACCCTGCCAAGGAGCTGAAATCCGCGCCTCGGCCTTACTTTGCCGCGCTTGATGGATTTCGAGGTGTGTTGGCCCTTGTTGTTGCCATGTATCATACGATTTGGTTGTCACATCCCAATACATCCGCCTTTTTCAATAATGGCCCCGTGATTATTGACTTATTTTTTGCGTTTTCGGGCTTCTTGATGTTCACGCTATATATGCAGGGTTTGGAAACGCGGTCTCAGATCAAAGGCTTTATGATCAAGCGATTGGCGCGGCTATATCCATTACACCTTTTTATGTTGGCCGTTTTTGTCGCTTTTGCCGTGTTTCGAATTTGGGCGCATAAGGTTGGGCTTGCCTTTTACGAACCCGGAGAAATACTTCCATTTCAATCAGGTGCACCGGAAACTTGGCGTAATTTGGCGGCGCATTTGACGATGACTCATGCTATGGGCGGTGCGGATGCGCTTACTTTTAATCCGCCGAGTTGGACGATTGGCGCTGAATTCTACACCTATACCCTATTTGCGATATTCATGATGTTGAAGCCCAAACGTGGGTTTGATTTTGCTTTGGTAGCCTTGGGCGTTATCGCGCTTTATGCTTACCTGTCGACGCGTCATGATAACCTCAACATCACCTATCAAGACGGATTTTTGCGCTGCATTGCAGGGTTTTTTATTGGCGTCGTTGTTGCGCGCCTGACGATCTTAGACAGTATGAAACGGTTTTTCGACCGTCTTAGCGCTCTCCAAAGCTCATTCTTGGAGTGTTCGACTTTAATAATAAGTATCGCTTTCGTGATCTATTGCAGCGGCAAGATGCAATTCTTTGTGGCCCCGATATTGGTCTTGTTTGTCCTTGTCTTTAGTCAAGATAAGGGCGTTATCTCGCGGTTCATGTCGCAAAAGCTTTTTGGATATCTCGCTAAGATTTCTTACTCCGTTTATATGGTGCATGTGATTATCGCGATTGTCTTTGCTGTGTTTGCAGACAAATTTATTGGCGGCATATGGCCGGATTGGAATGCCAAAGCCTTTAGCGGTGACTTATTAATGGTGCCGTATTTACTAACTGTGATTGCCGTGTCTCACATTACCTATCATCTTGTAGAAATTCCGGGTGGCCGCTTCATTCGTCGTCTTTTTAATGATAATCATAAGAAAAAATCACTGGCGAAAACAACAGCCTAGTCTTGAGTCTAGGTGCAGTTTCGTCTATCGCCCGTCCAGTATTAAAGGACACGATAATGGCTTCAGATCGCTATAAAGACCTCGACCAATTAGGCACGATGAAGGGCTTGCCATCTTCGCCGGAGGAGGCGGAGTTAGAGCGCGTCAAAAACCCGTGCCCCGAACGATATATGATCCGCTTGGTCGCGCCCGAGTTTACATCTATTTGCCCCGTCACAGGTCAGCCTGATTTCGCGCATTTGGTCGTGGATTATTGCCCGGATGAATGGATTGTGGAGAGTAAGGCCTTCAAGCTTTTCCTCGGCAGTTATCGTAATCACGGTGATTTCCATGAGGCCTGCACAACAGGTATCGCACGTCGCTTGGTCGAAGAGATAAAGCCTGTTTGGCTCCGTATTGGGGGCTATTGGTATCCACGCGGTGGCATTCCGATCGATGTTTTCTATCAGCATGGCACACCGCCAAAAGGTCTTTGGATACCAGATCAAGGCGTCCCACCCTACCGCGGACGCGGATAAGAAAGATTATTTATTTGGCATTTGAGCCGTCACCCCTTATCTCTTCGACAGAAGACGAAGGAGACTCCTTATGGGCAAGTTGAATATCGCGACAGACCAAGACGCCGATCAAGAGACGGATGCCTGCGTTTGGAGCCTGCTTAAAAAAGAGGCTGCGGCCTATGCTGCAAAAGAAACTGCGCTCTCATCTTTGTTACATGCAACAATTCTTGATCAAGCAAGTCTTGGCGGCGCTATCATTAACCACCTTGCCGAGAAACATGCCACGGCGGATTTGTCGGCCCTGAAATTACGCCAAGTTTTAGCTGAGGCTATTGAGAATGATCCGACAATTGTTGAATATGCCGCGAAAGACTTGTTAGCGGTCAAAGAACGTGATCCTGCCTGTCGGTCTTACCTTCAGTGCTTCCTTTATTTCAAGGGCTATATGGCCATTCAGACGCATCGTTGTGCGCATTCACTCTTCAATTCCGGGCGTGATTTTGTGGCCTTTCATTTGCAAAACCGGAGTTCTGAGCGTTTCGGCGTCGATATTAATCCGGCGGCTGTGATTGGTCATGGTATCATGCTCGATCATGCAACAGGTTTTGTTATGGGCGAGACAGCCCGCATCGGGAATGACTGTTCCGTATTGCAAGGCGTTACGTTAGGCGGGACAGGGAAGGCCCATGAAGATCGTCATCCAAAAGTCGGTAATCGTGTGCTCCTGGGCGCAGGGGCCAGTATTTTGGGGAATATTCGCATTGGTGACGGCGCAAAAGTAGCTGCGGGCTCTGTTGTACTTAAAGACGTCGAAGATAATTGTACTGTAGCAGGCGTTCCTGCCAAACCCGTTGGTGGGCCTTGCTGTGGCAACCCTGCCGACTCAATGGACCAAACTTTAGGAGAGGCATTATGAGCCCCGAGCAAATGACGACCGTCAGAAACTATCTTTGCAAGCGTTTCGGTACTGAAGCGATTACGATAAAGCCGCGTAAGGTGGCGGATAGTGTTGAAATTTATCTCAATGATGAAATTTTAGGACTTCTTTACGTGGATGATGAAGATCCTGATGATATTTCCTACGATCTGAATATCTCTATTTTGCAGCAAGATTTAGACGGCTGATGACGATTTATGTGCTGGATGATATGTCGCCGCAACTAGCGGATGACGTATGGGTTGCCGCATCTGCGACTGTTGCGGGGAATGTTATCATGCAGTCCGGCAGCTCAGTTTGGTTTGGCACGGTTATTCGCGGCGATAATGAGCCGATAAATATTGGTGCAAGGTCTAACATACAAGACAACGCCGTTTTACACTCAGACCCCGGGTCGCCTTTGAAGATTGGGGAAGGAGTGACTGTAGGGCATCAAGCGATGCTGCATGGCTGCACGGTAGGCGATAACACATTGGTGGGGATCGGAGCGACAATACTCAACGGCACAGTCATTGGGAAAAACTGCCTAATTGGCGCACATGCCTTGATTACGGAAAACAAAGTTATCCCTGATAATTCCGTCGTGATGGGGTCACCGGGCCGTGTTGTAAAACAAGTGCCCGAAGTACAAGAGGCGATGTTGAAAGTAAGCGCAGATTATTATGTGAAAAACGCCGCGCGTTTCAAAAATGGATTGAAAGAAGTTTAGGTCTCTTTCATTGCTTTGCGCTGCTGAGCCGTTTCGTTCCAAAGAGCCTTGATCTCATCATCTAAGCCTTCACCGATATTGAACCATCCTGCGCGGTTGGAAAAGCTATCGTGGATATAGAGCCGGTCTTCGGAAGTCAGGTTGCGGCTGAGCAGGTCGCGCATGACTTCGATCGTGATTTGTGCGGCAATGATCCACACGGCGTCTGACAGGCGTTGAACTTTCCCTAAAGTTTGAAGTGTCTTAAGGAATGTTACGTGATTGCCGGAATGAATATCGGCAATGATAAAAAACACACTGGGTAAAGCGGCGGGCTTTACTGGCGTTGCCGCCGCTTCTTGTCCTTGCCAAGATTGAAAGGCGTTCAGCGTATGTGCGGGTCTGAACCCCGTTGTTGGCATAAATGAGACGAGAGATTGCGGACCAACCCGTCCCTCCAACACATATTGGGCCATTAAATCCTGGCTGTAAGGGCCGTAAACCGTATTATCAACGGACACATAAAAAACATCTGCCGCCTTTGGCTGCTGAACAAAGCCGGGGGCAGGGTTCACGATGTTGGGTGGATATGTCATGCGTTTCTATGAAGACGATTCTGTGATTCTCTCAATTACTTTCTCTCTTCCTTTCTGACCTTTGGCCTATAAGACTGCTAATATGAACCAGATACGTCACAAAGAACCTTTTTTCAATTTCACTGAGCCCCTCCCGGCTTACATGGCAGGTGGCCTAATCTTGCTGTTTATTGTGTTTCGTTATGTGCCGGGTGTTTTTAATGTCGTCGGCTCGCTTGTCATTCTGCGCCCTTACGGTTTTCAGGGGACGAGCCAAGCGGAGCAAATCTTCAGCCTTTTGGGGCATGGACTTATGCATGGGGGTTGGTCCCATGTTTTAATGAATGCAGGCTTTATCGCGATTTTGGGCGTCGTAACGGTCAAGGGCGCGAGGTTGCTATCCGTATCTCAGGGCCGCAGACGGTCGGCTAATTTGATCTTTCTAACAATATTTGCCTTTGGCGTTGTTTTGGGGGGATTGGCGCAATGGCTTTGGTGGCTCGTCGCTCAAGCGCCTCTAGGTTTTAATGGCCCGGCGGCATTAGGCGCCTCCGGCGGGGCCTCGGCTTTATTGGCTGCGGCGGGTTGGGCTATGGGCGGTCGCCCAAAAATGTTCCAATTTGCGATTGGTTGGGTGATGATCAACGCGATTATCGTTCTTGTCGGCCCTTTCATTGGAATGAATGTTGGATGGGCAGGGCATTTAGGCGGTTACTTTGGCGGAATGCTCCTCGCGCCTTTACTCGTAAAAGCCAACAGTACGGGTCTAAGCCTTTAGGCGTAATGTGAGCCATGCGATTGCGCTGAACAAAAGAGTTGCGCTCGTAAACATCACCGCATTTTCAAAAGAAAGGAGAGAGGGTTGCAGTAATAGCACCGTTTGGGCTCCTAATGCGGTTAAGCCTAAGCTGATATAGATCATCTTATTCAGGCGGAGACCATTTATGATCATAGCGGACGTGATGATCAATCCAAAAGCGGCCATGATTAATCCGATATGTGGTATGGATTGAAAATGAGGCAAAGCGCTCAGGGCTGTGTTGATGAAATCGGGTTGGAGCACGAGTAAGGGTATCAGGCCTAAGGTAAATGTTGTGACACCTAACGACATTAGGGACTGTCTGTTTTTCGACAGTCGAGACATTCCGGCAACAATTATACAGGTGAGCGCACAGCCACAGCCTATCAGCCACGGAATTGACGTGCCGGCAGGGTTTCCATCTATCATGATTGCGTTCGCATCCACAGACAGAAAGCCCCATTGTAGACAGAAAAACGCTGTCATACCGATTATCCAACCACAAATGACAAAGCTTATGGATCCAAATGTTTGATTGTCCAAGCCTGATTTTCCGAGTTTATATTGTGCGGCCATCGCCATGACGATGAAGGCCGCAATCGCGCGAATACTTAGTCCTGAGTTCAGAATCCATATCGCACCCCAGATATAAAAGCCGAGGAGGGCGAGACTCATAACGCTCTTTGAGGTTAGACGCTCCGCTACACCCATAAAGCCAAATATTAGTGCAGTCATTAACGACCCTTGAAGCACGTTTAGCTGCACCGGTTCAATATGAATGGGGGTGGCAATATATGCTAAAACCAAAAGGCTCAAAATCCCTAAAATAGCAGGTAATCTCGTGCGGCTAAAATAGGCAATGACAAGACCGAATGATGCGAAAGGAATTGCGAGGCTGGGTAAATCCAGGCCCGTCGTCATAAGGCCAATAATGCCCATAAAAGTCAGCAAAGAGGCTCCGAGGATTTCCCGTAACCGCCAATTGATGCTTGGGAGCATCAGACTTGCGATGGCTGAGATTGACCCAAGCGCGGCGACTAAGGCGATGAAATTGGGTGAGGCGGAGCTTGCCAGCACGCCAAACAAACCGACTAAGCAGGCAAAGAATGCAGCGATAGCTAGTGTTTGAGCTCGTGATGTCGATGACAGCTGTTTCTTCTGTATTACAGAATCTTTTTGAATGGTTTCCGGGCTTAGGCGCAGCTCTGTTCCCGGCTGCCACATCATATGTCCGGGACGTAAGGATTGATAGTCTGTTTTAATGGCGGCTGCATTGTTCGCGTGCGAGAGGTGTTGCCGGACGATTTGAGCTGTTTCCTGCGCAATGGGATCCTGCAAGTCGGCTTTGCGTAATGCCTGTTTAGGCAAAGGCGCATTATCATTTGCAGCCGTGACTCGTTTTTTAAACCTCATATAATTGGCTTAAGTACCGCAGCGTGAATGTCACAGGCTCTCGCCTTACGGGTGAAAGCTTACCCATTGATATATAGCAAGGGGGGCAAATGAGCCGAATTTATCTATCTGAAGCTGTAGCAGAGGGCATCTGCCCCAGAACATCCATGACCGAGCTGATCAGTGGCACTTCGTGTTGCATCGCGCGGTAGCCTCGCTCGATGAGCTCTTCTGCGCGTGTAAATTCCATCATGCCGATATGGCCGATACGAGGCGCAACGAAAACATCAGGCGGATCGCCCGCTAAGCGAGAGCGCGATAAGCGGTCCATTACTATATTAAGTGTCCCCATCATCACGGATCCCATTTTAGGACTTTTGCCGGGTTTCACATCACCCATCATTGATTTCAACAGGAGCCTGTCAGGTCTCAGCTTATTTAAGGATTGCGAGGCTAATTCGAGAGGGTCGATGGAATCGTCATCTATTTCATCATTGAAATGCAGTTCGTGGTTCGTCCCAATCGGGCCAAAGGCGTCACCGTTCAAACTGACAGCAATCACCATATGCGCCCCAAGGGCACGGCATGCAGAGACAGGCACAGGATTTACCAAAGCTCCATCAATCATGAAACGTCCATCGACTTCGATAGGCTCAAAAGCACCGGGAAGGGCGTAAGAGGCGCGAACAGCCGGAATGATAAGCCCTTTTTGAAGCCAAACTTCATATCCTGTGCGAAGGTCACAGGCGACCGTTGCAAATTTCCTATCCAAATCTTCAATTTTCATATCACCGAAGTAATATCGCAAAACGCGCGCCAAGCGTTCACCACGCATAAGGCCAGAGCCGCCCCAGCGTACATCCATATACCCCATCATTTTACGACGGTTCAGTGAGAGCGCCCAGTCTTCGAGGATATCAAGCTTTCCCGCAAGATAGGCCGCGCCGACAACTGCGCCGATGGACGTGCCTGCAATAATGTCGGGTTTGATGCCGGCCTCTATGAGGGCTCTAATAGCGCCGATATGGGCCCAACCACGTGCAACGCCGCCGCCCAGCGCCAATCCGAGGGGGGGGCGTCTGCCTTGACCAATATTTTCTGTGTCGAGCCGCATATATATTTCCTTATATATGCTCTCTAGCGCGTTCCCAACCAATCGACTATCGCTTTATTAATCGCTTCGGGATTGTCCCACATGGCCCAATGGCCGCAATTTGGAATAATTTGGCGCGTAAGATTAGGCATGAGTGAGGGCATATGATCGGTGCTTCTTGGCGGCAGTAAAAGGTCATCTTCCGGACTTAGCATAAGACTGGAGGTTGGAATGCGTTCAGACAGACCTTCTGCCAATTGCCAATTATGTGTGGTGTTACGATAAAGCGACATGCCGCCGTGAAAACCGCTACGCTGATAAGCGCGCGTATATACGGCCCGATCTGTATCGCTCATAACCGCACCGGGCAGTTCAGGTGCGCCCTGCGAGAGATAGCGGGCAAAGCTGTTTGGTATATAGGTAAATTTCTTATCCATTGATTTGCCCGAAGGTGTCGTGCGGAACATCAATTTAAAAAAAGCGTCAGGGTTAGAGGCGAATAAGGTTTCGATATCATCGGGTCGATTGCAAAATTCCAAGAAGTAGTGGTCTTCACCAAAGCGTTTTTGAAATATTTTAAGAGGGTCAACTGGCGCGTGTTTGACATGAGGTGTGCAAATCGAAATCAACCGTTCAATACGCTGTGATAAAATGCGTGCGGCATGCCACATGATAATCCCGCCCCAGTCATGGCCTATCAGGGTCACTTTATCTTGGCCTTGGCCTTGTGTGTTGATAACGGCTTCGAGGTCAGCGACCATCTGTTCAATGCGGTAATGTTCTATGCCTCGCGGCGTATCTGAGTGTCCAAACCCTCTGAGGTCATAAGAGATAACACGATATCCTGCTTTCGTCAGAGCTGGCACTGTGAGTTTCCAACTATAAGCAATTTCCGGCCAGCCATGGATAAGAATCACGATGGGCGCGTTTTTCGGGCCGTCACTATACGTGGCAATACGGTATCCATCTGAACGAATAAATTTAGGGGCGTTAAAGTCCATGACATAGCTTTGGCGTAATTTTTCATGAAAAACACGTGTTTTTACGACTATTTTGATAAAAATACGTGCCAATTTCGCTTGAAGTTAGGGCCGAGGGTCGTTAGTAAGCGTGAAAGATTAAGCGAGCCTCGCGTGAAGCGGGGCTTTTAACATTTGAACTAGAAATGAGTTGAACCTGATATGGTTGAAATCTACGTCCGTCAAAACAATGTGGACCAAGCCCTCCGCGCTTTGAAAAAGAAATTGCAAAACGAAGGTATCCTTCGTGAAATGAAAGCGCGTAAGCATTACGAAAAGCCATCTGAAAAGCGCGTGCGTGAAAAAGAAGAAGCTGTCCGTCGTGCCCGTAAATTGGCCCGCAAACGTGCACAAATCGAAGGTCTCATTCCGATGAAGCCAAAGAAAATTCGTCGTTAGATTTTTCTTAGATTAAAAATAGTGAGGCCGTCCTTTAAGGGCGGCTTTTTTTATGGCCTATATAGTTTTGGCCCTACTTTTAAGCTAATCAATGCTAAATATTTATTCTTAATAAAATAAACACTAATATAGTGTTTTATTTTGATATATCGTTACAGTGACGATTATTCCCCTATCAACAGACAATCAGGGAGGTCGAGTTATGGGAACAGTCAATCGCAGTTTCTCTAAGTTCTCTCGCAATGACTTGGAGACCGGCAAAGTGTTGGTTCAGGTGCCAACAGCACCTAAAATGTCAGCTAGGCGATTATTCGCAACGGCTGGCACTTTACTTATGGGGCTTGTACTTTGTTATTGTGCCTTGTTTTATATTCCGGCCTTCTTCAGCAAAGATAGAATTATTAGCCTATCCACGCATGAAGATGTTGTGGCGAACTTAAAAGGGAACGAGATCAAAGCAGGATGGTTCACGCCTTATCTGGACCTGCTTCGCGTTAAGCGGGGTTATCTAAAATCGGGGCAGATTATTGAAGCTGAATATGTTATCTCAGACAAAGCAGAATTTAAAATCTCGGTCACACGCTGTGCGCCATTAGTCATCATAGAAATCTTTGCCTGCAGACCCATTGAAACAATCGAGCATATTCAAAAAGATACAACTCGCGGACGCTTGAAGATTCAAGCGCCAGCGAATGGCTTTTATTATGTATCTGAGGCCGTTTCAGACACTACTGAAAAAGGTTTGACCTATTCAGTCGTTTGGAGACGACGTTAGTGGTGGTCTAGGCCGCTTTTGATTTCACGTTCCGAGGCATTTTGCGATTGGCCAGTAACTCTGCGATTTGAACGGTGTTGAGCGCTGCGCCTTTGCGAAGGTTATCAGATACGCACCACATGTTGAGCGTGTTGTCTTGTGTGCTGTCTTCGCGGATACGGCTCACGAATGTTGCATATTCGCCCACACATTCAACGGGTGTGACATAACCTCCGTCTTCTCGCTTATCCACGACCATCAATCCGGGGGAGGTACGGAGTAATTCTCGCGCCTCGTCAGCGCTGATCTCGTTCTCAAATTCAATATTGAGAGACTCTGCATGACCAACAAAGGTTGGCACACGGACGCATGTGGCTGTCACTTTAACTTTTGGGTCGAGAATTTTCATTGTCTCGGCCTTCATTTTCCACTCTTCTTTTGTATCGCCGCTATCCATAAAAACATCGATATGGGGAATAACATTAAAGGCAATTTGCTTCGTAAAATTAATGGCTTGGAAGTGATCGTTCGCGTAAATTCCTTTAGTTTGCAACCAAAGCTCGTCCATGTTTTTCTTGCCGCCGCCCGAGACAGATTGGTAGGTCGAGACAACAACGCGCTTGATTTTAGCGCGGTCGTGTAGTGGCTTAAGCGCTACAACCATTTGAATGGTTGAGCAGTTTGGGTTCGCGATGATATTTTTCTTTGTATAACCAGCAACGGCTTCGGCGTTGACTTCCGGCACGACGAGGGGAACATCGGGGTCCATGCGCCATGCGCTCGAATTATCAATAACGACAGCCCCCGCAGCTGCAATTTTAGGAGACCATTCTTTCGACACAGCACCGCCTGCGCTCATCAAGGCTATGTCGACTTGGGTGAAATCAAATGTGTCGAGATCAACACATTTCAGGTCTTTGTCACCATAGCTGACGAGGCGTCCGACCGAACGACGGGAGGCAACAGCATAAACTTTTTCAACGTCTAGGTCACTCTCAGCCAAAATCGTGAGCATCTCTGTTCCGACATTGCCTGTAGCGCCGACAACTGCGATACGATAACCCATGAGTGTCTCCGATGTTGTGGGTGATGAGGTTTAAATCAAACGAAGGGCGGTGTAGGGGAAGGCGTTAAATCTAGCAAGTCCTAACCGCGTTTCCGCATCTTCAAATATACAGAGAGGGCGATGAGGCCGACGAGCGCCAGCCCCGCAAGTTCAAGTTTTGAAAAGGGGCCTAGCCAGACTTCTGTCCAACCGGACAGGCCTGTTGTGTCGACATTAAAGCCGTAAATACCAAGCGCTCCAAGCAGTATTGCAAGAAGCGCGGTAAAACCCATCAAAGCGTACATACCACTATAAAAGCGTTGATCGCTTTTCTCTTGCGCTGCGCGGCGGGCTTGTGCCTTTTGATAACGTGAGGCGCGTCTCTGTCTTGGTTCTTGAGGCGTTTCATCGGTCGGGGGCGGTAAATCTGACATGAATGTAGCTTAACATGGATTTTATAAATTCCTATGCTATGGCTGAAATTATGCGCATATGGTCTTTTGTATTAGGTATTGTTTGGGTCGCGTTATTGAGTGCTGCCGGAACAGTTATTGCACAAGATGAGTATCTTCCGGACCCTGAAACAGAAGCCCCTTTGAGCGCAGACGCATTAAAACCTCTGTTTTCCGGGCAAATGCATCGCGGCAGCTATAATTTTAAAATGAAAAATTTCGAGGGTTTTCATTTCGAAGAACTGACATCCGAAGACGGAAAAGTCATTCACCGCATGGGATCGCGTATTGATATGGGCAGCTGGCAATTCGTGGATAATCAAATTTGTTATGATTATGACTCGCCTGATTTACTGCCTGCTTGCTTCACCTTTTATCAACGCGGGAATTGTATCTATCACCACCAGGAAACGGTTGATGGTCAGTTATCGCCCCGTTTTACGGCGGTGAGTGTTATTAAAGGGGAGACTCCGAATTGTGAACCACCCATGTCTTAAATTATTCCCCCTGCTGATTTTACTTTGCCCCTTACCAGCGACGGCTCAAAATCAACAGACCGATATTCGGCCCCAGGCGCAGAGATTGGTAGGTGAAGACATACGTGCGCAATTTCAAGGCAAGACCCATGAAGGGGCCTATAACTTTACCTTTCAAGGCCGTGCGCAGAATAGCTATGTCGAAACTCATGATCCGAAAGGGCGGGTAGTTTATAAAGAGGGCGATGTCGAAGCCAAAGGCGTTTGGTTTATCAATGAAGATACGCTCTGTTTTGTTTATCAAGACGACCTTTTAAATGGCGGTTGTTTTCGCGTCTATCAGGTCGAAAATTGTTTCTATTATTACAGCGATCAAATACGCGAGGTTGAAGGCGAACTGGACCAAGATTACTGGACAGCTCGCTCCGTCATCCAAGGCGAGACGCCGCAATGCGAAGCCCCGATGAGTTAAGTCTAAAATTCGTATTCGGGCAGGCCGTTAAGTCGTTCGAATACGCGGATTTCGACGCGGTCATCTTCGACTTGGTCTTCTAGGCGTCGTTTTTCATTGCGCAGACGTTGACGCTCTTCTTTGGTCAATCCGTCCTCGGCCAATACACTCTCTACCTCTAATAAGGCGTCAAGGCTGCTCTCATAAGTTTTGATGAGGCCACGATATTCTTGGTTCATTGCCCAAATGACGCGGCCTTCATCATACCCTGCGAAATAGCCATTATCAGGCACGGATTGGCACTCTGCATTAGCTGAATTTCCTGCCTCTCCATTGCTGAAGCCTTTATCATAGGTGCAATAGCGCAGCAGGCCTTGTTCATAGCCTTCGAAATAGGATTGACGGTCGGGCGTGACATTATATTTTACACACGTCTTGGCATAATCCGCTAACTTGCTGCGGGATTTACCGTTTTCGCCGTCACGGAAGCCGATTTCTTGCCAACTTCCGGCCAGACATTCATCTTCGGAAATTGTCGCGCATGAGGTGAGGGCAAAGGCCCCCAAGATCATTGTTGATGTAAGAATTAAACGTTTCATTTTGCCCTCCAGATTTTTAGAGGGTGTAGCGCGGTGGGTTTGAACGGACAATGATTTGCCTGTTCATTTTCGGTTTATTATTTCGGGATTTATTCTGAATAGTTATTCAGGCAACATCGGGCCGTTAAATTGCTCTGCAAAGAAGTCGCCTGTGTTCCAAAGTGGACGCTCATCGGCATTAGCAAGAGTAAAAGTGATGCGTGTTTTCAATTCGGAGAACTTCGCCGCGGCTTCAAAATTCAGATCATTCATCATGTCATCGGACGGACGATGGTAATGATCCGCGAAATGTGTCGCCCAAGCCTCTTCGCCGCCATTGCCGAAACCCGTTGAAAGCATAACAGAGGGCACGCCCTCTTCGACGAAACGGAAATGGTCAGAACGGGTAAAAATACCTTGTTCCGGCATCGGGTCGGGATTGAGCACCAAGCCCATTTCTTGCGCGGCTTTTGAAATCGCGGCGTTAAAGGTCGAGCGCGTGCCGCCAAAGGCGATAACATCTTTAAAGTCATAAGTCAGAACAGGCATGTCCAGGTTCACATTGCCCACAATGCTTTCCTTAGGCACCGTCGGGTTTTTCGCGAAATATTGGGATCCTAATAGCCCTTTTTCTTCGGCGGTGACGGCTAAGAACATAACTGAGCGTCGCGGCGGCGTGTTGTTTTGCATCATGCGGGCGGCTTCTATTAAGGTGGCGATACCCGCTGCATTATCCAACGCCCCATTATTGATGACGTCTTCTTCATCAATTTTGGACACACCGATATGATCCAAATGAGCGGTTAGGACGATGACTTCGTCTTTTAACTCTGGGTCAGTGCCTTCAATAACCCCTGCAACATTGGCGGAAATAACCTCGTCAATTGTTGATTTCTGTGTGATTGTCACGGTGACAGGCAAATCAAAAGTCGGCGTTTTGCCGCCTTCGGCTTCGGCCTCTTTTAAGATGTCCTGAAGAGAGACAGGCGCATTCTCAAAGAGTTTCTCTGCGCCTTGCATGGAGAGGCCCGTACCGCCTCTTAGTTTTGGAGCGCGATTAAATGTTTCCCCATCCGGCTGCACCCAACTCATGCGGGGGCTGTCTAAACGGCCTTCTTTGATGAGACGCTCAAATGAGTAAACTTTTTCGCTTGTAGGAGTTGGGATAGAGATTGTGCCGACCGCGCCGCGATCAGACGCTTCCTTTCCTTTACGAGAGCCATAGAATGCCCGTTCTTCAGTCTGAATACCGCTTGGCGTGCGTGACAATGTGGCGACAATTTTGCCTTCGACGTCGAGGCCTTCATAATCATTGCGGCCTTCTTTCGGCGCGACAATGCCGAAGCCTGCAAAGACGATAGGCGCTGTCACTGTGCTTTCAGAAAGACTGGTGGATGGCCCAATTGAATAATCTTCGTTTGCAATAAGCGGTATCGGCATACCGTCTGTTGTGACAGCCGTGACTCGTCCGGCCTCTGCGATACGAAAAGCGCGTTTAAAACGGATATTTTGGAAATAAGTGCCGTCGTCACCGGCAGGTTTCAGGCCCAGCGCTTTAAACTGATCCGCGACATAGGCGGCTGCAATATCATAGCCCTCGGAGCCTGTTTCACGACCTAAAAGGTTGTCACTGGCAAGAAAGTTCATATGCGCTTTGATATTCGCAACGCTCGGCCCGTAAGTGTAATCCGCACTTTGAGTGGCAGAAGGTGCCTCGACTGTGCCAGAGCCCGTGCAGCCCCCAATAAGAAGCGACGTTGTGGCGAGAAGTGTAAGTGATAAAGCACGCATGAGAGTGTCCCTAAATTATGTTTTACGCTGGCTACAGCGAAGATGAGGGGGATGCAATGGTTGGCATTATACCAAAAGATAAATCGTGCACATTGAGCGTATGATTTAGTCTTTGCTGTCGTACAGGCTTCAAGGAATAAATAATTGATTTACAGGATCAATTATTTATTCCTCCCACCAATATGGCAGTCTCTCTTTATCGCCCGTCACGACTTCATTCATCGTCTTGGCTTCATACAGGCGCCCGCCTTGCATGACGTGTTCGACAGTTTCCGTATTACGAATATCCTCTGTCGGATCTTTATCCAAGATGACGAGATCGGCGAGTTTGCCTTCTTCCAACGATCCGATGTCATCAAAAAAACCAAGATGCTGTGCGGGCAGAACAGTTGCCGTTGACAGTACTTGCAGCGGGCTCATGCCGCCACGGGCGAAACTCCACATGTCCCAATGAGACCCTAAACCTTCGCGTTGTCCATGCCCGCCAATGGCGACCATCACGCCGGCATCAGCGAGCTGTTTAGACGTCGCCCCGGATTGACCATCTGCGTAATCTTTCAAAGGAACCATCTGACGTCTTTTAGCTCTCGCCCGTAAAAGGGCAGGCGGCACATGTTTGGACAGGATTGGGTGCTCTGACACATCGCTTTCTTGATAGTAATAATCTTCACCGCGCACACCGCCATAGGTAACAGCTAATGTCGGGACATAAGCGACGTTGGTTTGCGCAAACATTTGAACGACATCATCATAAATATATTGTTGCGGCAGATTATGCTCGAGCGAGCTATTACCGTCCTGCACGAGCGCCATATCCATATGGTACAAAGACCCCCCTTCAGACACGACCAGCATATTGGCTTCACGCGCAGCTTCAACAACTTGCTGGCGTTGGTCTCGCCGGGGTTGATTATAATTCTTGACGGCATGTGCGCCTTGTTCCTTTAATCGCGTGACATGTTCGCTTGCATCATCAAAGGATTGGATATTGGCGAAGAAGCCCGGCGCTTTCGCTCCGTAAATAACTTCACCGGTTGAGAAGAGACGCGGGGCGAGAAGTTTGCCTGTCCGTTGTAACTCTTGTGCAGGGAAAAACGTATCGGCGCGTGTCGACGGGTCAAAAGCTGTTGTGACACCCAGAGCCAGTGTCGCCACTGTTTTCCAGTTTTGTTGGGGGACGAGATCGCCGACGCCTTGTGGGCCATGTGAATGGGCTTCGATAAAGCCGGGCACAATTGTTTTGCCTTCCAAGTCCACAGTTTCTGCGTCGCTAGGGATAGGTATATTTTCACCAATCGCTTTGATGCGGTCACCTTCGATGAGAATCGTACCTTTTTCAATGATGCCGCCATCTGCATTTGACATGGAAATGATCTTGGCATTTGTCAGAGCGACCAGACCTGTTGGCGTGTCTTTCTTGACAGTGCGCGCCAATGACGTCACGGATTTTGGGCTGTCAGGCTGTTCATCGGCTGCAGGGTCAGCGGAGTAAAGTGTCGGGCCGAGCGACCACATAATTTTTCCGTCTTTCGTCCAGCTCGGATAGGTCGCCCCGTTTTTGCTGACTTTAGTCACGGGCAAAGCATCTGCTTTCATGCCTGCGGCGACATTTTGCGGGCCGGAGAGCAGCGGCATTGTGTAGAGGTTATAATTTTCTCGGAACGCCACATGCTTGCCATCAAATGAAACATGATAGCTCTGCGCCATTTTCGAACTAGCATGGATGCGCTTATCATGGCCCAACAGGTTCACACTGACGAGAGCATTATTACTGTCCTCATTATGCGTCATAAACAGGCGCAAGTCATTCGCGCCGAAATGTGGCATAGACCCGGTTTTGGAGACGCGCACAGGGTCACCGCCGTCCATTGCTTGGATATAAATGCCTGTATCCGCTGACCATTCAGGCGCCGTGAGGAAACCACCGCTTCGCTTTTCATAGGTCACAAAATCACCACTGGGAGACAAAGCGGGATTGGCGAAATGACCGGGATTATCCGTCAGGGTAGTAATTTTGTTGGAACTTAAGTCGAGCGTATGCACCGCACCCAAGTCAGTATCATTCCAAGTTACAAATACCAGCGTCTTTCCATCGCGAGAGAACCTTGGATGAAGTTCTTTCATATCATCCGGCAATTTCGTCAGGCGTTTGGCAACGCCGCCTGAAACGGGTTTTGTATAAAACTTGCCGAGGCTTTCAAAGATAACGCGTTCTCCATCGGGAGAGACTTGCACGAAACGCGGCATGGTTGTTTTGAACGTATCAGGTGCAACTTTCACCATGGGACGCGGCGCTGTTCGCACTTCGCGTGTATCTTTGACACGAAAATCAATGTGGTCGACGTCTTTGGTGGCAACATCCAATTTATGAATTTGACCGCCGGCCCAAAAATAAAGATATTTGGAATCCGGACTCCAATCCATGTTCGGATAAACACCGTGAACGGCCCAAGTTTCCTGCATATCGCGGTCAAGATGGTCAAAGACTTCGCGTTCCTCGCCGCTCTCAAGGTCTTTGACAAAGAGCCGTGTTTCCGCATCGACGCGTTTGACAAATGCGAGATGTTTTCCATCCGGTGAGGGTGTCGGGCGCACCGCACCGCCAAAACCACCGGCAACTGTTGAAATCTCGCCCGTTTCCATATCGTATTTTTTGATTTGGAAAAGCTCGCCATGTGAGTCCTGCGCATATTCAAAGATGGGGCCAGGCGTGATATTCTGGCTATAATAAATCGCAGAGCCATCCGGCGTAAACATGGGTTCGCCAAGCTCTTTCTGGTGTGACTCAGACGGCTTTTCGACCAATTGAACGCCGGAGCCGCCTTTTGTGCTATAGAGCCAGATTTCACCGACACCCAAAGATCGGCTTGTCGTGAAATGTTTCCGTCCTGCGATAAAATCACCTCTAGGGTGCCATGTTGGGTTGTTCAACAGGCGGAAGCTCTCTTTCGTGATTTGCTCCATGTCAGACCCGTCAACATCCATTGTCCAGATATTATCGCCACCTGCGCGGTCAGAGATAAAAGCAAGACGTTTTCCATCGGGCGAGAAACGCGGCTGCATTTCCCACGCCATGCCGGAAGCAATATTGGTGGCCGCACCGCCTGTAATCGGCATCGTGTAAATGTCGCCCAGCAAGTCAAAGACAATGGTTTTACCGTCAGGCGAAACGTCGAGGCTCATCCAAGTGCCTTCTGTGACATTGATATCAATTGTCTTCTTTGGCCCCGGAGGGTTCATCACATCCCATTTTTCATCTTCATCCTTATCAGCTTTGGCATCGGCATAAGCAAAGGAGGAGAGGGTGACGGCGGCAATAGAGGCTAGAAGTACGGATTTGAGTGTCATGTTAGGCCTTCATATAAGTTTGAAAACAATTAACGATATTATGGAAGGAAAATCATGCCTTTTCGCGTGTAGGGTGAATATTTTCTTTCCTAAAACCGTCCTGCCGCGCCCGGAAAGACAACGGGGGTCTCACTTCCGTCCTTGGCGACAGCGCTGACACCGAAGAAATAATTGTCAATGACGAGGTTTTTAAACTCCCACTCATTGACCTTGCCGATAAAACGCGAATGGGTCCATTCTGGGGCAGTCGTCAAACGCCAATGCACGCGGTAACCCGCAAGGTTATCCGCATTCGCAGGCGTTTCCCATGAGAGTTTAGCAGAAGGTTGCACGGCACCTGTCGCTTCGACATTGGTGGGGAAGGGCGGTGCACCCGCCATACCGGCCATGGTGACGGCATTGAGAGCCGTGAGCTTGGCGGCGTAGTCAGCGTCAACTCCTTCCATCGTGTCGCCATAGACGGTACTATTTTCCGTTCGTAAGTCCTGATGCTGGCGATCATAATGTTCGTGCGTTTCCATGATGCGAACACCGGGGATGCCGACTTGATTAAAGGGGCGGTGATGTCCTCCGCGTCCGAAACGATCGAGGCGGTAAACCATCATGACGTTGAGGTTTGTCATATATTGATCGGCTTGGGCTTTGACATAACGGGCGAGGTTGCGCGAGGGGCTGTCGACTTCACCCCCTGTAAAACGGCGGCGGCGGGCTTCTTCTTCGGTCTCGACGGCGCGTGTGCCTTCGGAAAAGACACGGGCTGTTGAATTATCGATCACACCGTCAATGCCGGAAATATTTGAGATCATGTCGTTGTTGAGAACGCCTTTGATTTCCCATCCTTGATCCAGGGCGTATTTCGCGACGATTTCCCCACCAAATAGGCCTTGTTCTTCGCCGGATAGGCCCGCGTAAATGATGGAGCCAGGAAATTCATATTTAGAGAGCACACGGGCGGCTTCTATCGTGCCGGCCATACCTGACGCATTGTCATTGGCACCGGGGCTATCATCTGTGCCGTTCAGCGGATCTGTAACGCGGCTGTCAATGTCACCGCTCATCATCACAAAGCGGTTGGGATCAACTGTCCCACGCTGAAGGGCTAAAACGCTGACGACCTCTGTGGGCTCAGGAATGCGGCGCTCCCCTTCTATCGTGTCGGAAACATAGATAACTTCAAGACAGCCACCGCACTCCGCCGAGATTTTTTCAAATTCGGCAAATATCCAACGCCGCGCCGCGCCGATGCCGCGGGTCTCGGACTCGGTTTCAGACAGTGTATGGCGCGTGCCAAAATCAACGAGCGTTTGTATGTCGGCGCGTATACGTTCGGCGGAAGGCGCTACGGCGATATCATAAATCTTTTGCACTTCAGAAGGTGGGCCATTCTCTTGTGCTTGCGCATCGAAGGCATAGGCAGCGATTGAGACACCGAGTGTGACCCCGGCAAACGACTTAAAACATATCATAATTTATCCTGCTGGAGGGGTGTTAGACATTAAGCGGTCGAAACAGTTTTGAGAACATCAGTATAGGAGCGTTCAAACATCATCTCTTTTCCATGACCCGCATGACGCAACGCGCGGTTCAGCGCAGGTAGGCGGTAACAGGGCACGAACATATAAGCATGGTGCTCGACATGATAATTCACCCAATATTGCGCAAGGAAGATACGGGCAAGCCAATTGGCGTGGGTCGTGCGCGCATGGCGCAGAGAATTTGTGCTTTCTTCCGTTAGGGCATGTTCAGAGATATTGCGAATGCGCAGCACAGCCATGAACCATGTCATAAGTGGCGCGAGCCAGAGCGCGAAATAAATCCACCAATATCCCATTAAAGCTAATCCCGCGAACATCGCGATATTGATCGGCAACGCCATATTTCGACCTGTCTTTTGAAAAGCTTCGCTGCCGTCAAAACCTTTACCTTTAAGCGTAGCAAGGCGAAGGCGGATGAAGGTCAACCCCGTTATGTCGCGTAGGAATTTACGCGTAAGACTGCCCTTTGTGACAGGAAATTTTGCCGAGAGCGGCAGGTCAGGATCGTCCTTTGTTTGCGTATGCAAGTGATGTTTTAAATGATAATGGCGATAGGCAAGCATGTCACCACCATAGGGGGCCGCGAGCAGATATTGCCCGACAAAGTCATTCAGCTTTCGCGAATTGAACAACATGCCATGTGCCGCTTCATGCATCAAAATCGCCATGCCGTGTTGACGCGAGCCGATCATCAAAAATGCAAAGATGAATGTGACGGGATTTGGAAACACAATAAACACGGCACCGGACGCAATAATCACCGCCCAGACATGGAATATAAGCCAAGCGCCCCAGAGATCAGACCGTTGCGCGATAGCCTTGATCGTCTCATTCGGTAACAGTTTTGCATTTGCGCTCATAACACATAGTCGCCTGTGTTGACAAAACTGTCAATTGGTCAAGAATTCACATTTCCGAATGACATTCATGCGCGAGCTTTTTAAGAGTGTTACAATCCGCGCGTATAATCGGAAATAGGGACATATCATGCCGCATCGTAAAATTGCTTTGATAAGAGGCTACAAATCCTTTCGCGCAGGCGATTATAACGAACAAAAAGCTTTATATGAGAAGCTCGGCAAGCATGGGCAGCATCCAAAAGTCATGCTGATTGCCTGTGCTGACTCCCGCGTTGACCCGACCGATATTTTTGATGCCTATCCAGGAGAGATGTTCGTCGTCCGCAATGTGGCCAATATCGTCCCACCGGTAGACCCGACGGGGGGCTATCACGGTACGTCCGCCTCCATTGAATATGCTGTCAATGAAATCGGCGTCGAGAGTATTGTGGTGATGGGGCATGAAAGCTGCGGCGGCATTCAAGGTTGCCTCGAAGGTTTGGGCGCTAATCCCGAGGCGGGTTATGTTAACAAATGGCTGTCTTTGATTGAAGACGTGCGCGAAACTGTCTTGGCTAAAGATATTCCAGAAGAAGAGCTACAATTCGAAATGGAACTTGAGAACGTCCGCCAATCCATTCGCAACCTGATGACGTTCGACTTCGTCAAAAAAGCAATCGAAGAAGATAGGTTAAAATTACAGGGGGCGTATTTTTCAATCATCCGCGCGCGATTATTGCTCTCGGATGAAAACGGGAAATTTACCGAAGTCGCCTCACTTTAAGGATTTGCGCATTAAAATAATCGGCACAACAACACCGTCCTCATCAGGAACGGACAGGTCTTCTATAACTGTGTAGCCGCATTTTTCGTAGAGTAAGAGTCCCGACGCCGTTGCGCCGAGGTCTATTGTTTCGAAGCCTTCTGCTTTGGCCGCGGCTTCGCCTAACTCTAATAAGAGTCGTCCTATACCGCGCCTGATGTGGTCGGGGTGGGTGTACATGGCTCTGATTTTAGCGGATTCAGTTTTGGAGTCGGCCAGAGCATCATCTCGGCCTACCGTATGATTGCCGCCAAAAAGTGTTCTGCGACGAGACCACCCGCCGCAGCCCACAAGTACGTCGTCGTCAAAAATCAAAAAATAAGTGCCATCATCAAGTAACTGTGTATCCAACCCCATAGAGGCATTGGACTTTGCGACTTGCTCAGGGCTCAGAACGTCTTTGAGGAGTTTGGACATCGACAAGGACATGAGGGTTTTGATATCCTCTATGTCCTTATGTCCTGCGATACGGTGCGTAAAGCCCATGTTAGGCTTTCGCGGACTCACGTGCGGCTACTTTTTTGTGCCAGGCATGGAGGGCTTCAAACTCGTCATTTGGCGCGACTTTTACCCAACGCGAGAAATCGACGGCTATCATCGCGGTGATGTCGGCGAGTGAGTATGTTTTGCCGGCAACAAAGGCATTGTTTTCGAGTTGCGCGTTGAGGTCTTCCCAGAAAGTTTCGATCCGCAGGCGTCCGCGTTCGGCGAGTGCTGGGATTTGATCAATATTTTTGCGGCCGGTCATCGCGCGGCCTTTCATGTGAGGGGAAGAATTACGCAAGATTTCAGCAATCGCAAAAAGCCCGTCAAATTCACAGCGCCAATTCCATTCGCTGACCATGGCTTTGGAATAGGCATCTGTGCCCATCAGGGCAGGCTCAGGAAAGCGGGCTTCGAGATAAGTCGCGATGGCGATGTTTTCAGTGATGACCTGTCCCTCTTCTGTTACAAGAGCAGGGACAGTACGCCTAGGGTTTATGACGACGAAATCATTGCTCATTTGTTCGCCCTTGGCCAAATCAATTTGCTTGCAATCATAGTCGATGCCTTTTTCAGCCAGAAAAATGCGGGTGCGGCGTGGACTTGGCGCGGTTGTGCAATCATAGAGAGTGAGCATTTCGTATATCCTTTTATAAAAGACAATTATCGGAGCTCTTATGACAGCGGGTCAATCTATTCTCAAATCAATTCAGCCCAAAGAAAAAGACTTAGGGGAATTCAAAGTTAGACGAGCGATACCTCAGGTTGGGCAAAAATCAGTGGGCCCTTGGGTGTTCTTTGACCATTTTGGGCCTGCAGACTTTGGACCTGGGGAAGGCATTAATGTTCGTCCGCATCCGCATATCAATCTTGCGACAGTATCCTATTTGTTTGAAGGCGAGATTTTTCATCGCGACAGCTTGGGCAATGCGCTCTCCATTCACCCGGGTGCCATCAATCTTATGGTGGCCGGAAAAGGCATTGTGCATTCTGAACGCACCCGTGATGCATTAAAGGCAACTGGGTATAAGCTCCACGGTCTTCAACTCTGGCATGCTTTGCCTGAAGCTGTCGAAGAAATAGCTCCGGCCTTCTATCATACACCTGCTGCAGATATTCCCCAAGGCGAAGAAAATGACATAACCTATCGTGTGATGATGGGCTCTGCTTACGGTCTGACATCGCCCGTTAAAACCTTTTCGCCTATCCTTTATGTCGAGATTCATATGCCCGAGGGCAGTCAGTTCGCCTTGCCGGATGCAGAAGAACGCGGTGTGTATGTCGTAAAGGGCGAAGGCGAAATTGACGGTGAGCTGAGCCCGCTTTTTTCCATGAGTATCCTCTCGTCTGATGCAAAAATGATTAGAGCCAAAACAGAGACGCGGCTTGCTATTATTGGCGGATCTCCTTTAGGCAAGCGGTTCATGGAATGGAATTTCGTGTCATCGCGCCCTGAACGCATTGAGCAAGCTAAAGCTGATTGGCGCGCTGGGCGTTATAACAAGGTGCCCGGCGATGAGACAGAGTTCATTCCGCTTCCGTAACAAAAACTGAAAACAATAAGAAAGACAGAGACATGCGCACATTTAAACAAATGGTATCGACGATTTCGGAAGATGGTAAACTGATTATGGAGTTGGTCGACAGCGAGATGCCAACACCTAAGTCTGATGAAATTCTTGTGCGCGTTGACGCGACACCGATCAATCCGTCTGACCACGGGGTTATGTTTGGGGCGGCTGATGTGAATGCCGCCACAAATGAAGACGGAAAGCTTATCGCGCCTGTCGCCCCGCAACACATGGGCCGCATGAAAGCCCGTGTTGGTCAAGCGCTGCCAGTCGGGAATGAAGGCGCAGGCGAAGTGATTGCTGCTGGTGATGATGCTTATGCGCAATCTCTTTTAGGTAAGACCGTCGCCGTTATGGGCGGCGGCATGTACAGCCAATATCGTTGCATCAAAGCCATAATGGCACTGCCCCTGCACGCGGGTAATACGGCCAAAGAAGGCGCGTCGAGTTTCGTCAATCCACTTACGGCGCTTTGTATGATTGAGACCATGAAGTCAGAGGGACATACGGCACTTGTGCATACGGCGGCTGCATCTAACCTGGGCCAAATGCTCAACCGTATCTGTCAGGCAGATGATGTGAAGCTCGTCAATATCGTCCGTAAAAAAGAACAAGCTGAATTGTTAAAAAATATGGGCGCGAAATATGTCGTTAACAGCCGCGATGACAGCTTTATGAAGGATCTCACAAACGCGATCCACGAAACGGGCGCGACACTGGCCTTTGATGCAACTGGCGGGGGCACCCTTGCATCAGATATTTTGACAGCCATGGAAACCGCTGCGGCTCGCACACCTGGGGCATATAGTATTTATGGCTCTATCCATCACAAACAGGTTTATCTTTATGGCAGCCTCGATATGAGCCAGACAACGCTGACACGCGGATATGGGATGGCTTGGGATGTTGGCGGTTGGTTATTGCCCAACTTCTTGGCCAAAGCAGGTATGGAGACTGCGATACGCCTGCGTAAGCGCGTCGCCGATGAGCTGACAACGACTTTCGCGAGCCATTACAGCCATGAAGTGTCGTTAACTGAGGCGCTTCAAGCTAATATTGTGAAAGCCTATAATGCCAAGAAAACGGGCGAAAAATACTTAATGCTGCCTCAGAAGGGTATGTAGAGGTTATCCATGTCTGATATTGGTTTTTCATCTACCTCCTTCACCTTGTTGAAATCGCTTCATGCGGATAATTCAAAAACGTGGATGGAGGCAAATCGTGAGGCGGTGAAAGAGCATTTACAGGCGCCTTTCGCCTTTATGCTCGACTGCGTGACACGAGAACTCTCAGATCATGACCTGAGATTATCCGGCAGCAAGAAAACAATGTTTCGATTACATCGGGACATCCGCTTTTCTAAGGATAAGCGGCCTTATAATACACATGTCAGTGGTCTTTTGACGCCGTCCGGCACAAAGTCGGAAAAGGACGGGGTTGTCTATGCGCAATTGACAATCGGCGGCGGATTTTTAGCGGTAGGTTATTATGGCCTGGGAGCGAAAGAATTGGCGCCTCTTCGTGACAAAATATTAGAAAAATCAGATGAATTCAAATATTTACTATCTCATCTTGAAAAACATAACTTGGCCTTAAATACAGAAAACACCTTAAGTTCCATGCCGCGCGGTTATAGCCAGTATGCGGATCATGATTATGCTACCTATCTAAAACTCAAAAGCTTTATTATCCGGTCTGACCTGAAAGAGTCAGATTGGTATGAAACAGATATGGTCAAGCGGATCACGGATTTCGCACGTATCACGACGCCTGTGATAGAATTTGGTCGCGTCTAAAGATTATTTTACATCATTAGGTGCTTTTGGCGCGAGTCTTGCGTGTTCTGTTCTAAAATGGAGCGCGTAATGTTGAAAATGAGTTTAGAGCCGAAACCAATAAGGCCGAGGCGTGTTAATTCTGATAAAATTGCTAATGATAATGAGGCCTCTGGTTGGTCGCATCTGACTTTCACCAAGCAGGCTTTGATTGAACGCCGCATAAATGATTTAAAATGGCAAGCCAACTTTGCCAAAATCCATCTGAATCGTTGGAAAAAACTTGAAGATTATCAATATCTTGCTCTGCAGGGATTGTTAGATAAGGCGCAGTCAGAGTTGAACGGATTATTGGGATAGGTTTAAGTTGCAAATATCTGCGACGGGTCTTTAAAACTCTTGAATTCGAGGGCATTTCCGCTCGGATCCAAGAAAAACATTGTGGCTTGTTCGCCTGTTTGGCCTTCGAAACGGATATAGGGCTCTATGACGAAGTATGCTTCGGCGTCGATGAGCCTGTCTTTGAGGGCGTGCCAGTCATCCCAGTTTAAGACAGCTCCGAAATGGCGCACAGGTACGTCTTTGCCATCGACTTGATTGACGGCGTCCGCAGCGGCGAAAGCTTCCGGGCGCACATGAAAAGAAACTTGATGCCCAAAGAAATCGAAATCAATCCAAGTGTCGGCTTCACGTCCTTGTTTGCAGCCTAAAATATTGTGGTAAAACACCCGTGTTTGCTCTTTGTCTTTAACGGGATAGGCGAGGTGGAAGACGTCGGCTTTCATAGAGGCTACTTTGGTCCATATGCGTATTCGCCGCCTTTTTCGAGGGCGCGAAGATAGGCAGGGCGTTTGTGGATTTTCTCGACATACTCGTTACAGGCTTCGTAGCCGTGTAAACGTCCACGGGCTTTGGCGGCTTCCAACGGGAAGATCATTTGGAAATCCGCCCCCGTAAGTTCATCCCCTGCGAAATAATCGCTGCGGGTAAGGGAATATTCACAATAATCAAGGATTGCTTTTATCTCTGCCATAATCATGGGCTGGATTGGCGCTGCGGCTTCGCCCAAAAAGCCTGTGTAAAGTGCCAATAAAAGCGGCAGCATGGCTGAGCCTTCAGCAAAGTGGAGGAAGTGGACATAATCCACATAGTCTTGTGTGCCTTTTTCGGGGCGGAAACGGCCTTCACCATACTTGTCTAAAAGATAGACAATGATAGCGCCCGTTTCGGCCACAATCAGCTCTCCGTCTTCGATAACAGGGCTTTTCCCGAGCGGGTGAACGGCTTTCAGTTCAGCGGGTGCACGGCTTGTGTCCGGATCACGCTCATAATGTTTGATTTCATAATCCACTCCCAATTCTTCGAGCATCCATAGAATGCGTTGTGAGCGGGAGTTATTGAGATGGTGTACTATTATCATACCCGGTTATGGGCAGAGAGTTGACGTTTAGGCAAGCACCTTTTTTAGACCATCCGTCCCACGAAATTGAAGGGATGTCACTTTCCCGTCAACATAAACATCAACATTGTTGATTTGGTTATGAACAAGGCCGCGCATCATTTTCGCTGAAACCGATATTGAGCCGAGAGGAAGCGATAATTGTCCTTCTTGGAAGGTCAGCACATTGCGCTTGTCCAATTCAGCTCCAAGAAGAGTCAAAGGAGACTCTTTGCCGTTTTGGTGGAGTTTGAAAGTTTCGCCGACATAGATTGCCATCTTAGCCCGCTCTCGCAGTGAGGAGAGATCAGGGCTGTCGATAATGTCTGCCTTGGCGAGGGCTTCCTCACTATCATGAACATGGAAGGTATGCACGACTTCAACCCGGCCTGTTTGACTGTTTATGTCGACACGGGTTTCCGTTGTGGTCAAACGATGTGCTAAAACAGGCGACGTCCCGCTTGTAATCGTGAGGCTTGTCAGACCTAGGAGGGCTGTGCGTCTGTTAAAATATAAGCGCATAGTTTATCTTGCTATTTGCCCATCATTTTTTCGAGCGTTTTACGCAACGATGATTTTTTCTTTTCATCTTTTTCCGGCGATGTTTCTTCTGTTTCAGTTGCATTCATATCAGCGCCCTCTAGAGGAACTGACTTTCCAGCATCGTCAGACTTCTTCTCATCATCATTGCCTTTTAACTCTACGAGCATGTCGGCCATCATCGATGATGCACGCGCATCTGATTTATACATCTCAATCCGGCTCTTCGAAATTTGAGGCGGAAAGGTATTGTTATCATGATCCGCATCTGCTGTTTGATGCTTGGAGTCTAGCGTGATGGATTCGATCTTGCGGTCGCGGACAATGAGCTTGGTTACATTTTTGCTGTCGCGACGCCAAATCTCTGCGGGGATCATGTAATCTTCCGTATCGCCATCGGTATAGTGCAGGGTCAGCGGCAAAGGTGAGATCAAGCCACCGATATTTTTGAAATCAACGAAGTAATAATAATCATTGTCTGCCAAGGCCCGCTCGTAAACCTCTTTTTCCCAAGGCTCTAATTTATCAAGGAATGATTTGAAGGTGTTACGATCCTTGTTCGTGACTGTGAAACGGTCATTTTCGTTGTAGAAGTCGTTCAATTCCGGGAATCGTTCAAGACGCGTTTCAATGCCTTCTTCACGGTTACGGGTTTGAGTGATGGTTTCCGGTGTGTTGGCCTCATATTCCGCACGATCTTTATCTTTTTCAGATTCAGGGTCTTGCGAGGAGATTTTATACTGACGCACATCCGTAATTGCCATGTCGACATGGTCGGTATCAAAGAACCAGCCGCGCCAGAACCAGTCAAGATCGACCGCTGACGCATCTTCCATTGTTCGGAAGAAGTCAGCAGGAGTCGGGCGTTTAAACTTCCAACGCGTGGCATATTCACGAAACGCAAAGTCGAAGGCTTCGCGTCCCATAACGGTCTCTCTTAGCACCATGAGGGCCGCGGCAGGTTTTGAATAGGCATTCGGCCCGAACTGGAGGACTGAGTCGGATTGTGTCATGATCGGCACCTGGTTCGAGCTTGTCATATAGCGCGCAATATCATCCATGGGATTATTTGATCCCCAACGGCTGATCGGGAAGTTTTCTTCCCACTCATACTCGGCTTGATATTCGAGGAATGTGTTGAGACCTTCATCCATCCATGTCCAACGACGCTCATCAGAATTGACTGTCATCGGAAAATAAATATGACCGATTTCGTGAATAATGACGCCGATAAGGCCGTATTTAATGCGACGCGAATAAACTGTTTCCCCTGATTTTTCATCCTCTGACGGGCGGTAGCCGTTAAAGGTAATCATCGGATACTCCATACCGCCGCGCTCCCAAGAGTTCACGGATTGGGCAACCGGGTAGGGGTAATTAAAGGCAAATTTATTGTAAACATCCATTGTGTGAACAACAGCTTGAGTCGAGTATTTTGACCATATCGGGTCGGCTTCTTTGGGGAAGAAGCTCATGGCTGTAACGACTGGGTTGGCTTCGTCGTCCTGTTCAAACAACATCGCATCCCAAATATATTTACGAGAGCTGGACCATGCGAAATCACGGACATTGTCAGCTTTAAACTTCCAAGTCTTCGTGCCGCGTGCCTTAGACTTTTCATTTTCTTCGGCTTCTTCAGGTGTCACGATGTATCGTGTTTCTTTGGTGGAAAGGTTTGATAAGCGTTCACGTTGTTCCGCCGTTAAAACATCGCGCGGATTTTGCAATACACCTGTGGCAGCAACAATGTGATCGGCTGGAACTGTCAGATTGACTTCATAATCACCAAATTCGAGCGTAAATTCACCACGACCTAGGAACTGCTTATTCTGCCAACCCGTGTAGTCAGTGTAAGCCGCGAGGCGTGGGAACCATTGGGCCATGCCAAAGATGTAATTATCTTCGTCTTCGAAATACTCATAACCGCCACGACCGCCAATCGCGACTTCGTCAATAATATTGTGATCCCAATCAATATTAAAGGTAAACCGTTCACCCGGAGCCAACGGCGCTTCCAGGTCAATACGCATCATCGAATCATTGATGAAATAACTGAGGTCATCGCCGTTTTCGTCAGTGACAGCTTTGAACTCAAATCCATATTCACGATCTTCATTTGCTTGGCTATTACGTAGACTTGAAAAACTAATGCGGTCTGTTGTGCCGGAACCGTCACCTCTACGAGAGCCTGCCGCGGCGGCTGTTGCGCTTTCACGAGCAAGGCTGCCGTCTTTGAAGCGGTTCTGGTCAAGAGCCACCCAGATGTAATTTAAAGGATCTGGTGAATTATTGATATAATCAAATGTCGACTCGGCCATGATACGGCGCCTGTCTTCATCGAGGGTCGCATCAATTTTAACATTGGCTTGTTGTTGCCAATAGGCGGGGCCGGGAGCTCCCGATGCATTGCGATAAACATTTGGTGTCGGCAATTCTGTACCTAATTGACGAAATTTAGAAACTTGATCCGCAGGGCCATGGGCCGGCCCATCAGCTAAAACTTCTGTTCCAAGGACCAAAGCTCCCATCGCGCCGCCTACCGTCAGTACGCTGAAACGAAGCACATTGCTGAATTTAGTCATATCGGATGTCCACCTAAAGTATTTAAATCTTTAATAAACGCGCCCGCATAAAAAGTCCTACTAACTTCCCGTATATGGGGAAAAACTGTTTGAAATTAAAGCATCAAAGACACTATCGTGCCGCCGTAAGTTTTGATTTTGACAGTCTGGCTCTGAACAATGCGTCTGACAATCCCAATATTGGATGTTTTCTACGGAAAATATGCCGCCCTAAGATTTCGCCTCCAGATGGACCTCGTGTTATTATTATAGGGTCAAGTCGTTCGATGGTGCTAGAAATTTTGGCCATTAAATTATATTGCTCTAAAACCAGTTTACGAGCTTCGCGGATCGCGGGTAGGCGCTTTTCATATTCATTATCGGCAATTGCGGCTCGGATGATCTTTTCTGCGCCGTCGATATCGAAAATATCAATCGCTATGGCCGCAGCCTTCGGGAAGATTTTAGCGTAGTCAGGGTCACCATAATAAAAGGGTAGGCAGTCTGCCAACCACGCATCAGAGAGCTTTTCTGTCCAATGGCCCGGCGATTGATGGTTCTCTATCGTTAGGTGGTAGCGATACTCATCCATGGCCGTGTCTTTTCGGTCAATCGGATCAATGCCACGTCCAAACACATTGAAATCCGGCTTCATTCGGTCTCGTAACTCCATTACGCACTTATAGCGTTGCGCATGTACAGTATGAGACATCTGCTTATTGCTACAAACTGTTGAAAAGTCTTTTGTTTTTCGTAAAGTTTCTCTCGCCATCAACGTGTCGTAATCCAAATACTCCCCCTCTGTGTCGCCTAAGGGGCGTCCATAATACCACCTTAAAGGCGGTGTTTCTTGAATTTGGTTAGGGTGTCGCATAACCGCCTTGGGTTTTGCACTTAAAACATGCCCATATTGCCTTAGAAAATGCGGCCCCTCAATACGAACCGAAGAAGGCTCAGTTGTTAGAAAGAGCGTTTTTTCTCTGGGGCACGCTAACTTCTCTACTCGGTTTACTTTAGTCTCGCCGGGACGTTTTGGTAAACCTTCATAAACCACCAACCAGTCATAGTTCTGCGCATCCATATCGAATGTGAAGATGCAACTTCCCCAACGTAACTCACCCTCAGGTGTATTCGGAAAAAGCGATGTCCAGAGCCGCGGATTTTGATCTGCGACGGTCTTGGCCATAAATTTGACGACGATCGTCATGAAAGGATATTACTTAAGCATATCATCTCTTAGGGCGCGGAATTCTGTGCCTTCGTACCAATTCGGCCAGTCCTCTGAATTAGCGAGATTAAGGCCTAATTCATAAAGGATTTCAGTCGATTGTTGAATGCCGCTCAAGTCCCAACTATTGTTATATTCATCGCCTGGCTTGTGATAGCGTTCATCCGTATATTCTTTGGCAAAATCTTCACCATAAGTCAGTCCGTTTGTAACATGGTCATTACCGGGATCCGCATAAAGCATCGGTACACCTTTTTTGGCCAAGCTGATGTGATCTGAGCGATAATAATAGCCGGCCTCTGGTTTGTCGTCAGGCACGATATACATACCACGCTTATCCAATACGTCCTTTAAGCGATCTTCGAGTTCAGAGGCTCCAAACCCGATGACTTTCATGTCCTTTGTTTGCCCAACAGGCAGCATGGCATCAATATTGATGCCAGCCACAGTTTTATTCAGAGGCACAAGTGGAGTTTCACCGTAATAGGCTGAGCCAAGGAGGCCTGATTCTTCAGCTGTGACAGCCACAAATATCACCGAGCGCTCCGGGGCGGGGCCTTGCGCCATGGCTTCGCCTATCTCTATAATCGCAGCGGTACCTGTCGCATTATCAACCGCACCATTGTAAATCTTATCATCGCCTTCGAGGTCGTCATTCTTTCCGAGATGATCCCAATGCGCCATATAAAGCACATATTCATCTGGGGTCACGGCGCCTTCAATTTTGCCGGCAATATTACGAGAGGTTGTCGTGCTAACACTTTGATTTATTGTTGCATTTAACGTTAAATTAGCTATTGGCACAGGTTTAAATGTATTCGAGCTGGCTTGTGCTTTTAAGGTTTCATAATTTAGACCTGCACTGGCAAAAAGCCGCTTTGCATCATCGAGATGAAGCCAACCTTCAAGTGCGGCGCGAGAGGCACCACGGTCAGGTCTGACCAAATCATATTGCGCGCCGGTCCATGATCCTGAAACAACATCCCAACCATAACTGGCAGGGGCCGTTTCGTGCACGATGAGGGCCGCGGCTGCGCCCTGACGTGCCGCTTCTTCAAATTTATAGGTCCAACGCCCATAATAGGTCATGGCGTTGCCTTTGAATAACTCTGGGTCTTTTGTCGCGAATCCCGGATCGTTTACCAGCATGACAACTGTTTTACCTGTGACGTCTATGCCGTCATAGTCATTCCAGTCATATTCGGGGGCGGTGACGCCGTAACCGACAAAGACAAGCTCTGAATCTTCGACAGTCACTGTTTCATCCAATCGTTTTGTCCAATAAACCGCATTGTTTTTAAGATCAGCCGAAAGAAGCGTCGTATCGCCACCTTTTAAGCCGATTGTCATATTTGAGCTGTCAGTTAGAACCATGGCTTCTGTGAGTTCGACATTCTGGAAGAATGTGCCGTTATTCCCTGCAGGTTTTAGGCCCGCTTGCCTCATTTCATCTGCGATATATTGTGAGGCCATCTTTCCACCGGGTGTGCCGGGGGCGCGGCCTTCAAACTTGTCTGATGACAATGTTTCGATCCTAAGACCCAAATCAGCCGCTGATATTGAGGTGTCGCCGACAGCTGCAGGGGGTGTTTCTGACGCACAGGCGGTAAAAAACATTGCAGTCAGGGCGGCAGTCGCTAATAGCTTCAATGATGACATTCTACACTCCAGTCGCGGCATTGTTTCTAAATATAGGGATGCAGCCGCTTGATAAATCAGTGAAAGTGTTCAACCACATTCTGGCATAGTTTTAAAGCCGATAATGACGTCTGTTTAATATTAGGGGAATAATATGAGTATCAAGAAATCAGCTTCTTTCGCTGTTTTAGCCACAGCCATGGTGGGATTAGCCGCCTGTGGGGCGGAACAACTCATATCAGAAGTGAAACCGCAACCCGCAAAGGCCGCTCAAAAACTAACGGTCGACTCCAGCAAAGCGTCTCCCGAAGTTCAGGATTTGATAAAACGTGCTCTCGCAAGTCCACATGCCTATGATATTACACGCGAGCTGACAACGGAAGTCGGCCCCCGTCTGGCGGGGACTGAGGCAGAAGCCCGCGCAAGGGATTGGGCCGTTGAGAAATTTAAAGAGATTGGTCTCGAAAATGTGCGCATTGAACCTTTCACGATCAAAGGGTGGGAACGCGGCGTTGAAACGGCCAAGATCGTCTCACCTTATCCACAAGACCTTTATATTACGGCGCTCGGCGGATCTGTTGCAACGCCGGAAGAGGGTATTACGGCTGAAGTTGCTTATTTCCCCACATTTGACGCCTTGGAAGCAGCGCCAGAGTTTGGCCTTGAAGGCAAGATCGTTTTCATATCGGGTCTGATGGACAAAGCCCCTGACGGCGCAGGCTATGGCCCCGCAAATCGTAAACGCCAACGCGGCGCGACTGAGGCAGGTAAGCGCGGGGCGGCTGCCGTTATTATTCGGTCTGTCGGAACGGATAGTCATCGTTTCCCCCATACAGGACAAATGCGTTATGCCAATGATGTAACGCCCATTCCGATTGGCGCCTTATCAGCACCTGATGCGGATCAGCTGGAGCGTATCTTCGAACAGGGTGAGACTGTTTCTGTGCAGTTGACACTGACTCCGAAATCCGTGGGTGATTTGACGTCCGGCAATGTCATTGGAGAGATTGTCGGTTCTGAGCGTCCTGAAGAAATCGTACTAATTAGCGGGCATTTGGATAGTTGGGATTTGGGAACTGGCGCGCTTGATGACGGCGCGGGCATTGGTATTTCTGCCGGTGCGGCTCAAGTTATTCTTGAATCAGGTTTGAAGCCTAAACGCACAATCCGTGTTGTGGCTTTTGGTGCCGAGGAAGTGGGGCTTTTGGGCGGTTTTGCCTATGTTGAGGCTAATCGTGCGGAGCTTGGCAATCATGTCTTAGCGACCGAATCAGATTTCGGTGCAGGGCCTGTTTATGAAGTGCAGTCAGGTGCGAAGGCGGGCAATGATGTGATCAAAGCCATGGCGGTCTCGATGGGTTTACCCATGGTTGATACGCCGACATCGGGGGGGCCGGATATTATTCCGATGTTTAATGAAGGCGTTCCGGCGATGAGAATGCAACAGGACGGCACGGATTATTTTGATTATCACCACACACCGGATGATACATTTGATAAAATTGTACCGGAAGAAATGGCGCAGAATGTTGCCGCTTTTGTGACGATGGCTTGGATGGCATCTGAAGCCGATACAAATTTCCGAGAAGACAAATAATCTAAACTTATTCTTGTTTTCCTTTAATCTCATTTTCCATTAGGACGTCTTTTATGTCATTACCGCCTATTCTTAAAAATCTTGAATTACCTGTCGTTGCGGCGCCGATGTTTATTGTAAGCGGGCCTGAATTAGTCATCGCCCAATGCAAAGCCGGTATCGTCGGGTCTTTTCCGGCACTAAATGCGCGGCCGCCTGAGTTACTCGAAAAATGGATTGTACGTATCAAATTAGAATTGGAGCAATATCAAGCTGAGAACCCTGAAAAGAAAGTTGCGCCTTTTGCCGTCAACCAAATTTGTCATGGATCGAATAATCGTCTCGAACACGACATGGATATTTGTGTAAAACATAAAGTGCCCATTATTATTACCAGTCTTCAAGCGTCGAAGTTGGTATATGATGCGACCCATAGTTATGGCGGTATTATCTTGCATGATGTGGTGAATATTCGACATTCCAAGAAAGCTTTGTCTATGGGGGCGGATGGTCTGATTGCTGTTTGTTCGGGGGCAGGCGGACATGCAGGGCGTTTATCACCTTTCGCGCTTATTCCCGAAATTCGCCAGTTCCATGACGGGCCGCTTTTACTCTCAGGTTCAATTGCAACAGGCGGCGCTGTAGCTGCAGCGCAAGCAGTGGGTGCCGACTTGGCTTATATTGGAACGCGTTTCATTGCGTCGGAAGAAGCCAATGCCGATCAAGCTTATAAAGATGAGATCATCGAATCGGCAGGGGAAGATATTGTCTATTCGTCTCTCTTTACGGGTGTGCACGGTAATTATCTCAAAGGCTCTATTGAAAAAGCAGGGCTTGATCCAAACAATTTACCTGAGGCTGGTAAAGACTCGATGAACTTTGGTTCCGGGGGGAATACAGATGCTAAAGCATGGAAAGATATTTGGGGCGCAGGGCAGGGTGTCGGAAGTGTGTCTGATGCTCCGTCAGTAGCTGATATCGTCAAAGAGATGAAATCTGAATATGAAGAGGCGAAAACACGTCTTTGGGATTAATTAGATAATTAAATTTTTTGATGTCAGGCTGTTTTTTCTTGAATAAAAAAGCGTTGAAATCATTTCAATTTCAGCAACAGTTTACTTGCAATGACATAGCATTCGGGTGTAGCTCTCTGCTAAATCGCAGAGAATAGTCTTTTTGCGTCAAAATGATTGTATTTGTAATCCAATCGAAGGGTGAATTAAACGGCTCGTTCGTCTTTATGCTTATCAAAGCAAAGAAACATCTATATAACGAGTTAAAGCTTAATGGGAGATAACATATGAACTCTGAACTTATTATGGGCCTTGTGATAGGCCTGATTGTCGGCCTGATATTGGGGTGGCTATTATTTCGTGGCAAAAAGCAAGACGGCGATCTCAGCATTGAAGGCGAAGGCGCACTCAAAGCAGAAGCTGATAAATTGCGGGCCGAAAACCAAGAGTTAAAAGGTCGTGTATCCAAAAGTGAAACGACTGTTGCAGATCTTCAGTCAAAACTTTCAGGATCAGAAGGTGCAGCCCCTGCGGCGGTCTCTAGTGATGATGATGAAACATATGCTCTGGAATGGCGCAATCGTTATCTCGCAGCACGCGTTAAATATCTTGAAGGTCGTTTGTCAGATGCACCTGCATCTAAGACAAAAGCGGCACCGAAAAAACGTGCGACAGCCAAGACATCTGGAACGGCCGCTTCGTTAGCTGCTACAACAAAACCGGCTGCGAAGAAAACAGCGACTAAAAAACCTGCCGCTAAAAAGCCGGCTGCTAAACCTGCTGCTAAAAAAGCAGCTCCAAAAAAAGCGGCTCCAAAGAAAGTAGCTGCCAAAAAACCTGCTGCTAAAGCGGCTTCAGCCTCAACAACAAAACGTAAGCCTGGACCAAAACCAGGAACGAAGCGTGGTGCTTTGACAGCTGCAGGCACGCCTCGCAAGAAACCTGGTCCTAAGCCGGGCACAGCCAGTAAAGCGAAGCCTAAAGTAAGCGCTGCTGAGGCAGCATTTGAAAAATATTACACAAATGTCAAAAAATATGATGCAAATGCGAAACGTCAAACTGTCGAAAATATCGTTAAATATTGCGGTGTTGCGCTTCAGTCGCGTGACAGTTCACTTGTGGCCTGTTCTGACGAGACCGAACTAAAAACAGTTGCTAACGGGTTTGTTACCAAAAAGCTTGGTAAAGACTCCGGTCAAATGGAATTGGTGAAAGAAGTTTGCCAAGAGATGAAAGGCGAACGCTTTAAGAATCGCGTGACGTTCTATTATCTCGCAGCGAAAAAAGCGCGGAAGATGAGCCTCTTTAATTAGGTTTAATCCTCGCTTTAATTATTAGAAAAGCCCGTCTTTATGGCGGGTTTTTTTATTGCATCCTCGCCTCTCGCGGACCGCATATACTGTTTGTATGAAAGTGATAAGACAGAACCTCCAAGACTGGGATGAATACAGATGGCCAAACTTTACCCTGAGTGAGTTAGCCTGTCGCCATTGTGGTGACGCCTATATATGGCCTGAATTTTTAGATTGTTTGCAGTGTCTGAGAGACAAGATAAATGTACCTTTGCATGTCTTATCCGGCCATCGTTGCGCGCTGCACAATGCCATGATTGGCGGAGCACCTCTTTCGCAGCATTTAAAACTGGCCGTGGACATTAGCCTTTACGGCCATGATCGTTTCCAGCTTTCAGAATTCGCCCGTGATATCGGTTTTACCGGGTTTGGATATTACTCAACATTTCTTCATTTGGATTTAGGACGGCAGCGCCATTGGTATGGCGGCCAAAAAGCGAGACAATTATGGCAACCGCATTAACATTAGGATTGGACGCCGCCGCAGGTGGTGTATTCGGAATTTTAGGAACAGCGCTGGGTCGTGTCGCTGGATATTTCGAACGCAAACAATTACATGTCCAAGAACAAGCAAGATGGGGGCATGAATACCGCCTGCATGAATTAAATATGCAGGCCCGCCACCAAGAAACAGAGCTGGAAATCGCATTGGCAGCCCAGCAGGGATCTTGGAAAGGTCTCGAGACGTCTATTCGCGCGGAGGCAGCACTTGGCAAAGGCAGTCTTTGGGTCATCAATGTTTTGAGATTGGTCAGGCCGACGATCACGCTTTTGCTGTGGCTGATAACGGGTATGATTTTCGTCATCACGCGTGATAGTGCCATCATTGAAGCCTCTATCTTCGCTTCGACTGCCGCGACACTCTGGTGGTTTGGCGATCGGGCACCAAAGCCAACGCAGCTTAAATAGCGGACACGGCTTTATCGAGTTGGGACGCCAGTAAGAAGGTCATGATCATAAAAATTGTAACACTGTAAGCGAAGGCGATGCTGAACGTCATCCAGATCGTTTTAAACCAACCACGTTGAAACATATTTTTTGCACTTATGGGAAGATAAATAATCATACCCCACAGGAAAGCCGTCCATAGGCCAGTCACATTTGTCCATTGGCTCAGTATAATCAAAAATAAGAGATACATATATGTAAAGGCATGGATATAGGCGGCGTGAACCAAGTGATCATACATCAAGGCGTTCTTACGCCCCCTGACAAATATAATGCCGAGGAACATGGCAAAGGGCATCATGAAAAACATAATTCGCGGGAGATAAGTCGCAAAGGCTTCGTTCAATAACTCGGGCTGTTTCAAGATACGCATCGCACCACGACGCGTGTCATCGGAGCTGATTTCTCGATTGTTGATTGTTAAGTTGTTAAAAACTAGGGCGCCTCTTTCAAAGAGTCGCAGATCAAGCTCGGAAAGATTTTCGCCGGTAATACCAACTGATGACAGTTTCTCAACGACATCTTTCGCTTGCACCTCAAGCTCTTTTTGTTTCTCTTCGGATAAATTGTTTGGCAAATTTTCAATCAGAGAGTCAGCGGTTAGGGCAATCTCACCTTTTTGGAGTTTTTTGGCGATGACCTGCGGCTCAACGTAATAAGTCAAAATTTCATTGAGATCTCTTATATAACTTTCACTTTGACCCATTGCACGTTCAACCGCTTCTCTACGAAGTTCGGGGTCATTGATGGGGTCTCCATCTTCGTCCTTAATAACTGAGTTTTCCTCTAATGTTTCAATCAAATCTTCTGCCGCATCACTTCGCATTATGTCTTCAATGAGTTCGGATGCGTAAGAGTTAATTTCAACTTTGTTGTTGGCATCAAGAATAGTTTCAAGATTGATGTTTTCCTCTTCCTCCAGATAAAAACGTGCGCGGGGTATGCCGCTTATGAGTCTCTCGACCTGTTCAAAATCAACATCTTCATTCAATTCATCCAGCGTTTTCTGTCGCGCGAAAAAGAGGAGTTGTGGCGATAATTTGACTTGAGTATCAGCTAAGTCTTCAACATTGCCGATGATGCCTTCACGGGGTGAAACATCGCTTCGCACACTAATGAGACGTGTGTCCGTTAAGCTCATATACCCGAAGAGGATAATCGACATGGCCAAGTAAATACGAACAGGCGATGTCCAAAGCGTTCTTTTGCCATCAGCATATTCTCTGGCAGGGCGACCTGGTTTTATGATTAAATAGAGCCATGTTCGCCAAGTTCGAGATTCCAAAGAAAAGAATGATGTGAAGGCCTCAATGATTAGGGAGAAAATTGAGCGCCTAAGGTCATCATTTTTTTGCCCACAGTCTTTACAATAAAGGCCAAGCATTTCGGAACCGCAAGAAAAACACGTTTCGCTTTGATTTTGATTAGGAACATTATCGGCGTCTAAAACGCTCGTGGCCAATAAAGCTTCTATCTCTATCGATTCTGATGAGCCGCCATTCACAGTTATATTTCCCCCTTAATGCAGAACACAGTATAGATGTAAAATCTAATCCGTGAAGGTCTCTTTCTAAAAGACTTGTCTGTTAAAACTGTGGCTTTAAGGTATTCCTATGTTCAATAATAAAATCGTTGCAATTACGGGCGCTACAGGCGGCATTGGGCGGGGCATTGCTGAAATGTTCATGGCCAATGGCGCAAAAGTTGCGATAAGTGATTACAAGCCATGCGATGATACAGCTAAAGCAATTGGTGCGCAGGGCTATGTGTGTGACGTAAGTGACGAAGCCTCAGTCAAATCTTTTATCGCTGATGTGGAGGCTGATTTAGGACCGATTGATATTTATGTCTCCAATGCAGGTGTCGGCGAAGGTAATGGTCGTTATGTCGGTGGCGGCAGTAATGAAGGCTGGGAGCGGTCTTGGCAGATTAATGTTATGGGGTCGGTTTATGCGGCGCGTGAGCTTATGCCGAAATGGGTGGAACGCGGTTCCGGTCGTTTTGTGATTACGGCCTCTGCTGCTGGTTTGCTTAACCAAATCGGTAGTGCATCCTATTCCTGTACGAAACATGCGGCGGTAGCTTTTGCTGAATCGATTGCGATTGAGCATGGCGCTGATGGCATAAAAGCAAATTGCATTTGTCCGCAATATGTCCGTTCCGCTATGACTGATGGGATGCCTATGGCGCAAAATAGCCCTGACGGACTGTTGGAGCCCAAAGATGTCGCAAATGCGTTGAAAGCCGCTATCGAGGCAGACACATTTTACGTATTCTCTCATCCTATTGTAAAAGATTATTTTATGAACCGCGCCGCGCATCCTGATGCTTATTTACAAGGGATGCAGAAATTAAAGAGCAAGGTGGGTGAAGCCTTCAAAGCCGCCAAGCAAAAGACCGAAGGGTAAGGCTATGACGAAAAGATTTGATTTATCGGGTAAAGTCGCTTTGGTCGCGGGGGCGAGCCGCGGTATTGGTGAGGCTGTTGCACATGCTTTGGCCGAACATGGTGCAATGGTTGTGTGCTCAAGCCGCAAACAAGGCGATTGCGAGAAAGTCGCCAAGGCTATTCGCGCCAATGGCGGCAAAGCGGTTTCAGCGGAACTCCATCTAGGTGAGTTGTCTCATCATGATGCTGTGCTTTCCATGATAGAAAAGGAATTTGGCCGTCTTGATATTCTGATTAATAACGGCGCCACAAGTCCTCATTTCGGCCCTGCTCATGAGGCCGGTGAGGGCGCGTTTGACAAGACGTTTGAAGTCAATATGCGTGGGCCATATTTTCTGACAACCAAGGCTTATAAGATGCTAAAAGCGGATGGCGGAGGGTCTGTTGTGAATGTGGCCTCTATTGACGGTATTCAACCCGCAGAATTTCGCGTCGCCTATGGTATGAGCAAAGCCGCGCTTATCGCAATGACAAAGGGTCTCGCGAAAGAATATTCTCAATATGGTGTTCGGGTAAATGCTTTGCTTCCCGGTTTCACGGATACAAAACTCGCGAGCGCCTTAAAAGATAATCCTGCCATGGATCTTTATGTCAAAATGAATTTGGCGATTAAACGTATGGCGCAACCCGAAGAGATGGTGGGTGCAGTGCTTTATATGGTGTCTGATGAAGCAAGCTATTTCACAGGTCAGAGCATGATTGTTGACGGCGGAGCGACAATTTAATGAGCGGTGAGAATGCGACAGTTGAGGTGCGTAAAGGCGAGGAGCTTGACCTCGCGGCTGTTGATGCTGTTTTGAAAGATGTTCTCCCTGATCTTGAGGGTGAACCAAAGGTCACGCAATACCCTTCCGGTGCGTCGAACCTGACCTATGCTCTGGATTACCCAAACCGTCGTTTGGTTTTGCGTCGACCTCCCTTTGGCGACAAGCCAAAATCAGGTCACGATATGCACCGTGAATACCGCGTTATGACAGCCTTAAAAGGCCATGTGCCTGTTCCAAATACTCTTTACTATACGGATGATAATGCGATCATAGGTGCAGAGTTCTATGTGATGGACCGTTCAGAAGGGCCGCTTATTCATAATACCATTCCAAAAGATTGGAATTGGACCGAAAAAGAAACCCGTAAGCTGTGTGTGAATTTCTTCCAGACTTTGGTCGATATGCATAATGTTGATTATGAGGCGGTCGGCCTAGGAGATTTCGGCAAGCCCCAAGGCTATGTGAACCGTCAAATCATGGGCTGGAACAGGCGTTTCGAGGCCGCATGGACGGATGACATAGAAAAGTTCGAAGATGTGCAAACATGGCTTGTAAATAATATGCCGGCAAAAGAACGCGGCGCTGCAATCATTCACGGCGACTACCGAATCGATAATTGCATATTGAAAGAAAGTGACCCGACTCAAATTGAGGCGATCCTTGATTGGGAGATTTCTGCCCTTGGTGATCCAATGATGGATTTGGGGAATACGCTCGCCTATTGGATACAGGCCGATGATCCGCCTTTTATGCATATGATGATCCGTCAACCCTCTGCAGCTCCGGGCATGATGAGCCGCCAAGATATTTTAGATTTTTATGCCGACAAAACAGGCGTAGATGTATCAGGGTTCCAATTTTATTATATCTACGGTATTTGGCGGCTAGCCGTCATTATTCAACAGATTTATGCGCGTTTTTATCGCGGGCAAAATGATAATCCACGATTTAAAGACTACGGAAAAATGACAACCGCTCTGGGGCAGCTGGCGAGATTGAAAATTAAAACAGGCGAATTGTAGCCAATAAACGCATTATAGAAAGAGAATATTATGGCAGCTATGGACCTTGGGATGAGCGATCGCGTGAAACCGCTCGTCGAAAAAGTACGCAAAATGATGCAGGAAGACATCATGGCGGCAGATGTGGAATATCACCACGAAGTCGGCAAGACAGGCAATCGTTTTGAATTCACAGAACGTCAGACTGAAATTCGCGAAAGTTTAAAAAAGAAAGCCAAAGAGCAAGGTCTTTGGAATTTCTGGCTGACAGATTCAGAGGCAGGTTATGGCCTTACAACTGTCGAATATGCCTATCTCGCCGAAGAGATGGGATATTGTACACTTGGCCCGGAAGTCTTTAATTGCTCTGCGCCTGATACAGGAAATATGGAAGTGCTCGAGCGCTACGGCACAAAAGAACACAAAGAAAAATGGCTTAAGCCGCTCCTAAACGGCGAAATCCGTTCAGCTTTTTTAATGACAGAGCCGGATGTGGCGTCTTCTGACGCAACGAACCTCGAATTTAGCGCGGTCAAGGATGGTGATGAGTGGGTCTTTAATGGCGAGAAATATTGGTCCTCTGGAGCAGGTGATCCGCGTTGTTCCGTCTATATCCTTATGGCGCGCACTGCACCGCGAGACGGAGATGTGCCGCGTCATCAACAACATTCCATGTTTGTTGTGCCTGCTGGTTTGCCCGGCATTACGAAAGTCCGCGCGATGGAAGTATTCGGCAATGATGATGCCCCGCATGGTCATTTGCATATGCGGTTTGAGAATGTCCGCGTTCCGGCGGATGCTTTGCTAATCGGCGAGGGCCGAGGCTTTGAAGTCTCACAAGGTCGGCTTGGCCCCGGTCGTATTCATCATTGTATGCGTGCCGTTGGACAAGCGGAGCGGGCATTGAAACTCATGTGTGAGCGGTCATTAAACCGCACCGCCTTTGGTCGCCCATTGGCAAAGCTAGGGCAAAATTATGATATTATCGCGGATTGCCGTATTCAGATCGAACAGGCCCGTTTGCTTTGTTTGAAAGCCGCATGGATGATGGATCAGGGCGATGCACGCGCGGCTGCCCCTTGGATATCGCAGATCAAAGTAGCTGCCCCGAATATGGCGTTGAAAGTGATTGATGAAGCCATGCAAATGTTTGGCGGCACAGGTGTGTCACAAGACACTCCTCTAGCCCATATGTATGCCCAAATGAGGACACTACGTTTTGCGGATGGTCCAGACGCAGTTCACCGTATGCAGGTCGCGCGCAAAGAACTTAAGCCTTATACGAATGCAAAGGTCTAGATATGCCGAGTTTTGATATTGTCTCAGAGGCCGATATGGCTGAAGTCGATAATGCCATTCAGAATGTTATGCGCGAAATCACAGTGCGTTATGACTTTAAGGGATCAAAATCGACGGTTGAAAGCGTAGACGGCGCGATCAAAGTGTTTGCTGATGATGACTTGAAGCTCAAGCAAATGCATGAAATTTTACGCGGCAATCTTCATAAGCGCGGTATTGAACCGGGGCAGCTTGACTATCAAAAAGTCGAGCCTGCCGCCGGACAATCCGTGCGTCAAAATATTCTTGTCAAAGACGGTATTGATAAAGAAATGGCAAAGAAAATTGTTAAGGAAATCAAGGGTGCAAAGATGAAAGTTCAAGTCGCTATTCAAGGCGATACTTTGCGTGTGACGGGTAAGAAACGTGACGACCTTCAAGAGGCTATTCAATTCGTCAAAGATATGGGCTTAGAACAACCTGTTCAGTTCAAAAACTTTCGTGATTAAAGACCACGCCTTGTAAACCATCGCTGCAATTACAACCTCAAATACAGTGATTTGGGGAAGTATCTATGTCACGTATGGATGAAATTATAAAAGGCGGATTGATATTATCAACCGCCTCTTTGTTTATGTGGGTCTTTATCTCTACCCAAACTCTTTTATATGGCAGGAAGAGGGGCAGACAGAAGGCAACGTGAGGACGCTCATGTCGAACTCCAAAGTCTTAGGGCAGTCTCAAATCGACGCCATTTTTGACTTCCCAAATAGTCAGATAACGATTGCCGCCGTGACTATAAAAAGTGATGTTCGAGCAAGTAACTTAGTATCTCTCGCTGTTCAGCACGACGTTAAAACCCAAACAGACAGTGCTACCGTTTTATCGCGGAAATTGAATAGGTTTTATTCCGCCTGAAACGCCATTTTCCCGTCCACCATCGTAAAAAGTGGTTCACTTTTTAGAACATCAGGCCCCTCTGCCGTCATGATATCTGTCTTAAACGCACTGAAATCAGCGCGTTTTCCAACTTCAATTGTGCCAATGAAATTATCTTCAAAGGCGGCAAATGCCGGCCAGATCGTCATCATTTTCAGCGCTTCTTGCGGGGTTACTTTTTCATCAGGATACCAATTCTCATTACTGAAACCTTCAAGGTCTTTTCGCTGAGTGGCGGCATAAAATTCAATGCGCGGATCGCCGACTTCAACTGGGGCATCTGATCCGCTGACAACGCGTGCACCTGAATCGATCAAGCTTCGCCAAGCATAACCGCCTTCCAGTCGTTCCACGCCTAAACGGTCAACGGCGAAATGCAAATCACCAATGGCGTGGCTCGGCTGCATAGACGGAATAATATTATATTCAGCAAAAAGAGGAATATCGTCGACGTGAATGATTTGCGCGTGTTCGATGCGCCAACGGGGATCTTTGACTTTCCAACTTGAGCGCGGCACCGTGTCGAAAGCATTTTTATACCATTGCAACACATATCGGTTGGCTTTGTCACCAATCGCATGGGTGTTGACTTGAATACCGTTGCGTAGGGCGGTTTGTAAAAAAGCTTCGACCTGCACTTCTTTAAGAGTCATCAGGCCTTCATTATCAGTATCATCGGAATAGGGGGCGAGCAGAGCTGCGCCGCGTGAGCCCAGAGCGCCATCTGCGTAAAGCTTAATAGCGCGAGTCGTGATGAGTGTATGGTCGCTTTCCTCCTCAGAGCCCATGGTCTGCATGGCGCGATCCGTTTGTACGTCCAAGGAGTTATAGACGCGGATTTTAATGTCACCCGATGCGGCAAGATCTTGTAATAACGCAACATCATTAGGATCAACCGACATGGAATGAATATTCGTCCAACCACGTGAGGCATATAGGTCTGCACCCTTTATGTAAGCTTCACGTTTACGCTCGGCCGTAAGTTGAGGCATAAGACTGTCGATAAGTTTTATCGCATTGTCGAGAAGCATGCCTGTCACTTGGCCGTCATCATCTTTGTTGATAGCGCCTCCAAACGGAACTTCAGTGGCCGCGGTAATATCTGCCATCTCTAATGCAGCTGAATTCACGACGACGGCGTGACCATCCGAGCGTTCTAAAATAACGGGTCGATCAGGCGCAACCACATCTAAGTCGCGGCGATTAGGGAATCTTTTCTCGGGCCAATGGGTTTCGATCCAGCCACGACCATATATCGTACTGTTGCCCGGAACACGGTCAATCTCTGCCTTTAATATGTTCTGAAGGTCTGAAATTGATTTTGTCCCTTCTAAATTAAGGGTCATTTCGCGTAGCCCAATACCAATGAGATGTGCATGACCATCTGTGAGGCCCGGATAAAGAGCGGCACCGGCCAGATCGATAATTTGGGCTGTTTGGGACGCGCACCATTCACCTTGATCTGGGCCGGTGTAAGAAATCTCGCCGCCCGTAACAGCAACGGCTTGAACGGTTGGTTGGCGATCAATAGCTGTGTAAATTGTTCCTCCGGAAATACACCAGTCGTTATCTGACGTCCGTATTATGTCAGATGGTGATTTCTGCGCGTCTCCACAGGCTAAGAGTGCGAGTGCTAAAACGCTGACGCCTGTTTTTATTGCGGTATTCATGCCCTGTCTCCTAAGTCCTTACTCCTAGGATAACGATTTTACAGGTAAGTGCTAGCTCGCTTTGCGACTAAATGCTTGTTGTTGATTGTAATCTTCAATTCTTGGCATAACTGTATCGAAAGCTTTTAAGATTTCGCTGAGTTTGACAGGTTTAGCCAGGGCTTCGTCCATCCCAATATTTCGACAAAGGCGTTTTTGCTGATATTGCGGATCAGCGGTGAGCGCGATAATCGGAATGTCGGCATAGGGTTTATCTGACCCTCTGATAGATAAAGTCGCTTCGATACCGTCCATAATTGGCATATGAATATCCATTAAAACGACATCAAATGCTTGCGTTTCAAGGCAGTCAATTGCTTCTTGGCCATCATTCGCTGTTACGATTTCGCTGACCAATGATTCCATAAGGGATGATACAACCATGTGGTTCGTCTCATTATCATCGACGACGAGGACGCGAAGGCTAGCTAATTCATTATGCGCCGGTGCGGCGCGAACAAGTATTTCACTTACTAAACTCTGTGATGACGTCTCAGGTTCAGCTTTGACACCTTCACCGTAAGGAATAGCGACCATGAAAATCGTACCTTCACCTGCAGCTGACTTCACTTTGATTGTACCGCCCATCAATTCAACGATTTGTTTGGTTATGGTCATGCCAAGCCCTGTTCCTCCAAAGCGACTGGAGATCGATTTGTCGGCTTGAGTATAAGCTTCGAATATTTGATCTTGTTGGGCTGGCGTCATACCAATGCCGCTATCTTTGACAGCTAAAACAAGGCGATCAGCTTGACCTGCTTTACTGACTTTTGTCAAGACGACGTGAACTTTGCCGCCGGGTGAGAATTTAACTGCGTTGGATAAAAGGTTATTGACGCATTGCTCATAACGGAAACCATCCATAACAATATCTTCCGGCAAATTTTCATCGAAGCTGTAGCTCAATTTGACATTGTTTTTAGTGGCTTGCTCTTCCCAGAGACGACAAACTGTTTCGACACATTTCATTGGATTAGTCGGTTTGGAATCGAGTGAAACTTTATCTTCTTCCATTTTACTATGGTCCAAAGTTTCATCGACAATCCTCAGGATTTTCTCTGCAGAATTCTGAATAAGCTCTAATTTTGGATTTATAGCAGGGTTGGAGTGATGATGAAGTAAAGCATCAGAAATACCTATAACGGCATTCATAGGGGTTCTGACTTCATGACTCAGACGAGCTAGAAAACTGTTTTTCGCTTTGAGGGCGGATTGCGCATTTTCAACGGCTTTGCGTTGTTCATTCTGCAATCGCATCTCTTCAGATATATTGACATAGTAACAGAACATACCAACAGCGCGACCATTATCTGCGAAGCGAGGGACACCGTAGCCTCTAAACCATATAGATTGGCCATTTTCTCCGATTAAGCGGGTGCGAATGTCCCAATTTTCGCCTGTCTGTAAACTTTTCTGCCAAACATCCATACATCTCTCGCGATCATCCGGATGTATGAGGTGACTAATGCCAAGTGTTTCACACTCTGCGACTCTGCTTTTTCCAAAATACTCGACGAGTGATTTCGAGGATATTTTCCACTCATTGGTTTCGAAATTACAAGACCAATATCCCGCTGATCCAATTTTGAGGGCGAGTTCCAGAGCTTCCTTAGACTCATAGCTTTCGGTGACGTCACTCATAACCAAAAGCATACGACCGTCACGACCGTAACTTTGTCTCAGACAAAGGTGTTTTCCAAATGGCGTGCTAATATATAAGTCTGACGATTTTACGCGCGACTGAAGACGGGCATTCGTCTTCAAGTCTTCTGATAGAGCTTTCAAAGTCGTTTCGGCGCCTTGGCCAAAATCCCCACGTTTGACGCAATATTCAATAAGGTCATCGTAGCACTGTATTGTTTTGAACTCATCTTCGGTTAAGCCAAAGAGTGTCAGGGTTAAATGATTTGCGAATTCAAGTTTCAAATCCTTATCAAAAACAATCAAGCATTGATCTGACATTTCTCCCAATCGTTCCAGCCAGAAATAATCCTCGGAGCGGCGTGTAATTTCACGCCTGTCAATTTCCGACGACTCCTCAGCACGTTTGGATGCGTTCTGTTCAGCATTATCGCCCATTCGAATACGAATCATTCAAATTCCCCTCAGTGAGATCATCAACAAACAACAAAAAAGAGAAAATGAAGTTAATGAAGGCGAAAAAATAAACGTATCGACCGTGTATGTCTGCAGTCTTAAATTAAAAATGCTTATGTGAAAGCCATTGGGCTAAATTGCGCCTGACCTAGGAACAAACGGCGCTCATGCTTGGGACGGGTTTATCTTTTAGAAAATAGGGGCAGGCGGAAAGACAGCTCTTTGGTGCCGCTCGGCCACTTCTTAAAGTTATGAATAAAGAGTCCAGTCGGTTCCTTAGGGCTCTGGTGAATTGACTTAGCCCTCTGATTTGGTTTTTGGCGCTGTTTTTTCAATAAAACCTTTTAATCTGTCTCTTGACGCATCTTGCGTGTTGACCACGCCCGCAATGAAGGCTTCGGCGAAATAGGCATCGGCGCTCGACATGTGCGAAATGTGATCAATAGCCGAGGTAATTGCCATATTGGATAGGGCCGGGATCTGGGCGACTTTTTGTGCGAGTTCCTGCGCTAATGTTTCACTGTCATGGCCCTCTACGAGATATTGGCAAAGTCCGACGCTCAGCGCTTCCTCGCGAATGTAAATTCGCCCGGTCAGCATCATGTCAATCATGCGGTGTTTACCTACCAGTTCAGCAACGCGCACAGTCGCGCCGCCGCCTGTAAAAATGCCACGTTGGCCTTCGGGCAAGGCGAAATAAGTTGATTGATCCGCGACGCGGATATGCGCAGCGGAAGCCAGTTCCAGCCCACCACCGACAACGGCTCCTTTCAAAGCGGCGATCACGGGAATACCTCCATATTGCATTTTGTTGAACGCTTTGTGCCAACCCCGACAGACCTGCATAAATTCAGCGGCGCTTTTTTACCGCGCAGGCCGTCTAGCACTATGCGGATCTTTTCTTTATCACTGTACTGCTTACGTGTCTTAAGTTTGATGTCTTTGACGATGCGCTCGCCATGCGTTGCTTTACTCTGTCTAATCTGTCTCTCCATGAAAATGAAGATGAGCAAAAAGTCTCTCTTAGCACAGACCTAAATCTGCGCCATGGGCGCTGACGTTAGACAGGTGTGACTCCGCAATCAGGGGGTGGCCTAACTATATATGCGATAAAACAGTTATATTGTATAAAACAGGTACTTAGACGCTTAAAATCACAAATCCGTAGCGTTTTTATTGACTCTATGCAGGGATATAAGGCTGCTTTTATGGGTAAATGCACACCTTCTTTTTCCTGTAAGGTTTTATGGTCATATTTTAAGCCTCGGTGCTCTTAGGCCTCATCAGAAACTCAAATTCATAAAATGGGTTTGTAGGGTTTGAAATGTTTGAAGATCAAATTCTGAGGCTGCCGCCGGTAAGCGGTCAAAGATATCGGACTAGATACCTTCATATCCTACCAGTCAGTCGTTGTCGTAAACATATAAGTTTCTATCGGTAGACCAGTCTCGGTTGGTCTTAACTGACAAACCTTCAAAACTCCGTAAAACATTGAAAGATTTGACTGAAACTGGTGCCGCGAGGGAGAATTGAACTCCCGACCTCATCATTACCAACTCCTATGAAGGTTCCCCTGAACCATTATGCTGAATTTAGGGGCAAAACATATTTTTCACATAGAACAAGAGTTAAGGTAGAAAAGGCACGGCCTCACTTCTTTTCCTTAGGTGTTGAAACTACACTCGAATGTTGAAACGTAGTGTTAAACCTCGAAATTGCTAAGAGAAAATCACTAGCCAACCCGGATAAAGCGTTGGGCAAATAGGAATTTATGTTTAAACACAGCTACATGCAAAAACTACTCATAACGAATGTCGCGGTCGTTCTCTTTTTTTTGGGTGCTGCCGGATGCCAAAAGACAGCCCCGCAAGACAATGTCTCAGCCACAGACTTTGATGTGACGTTTCTAGAAGAGGGGCAGGCGATTGTTGAAACCCAATGTACGGTTTGTCACAGCATAGACCAATCAAAGGCTAGCCCACGTTCAGACGCTCCGCCTTTGAGCACTGTGCTCGCCAATTATAACCCAAATGCTTTGGCCGATGATTTTCGCGAACATATTGATGTGGGCCATCCTGACATGCCCGATTTTGATTTTACTATAAAGCAGATCGAAGGTTTGCTTGCTTATCTCAATTCTATCCAAGAGACCGATGTAAAGCAGAATTAAGCTCTATAATGCTGTCGTTTGTAGAGAACGGCTGTCTCTTATAGTTTTTATCGTGTCTTCGGCGATCATTTCCGCAATTTGGGATTGCGCAGCAAGTATGTCAGGGCCGGTCGTTAATTTCTTGCTGAATGGCTGTGAGCTCATAACGGTTTTGTCTTCAACGCGTGACAGCATCGCAATAATATGAACAATATCGTCAAAAGCTTGTATCGTTCCGCGAATACAATAATCAGTCCCAATCTTGGGTGCCGTAGTGTTTTTACTTTGCTCGTTGCAGCTTTTATAGGCAACAACCCGAATTTCATCATGGCAAGACAAAGCATTCATCAGTTCATATTCTAGGCCTGACGCTAAGACTTGAATCTCTGACTCCTCATTTTCCATATTTTCGTTATCAAGCATTTCAAAAGGTATAACCGTAATGGATGGTTTCACCCCGTCATCTACCCGCTCTGAAGATGGCAGGAACCTGACAGCATTGCGCGAAAATGTTAAAATGTAATTTCCTTTAGGAATTTCGACGTGAATGGCGTCAAAACGCCCCTCAGTTAAATAATACAGCGAAAGCATTCTGCGAAGCCTACGGACTTGCACGCGTACAATACTGTCCTCAGGATTATTCTGTTCCGGCCTACGGTCAAACACATTTATAGCAATGGCTCGGCCTTCTAACGCGACCTGATTTTCGGCTAAACTTTGGTCTGTTAAATATTGTAAAAGCTTTCGAATGCGCGGTGATTTCTTAAACTCTTGACTATTGAGTATTCTGAGCAATTGATCGCGTATTTCTTCTTCACTAATGGCTTCTGCAGGAAGATTTGTTTTTTCGTCGAGGTTTTTTGACATATTAACCAACTACCTATCCATTCTGTTGATTCAAGGATATAGCATAAAAAATCCCTACTTTAGCAGCTATAAATTGTAACATGGGTGATCATTTTGGTCACGCAAAACAAGCGGATAACCTGAGTATTCTTATTTCACTGAACAGGAAAGACACAAGATTGTAATACTAAACAAGCTTAAGGCCAGATCTTGCTGGCGAGGGTTGAGTTCGCGTTGCAATTTCTGGCCTTAACCCTGTCGACTTCAGATCATCGCGACATTAAACCCACATTTAGATCCTCAGGGAATACCCCGTTCACCTTTAATGTGTTCTTTCAAGTGCTCCTCGAAGTGACGCTTAGAAACTATTGTGCATGTCCATTGCAATTTTGATTAAAGTCAAAAATTTATACGCTTTGGCTTTTTCATTTTTAAACTCGAAAATCGTTTCGTTTCGGAAAGTGCGGCCAAGTAATCGACACTGATATTTTTGACATCGGTCAAGATCGTTGCTTGTGCATTTGCTCTCATGCGCCCGACTATAGGAGTAAGTTATGACCGAGCGCATTGCCGTTATTCAAGGGCATCCCGATCCGGTAGGGTCGCATTTGGGACATGCTTTGTCCGAGGCTTATGCGCAGGCAGCTATTGAGGTCGGGCATAACGTGCGGATTATCGAAATAGGGAAGCTAGATTTTCCGTTCCTACGTTCAAAGTCCGAATGGGAAACAACCCCCGTGCCATCCGAATTAAAGCATGTGCAACATGATCTTTTATGGGCGGAGCACTGGGCATTGTTTTACCCGCTTTGGTTTGGAGATATGCCCGCCATGTTAAAGGCGTTTTTGGAACAGGTTTTGCGCCCCGGATTAGCTTATGTACAAACCGAGCCAGGGCAAATGTGGGATAAGTTCCTTATTGGCCGATCTGCGCGCATCGTAGTGACTATGGCAATCCCGACAGTTGTATATCGCACATTTTATGCTGCCCATACGGTCAAAAGCTTGGAACGTAATGTTTTAAAATTTTGCGGTATTGACCCTGTGAAAACGACTCTCATTGGGAATGTTTATAACAAAAGCCAAAAGCAGCATGAAAAGACCCTCGCTAAAATAGCGGATTATGGTGCCAGAGGCATTTAGAATGCAGCCAACACTCCTTCCGTCATCTTTATGCTATGTACATGAAAAAATTCAGGGACAAGCTTTTTCCAATTCTGCTTTTACCGCAATTATTCACGAAATAAATGAGGGTCTGTATTCGCCGCCGCAGATTGCCGCCTTTTTAACCGCCTGCGCCGCACATGATTTATCTCATACTGAGATATTAGGACTTACAAACGCGATGGTGGGGGTAGGCCCAATTTTACAATGGGACAAGGCCCCCATTATTGACAAGCATTGTATTGGCGGATTGCCGGGTAACCGCACCACGCCTATTATTGTAGCTGTTTTGGCGGCTTTGGGAATGACCATACCCAAGACATCCTCACGGGCGATAACCTCTGCTGCCGGGACTGCAGACGCTATGGAAGTGTTAGCCCCCGTTGATTTGTCACTCTTAGATATGCGCCGCGTTGTTGAAACGGAGGGCGGATGTGTCGTTTGGGGTGGTGCGGTGGGTTTAAGTCCAGTCGATGATGATATGGTGCGGGTTGCAAGAGAAATCGGTGTTGACAGTGAAGGTCAACTTGTAGCTTCTATTTTATCAAAAAAACTATCCGCAGGATCTACGCATATTATAATTGATATTCCGGTCGGTCCTACAGCTAAAATTCAGAGTTATGATAAGGCGATTGCTTTGCGAAAAACCATTATAATGATTGGGAAAGCTCTAAATGTCGTTGTGGCTGTGGAGATAACCGACGGTGTCCAACCCATTGGACGCGGCATTGGCCCTGCACTCGAAGCGCGGGATCTTATAGATGTTTTGCAAAACTCTGGTACATCCTGTGTTGCATTAAGAAACCGTGCCATGTTGCTTGCCGGAAAGGCGCTTGAGCTTTGTGGTGCTACAAAGGCTGATAAGGGCTTTGAAAAGGCCTGCGCATGTTTGTCTAGCGGGAAGGCTTGGCATAAATTTCAATCTATATGTCAGGCACAAGGTGGAATGCGGGATATACCCAAGGCCCGATTTGTAGAAATGATAACGGCGACTATGCCCGGCAAGGTGAGTGCAATGAACAATAAGCATCTCTCAAGATTGGCAAGACTTGCCGGTGCCCCTGAAGATAAGACGGCAGGTGTAGAGCTTTTCGTGGAACTTGGCACTTCCGTCAGTCAAGAAGAACCAATCTTTGCCTTATATTCTAATTCCAAGCCAAGGTTATCGCTTGCAAAAGAAGCGTTACAACAAATGATTCCCATCAAAATTCAGGAAGACCACAAATAATGAGAGAAATAGCATGAACGAACTTACACCTTTTTTATCCGCGGGATTAGGCGGCATTTATATCGGCCTTGCTGTTGTTTGGTTGATGTGGGCCAATGGACGCATTGCCGGTATCAGCGGTATCCTTGGCGGGCTTTTGCGCTTTGACAAAGAAGAGTTTGGCTGGCGTTTAGCTTTTCTAATAGGACTGATTATTTCGCCGTGGATTTATAAAACCGTTAGTGGTGAGGATATATTCATTTATGAAGGTACGCCGATTGGACTGGCAATTATTGCGGGTCTATTGGTGGGGGTTGGGACACAACTCGGTAGCGGCTGTACAAGCGGCCATGGCGTCTGTGGGACGTCACGTTTGTCGGCCAGATCCATAGTTGCTACGCTGACATTTATGCTGGCTGGCGTGATTACGGTCTATGTATTACGTCACGTTGTCGGAGCTTCGTCATGAAAATCTCTTATCCACTACAAGTTATAAGTGCGCTCGGGGCCGGTCTCTTCTTTGGGCAAGGTTTAATCGTATCGCGTATGATTGATCCAAAAAAGGTGATGGATTTTTTGGATGTTTTCGGAGATTGGGATCCCAGTCTTGCCTTCGTCATGATAGGTGCGATTGTGGTCACATCGATTGGTTATCGCATTTTATTCAAAACCAAGAAGCCGTTATTCGCGGATATGTTCAGGCTTCCTTTATCACGGCAGATTGATCGCAAGCTTATAATCGGTGCCGTAATATTCGGTATTGGATGGGGTATGGCGGGATTATGTCCGGGGCCAGCTCTCGTAGATGTCAGTCTAGGACTGTCCTCTGTTATCGTATTTGTCGTGTCAATGATTGTCGGCATAAATGGATATCGGCTTATTTTGAGTCTGCGGCAAAAACCCGAACTATAAAGTGATAAGAAAAGGCCGAGGATAAGTCACAACAATGGCGAACCTATATCATCGACTTTTGTCGTGCTACCGCAGGTAGAAAACGCCCGATTGGAACCGAACGTGCTTTTGGTCTTGATTATAGATCAATAGGGTAGCGCTCATATGTGCTAACCAATAAATCTTAGGACTTCCAAGCGGCCTTTTTGGTAATTTATCAAAGACTACTCAATGCTTCATCAGCTATGTCTTGTACGGAAACAACTTGGTAAATCACTTCATCGCCATCGCCCTCAAGAATTGAAATATATTCACCATTTACGAACGGTTCTATCTGGAATTTATAGCCGCGATCATCGTCTGTTTTATTCCCTTTGACATCGTAATGAAAGGCCCATGTTCCGCCTTGATTATAAACTAAGTGTCCAACTTGATGCTCTTCATTGCCCCAAAAACGGACGACACGACATTTGTCGCGCAGTTTTCGCCACGCGACGTGATCCAAGTGATGTTTTTCGTCTAGTGGGGCTAATAATTCATAGCCATGTTTTGCGCTGCCATTTGGGAAGCCTTCATTGCGCGCTAGCTCCAATCGAATACGTTTCATGTTGACACTCCTAATTAGACATCAAAATAGGGCAGGGCATTTCAAACAACGCCTTGCGAGTTGTACCGCCAAATATATCTTCCATTAACCGGGAATGGCCATAAGCCCCCATAACCAATAGATCACTCGATTTTGCTCGGTCCATCAAAGCTTGGGACACGGATTTGCGGGTCTTCTCGTCAACAGCTTCTGCGTTAATGTCATAACGGGCCAAACTGTTCGCGAGTTCTGATCCGGGTGTGTCTCCGGAAATCTGGTTCTCCTTATGGGCATTAAAGCAGGTCACTTCCGTCTTCTTCGCCATTTTAAGTAAGGGAATAGCATCGAAAGCCGCACGTGCCGCTTCTCTGGAGCCGTCCCAACCAATTATGGCTTTATCTAGCTTAATCTCTTTTCGTTTTGTATCGGGTACAAACAGAACCGGACGCCCCACATCCTGAGCAATTCTGCCGCCAAATTCGGCGTCTGCCTCAATGGCCTGATCATCCCCTAGGATAACAAGATCGGCTTCGCGTCCATGTTCGATGATTGTGTCACTTATGAAATGACCAAGCGAATTTATTTGCCGCCACTCACCTTCAAGATTCTCTTTTGCAATTATATCCCGAAAGCTCTGCTCTCGCTCACTGGCCATGGACTTGTAATGTTTGTTCTGGTGAGAGAAATTTATGGGGCCGCCATATCCGTAGGGCGACACATAAACGAGCGCTGAAGGAATGACGTAAAGACCAATAATATGACTTTCATATTCGCGCGCAATTTGTGTTGCCATCGCCATATTGCTGCTAAGGAATTTTTTATTATTCAAGGAGACGAGAATAGTTTTTATTGTTCGAGTCATGATCATTTTCCCTAATTTGAAAATAGAACGGGGCAGGGCAGATTTTTCAGAACATGTTCTGTTACACCGCCCAATATTTTCTCTCTCAGACGAGAATGCCCATATGCCCCTATGACCAATAGGTCGATGTCGTCCTCTTTTGCGTAATTGACTATCGCTTTAGAGACACGGCTTCGGTTGCTGATCCCTTTAGTTGTTATAACAGTATTATGTCTTGCCAAGGCTGTAGCTAATTCTGAACCGGGTAGTTTGCCGGCTTTATCAGGTTTTTTCTCTGGGTTTATCCAAACAAGAAATACTTCAGTTGCCATTTTTAAAAGGGGCAAGCTATCAAATGCGGCGCGGCATGCTTCTCGCGATGCATTCCAGCCAATTGCAATTTTATTAAGGCTGAATGCTCTCCCGTTTGCAGGTGGAATAACAAGCACAGGGCGCCCTGCTGCCATTATGATGTCTGCAATAAACGACGCTTCTTCGCCTGCAAATTTTGATCCCGGCGAATCGTGACCCATAACAATTAGATCAGCTTCGCGACCATGCTCTATAATGGCTTTGGCAAGGAAAGGTTCGGATCGGCTATCCTCGCGCCACTCATATTTTACACCTGAGCGTCGCATGCGCTCTTCAAATTTAGTTTTTACCTCGGGCAGTTTATCTTCGTAAAGATTCTTAATACTTTCATCGAGAGGATAATCTATACCCGGAGTTGTATAGGTCATTATCCTTGCGCCCGGGATCGGATAATACCCGATAACATGCCCATCATAACGACGTGCGATTTGAATGGCGACTTCAACAACTTCTTCCATTCGCGCAAAATGCGCTAAAGATACAAGAATTGTCTTCATGGTAAATCTCCGGTTTTAATGTTAAACTCAAAGTGAAGTGCGTTTGCATTTTAATTTTGATGAGCGTCAAAAAAAAAAAAGACCTTCAGGAGAAGGTCGAGGTTAAAGGGGGTTTTTGTGATGACTATTTGTCATCAGGTAATTGCTTGAAATGGAAATAATAATTGATCGGACAAAATCCAACTAACCCGGTCCCTAATAGAACCAAACCTATGCCAAGGATGAAAAAATTTGGTGGACTTAGAATAAGCGTTGCTACCAAACACAGAACAACACCTATATTTATACGTATGCCGCGATTTAAAAATGAAATATTGGTTTTCATAATTTCTTTCCGAGAAGAAAGAGATCACTCTAACACAATGGGCCTGTTTATGGGCTTATGCTTAGAGTGATCTCCTAATGACCTGATAGTGTGCTATGCCCCGCTATGCCTACCAAGCCTATGCAGCCGTTTTTATCGCAACTTTTTGTGGTTTGCTTTCGGCTTGCTTTGGTTTTGGAACTGACAAATGCAGAACGCCATTATCATATTGCGCCTCTATCGACTTCGCATCACAATTGAAGGGCAGCGACAGCGAACGTTCATAAACACCATAACTACATTCAGAAATACGCTTATTTGCATCAACCTTTTTCGATGTTTGTTGTTTCTCACCATGAATAGTCAGGATTGAATCCGTCACAGTGACATCGATGTCTTGTTCTGCAACACCCGGTAATTCCGCAGATATCTCGAAACTTGTTTCTGTTTCATCAACATCCAAGGCAGGAATTTTGAATGCGTCATCTGCATTTCTGTTAAAAACGCCAAACCGATCCGTGAATTGATTGAAGAGATCATCAACTTCACGACGCAAAGAGTGCAAAGGGGCAAAGCTGCCATTGTCAAAAGGCCAGTGTTGCGGAGAAAGCGTTGATAAGGTCTGCTCATTTGCATTTGTTTTCGTTTCCTCTACAGGTGCTTGTTTCATCTTAATTTTCGTTTTGGTCATTCTATCTCTCCTTTGGATTCCAATCTGATGCCGAGGGGCAGTTTTTAAGCTAGGAAAAGCGACACCCTTAAAATTGACCATTATCAAAATTTTTCGGGAATCATTATCTAGTGTTTTTTCAAAGAAATAAGAAGACTGAAGACGTGAAAGTAAGGTGACAATTTATATAATAAATGGGGATATCAAGACATCTCTGTCACAAAAAGGGTTTTTAGAAACGCAGCAATATTCAGTTGAAATAAAAAACATATGTGAAGTTAAATCTATGCCAAGCTTCAAAGAAAACGATATCGTATTGATGGATATTAACATTGAAAATTCAGAGGAATTCTCAATTCTTGATAATCTTATAAGAGCTATCAGATGTCCTAAACTTTTAATCACGACCTTTGAAAATCACATATTTAGAAAGGGCGATACAATTGGAGAGCGTCCTTATTACTTGCTCTTAAAACCATTCACTGTCCGAGTGCTTCTCAAGGCGGTGCAAAGTCTACAATCCAGTTAGGTGTTAAACGCAGAATATAAATAAAGAAAACATGCCCCCTGTAATCATAAATATATCCGGAACCCATCATTTGACCGAGAAAATTTCACAAATTTTTGAGGTCGAAATCGGTCTACACACTGTCCGAAAATTTCCTGATGGAGAAAGCTATGTTCGAATAGAAACCGATCTTGAGAACAGAGACGTGATTATCGTGTCTGACTTAAGCCATCCGGATTGTAAAACATTACCTTTATTGTTTGCAGCGGATCTTGCCGCATCACTACATGCAAAAACGGTCGGACTTATCGTACCCTATTTACCTTACATGCGCCAAGACAAAGCTTTTCAAGCAGGTGAGGCGATAACCTCGCATTATTATGCGAAGTTATTAAGCAGTGCTTTTGACTGGCTTTTAACCGTCGATCCACACTTGCATCGCATTAAAAATTTAGATCAAATATATGCACTTCACCCCATCCAACTCAGCGCCACAAAAGCGCTTGTCGCGTGGATTAAACAAAATGTGCCTTGTCCGCTATTGGTAGGCCCTGACAGCGAAAGCCTTCAATGGGTTCAATCTGTAGCCAATGACTTGGCCGCGCCTTTTCTTGTTGCAAAAAAATCCAGATGTGGAGATCGTTGTATAGAGATTGATCTGCCTGACACTCAAGAGTATGACGCCCACAGCCCTGTGATTATTGACGATGTCATATCAACAGGCACAACACTGATCGAGACAATCAAAGCGCTTCGAAAAGATGGTCTCAAACCGCCTATTTGCTTGGCGGTTCATGCACTTCTGAATAAAGAAACATCCGCAGAAATCTTAAATGCCGGCGCAAAATCTGTTATAACAACAAATACAATTCCTCATTTTACGAACGGGGTGGATATAAACTTCCAGATTGCTCACGCTGTTAAGGCATATTTGGATAAGCCTAGATCAAAGCCTTTGTGCCGTATTGTTTGATTTCAACAGAGGTAAACCAAAAGCGTTGAAATTCAGGAAATACTTAGCCCGGTCGGACACCTAAAAATGTCATTCTATCGAGCCATCGCTTGAGCTTTTTAGGCGTAACATGATCGACGCCACCAAAATAGGTCGTATGAACAGGTGATATGCCGCAAAAATGTAAAATATTACGTCGCAAATTTCTGATACCGTGGGCGAAATAAAAACCTTTATAAGCGACTGTTGGCATTCCCATTGTTACAACGAGATCGGCTGTTTTTCCTTTCAACATTTTCCCCGGAAAACCTTTTTTGGAATAATCCATAGCAAAGTCCGGACGAAAAACTTGTTCAATGAAAATTTTACATTGCCCGGGCATTGATCCCATCCATAGAGGAAAAATGAAAAGAAGATGATCCGCCCAGAGAATCGTATCTTGTGCTTTTAAAATGTCTTTCGGAATAGGGCTGTTTTTAAAATCATCCGAAGACTTTATGGTGTCAAACTTAAGGTCAGCTATATTAATACGCCGGACAGAATGTCCGCTAAGTTGGGCACTGTCTTGGTAAGCCTTTGCGAGTGTGTAACAAAGTCGCTCAGAGCTTGTATCCGGATGGCCATATATAATTGCAATATTTTTTGTCATCTCTGCGCTCCTCAAATGTATCAATGAAATACACGCTATAAACACCGCGCGGCACAATTTTGATTGTTGTCAAAATTCTCATGAGCCCCTCTGCAATTCAAGTGCAGGCGAAAAGGAGACCCTTATGAAACCGGAATTTCTGGACGATATTTCAGGTTTTTTGCAACGTCTCAAAAAAGACAGCGAGAAATATAGGGATTACCGGCCCTTTGAAGATTTGATGCGCGGCCTCTCAGAGGGCAGCATTGATTTTCGCTGGGGGTTTGGCGGGCGACTTAAACCACACATTGAACCGATTAAAAAACCGAACTTAATATGGCTTCGGTGGTTATTATCAGCCCCTATCATATACCCCATGATTATCCCGTTGGTCATATTGGATATAACCATTAGTTTTTATCAGAGGATATGTTTCTGGCTTTGGAAAATCCCGCAGATCAAGCGATCACAATACTTAGTGATTGATCGGCATCGCTTATCTTACTTGGACGGATTTCAAAAACTCAATTGTATCTATTGCGGCTATGCCAATGGTGTTTTGTCATATGCCCGCGTGATAGCCGGGGAAACAGAACGCTATTGGTGCCCTGTCAAACATGAGACTGATATACCAGTACCTCACAATTTTTATATTGAATTTGCAGATTATGATGACGCCGAGGGTTGGGACTCACTGCACACGAGCGGCATAAGTGATTGGGGTAATGGCGGTTGGAATAATAACGCCTAAGGATTTTACAGGCCTTACAAAAAGCGCATTTTATGTCATAAAGTGCATTATGGATTGTCGCGATGCTAAAATTGAATTTGAAGCCGTGCTGAATACGCTTGTTGACGGTGTGGTCATCATTGACCAGCTGGGGACAATAAGCCTCTTCAATCCGGCCTGTGAAAATATGTTTGGCTATAGTGCAACTGAGGTCGTTGGCCAAAATGTCAAGATTCTGATGCCGGAGCCATATCATTCGGAACATGATGGCTATATCGACGCGTATCGCAAGACGTCCCAAAAAAAAATTATCGGTATTGGCCGCGAAGTGAAAGCCGTAAGAAAAGACGGTACAGTGTTTCCGATTGATCTAACCGTTGGCGAGACAGAGGTAGAGGGCGCAACTATTTTTGTTGGCATTATTCGAAACTTGGATATCCGTTATGCAAAACAGTTAAAGTATGATCGGCTACAGGAAGAGTATTCTCATCTGTCACGCGTTTCTGCAATGAATGAGATGGCGGTGGTTATAGCGCATGAGCTGAATCAACCCTTAGCCGCGTCCATAAATTTTGCAGAGACAGCTAAGATATTGGTTGAGCGGGGTGATACTGATGCCGAGAAAGTATCAACAATCCTGACAGACTCTATTGAGCAAACACAGTTGGCGTCCGAGATCATTACGCGTATGCGAAGGTTTATCGAGCGGGGGGAAGTCGAAAAATCACCAAATAACGTTCGTGAAATGGCTGAATCCGCCGCACGCCTTGTTTCAATGGGGACAGATTTCCAGGGTATTGAAATCAAACTCGATATCGATGATGACTTGCCTTTAGTGATGGTCAATAATATTCAAATTCAGCAGGTTTTTGTTAATCTCATGAAAAATGCCTGTGAAGCGATGCAGGAAAGCGATAAGAGAGAGCTGCATATTGCAGCTGTAACTTCAGAGTGCGGAGCCTTGGTGACTCTTAGTATAAAAGATACCGGTCATGGCATAGAAGACGCAAATATGAGCACACTTTTCAAACCATTTTCAACCGAAAAACCCGGAGGTATGGGTTTAGGTTTATCCATTAGTAAATCCATCATCCAATATCATGGCGGTGAGTTATGGGTCGAGAAGAGTGCGCCAGCCTGTACAATATTTAAATTCAGCTTACCCGCGGCTGTGTGAACTTGTAATGCAACCCATAAAACATCATGTTTGTATCGTGGATGATGATCCGGCCGTCTCACGCTCACTTGCCTTATTGCTGGAAACAAATGGATGCAAAGTAACTCACTATCCGAGTGGCGTAGATTTTTTGAATTCAGACATCAGAAATTTTCGGGGATGTGTTTTGCTAGATGTTCGAATGCCCGGAAAAGACGGCATAACCGTTTTGAAAGAGGCATTGCAGATAAACCCAAATCTGCAAGTTGTGATGATAAGTGGACATGGCGATATCCCTATGGCTATCAAAGCGATCGAATTGGGGGCCGTAAACTTTATTGAGAAACCGTTTCGTTCGTCTTCAATTATGCAAGCTCTGGAAAAGGCATGTTCTCAGCTCGATAAATTTGATGCGAAAAACAAGTTTTATGAAACGGCTAAATTAAGGCTCTCCAGACTGACACCGAGGGAGCTTGAAATCTCTGAAAAACTCATCGAAGGTAAATCAAATAAGATTGTTGCTTTTGAGCTTGGAATATCAATTCGCACCGTCGAAACGCATAGAGGTCACATCCTGTCAAAAATGCAAGTTCGCTCTTTAGCAGAACTCGTAAAGCTACATTTGGCGGCAGAAGCCAAAATTTGACAGCTGTCAAATTAGGATAGCGGGAAGGGCCTAAATTCTAAACATGTTAGGCGATGGCTGGAACACAGATATAGCAATCATCATTGCCGTCATTCTCAATCTGACTTTGGTCAGCATTTCTGTTGTTCTGACTATTCATGTTTTACTGCATAAATCTGATCCTAAAGCCTCTCTCTTGTGGATTGCGCTCCTTTGGTTCGCGCCCTTATTTGGGGCCGCTTTCTATTTATCCTTCGGCATAAACCGTATCTCTAGACGTGCTGCTAAATTAGCAGAGGCAATTGATGCAGAATATATCGGGGTAGGTGACTGCGCAATAACGCCTCAAAAAAATGGGGAGAGTAAATGGCTTGGCGTTGAACGTTTGGGAGACCATGTGACAAGCTCCATGAGGTTGCCCGGAAACACGATAGATATCATAGAGGGCGTGGCTGAAAGCCATAATGCCATGACCGAAGCCATCGCAGAGGCTAAAAAAACGATCATGCTGTCAACCTATATTTTCAGACGTAATAAGCTGGGTTTGAATCTGGCAGATGCATTAGTGCGTGCTGACCGGAGCGGGGTCGATGTAAAAGTCTTGCTAGACGGTGTGGGTAATGGGTTTTTGCGGTCGCGGGTTTATCATCGGCTCAAGCGCGGGGGGGTTGAGGTTCAGCGATTTTCCTATAGCATATGGCCTTGGCGTATGCCTTATCTCAACCTGCGCAATCACAGAAAAATCCTGATTATTGATGATAAGCTTGGTTTCACCGGTAGCATGAATATTGGGCATGTCAAAAACCTTGAAACACATTTTCGAATTCGGGGTCCCGTTCTGACTCAAATGCTAAAAGCATTCGATACTGATTGGCGTATGTCGGGGGCAGAACCTCTTCCTCAAATCTTTTCAACGCAGATCCCTGAGTCGGTTGGCGGAGGCTCTGCCAGGGGTGTTTTAAGCGGTCCTGTCCATCAACAGGAACGTTTGAGGTGGATATTACTCAGCGCCATGGGGGCCGCGACAAAAAGAATACGTATCGTTACGCCGTATTTTGTTCCGGATCGCGGCTTACTATCTGGGTTGCTGCTAGCCTCTTTACGGGGCGTAAAAGTCGAAATTATTCTCCCGCGGAAATCAAATTACCCCTTTGTGGATTGGGCTTCACAATGGCAAATAGAAGATTTGTTCAAGGTTGGTTGTGAGTTTTATTATCGGAAGGATGTTTTTGACCACTCGAAACTTTTGACCATCGATGGGCGCTGGTCTCTTATTGGTAGCTCAAACTGGGACGCCCGCAGTTTTCGTTTAAATTATGAATTTGATATTGAATGTGATGATAGAGATTTTGCAGGAAGGCTCGACAAAATAATAGATCACCGCAAAGCTGTATCAAAGAGGTTAAGTGAGCGAGATTTTCAAAAGCAGTCTCTGCCAATTAAACTTAGAAACTCGCTGGCTAGATTGCTTTTACCCTATCTCTAAAGCGCTATCCGTATAACTACCTAGGTAGTTCCCCTAGCTTATTTTCCCTTCTTAGTTTGTTAACCTTTTCTGAACAAGCCAGAGAAGGAGAGAGTTTACAATGTTAAATCAAGCATCCGTCTTAAAAGCCCCCGTATTAGGGCCGGATATTACTCCGCAACCATACCCTAAAAAAATGACGCCCTCGGACTATAAAGTTGGGCGCGTTTTACCAGCGAAAACACCTATTTTCCATCAGGGTGATGAGGCCAAATATTTTTATAAGGTGAATAGTGGGCTCGTCATGATTTTTCGACTTCTGGAAGATAGCCAACGCCAAATTACAGGATTTTGTACCAAAGATGATTTTTTCGGTCTTTCTCCTGATGAAACCTATCACGACACGGCAATGACTGTCGCCACATCAAATGTGGCCGCGATCAGTGTAGCGGAGGTTCGGGCCGATGAGATGTTACAACGTGAGTTGTTTAGACGTACCTGTTATCAGCTTGAGGAAGCCCAAAATATGATAACCACGCTTTCTAAAAAATCCGCCGGCGAAAAGGTCGCGGCTTTCCTCGTCATGTTGGCCAAACGACAAGGTAGAATTGATGCCAATAATACTAGAGAGGTTGATATACCTCTGCCTATGTCGCGCCTAGATATAGCGGATTTCCTCGGTCTGACCATTGAAACAGTTAGCCGCCGCCTGACGGATCTCAAAAGTGAAGGTGTTATTGAGCTTCCGACACGTCACACGGCTCATATATGCCATATGCAAAGGCTCGAACACATGGCGGGTGCTTTGGTTTAAGGCGTTCCATAAAGTATGAGTGACAGGCCTATAGTTTTAGTCGTAAGGAAAGAGGGAGATGGTCTGAATATTGTTCCTCCCTAACGGTGCAATGAATATCACCAAATGATTTTGAGACGAAAATGTGATCAATCGCTTTCTCAGGGCTCCAAGATGGAAAACCGTGATGATGATCTTCCGTGACCATATCCAGATCACTCATATCATCAAAGGCGCGTAAAACCCGACTTTGCGGTGTGCAGTTAAAGTCACCTGCTAAAATGACACGCTTTTTATCATATAGCTTGCTTTGGAGGAATGAAAACTGACCCATCTGATCTTTTTCACCAAGGCTAAAATGTGTGTTAGCCACAATCAGCGGTGAGGGCAGATCAATTTCTGCGATAAGTAACCCGCGTCCTGTGATAGATCCTGGGAGCACAAAACTCTCCGTCGTTTTAATGCGATGCTTAGATAGAATGACATTGCCATGCAGCGACAAACGGCCGAGCTTGCGGTTAATTTGTTTGACCATATGCGGAAAATTCGCGCGTGTTTTCAGATATTCAGCTTGATCAATAAAACCGCTGCGAAAACCGCCCATATCGACCTCTTGTAAACATACGACATCATAATGTCTGATAAGGTCAGCTATTTTATTCATGTTATCGGTTTTGGGCCGCACAGGGAAAATTTGACGATGGGCGTGTAAGAGATAATCGCGGGGCTTGGCTGTGCCGATAGCGGCTTGAATATTATAGCTCAAAAAATTCAGCATAAGGCCTTCTTAGTAAGTGCCGAGGATTAAAATTGATAGACGTCAACTTTGGCTGTCTTGTGAAGGATAGCAAGAGCCATGTCCGGTAAAGAAACACCTGAAGACCAAAGTGAAGACATAATTGATCTTCTGCAAATTTCATTGGACGGCATACAGGATGAGCAGCTGAATGTCAGTCAAATCATGGGTGCCTTGGGTGTTCGCTCATTCGGTTTATCGATACTGATTTTTGCTTTACCGATGATCATTCCAATGCCGCCGGGCGTCCCGATGACGTCGGGGCTTGTGATTTGCATTTTTGCTGTGCAGCTTATCGTGGGGCGTACACATTTATGGATACCGTCATGGCTTGGACAGAAAGAAATAAGTCGGCCATCTTTGGCAAAAGCCTATAATATATCGGATCGGTATTTGGGATGGATGTTTCGTCTGGCTCGTCCGCGCCTGCCTCAACTTACAGGTCCTCTCTCCCGCCGCTTTGCCGGCTGTCTATTTCTAATGCTAGCGCTGTTGATGATACTCCCGATCCCCTTTATTGGAAATATCGTTCCCGCTTTTGCCTGTACAGTTTTGGCGCTTGGCCTCACAGACAGAGATGGCCTGATTTACCTAATTGGCATTTTACTAGCGGGACTTGCGATCACGATAACACTCATCATGGGCATCGGAACGCTCCATATCCTCAGTCAATTGTTTTGAGGTGATTTGTTAGTCTAGAAATTTGATAGATTTTACATCCGCAATATAAAATGGAAAATAATCTTCAGTACCAATGAAATTCCCGCCTTCTACATGTGTCGGTAATCTATATCCCTCAAATATTTCAAACTCCGACATATATCCCCCAAAGGGTTGAAGTTGATATTTACCTTCTGGGTTAGCGTCAGACCACCGCGAGATGACAACCTTAACAGGCTTGCCTTCGGGTGTAACTGTTATCTCTAAGTCTTGCAGCAGACCCTCATAGTGGACGATGACGCGTGCTGTGTCTTGGTCTATGGCCTCCCACCTGACTGTATCTGAGGGTAATAATGAAGTGGGAGACCAAAACGCAGTCTCAGCGACCAGCCGCCCGAATGCTGCCCTGAGGTGGTCTCGTCTGCGTTTTGATAACCCACCTGCACGTCCGATTGGTATCGAATGCATGAGCCAAAAGCGACTCCATGAACTGTCTTGATAAAAACCGTCAGATCCGGTCAAGACCATCGGACCCCTACCTGTTTTGACACGCCAAACAAAGGCCTGAGGAAAGGCGAGTATTTGATCCGCTTGCATATCCATATAATATGGCGCTTCTTTTGGCCCTAGCCCCAACTGCCCTTCCATCTTAATATAGGCGACACGTTTCAAGGCTGTGCCTTCTGCTATTGTATATTCAAAATATCTTCGCGCCGGATCAGGTAAATCTTGCACAATGCTTTTTTCAAATACAAGTTGTTCTGAAGATTTGGGATGATCAATTTTACGCCAAACCAGATAGCTTCTGAACTCATCAGAGCTACGGGCAATGTTGAGACCTATCATCAAGACAATAATCACCAGTGTAACGGAAATAACGATTTTCATTCCGGCATTCTCCGTTTTCATTAAAAATGACGTCCGCCAAAGCCAAGTTCTTGATAACAGTCAAAAAAGACAGCCATGGTTCAGTAAGGTCTGAGCTTTAAGAAGGGTTCAAAGCTTATGGGTATTTCACCAACATTGGAGTTTTGGGGTGCAACGGGAACTGTGACCGGATCAAAATATCTTCTGAATACAGGTGATAAGCGTATCTTAATCGATTGCGGTTTGTTCCAAGGCGAAAAAGCAATCAGGCGACGCAATTGGATACCCTTACCTTTCGATCCAAGAGACTTAGATTCTGTTATTCTCACACATGCGCACATTGATCATAGTGGCTACTTGCCAGTTTTGATGAAAGAGGGTTTTAACGGCCCGATTTATTCAACAGAAGCCACACGTGATTTGTGTGCGATACTTCTACCCGACAGTGGATATTTAAAAGAAAAATATGCGGATTTGGCCAATCATAAAGGGTTTTCGCGACACACGCCGGCGAAGCCTCTATATACCGAACGGGATGGGCAAGAGGTTTTATCATTATTTCAGCCTCAACCCTTCCATAAGGCTTTGTCATTGGGGCCGGGGCTAAAGCTCAAATTTTTGAGGGCAGGGCATATTCTGGGCGCCTCTATCCTCAGCCTGCATGTTGGCGGGCGCCATATTGTTTTTTCTGGGGATTTAGGGCGGCAAAATAGCCCGACGATGCCGACGCCTGATTTTGTTCAGGATGTTGATTATCTTGTCGTGGAGTCGACTTATGGAGATTCCTTACATAGCCATGATGACCCTGAAGATGTATTAGCCGATATCATAAATAAGGTGGCCAGCCGATCTGGTACGGTCATTATACCGAGTTTCGCTGTCGGGCGAACTCAAACACTTTTGTTCCACCTATCAGAGTTGAAACGCAAAGGCCTCATCCCAGAAATGCCCGTTTATCTTGATAGTCCTATGGCCATAAATGCGAGTAATCTATTTTGCCGTTATCCGCTAGATCACCGCTTTCATGCAGATGAATGTCGTCATATTTTTGATGTCGCCACTTATGTTAGAACCGTAGAGGACTCTAAAGCTTTGACAACTAATCCCTTTCCCAAAATTATATTGTCCGCGAGCGGAATGGCAACAGGTGGGCGGGTGTTGCATCACATGAAAGCCTATATTGACGATCCGAAATCTGCGATCATTTTTGCAGGCTTTCAGGCCAAAGGAACGCGCGGTGAAGCGCTTGTAAACGGCGCGGATTATATTCGCATTCATGGCCACTACATCGAGGTCAAAGCCGAAATTCATCAACTAGATATGCTCTCGGCGCATGCCGATAGCGGAGAAATACTGACCTGGCTAAACAACTTTGACCATGCGCCGAACCAAACATTTGTTACGCATGGTGAAGCTGAACCGGCTGAGGCCTTAAAGCTGAAAATCGAAAATCAATTACATTGGTCGGCCATTATTCCTGAATACGGCCATTGCGCCGTTTTGAAATAGCCGCTTAGTGCCTGCTAATGCTCAAGCGGCGAGTATAATCTTCTCTATGTCAGGAATGGTATGATGGGTGAGATCTTTTGGAATTGATGCAATCAATTTATTTGTCAGGCGCACGTTTAATTGCGGTTTAACCAATCCTAAGGTTTTTGCATCGGCAACCAAAATGATGGGGGTCATATCACTATCTAACGCATTAACTTTTTCGGCCAGATCAGATGCAGCAAGGGCTTTAGCATATTCATGCCAGTCCGTTTGCCCAACAGAACTAATTTGCGCGTTTGGCGAATGAAGACGGCCAGGTTTATCTGCAGCTTGCTCTCGGTCTGGTGGATTATCGCGGACTTCGCTATCCAATACGCGCAAATCAATGATGTCCTCGTCGCCTTGATTGTATAGCAATAAGTATTTTTCGCTGTCCGCAATAATAATTTGGGTGCCTGTTTTAAGTTTCATGATGTTTCTTCCTAAATATGTATCTACAAATCTGTGAGCGGCAGCGAAAACTTTATTGATAGGCGTCAATTTTTACATGAAATTTTTGGGTACGCTCTTTCAAAACTAAGGGGTGATGTTTACTCAGTATGATAATGCATAATTATTCAGACTACCTTTATGTTTTTTTCTGCGTGTTAGACTGTCGGCTTGCTCTACAGTCCCGTCTAAATCTATGGAGCCCATTTCACCTTCCAATACTTCCGAGCTAATAAGCTCTACTGTTTTAGAAGGTGACGCTATTGTCGATGATGATTTCGCCCAAACATCTGCCGGTCGCGAAATATTGGGACAGGCAACCAACAGCACTATAATCTCGGAGAAGAAGTATCCTCCGTTAATCTATGGGCAACCTAAACCTTTGGTCTGTGGTCGCCCTTATTTACCTGTTGGAGGGCTATCCAATCGACCCAATTTACAGCTCATGTGGGAACATTATCTTTATGAAAGCCCGCGCGGCGTTTGGGCGGAAGTCGGGGGCACCGTCGAAGTGAATGGCTGTCTTCCGGAGGACAAAGGCGGGTGGCAAAATGCCTGTACGGTGCGCCTCTCTCACATGCTTAATCAAGCGGGGCACAAAATTCCGTTTAAAAAAGGCCAGACTGTGAGCGGTGGGAATAAGGATCAATATTTTTTCCGCCTCGATGATATGCAAAAATATCTTTGGCAAGAATTTGGAGAACCTGACGTGAATATTAAGCATGCTTCGGGGCGGTTTATTGAATTACCCCAAGTCCCGGGATTGTTAATACTGAAATTTCCAGGATCAGGATTTACAGGCCACGCGACAATTTGGAACGGGGCAGGCACTGTGGACGGTGCCGATGTTGTAGGATTCCAAATATTGTTTTGGAAGCTACCTTGTTTTATTCCGCCTGATCGAGAAATAACGGATTGAGCGGGATTTACCTTTAAGAATTGCTATCGGGTAGAAAACGGAAATGCCCATTAATATCTGTCATAAAAAGCATATTTTCTTCTAATGGGCCGGCACCAATATTATGAATAATAAGAGGTGTTCCGTCTGAGGACTTGTTATCTGAGACGATGCCAATATGCGGTAAATATCCGCCTAGGCGCCAAGAAACAATGTCGCCGGGCAAGTAGCTTGCAGGGTCCTTTGTGACTTTAAGATGTACCTTTTTGCGTTTCAGATACGTTTCTAAATTTGGCACACGGCGATGGTCTATGTTTTTATCAGGCCGTTTCAGGCCCCAGTTTTGAGGATAGGCTGAAAAATCTGCTCGCATGTCCTCATGGACGGCTTTTTGAAAATCAAAACCAAAAGCAGAGCGATATGTGCGTATGATGACATCTGTACAGACCCCTGTATCTGCAGGAACATCGCCTCCTGGATAAGAAAGCCTTACATAGGCGCCGTCATAACGTACATTTGACTGTGTTCGGCTATGAGCGGCTTCTACAATGGCGTCTGCACTGCTTTTTGTTAATGCCGGAGAGCCAAGCAACGCAATTATCAAAGTAGCCACAGATATTTTTATCAGAAATCTCACTATCATAAATTAGGATAGATAAGTTATTTTTCAAGTTTACATCTCAGTTGAAAATTTTTGTCAAATATCAAAAATAGGTAAATCACTTACCTTAGGCTTGTCTTATCATATTAATAGTGCCTCCAAAGGAATAAGGAAATGAGCGACTTATTGACTAAACTTGATATTAAATTCCACAATCGCGCGCGAGTCATGCAGGATCGTTTGTCACGTTTGAAAACCGCCACTAAATCAGGTGTGTTACAAATTGAAGATGATTTCTTTGATTATGTTGATGAGATTGAAGACGTCTTAGAGAGCGGGCGCGAACGCATCGCAGCGGCGTCTGATATTGTCGAAGACATGGTTTTTGAGTCTCAAGAAAAAATTGATGACTGGCGTACAAAACGTGAGTCGAAAAAACTCATCAAAGAAGCCGATAAGGCCCAACGCTATGCTGAGGCGGCTATGGACGTCGCCTTATCTGCGCTTGATGAAGCCGAATTGGCCTTGGCGCGCGCGTTAATGACACGATCTTATGCAGACACAGTTGCGAAAAGTAACGCGGCTTAATCCATTCAAAGGAGTTAAATATGCTAAAACAACTCACGTTAAGTATGGCGGCATTAACTCTTTTTGCCTGCGAAACCATACCGACTTATCATCCCGCGGGAAGTTTAGGCGACAGCGGTTTCTCGGATCAAAAAATATCTGACAATCAATATCGTGTGACCTTTCAAGGTGATGCATCTACGCCGCGGCATAAAGTCGAAGATTACCTGCTCTTTCGCGCTGCTGAATTGACGCAAGAAAAAGGTGACGACTATTTTGTAGTAATAGACAAGGAAACCTCGGAGAAAACGACAGTCCGAACGATCCGTCACCTTCCTACAATAGGTCGATTTAGCCATTATTGGGATCATTATTACTATGAATTCCCTTATTATGCTTATGGTTATGATTGGGGCTATCCATATGATTTAGACATGCGGGAATATACGCGCTATTCGGCGTCAGCATATATTGAGACCTTTAAAGGTCAGAAGCCGGCTGATAATACACGCGCTTTCCAGGCCCAAGACGTGATTGATAATCTAAGCCCTGTGGAATGCTGGAAAACAGAGCCGCATGATGAGGGTGAGTGTAAATTATCGCATCAGTAAAAGCATCTGGTGATGGTTTTAGTCATTGCCTTAAAGACGGTTTCGATCAAAGCGTAAATTCCAACTCCTGCCCATAGGCATTGCCGCAAAGCGTTTTTATAGCCTCATGCTGACTTAAGAAAACTTGTCCTGTTAAATCATCAAGTAAATGGGATTTCTTTAGCCGATCCATTACGGGGCCTTTGACTTCGGATAAGTGGAACTTAAGTCCTGCATCCTTAAGACGGGCATTTATGGCTTGCAGACTTTCCACAGCGCTAAAGTCGATATGATTGACTGCGGAGCACATTAAAATGACGTTCTCTAAGTCCGGTAAATTTAAAGCACGGGCATAGATTTCATTTTCCATACGATGCGCATTCGCAAAATACAGGCTCTCATCAATACGAAGAGTGATAGCTTTAGGGTTCGTAATCACATCATGACGTTCAACATTACGAAAATGTTCCGTATCTCGTACTTGCCCGACAACAGCGTAATGAGGGCGGGAGGAGCGGTATAGATATAAGGCAATAGAAATCATTAAGCCTGCCATGACGCCTGCCTCGACACCGACTAAGAGCGTTAGGGCGATTGTCACAATCATGGCCGTGAAATCACTTTTCGAATATTTCCAAGCTTCGCGAATGGATTTTATATCGACCAAAGATAAAACGGCCACAATGATCGTCGCGGCTAAAGTCGCGATAGGCAGAAAATATAATAAAGGTGTGAGAAACAGAGCCGCAATCAAAATACCGATGGCCGTAAAAGCGCCGGCCGCTGGGGTTTCAGCTCCGGCGTCAAAATTTACAGCCGAGCGTGCAAATCCGCCTGTAACGGGGTAGCCACCAGTAAAGGCAGCCGCCACATTAGCGGCACCAAGTCCGATAAGTTCTTGGTCGGGATCTATACGTTGTCGCCGCTTTGCCGCTAAGGTTTGCGCTACGGAGACGGATTCAACAAAGCCGATAATAGCAATAATAAGTGAAGATCCCAGAAGGCTGACCCATAGGTCTTTGTCAAAAACGGGCAGGGTGACAGGTGGCAGACCTTTTGGAATATCACCCACGATTTTCACGCCCTGAGAGTCCAGATCCATTATTACAACAACTACTGTCGTGACGATAACGGCTAGGACAGGGCCTGTGCGCGCCATAATTTTTGCTACTGTTTCATTAAGGCCCGTTGCAATCAGTAATTTGGACAAATTCTGTCGTGACCAGAAGAGAAAAATAGTCGCACCTATCCCAATCATGAACGTAATGGAATTAATTTGTCCTATTTGCCCAAGCAAGGATCTCAGTATTTCAATTAAGTTATGCCCTGAAGCCGAAACACCAAAAATATGCTTTAACTGACTGACAGCGATTAAAATACCGGACGCTGTAATAAAACCCGAAATCACGGGGTGACTTAGAAAGTCAGCGACAAACCCGGCGCGGACGAGGCCCATGACGAACAGCATCGCGCCGGATATGAGGGCGAGCAAGCCAGCGATCGCGATATATTCCGGGCTGCCTTGGGCCGCCAGTTTTCCAGCTGCGGCGGCCGTCATGAGCGAAATCACAGCAACGGGGCCTACAGCTAATGTCCGACTTGTGCCGAATATCGCGTAAATAACGAGGGGAAGAATACTCGCATAAAGACCAATTTGCGGTGGCAAACCGGCCAACAAAGCATAAGCCAGTGATTGCGGGATGAGCATGATTGTGACAATCACGGCCGCCAGTCCATCATTCAGAAAAGTCGAGCCCCTATAAGCCCGTCCCCATTCGATTATAGGGAAATATCGACGAATACTCACAGACAATCAGACATTTTCATTTTTCACAAGTTTTGGTTTTATCAACCATTCTCGCCCTTTGAGCATGAGTTTCCAGTAAACAGAAGGCATAATTTTTAACTTTAGCTGCCACGCGAGTCTTGAAGGTTTTGTGCCATCAATGAGCCAAAGAGGAAAGGTCGGCAGAAGTTCGCCCTCATAGCCGAATTCCGTGAGAGCGATTTTCCCGCGCTCTACTGTTAAAGGACATGAGCCATACCCATCATATTCTGCATGGTGGCTTTCTGTATCGATATCAGCAAGTATATTTATGGCAACGACTGGCGCTTGCTTGCGTGCTGCAGCCATTGTCTTTGCGTTAGGCATAGAGCCACAATCTCCGACAGCATAAATATCTTTATAACGCTGATGACGCAATGTTTTGGCATCAACATCGACCCAGCCGTCCTGATTTGCCAAAGGGCTTTCTTTGATGAAATCAGGTGCAGATTGAGCGGGTGTCACATGTATCATATCAAATTTTCGGCTTATACGCTGCGTGTTCCCATTTATATCTTCACGCTCAAACCAGGCGGTTTTTGCGGGGCCGTCAACCGCCACTAACGTCTCTTTAAAGTTCAAATCTATGCCATATGTTTTAATATATTTCATCAAAGTCGGCACATAGGCTTTAACGCCAAAAATGGATTCGCCTGAACTACAAAAATGGACATTTATCTGATTTAGGCGCTTCGATTGCCGCCAGGCATCACAGGCTAGATACATGATTTTCTGAGGAGCACCGGCACATTTAATCGGCATGGGCGGTTGCGTGAAGATAGCGGTGCCTTCGCGTATGTTTTTGATGAGGTGCCATGTATAGGACGCAAGGTGGTATTGATAATTCGTTGTTACACCATTTTCACCTAATGATTTCTCAAGTCCTTCAATTTTCTGAATATCTAATTGTAAGCCAGCGGCAACAATGAGCCGTTCATAGCCAATATGACGTCCATCCTCAAGTTGGACGGAGTTCTGCTCTGGGTTGAAACGCGAAACACGGGCCTTAATCCACTTTGCATTTTGGGGTATAATACTCTGAGTCGAACGCACAGTTTTATTGATGTCAAAGACACCTCCGCCAACCAGTGTCCAAGCCGGCTGGTAGTAATTCACGTCTGACGGTTCAATAATAGCAATATCTAAATTGGTGCGTCGCTTTAGTAAGCTGGCAGCTGCAGCAACTCCTGCTGACCCACCGCCGAGGATGACGATGTCATGAGTTTCGGAATTGATGATGTTCGGACTGGAGCTTTGACGCCGTTCATCTAAGCGGAGTTTAAGCTTAGAGAGATCATAACCGGCTTTATTGGCTGTCTCTAATATCGATTTTGTTGTCGCATTATCAGCCTCACTCAAGGCCCATAATGTTGCACAGCGAGTCCCAGTGCGACAAAAGGCGAGTATGGGCCCCAGTTGATTTTCTAGAAGATAGTTAAATTGCTCCACTGAATCATCACTGATATCGCCGCCCACAACAGGCAACAAAAAATAGTCAAGCCCATGACGTTTCGTCGCCTTTTCTAAACTCACAGATTTAGGTTGGCGAGGTTCCTCGCCATCCGGACGGTTGTTGATAATCGTCTTATAGCCTTGCTGCGCTATCGCTTTGAGATCAGAGGGTTTAATTTGTGTGGCAACGGATAAACGGTCTGTAAGTTTCTTTATATCGGCCATAAGCGACTAACTCCCAAGTTTATTCAAGGGGATTTTGAGATATTGTATGCCATTATCTTCGGGGGGAGGAAAGTTGCCACCGCGTATATTCACTTGAACACTTGGCAGGATAAGTTTTGGAACGGATAATGTTTTATCACGCGCCTCACGCATTTCTGTAAACGCGTCTTCGGATATGCCTTTGTGAACATGGATATTTTTTTCTTTTTGAGCCTTAACTGTTGTTTCCCAAACATAGGTTGTTCGCCCTTTAGGAAGGTAGTCATGACATAGGAAAACACGTGTGTAGTCCGGGAGCGCAAATATTTTTTGAATAGACCGATATAGCGTTCTCGCATCGCCACCGGGAAAATCACATCTGGCTGTACCGTAATCCGGCATAAACAGCGTGTCTCCGACAAAGACCGTGTCCTCGATAATGTATGTCATGCAGGCGGGCGTATGTCCCGGCGTATGCATGGCTTTAAGTGTCATTGCGCCTATTTCTAACGTGTCCCCATCTTTCAAAAGGCGGTCAAATTGACTGCCGTCACGATGAAACTGCTCTTCGACATTAAAGAGGCGTCCAAAAATAGTTTGTACTTCCGTTATGTGTTCTCCGATGACAATGTCACCGCCTAACCTATCTTGTAGGTAAGGGGCCGCGGAAAGGTGATCTGCATGTGCGTGTGTTTCTAATATCCACTTTACATCCAAATTTCTGTCCATGACATAATCGACGATTTCATTGGCATTTCTATGATCAGTACAGCCAGAATCTTGGTTATAGTCCAAAACAGAATCAATAACCGCGCAAGCGGTGGAATTAGGGTCTGAAACAACATAGCTGATTGTATTCGTGTGTTTGTCAAAGAATGCCTTCACTTTTGGTTTAATCATTTTACCATACCTCTGTGAAATTTGAAATTTTAAGAATTACGCTTGGAATGTTTTATGGTGGCGGTGCACCGTTTGCTTCTACCAGACCAACAACATAGTTTTCGCCGTAAGCGTCTGCGCAGTCAGGGCAGGTTGTAAAGAAATAATAGGTTGCTGCATCGCCTTTTGGTTTCCCCGCTAAATGTTGAAGGGCGTTATCCCATATTGGCTGATTTTCGAATGAACCTTCGAAAACTTTAGTTTTATAATTGCCCGATAGCTTCACCATTTCTTGCCCGGAAACATTTTTCGTTACTGCAAAGAGGTGTTCGGCCCTATCGGGGGAGAGGTTGCGGCTTAGGACAATAGTTTGCGCGTTCGCGCCAGCCCCTTCATCAAAGATAGCTTCATAAGTATCCCCAAAAATTTGCGCCATGTCCACAGGGACATAGTTTTTACTTTTCGTTTCAGCTCTGACGAATAATTTATCTCTGAAGTATAAATCTTGATTGTTCCAACCCTTAGACTGAAACTGAGGGCAGCAGTCTTGAGGGTTGTGACTTTGGTCATAAATAGGGGTCGTGTTGATCTTCATGATCTCTACTGTCCTGCCAATAATATAGGAGGTTCGTGATGAGCTGATACAGACTTTATCAATTCACCGGAAATGCTTTGGTGCACAGCATTTGAGATATCACCCAAACTTAACATGCCTACCATACGTTTTTTGTCATTTAAAACGGGCAGGCGACGTATTTGTTTCTGTTCCATAATACGAACGGCATCTTCAACTGACTCATTTTCCTGACAATAGATAATACCGTCTGACATAACATCTCGCGCGGTCATTTTGTCTGGTTTCGATCCTTCAGAAAACCCGCGAAGCGCAATGTCGCGATCGGTGACCATACCAATTAAGCGATCGTTCTCTCCAATAGGGATAGCCCCTATATCTTCTGCTTGCATGACCTTGGCCAATTCTGTGACAGGCGTTGATGGTTCACGCCATTCAACACCCTTATGCATAGCTTGTTTGACTTGCATTATTCATCTCCATTCAAATCCCAGCCTGATCAATTTATGGATTTCAGAATTCTGTATTTGACGAAGGTCAATATTATTTAAGTCATTATCAATCGTATTTTGTTGCAAGTTTAAAAGTCGAATAAATTTTGATTATAGTCAATTTTGATTTTTGGCCTATGAGTATCTATGATCCGTCACAGTGAAGAGTGGAGCTTGAAGACGCGAAAATGATATCTGTCCATGCTGACAGACTACCATTGTAGCCACGCATCAGGGCTATGTGGAACCTCTGTGATTGAGCCCGGCGAGATTGTTCGTGAGCGCTTAAAGGTCTAGCCTTTTCGTGGATCGTCTTTCTTCCGGGTTTCCTATTTTTCGAAAGAGGTAGTTATGCCTGCCCGTGTCACTAACAAAGAATATGTCAGTAATAAAGAAATTGCTGATATTCTCTATAACGTTTCAGAACTTTTAGAGATCGAAGAGGCAAATAGGTTTAGAGTAAATGCCTACCGCAATGCCGCCCTCACAGTTATGAATAGTCGTGAACCCCTCGCCAAAAAGGTGGAGCGCGGCGACGATTTAGTCGCGCTGCCAACAATTGGAGATGAGATAGCAAGACATATCGAAGAAATTTCGCGCACAGGTGAATTAACACTCTTAGAAGAGCTGGAGCATAGCATGTCGCCCGTGTTGGTAGAGCTTTCACGCGTTCCCGGTATCGGACCCAAACGCGTGAAAACAATAATAGACCACTTGGGGGTGTTGTCTTTTAGTGGGATTAAAAGCGCGGCAGAAAGTGACGAGCTAGCGCGTCTGCCTGGTATCGGGACTAAGACGGCGAAAGCGATTAAAGCGCATTTCCTTGAAAATCAAATCGAACCCCAAAGCTTTCCCAATTCCAAATTTGATTATCATCAATTTTTCTCAACCAGTCAAAACTAGTTTTGATTAAAAGGAGTGTGAGATGGGTATTGTTGATGGGAAGGTCGCTTTAGTCACGGGTGCCGGAGTGGGCATAGGTCGACAAACGGCCATAAAATTTGGTCAAGAAGGCGCAAAGGTGATTGTTTCAGACCTAAATGCCAAAGACGGTAGAGACGTGGTTGCTGAAATCAAAAACTTGGGGATGGATGCGATTCTTATAAAAGCGGATGTTTCCAAGAAAAGTGATGTTGAAAATCTCGTTTTGCAGTCCGAGGAAAAATTTGGACGTTTGGATTGTGCAGTGAATAATGCCGGCATACTCGGCGATATGATGCCGTTTGCTGAACAAACAGATGAAAATTTCGCACGAATTATCGATATAAATTTAAAGGGTACATTTTTTTGTATGAGAGCCGAAATTAAAGCGATGCAGAAGACCGGCGGTTCTATCGTTAATTTGGCGTCGATCGCCGGCTTGATTGGATTTCCCGGAGCCGCAGCCTATGTCTGTTCGAAACATGGCGTGAACGGTCTGACGAAAAATGCGGCTCTGGAATATGCAAAAGACAATATTCGGGTAAATTCAATTTGTCCGGGCGGAATTGATACCAAGATGCTCGACTCCGTTGCGGATCAATCCACTGAGGGACAAAAAAGCTCTGTTGAATTTATGTCACCTCTCCATCCTATGGGGCGGATAGGCCAGCCGGATGAAGTTGCAGCGGCAATCGTCTGGCTTTGCTCGTCTGAAGCTTCATTTGTGACAGGAATACATATGCCGGTGGATGGCGGCTATGTTGCGCAGTAATTCTCCTCAACTAAGGAAAGAAGATGGATATGAAAGCCAATCAGACACCCCTTTATGATACCACTGAAAACACGACGGATTGCTGTCCGCGTTTTAAGACTGAAGCTTGGGATAACCAAACACTTCATTTTGACAATAAGCATTTTGTGCGCGCGAAGACCAAGAGCCTGATGCACATCCCGATTAACATGGGCTCAGTTTTTTCTGAAACCTATAAAGCTATGGAAGACGCGAATGCTATTGATCCGGACCAAACGCTTGTGATGTGCCGAGATCTCTCACCTTGGTCGGCGGAACATTTATTTGCCGTATCCGGCCCCGTTCCAAGTCAAAAAATGGTCACCCTTTCAGGTGACTATAAAACCAAGGTTTTAAATGCAACTTATAGAGACGCCCATAAACTTAGCCAAGCGTTCGAGGATGACTTGGAAGCCAAGGGCTATGATGTTGATGAGCAATATGTTTTTTATACGACCTGCCCGAAATGCGCGAAGGCTTATGGAGAGAACTATATTGTCGCCATTGCCAAAGTTGAACCCGATGATGACTAAGCTCTAAAGTATTCGGAGAAATAGAGACCCTAATTTTGGCGACGGTCTAAGACACGGCGGTTGTTTTCTACACGGTCTGATGGATGTTCTACAACGCGCTCACCTGTTTCAAGCCCGGAAATTACCTCGGCGTAACGTCCATTCATGTGTCCAACTTCCAGAAACTGTAATTGCGCTCGGTCTTGCCGAATTGCATAAACGCACCAATCAGCTCCCAGTTTAAAGAGGGCTGTCATAGGCACGGATAAAACATCCTCATTTTGCCACGTGACGACCGCGACATCTA
>CAYGTR010000003.1:57735-121714 GCA_964352855.1 uncultured Algimonas sp. | reverse complement strand
ACGGCAAATGACTCGAGGATACCGCCTTTAATCGTTTTAATTCAGGTAAAGATTTCCGTCGGGTTATTATTCGACCCATTCTCCAATTAAGCTATTCCGACCGGCATCTGTCATTTTGACTTTGACAATTTGTCCAATGAGGCTTTCCGGGCCGTCGAAATGTGTGCCTTGGAGGTAAGGCCCTCGGCCGAATAATTGTCCGCCTTTTCGGCCTTTGCCTTCCACTAAAACGTTGAGCGTTTTGCCGATCAAAGATTGGTTAAATTCGTGCTGTTGCTTATAGAGTAAGGCTTGCAAGCGCACGAGGCGGTCTTGTTTCACATCTTCCGGCACTTGGCGCGGCAGGCCCGCGCCCGGGGTGCCGGGACGAACGGAATATTTAAAGCTGAACGAGCTGCCATAGCCGATCTCTTCGACGCATTTCATCGTCTGTTGGAAATCTGTTTCTGTCTCGCCAGGGAAGCCGACGATAAAATCGCCGGACAGCGCAATATCGGGCCGCGCCGCGCGGATCTTGGCAATCAGCTCTTTATATTCGGCATAAGTATGGCCGCGATTCATCGCGTGGAGAATTTTATTCGACCCCGCCTGTATCGGCAAATGCAGATACGGCATAAGCTTGGGTTCATTGCCCAGAGTCTCGATCAGATCATCATCCATATCGCGAGGATGCGATGTCGTGAAACGAATACGGTCAATCCCGCCAATGAGCGCGACATGACGAATTAGCTGGCCAAGTGTCCATTGTTGGTCGTCTTCGCCGACACCGTTATAGGCATTGACGTTTTGACCGATGAGGGTGATTTCGCGTACGCCGTGCGAGGCGAGCTGGCGAGCTTCGGCCACGATTTGCGCCACGGGGCGGCTGACTTCCGCGCCGCGCGTGTAAGGCACAACACAGAAGGTGCAGAATTTATCGCACCCTTCTTGAATGGTCAGGAAGCTCGAAAAACCTTTGGGTCGGCGCAGTTCAGGGAGTTGGTCAAATTTCTCCAACGTATCAAATTCTGTCTCAAGCACGTCGCCCGTGCCGCGATAAACCTTGGCAATCATTTCGGGGAGCTTATGATATGTTTGCGGGCCTAGCACCATATCGACGACGGGCGCGCGCGCCATAATTTCTGCGCCTTCTGCCTGAGCGACACAGCCGGCCACAGCGACTTTCATGCCAGGATTATTTTTTTCTTTATATTGGCGAATACGTCCGAGCTCCGAGTAAACTTTCTCGGCGGCTTTTTCGCGAATATGGCAAGTGTTGAGAATGACGAGGTCGGCATGGTCCGGTTCTTCGACGGGGGCATAACCAATTGGCGCGAGCACATCGGCCATGCGTTCGCTGTCGTAAACATTCATCTGACAGCCATAGGTCTTGATGAAAACTTTTTTGGTATTTTTATTGGCGGTAATATCTTTGGCCGCAATTATTGCAGGGGCATCAATATCACGGGGCGCGGTTTTATCGCGGGGTGACGTCGTCATGATTATTCTCACTAATGTTGTGGGCGGCCTATAGTCAGGAAAAGCTTAACCTGCAAGACTCTTACTGCTTGTTACCTTAAACTTCCGAATTGGAAATTCTTAAGACAAAAACAATTCCAAGAAACGCAAAGATGAGCATGATCGCAGGGGCGCTGATTTTGCTGTTCTTTGAAAAGGGCATTTTCTTAGCAATCGATGACCGTGTGCTGTGGGAGTTGCTGCGGGCATTTTTAATTTTTGATGTCAAGCCAAGTGCCTTAAATTCGACGGCTGCGGCCTGTGCCGTTCCATCGATCCAGTCTCCCGTTTTATCGACAAGTCCTTTGACAAGGTTGCCTTGCCCTGCGCCTTTTATATGAGGCGAAGTCACACTGGGTTGATTGATATTCCATGTGGCGGCTTCTGCCTGTATTGAGACAGTGCTGCAAAATGTGAAGGCGACCGTGATCGCTATTTTTAAAATGGCGTCGCTCGGATGAAACATAGTCTCCTCCTTACCTTTCTACATGCGGGAGTACATGTCAGAGTCTAACGTGAGGACGAAATAAGGCCGAAATGGGGTCAAATGGGGTGGAGGGTCAAAGCGGGACAGTTAAAAGTGAGCTATGGTTAATACCCTGTTTTGTGAAAACTTTATAAAATTAAGTGTCATACGCCCGTCATCAAATCGCCTTACGGCGCGAATCATGGCGGCGGTTTCAAAAAAGCAAAAAACAAAAAATCATCCGAAACCTATTTATCGGACGATATTTATCTCTGACGTCCATTTAGGCTCTAAAGGGTGCCAAGCCGAAGCGCTCTGTGAGTTTCTCAAATATAATACAGCCGAGACGCTTTACCTTGTCGGCGATATTATTGACGGTTGGCGGTTGCGTAAGAAATGGTTCTGGCCGCAATCTCATACTAATGTCATTCGCCGCATTCTGACGGCAAGTAAGCGCGGAACGGACGTGCGTTACATTGCCGGTAATCACGACGAGTTTCTGCGCGGATTTCTGCGGTTCAATGTTAATTTCGGCGAGGTAAAACTCTCTAATCGTGAAGTGCATATCGGCGAAGACGGGAAACGCTATTTGGTCGTGCATGGAGATATATTTGACGGCCTCATGCGCGCAGACCGCAAATGGATTATGCACCTTGGCGATAATGCCTATAATTTGCTCCTTTGGGTGAATACGAAGCTGAATTTTGTGCGACGAAAGCTCGGTTTGCCTTATTGGTCACTGTCCAAGAGCCTAAAGAAACGCACCAAACGCGCCATGAACTTCATTCATAGTTTTGAAGAACAAGTCGCTGATTATTGCCGCCGCAAGGGGTTTGACGGCGCGATCTGCGGGCATATTCATGTCGCTGAAATGCGCGATATTAACGGTATTACCTATATGAACGACGGAGACTGGGTCGAAAGTTGCACGGCTCTGGTCGAGCATCATGACGGGCGATGGGAAATTCTACACACCCAACCACATGGCGCGCCGCGAATCAGTGAGGCTGTGTTTGAGAAAGAGTTGAATGAAGCGAAAGCATTATTGGCGGCGCAATAGGACACTAGGCCTTTTGTTTTAAATAACGATAAGCAAAAATAAAGGGCCACAAATATCCGATTGAAGCAAAGAGACGCTGGGTTAAACCTTGATAACCTTCGGGATCAAAACCGTTGAGCAAAATCCAAATATAGAACACAGATGCTAAGCTGACAAAGGTTGTCGTTCCATATAGTCTTTGTCGTAAAGCTTCGTCACGTATATCGAGGAGGCTCAATGCAGGTGCAAGAATGTTTGCAATGCCGATGATATAAAGGCCATGCATAGGGCTTCCCATTGGCCAGACACCATTGGCAATCATAGATATCCCAAAAATAATCCAGCAAAGCCCCCCGCCTGAAACTGTTAGCTTGGAAACCCGCCAAATGCCGACGCCAAAAAGAATGAGAGTGATGCCTGTTAGAATGGCTCCTGTGCTTACAATCGGATAGGACAAATTATCTTGTAGTGTCATCACGCTGGCATGGGAGGCGATTGGGCTATAATCAACAGCAAAGAAACCAGCGATGGTAACGAAAAGAAACCATGCGGGCAGAGGAATAAAACCTGAATTTATGAGCGCCCTATTCATGATGGTTACTTCTTCTTGCGCCCATAAAGCTCCAAACGATGATCGACGAGTTCATAGCCTAGCTTCTTGGCGATGCGATGTTGGAGGGCTTCGATCTCTTCATCGACAAATTCGATCACGTCACCTGTGTTCACATCAATTAGGTGATCATGATGATCGGCATCTGCGGTTTCATAACGCGCACGACCGTCACGAAAATCATGGGTCTCCACAATATCGGCGTCTGCAAACAAGCGGACTGTGCGATACACCGTGGCGAGAGAGATTTTCGGGTCAATTTTAGACGCACGTGCGTAAAGCTCCTCGGCGTCCGGGTGATCATCCGCTTCGGATAAGACTTGCGCGATAATACGGCGCTGGTCTGTCAGGCGAAGTCCGCGTTCAACACATTTTCTTTCAATCCAATTTGGCATAAGTCTGGTTTAACCTTCACCTTTGGCTACGTCTAGTGTTTGCGTTAAGAGATTAGCGCAATAATTTTGAAAATGTTATGGCGGCGACACGCCCTTTTGCTGTGCGATAATAGGCAGGCCGACGTCCGACAGCTTGAAATCGACAGGATTTATAAAGGGCAATGGCGCCTTCATTATGTTCGGACACATCCAGATATAAGACTTTAACCCCTCTTTCTCTTAAGGCGCTTTCGGCTTTGGCCAAGAGTTTGCGTGCATAGCCTTTCCGGCGATGGGCTGGGTCTGTTGCAAGTGTCAGAATATCGGCTTGATCTGCGCCGCTCTGCACCAAAATAAAGGCCTGTAAAGGCGCCCCTATACCAAGGCTTAAATCCTTCTCGATATGCACCTGCATCTCCGATGAGGGCCAACCGGCGGGGAAAGACTGTGCGTGGATAATAGACATTAAATCTGCATCACTCGCTGTCAACGGCCTGATGAGGGTTTGGCGAATCATCTAGCTATTTGGGGCGTGCCGCCGCCTGGTAATTTTGCATCGGGGGCGCGAGAGTAAAGTGGGACAGCGGGGGCGTTTTGAGGCGTTTCATGCTGTGCTAGCCAAGCCAATATAATAGTGGATATTGGCCGATCACGCATAATGATATCAGGGTTTAAAGCCTCTATCAGGGCTTCAGCCTCATCAATTTTCTGCGTGACAGGTAAGATTTCCGGCATGCCATTTTTCCAAGCCGCCCAACACAATTCGCCGCGCCGCACATCTGCGACGCTCACAATTAGTTTGTTTTGTTCTGGGTCCGCTTCGCGGGCCCATATCTCAAGAGACGCCAGTCCAATCACGGGTAACTTACGCGGGAGAGCGAAGCCTTTGGCAAAAGAGAGCGCCACGCGCTGCCCCGTAAAACTGCCGGGTCCGGTGCAAACACCGATGCGAGAAATATCACTGATATTGCGGCCCGCATTATAAACCATATCTTTCACGAGAGGGGCCAGACGTTCGGCATGACCTCGTCCGATAGGCTCTGAGCTGTGGGCGATAATACGTCCTTCATCAACGAGCGCTGCCGAACAGGCTTTACCCGTCGTATCCAGCCCAAGTGTCAGCAATTACACGGCCTGCTCTACGCGTGTCACTTCAGGGACATAATGTTTCAAAAGATTTTCAATGCCGCTTTTGAGGGTCATGGTTGAGCTGGGGCAACCTGCACAAGCGCCTCGCATTTCAAGATAAACGGACCCATCGTCAACATCAAAGTGCCGAAAAACAATATCGCCTCCATCTTGCGCGACAGCGGGGCGGACGCGGAGCTCAATCAACTCTTTGATCTGTTCTACGATTTCCAGTGTTTCGCCTTCATAGCTATGCTCTTCAACTTCACCGGACTGCAATTGTTCCAGCAAAGGCACGCCGCCTGCGACATAGAAATCCATAATAGCCCCGAGAACCGCAGGCTTGAGGTGTTTCCACTGGGCATCTTCGCTACGTGTCACAGAAATATAATCCGTTCCGAAAAAGACACGCTGCACATCAGGGATCATAAACAGCATTTCGGCCAGAGGTGCACGTGACACATCTTCACCGCGCGCAATCTCAAGGATTATGCCGTCTTTGCCGACAACATCCCGGCCGGGTAAGAACTTTAGGGTCGCGGGATTCGGCGTGTCTTCGGTTTGTATAAACATAGTTGATATTTGGGGCTTCTTTAATCAATGTTCAAGACACATTGACGTCACCGTCACAAATTTGCATGACATAATCTATGTTAAGAGCTCTTTCTCTATCTGGTTTGCTGGCATTTGCCGGCATCACGACGGGCTGTGCGGGGCTTAATACACGTTTGCCGGAAGTTGCCGCACCGCAGTTGTTGAAAGAAAAGCAGACGCAGGAAAAATTAGCGTTGATGGAATGGGATTCTATGGCGGAACGCCTCTTACGTGTGGGGCGTCCTATTTTGCTCGCGAATGAAGGGCTGTGCCCCAAAACGGCGCCCGACATTGGTGTGTTGACCCATAGCCTCAAGAGCTATGACAAACGTTTACGGGACGGCAGTGAACGCGAATTGGGCGCTGGCGATGATACAGAAATCTTTCACATTGCCATAGACGGCCCTGGGCATAAGGCGGGTTTGCGACGCGGCGATATTATTCGCAACGCGAAAGGGCGTGCTTTACGCAGCTCTGCTATCCAAAAAGCGCTAAAAGAGAATGAGCCGCTCAGATTAGATCGTTCAGGCGTGATATCAGATTTGGAGATTATCCCGGACAAAGCCTGTGCTTACAATTTGCGGCTTTCGCAGAGTGCTGCCATTAATGCTTATGCCGATGGTCATACTATCACCATCACAACAGGGATGATGGATTTCATTGAGTCTGATGAAGAGCTGGCTTTGATTGTCGGACATGAGCTTGCCCATAATACGATGGGTCATATTCGTAAAATTATCGGGAATTATATTTTGTCGGGTTTTGCTACACGTTATACACGGCCATTTGAATCCGAGGCGGATTATGTGGGCCTCTATTATTCAAAACGGGCAGGCTATGTGATTGATGGGGTTGAAGAGCTTTGGCGGCGTCTTGCGAAGGTAAGCCCAAAAAACGTGAGCCGAGCGAAAACACATCCCAGCTTTCCAGATCGTTATTTACGATTGGCGGCGACCCGCAATGAGATAGATATGAAAGTGGCGGCGGATGAACCCTTATTACCCAATTTTCTGGATAATAAGGCCCCAGAGTCTTGATGCGTCATCTTTTCATATCAGCTCTGGCAGGCGCAGCCTTATTGGCCTGTTCTTCGGCGTCCGGCCCCGAAGCTAGCGAGATGACCGAAGCGCAAGATCAATCGGTTATTCCGATGCTGCCGACTGACCGTCCTGACACGACACAATTCGCTGATGTTTTGGCCGAATACCGCCTTATGAATGATCGCCTCGACCGGGTCAGCGCGCCAATGCGTCTGGCCAATGTGGATTTGTGTCCACGTATCTTTCGGGACCCTGGCTTTACGGAACATGCCTTAGAGGATTACCCTGAAAGACTTCAGGGCATTGCGGAAGAGGTTATGGGTCTGAAGCCAAATGGTATTTATGTGCGTAGCGTGAGGCGAGGATCGCCTGCAGAAGATGCCGACATTCAAATTGGGGACCGTATCGTGCAATTAAATGGTCAATACGTGCCCGGCGGGCAAACAATGAAGCGGTTTTATGCTGCAATTTCGCGGGGCGCTTTTGGGGGCACTCAAACGCGCTTGACTCTCCGCACGCAGGATGGGTCTGATTATGAGACGGCACTCCGCTCAGAAACAGCCTGTGATTACCCAACCAGCGTATTTTATTCGCAAGACGTGAATGGTCATACGGATGGCGATGAGGTTTACGTCACATCAGAGCTTATGCGAATTGTCCCGGATGATGTGAATTTGGCTTTGATAATTGCACATGAAATGGCGCATGCGATCGCGGGACATATCAATAAGCCACCATCCCAAGATTTAGAGTTAGAGGCTGACCGCATGGCGCTCGTGCTTATGGCGAATGCAGGTTATGATATTGACGCGGCGATAACTTATTGGGCAGACGCTGCGCACCCGCATCGGGATTTGCAAGACAATTCTGAGAGCCACCCCACCATTCTTGCGCGGTATGAAAACTTCAAAAAAGAACGCGCCCGTATTAAAGAGATAAAGGCGCGTGATGAACAATTAGGGTTTGCTGAAATCAATTAATATTCACTGCCTGACCCGGGACTGCTTTGATCCATCTTATTTTCTTCTGGTTCGCCAATCGGGAGTATTAATGTGACGGGCTTTGCTTTTTCATAAGTAAAAGTGACGGCCACATCCTCTGCATTCTCAGGCATGGCGGCGCCAAACATCATGATATGGAAGCTTCCTGGCTTGAACTTGACGGTTTCACCTTTGGCTAAAGCGACGCCTTCAATTTTGCGCATTTTCATGACGCCATCTTCTTCTATGTGGTTGTGAATTTCGACATTGGCACTGATAGGACTAGACACCGCAATCAGGCGATCATCGGGCCCGTGATTGGTCAGCTCAAAGAAACCGGCGGCGACATCGCGTCCCGGGAAGGGCGGTTGAATATAGGCGGATGACACCTCAATGCCCCTTTTCATTTGGTCTATATCATACGTGACGTCACCTGCTTTTTCCATTTTGGTCTCTGTCTCGGCATTTCCGCATGCTACCATTGCGAGAGCCGAGACGGAGAGAATTAAATATTTCATATTAGGCTCCTATAAAACCAATAATGCGGCGGATATCCGCTACAATTGGGTCTGCGATGTCTGCCGCTTTATCACCGGCTTTTGCCAAAAGGCGATCCAACTCATCAGGGTCTGCCAAATAGCGGTTCATTAAATCTGTAATTGGCGCCAATTTTTCAACCGCCAAATCTGCTAAGGCAGGTTTGAAAACTCCGAAACCTTGCCCCGCATATGAGGTGATAATATCTGCATCTGTCTTGCCTGATAATGCGGCATAAATACCGACGAGGTTTTTAACCTCGGGACGGTCTTCCATTTCCTTCAGGCTCTCGGGCATCATGCCGCCATCGGTCTTGGCTTTCTTGATCTTTTTAGAAATAGTGTCGGCATCATCCGTCAGGTTGATGCGCGAATTATCCGAGGGATCAGATTTTGACATTTTTGTTGTTCCGTCGCGAAGGCTCATAACGCGTGCACCCGGGCCTTTAATCAAAGCTTCGGGCTCGGGGAAGAAATTTGGCACGCCGAAATCATGATTAAACTTTGCTGCGATTTGTTGTGATAACTCCAGATGTTGTTTCTGGTCTTCGCCAACAGGCACATGCGTAGCTTTAAAAGCTAAAATGTCAGCGGCTTGCAAAACAGGGTAGTCAAATAGGCCCACACTCATCCGCTCAGAATTTTTACCGGCTTTGTCCTTAAATTGCGTCATACGCTGCAACCATCCCATGCGTGCGACACAGTTAAAATACCATGCCAGTTCCGTATGGGCGCGGACAGCAGATTGATTGTAGATAATCGCTTTTTTGGGATCCACGCCTGAGGCAAGGAAGGCGGCTGCAATTTCCCGCGTTTGGCTGGAGAGTTGTTTTGGGTCTTGCCAGACGGTGATGGCGTGTAGGTCGACAATGCAAAAGACACATTCCATTTCGTCTTGTAAGTCGACGAACTTCTTTAAAGCGCCAAGATAATTACCGAGATGCAGGGCCCCAGACGGCTGCACGCCTGAAAAAACCCTGTTTGGGCCGGTGTAGGAAGAGGTATCAGTCACGATGTGTCCTTAAGCGCGTTTCTTTGAAAACGCGTCGCGAATATCACCGACGCCAAAGGCCTGCAAGGCCATAGCGGCGGTGATATAAATAAGTCCCCCTGCACCACAGATAAGGGCAAGGTATAGGAAATCCAATAAAAGGCCAGTTTCCGTAAAATCAGGCATGTAAGGTTTACCCATCCAAAGGCCAACGCCCATAAGAATACTGGCCAAAGCAATGCGGGGGGCGCGTCTCAGAAGTCGCTTATCCGGTTCCCAATGCCGCGTGCGCAGCAAAGTGCGGGATAAGCTGTAAACATTGACCCAAGCGGCAATGGTCGTTGCCAGGGCCAAGCCTTCAAACCCTATGCGCCAGAAAAGAAGGAGCCCAAAGGCAATATTAATGACAGCTGAAATAGCGGCATAAACCATGGGTGATTTTGTATTTTCCCGTGCAAAGAATGCCGGTGTCAGGACTTTGATCATAACGAAAGCGGGGAGACCCAGGGCAAAAAACCGTAAAGCCTTGGCAACTTGTAGCGTCGTTTCGGAGACAAATTCACCACGTTGAAAAATTCCTGCAATCAGAATGTCAGGTATAATAAAAAGCGCCGCTGCCGCGGGAAGGGTTAAGAAGGTCGCAATTTCTATACCGCGATTTAGTGACGTATTTGCGCCTGTCTCATCGCCGGCACGAATGCGGCGAGACAGCGCCGGAAGAAGCGCGATACCCATAGCAATGCCAATCATGCCCAGTGGTAACTGATAGAGCCTGTCAGCATATGTGAGCCAACTTGCGGCACCCTGTTGAAATGTCGCAATCAAGTGAGATACGAGCAAATTAATTTGTGTAATACCTGCGGAGAAAATGCCGGGCACACCCAGAATAAACAACCGCTTTACGCCGGGTGTGATGCGGGGCCGACGCAGACCTATTTTAACCCCCGCTTGACGACAGGCCCAGAGGACACAGGCCATTTGCGCAATACCCGAAAGCGTAACGGCGACAGCAAGACCTATACCGAGGCCCGCCTGATTAACCCCAAGTCCAGGCAAGCCTAAAAGGGCCGATATCATAAAGAGGTTCAAAACGATGGGCACGGCAGCGGCGATTGCAAATAGTCCCCTTGTATTTAACATACCCGAGAATAACGCTGTCATCGACATAAACAGTAAATAAGGCATTGTAATCCATGCATAAGTCACGGCGAGATGATAAGGCGCTATACCCTCTGCGTTGACCGTCTTGTCCAGCCCCCCTCCAATGATACCCAGTGACCAAGGCATGGTCAGTTCAAAGATTATAACGACAGCGGCGACCAGAGCGAAGAGTGCAGTCATGGTTTCCGATGCAAACTCATCGGCAGCAGCCTCACCTTCTTCTTCTATCCGTTTGGCGTAAAGCGGCACGAAGGCGGCATTAAATGCGCCCTCTGCAAACATCCGACGAAACACATTGGGCAGTTTGAAGGCCGTAAAAAAAGCATCACTCACCGCTCCGGCACCCAAAAACTTAGCAATGAGAATATCGCGGGCCAAACCTAAAAGACGGCTGACTAAAGTCAGAGACGCTATAATCGCTGTCGATTTTAAGAGCCGTGCCGTTTTCATGTTAGTTTTTCATCACGCGACTTGAGCTTCTTGCGGCGTTAGCAAGGTCTTGAGCTGGTTTTTTAATGTTTTTTTTGTGGTGTCAGGCAAGGCGCGGTCATGCCCCGGTACACATAAATAAAAACTGTCAATGGCGGTGGTGCCAACCACTTCTATATGGGCAGAGAGAACTTCGACATTTGCCTCACTTAATATGGTTGCGATATCGTGGAGCAATCCGGGACGATCGCGACCTTGAATTTCCAAAATTGTGGTTTCCAGAGATTTGTTTTTTGGAAAACGTACGTAAGGTTTGACCGGGATAGCCCCGGCTCGTCGCGACTCTCTTGCCTTGGGGATAGTGAGGTGATCGATATCGCCCTCGGCGGCGCGTTGGGCGCGTTTACGTAAAAGCTCTAGTGCATGATTGTTCTGCCGTCCAAAGGCTAGGCCTTCTGTATTTTGCAAATAAAAGACATTCATGACCAGTCCGAAGTCGGAGGTATTAAGTTGCGCCCCAGTGATGGACGCTCCGCATGAAGATATGGCTTTGGTTAGGTCAGCAAATAATCCTGCGCGATTGCGCGTCAAAACCCACAATTCCGTAATATCGCGATTGCGGGTCAAGCGGGTTTGAATAGCGTGCGTCGCTCCGTCTTGTGTAACCTGATCAAAAAACCTTGCATGCCGGACAAGATCCGCCATATTGAAATTCAACCAGTAACTTTGCGGCAGGTCTGTAAGAATAGGTGTGACGCGCGCTCTCATTTCACTTGGAAGCTTTTCCCCTAATTGTTCAATGGCCGCATTGGCGCGGGCGGCAGGATCAAGATCTTCTTTTCCTTCGAGATAATTTGCCGTGGCCTCATAGAGGTTACGCAAAAGCACGCCCTTCCAGTCGTTCCAAATGCCGGGCCCGACGGAACGAATATCAACAACTGTCAGGGCATATAGCATATTGAGTCGGTCTACAGAGCCGACAAGTTTGCCAAATTCTGCAATTGTATCAGGATCAGAAATATCGCGCCGTTGAGCCGTTTCACTCATATCTAAATGACGACGTATTAACCAAGCGACAGTATCGGTGACTTCTTGCGAAACGCCCAGACGGCGACAGGCCCGCCGCCCTAATTGTGCGCCTTCAATACACTGGTCGCCTTGTCCCTTACCTGTGTCGTGGAGCAAGCATGTCAAATAAAGCGTAAGTCTTTGCTCTCGGGTAAAGGCTTGGGCAATTTGCGTGATGAGGGGATTGTCTTCTTCCAATCGCCCATGTTCGAGATCGTGGAAATTATCCACGAGGCGGAGGGTGTGCTCATCGACGGTGTAGGCGTGGTGCATGTTAAATTGTGTTCGGGCCACAATACCGCCAAATTCCAAAAGATACCGTCCCAAGACGCCCGCTTCATTCATCGCCTTAAGAGTTGCATAGGGCGCTTTTGATCCTAGCAATAAGTCTTGGAAAGTTTTGGAGTTAAAGGGGTTTCGCCTAAAGTCCGCGTCTATAATATTTCGACGGAAATCTATTGCAGAAAAAGCATCGGGATGAATATCAACATTTCGCCTTCCGGCAGTTTCAAACAATTGCATAATGATCGTGGCGTCATGACGGATTTTAAGCGGGTCGGCAAAGTTTAGCCGCCCATGATCCATGATCAAGGCTTTGTTCTGTAGGTTGCGCCGTGAGCCGGGCAAAAGGGCATCCAATCCAGCCGGCAGACGAATGGCTTTTTCCGCTTCTAATTTGGCGCAGGCAATTCGGGTTAAAGCGCCTACTTCTTTGGCATTAGTGAAATATTCGCGCATAAATTTTTCAACGGCGACTTCGATAGGCCCCGAGGCATAACCCATTTTTCGCGCCAATACAGTTTGCAGGTCAAAGCTGAGCGTTTCAGTAGGTCGACCCGCGATCAAATGCAGCCAAATCCTGGCACGCCAAAGAAAGTCTGCGGCGTGAGTAAAGCGGATGGCGGCCTGTTTATCGAATAAGCCAAGCTCGACATACCCCTCAGCTAATTGTGGGTCTGTGATTTTATTATCCTTGTCTAAAAACCGAGCAATCCAGTAAAGAACATGCAAATCACGTAGACCGCCTTTGCCTTCTTTAATATTCGGCTCAATCACATAGCGCGAATTACCTTCGCGTGCATGACGGGCGTCGCGCTCCTCAAGCTTAGAGGCAATATAATTCCGACCCTTCCCTTTCGTCACATCTTTCCGAAACTTTGAATAAAGTCTATCCGCCAAGACCTTTTCTCCCCGCAGATAACGCATATCCAAAAGTGCGGTTAAAATAGTTTGGTCTTCCCGAGCGAGCGCTATACATTGTTCAATCGTACGTGTGGCATGACCTACTTTCAGGCCCATATCCCAAAGCATATAGAGCATAAATTCTGTTACTTGTTCTGTATGAGCGGATCCCTTTTTATCCGAGGTCAGAAAAAGAAGATCAACATCACTTTGCGGCGCCATTTCCGCACGCCCATAACCCCCGACCGCTAAGACGGCAAAGCGCTCAGACTCGGTTGGGTTGGCGGTAGAGACTTCATAAATTGTTGCATAATCATATAATTCTGTGATGATGACGTCATGAATGGCTGCGATCAACGCGGCGGTTTCCAACCCCCCGATCCGACCATTGGAAAATAACTCTTCGGCCTTGGCCATCCCCGTTGCATGGGTTTGGCGCAGGGCTTCTAAGACACGGCTACGTTTATCTTTGCCACCTTCTCGCGCAATAATATTTATGTGCTCTTTTAGGGCTGCGGCGTTGAGGCCGCTTTCCGTAGACGTGGCGCGTTGCGGTATCATCAATTTCGGAGCCCGGGCCATTATTTGAGCTTTGCTTTCAAGTCATAGAGCAAGTCAAGCGCCTGTCTGGGCGAAAGGTCGTTCACATCTAAGGCCGCCAAAGCAGTCTCGATTTCGGAAGGCGCGGGTAGGGTAACAGAGGGCGCCGGTGCTGAAAAAAGAGGTAAGCCACCAAGTAAACCCTTGTCTTTCGATCCAGTATCAGCTTCCGCTTCTAATTTGGCCAACACAGCCTGTGCACGGTCAGTTGCGGCACGTGGCAGTCCCGCGAGGCGAGCGACTTGAACTCCGTAAGACTTATCGGCTGCACCCGCCCGTACATCATGCAGAAAAACTAAATCTCCATTCCATTCCTTAGCTCGTAAAGAGGCATTCCCTGCTGCCTCTAGATTTTCAGCTAAGTCTGTCAATTCGTGATAATGGGTTGCAAATAAGGCGCGGGCTTGATTGACGCTGTGCAAATGCTCGGTTGTCGCCCAAGCAATAGAGAGCCCGTCAAAGGTTGATGTCCCGCGTCCAATTTCATCTAGAATAACAAAACTCCGTTTCGTCGCTTGATTGAGAATAGCAGCGGTTTCGATCATTTCCGTCATAAAAGTCGAGCGCCCTTTTGAGAGATCATCAGAGGCGCCGACGCGAGAAAATAAGGCATCTGCGATGCCGATATGCGCGGCTTCAGCAGGGACATATCCTCCTGCTTGTGCCAAAATAAACATCAAAGCATTCTGACGAAGATAGGTTGATTTACCCGCCATATTTGGGCCCGTGATAACGGTCAGACGATTTGCCGTTTCTCCCTCGGCATCCAGCTTGCAATTATTAGGCGTAAAATCTGCACTACCGGACCTTTGAAGAGCTTCACGCACGACAGGGTGACGTCCTCCCGTAATGTCAAAACAAAGACTATCATCGACTTTGGGGCAGGTCGCCCCTGTCTCGGTCGCCCAATCGGCCCACCCTGTCTGGACGTCCAAATTGGCAAGCGCTTGCGCCGTGTGGCGAAGCGTTTGTGCCATATCTCTGACTCGGTTGGCGAAAGTCTCAAATTCAGCGAGTTCGAGCGCCGTCACTTTATCTGCCGCGCCTGATATTTTTGCATCTAAATCTGCAAGCTCAGTTGTCGTGAAGCGAATGCCGGAGACCAAAGTTTGTCGGTGAATGAAAGGGCTATCCGGGCCTTTGTTTAACATTGTATCGGCATGTTTCGGGGAGACTTCAATAAAGTAACCCAGCACATTATTATGTTTAATTTTCAGAGACGAAACATTTGCCGTTTTGGCATAATCGGCTTGGAGGCCCGCCATAATACGGCGGCTACCGTCACGCAGCATTTTCAGCTTATCAATCGCAGGGTTCCATCCCGTTGCAATAAAGCCTCCATCTCTGGACTGTAGAGGCACGTCAGAGGTCAGGGCTTTAGATAGGTCGCGTCGCAAGGTTGCTAGGGCGTCTTTATCTGTGAGGCTTAAAGCCGCGAGCATGTCAGTAATATTTTTCGGTGTATCTAATTGCGGGTATTTAGCAAAATCTGCACATATCATTTCACCGACGCCCAAGGTATCTTTGACAACGACAAGATCTCGTGGGCCGCCACGCCCTAGGCTGAGGCGCGAGACCGCACGTGCCAAATCACCGCTTTGTGTTAAAATATTACGCAAGTGATCTCGCAATGCCGCATTGTCGACAAAAAACCGAATGGCGTGTTGACGCTGTTGGATGGCCTCAACATCCAAGAGCGGTCGGGCTAAACGGTCGGCGAGCTCTCTTGCACCTGCCCCTGTCTTGGTGCGATCAATCACAGACAAAAGCGATCCTTTGCGCGTGCCTTTTTGAGTGCGATCAATTTCCAAGCTGGCTCTTGTGGCCGGGTCAATGGCCATGAAGCCGGCTGTCGCGCGACGGCTTGGTGTGGAGAGTTGAACAGGGTTGCCCGCTTGGGTGAGCTCAAGATAATCAAGCAAAGCGCCTGCGGCCGAGACTTCGGCTTTTGAGAAACTCCCAAAACCATCAAGGCTCTCCACCCCAAATTGACCTTTCAAACGCCGCTCGCTTGCCCGGGCGTCAAACTTTGTCGCAGATTGTGGCGTTAAGGCCACGCCGTCTAAAGGGAGGCCCGCCATAAATTCCGGGTCTTGATAAAGGCTCTCAGACAATAAAAGCTCGCGTGGTCGTAGAGCAGAGAGCTCCGTCGCAACACGGTCCATTTTCATATCCGCCGTGCAAAACAGGCCATCCGAAATATCGGCCCAGGCCAGAGCAAAATCACCCGTCAATGTCTTGGCCAAGGCCGTGATGATATTACGCCCACGTGCCTCCAATAAATTATCTTCTGACAATGTGCCGGGCGTAACAAGGCGCACCACTTCGCGCCGGACAACGGATTTTGATCCGCGCTTCTTGGCTTCTTTCGGATCTTCCGTTTGTTCGCAAACCGCGACGCGAAAGCCTTTCTTAATGAGGCGTTGCAAATAAACTTCTGATGCGTGGACTGGCACGCCGCACATCGGAATATCTGCCCCCGCGTGCTTGCCGCGTTTGGTCAGCGCAATATCAAGCGCCGCCGCCGCACGCACAGCGTCATCAAAGAAAAGCTCGTAAAAATCACCCATTCGGTAAAATAACAAAGCCTCCGGCCCGACATCCGCCTTAATCGACAAGAATTGCGCCATCATAGGCGTCACTTTCCCGGCAGGCGCATCAGTGTTGAGAGGGGCGTTCATAACTATAGCTTTTGACAGAAAAACAATCCCTATGAAAGGGGGCTTGTTGGAAGCCTGGTGAGGAAAGATTAGGTTTAATTCTGCATCTAAGGTGGCTCTGCCTCACCTCTGGCGAGATGAGAACCAGACCGCCAGATAAATAAGAGCAAAGCAATTGCAGGGAGGCCAAAAGCAGCCGTGATAATGAAGAAATTAAAGCTTCCGACAGCATCATAAAGAAGTCCTGAGAAACCGGCGGCAATTTTATTAAACAAGGCCCAAGCTGATGTCATCAAAGCATATTGTGTTGCTGCATATTCTTTAGACGCAATACTTGACATGTAAGCAATAAAGGCAGTGCCGCATATTCCAACGGATAGATTATCGCAAAAGATTGTAATTAACAGCTTCCAAGTGATCGCGCCTTCTTGTGTTGCTAGCCATGCAAATGCACCATTTGTTACAATCATTATAATCGCGCCGTAAAAAAGCGCCTGCATCATGCCGTAGCGCACAACAATGGCGCCTCCGATAAAAGACCCTACGATCATAGGCCAGGGGCCAAAGGTGCCTTGGACAAGCCCAACCTGCGTTTTGGTATATCCAAGCTCTTGATAAAGCGGTTGGGTCATAACGCCCATTGTAAAGTCCGAGAGGCGATAAAGAATAATAAGGCCGAATACGGGTATGAGCCATTTTCCAAGTCTGGCAAAAAGATCCCAAAAAGGTTCAATCACATTGGCGCGGAATGAGTCCGTAAAACCTATTGCTTCCCGCCTTTCAATATTGTCGGGCTCGCGCACAAACAAAATGACAACTGCAATCGCACCCATCATGCCCGCTGTTGCCAAATAGGTGAGTTGCCAACTGGCGACATCCGCAATAATCATAGCATAGCCCGCAGCCATAATTGCAAAACGATAGCCTAATTGGTAAATTGCAGCGAAATTAGCTTGTTCTTCGTTGGTGCCGCTCTCAATACGCCATGCATCAACTGCAACATCCAAAGTTGCCCCAGAGTAGGTCAAAATAAAGCAGCCGATAATCATGGGTGTCAGAGAGCCTGCAATCGTCGGCGAAGGGTTCGCCCCGGATATAAACACCATGCCGGTAATCGTACCAGTGACCGCCAAAAGCATCCAAGAGCGCCTCTGTCCCAAAAGCTTGGTTAGCCCGGGTATTTTGGCGCGGTCAACAACGGGCGCCCATACGAATTTGAAGGCATAGGCGAGGCCAATCCAATAAAAAAAGCCAATCGTCGTTTTTTCAATGCCAACATCCGAAAGCCAACGAGATAGCTTTGAAAAGAACATCATAAAAGGCAGGCCCGAGCCAAAGCCTAGGAGTAACATCGCCAACATTTTAGGCTGCATGTAAATCTTAAAGACTTCACCCCAATCACGTTTGGGCGAAAGTTTAAGGCTGACGGGGGTTGCTTTGCTCATAGGCTAAACTGCGTCTTTTTAGAAGCTGCGTCTAGCAACCTCATGTAATCACCCAAAGAAATGAAGCGCAGAGCCTTACCCCGCCATTTGCATCTCTTTTTTACCGGTCCAATTTTTGACCATGACTGAGAGTTCTTCTGCGCTGACGGGTTTGGTCATGAAATCATTCATACCCGAGTCGAAACAGGCATTGCGGTCATCGTCAAACGCATTGGCTGTCAGGGCAATGATGGGCAGGTCTTTTGGGACATTCGGCAATTGTCGAATTTTCCGTGTTGACTCCAAACCGTCCATATTCGGCATACGCATATCCATAAAGATAAGATCAAAATGTTGGGACTTCATGGCTTCCACCGCCAAGGCACCGTCTTCAACCGTTTCCACTGTATGACCTTCGGCCTCCAATAATGTGCGTGTTAGAAGCGCGTTGATGGCATTGTCTTCAGCCAATAAAATCCGCTTTGGTCCGTCAGGCCCTTCGCTTGTTTGCGGCTCATGCAAGGGTTGAGAGACGGGGGTGTTTTGCTGGGGCATTTCCACGCCGACGGCTCTAGCGATGACAGCATCGCGCCAATTATTACCAAGAACCGCGCTGTTATTCTCAAGCGGAAGGGCGCGCCGCTCAAAACGTGGCTCTTCTTGCTCTTTTGGTTGTTCTTCAGATGCTTGTGCTTTAGGCGCAATTTCTAGGTCGGCTTCAAAATCATGAGCTGCGTCTTCGGGTTGAGTGTCTTCTGTCCGTTCCATTTCTGGTCGTTCCGCTTCATGGGCGACAGATTGCACGCTTATGTCGAGAGGGGCTTCCGGCTCTTTGGCGGGCGGCGTCGTTTCTACGGATGCCGTGTCAGTCACATATTGAACCGGCTCTTCGTCGGTATATTCTGGGCTGGCATAGTCCGAATTTGCATATTCAGTTTCGTGTGTCGGCGTGGTTTCACGAGGCGTTTCAGGTTCAGTTTGGTGTGAAACAGCTTGCTCGACATAATACATAGGCTGCCCGGGCGGAGATCCGGAAGGTGGTTCCTGTGTCACGGCTTCTTTAATAAAAACACTCACGTTACGCGCCAATGCGAAGGCAGAGCCATCCGCCTCTGTTTGCTCTATCCAGTCATAGACTTGCTCAGACTGTGTAGGATCCTGAGAGGCAATCCGCGTTTCAAATCGGTGGGGTGTAGGATTCATGTCTTCCCGCATAGGATGGGGTGCTGGCCAACCTTGCAGAGCGTTACCTGTCCATGTTTCCACAGAACCGCCATATAATTGCAAAAAGGCGGCATTAATAAACAGGATTCGACCCTGTGCATCCCGTTTCATAACGGGGTCAGGCCAAAGCCAGAATTGAGCGGCAACTATAGCATCTGAAGACATATGCGATCCTTCAAAGCCCGAAAAAGGCTAATATTCCGAATCGAATGTGAAGGTTTAATCTAAAAAATGTCTTACTAAATTCACGAATCTTGGATTTTGAGTGGTATTTGTCAGTGGTTATTGAGTTTTCTAGCGAGAATAAAACGGATTTTTGCCACGGCGCGCGTTTTGCCCCGATGAATTGTGCAAATTGCCACCGCCCGCATGAGGCGTATTAATGAGCCCTTTACGTGCTCTTCGATGAGAAAGGCTTTCTGCAATATGAAGACGGTGAATGGTCTCAGACTCTGCGAGGTCAGCTAAAGTCCGCGCAACGCGGAGGACGCGATGATAGCCCCTGGCGGTAAGGCCAAGCGTTTCGGCGGCTTGAGTCAAGAGCTTTCGTCCCTCTGCATCAGGTTCTGCAACATGGTCCAAGCGATCTTGGGGTAGCTCTGTATTTGTTAACCCGCCATTTCGGCTCATTTGAATGTCGCGGGCCCGCGCGACTCTGGCGGCGATGTCTACTGTGCCTTCCAGAGAAGGCGGGAGCGCCAAATCAGCAGGCGTAACGGCAGGCACGTCAATTTGAATGTCTATGCGATCCATGAAGGGACCGGAAATTCGGGCTTGATAATCTGCTGCGCAGCGCGCCCCGCGCCGACAGGCAATGCCGTCCGCCCCACCGGATCCGCAGCGACAGGGGTTCATGGCGGCGATTAACTGAAACCGCGCGGGATAACGCACATGGGCATTGACGCGGGCAACAGAAATTTCTCCTGTTTCCAAAGGCTGTCTTAGGCTGTCTAAAACCGTTGGTGTGAATTCCGGAAGCTCATCAAGGAATAAAACGCCGCGATGCGCAAGCGAGGCTTCCCCTGGCTTGGCTTTATTGCCGCCGCCAACCATTGCGGCCATGGAGGCGCTGTGATGAGGCGATCTAAAGGGTCGTGATCTTGAGAGTTGTCCGCGGTCTAAGAGCCCTGCCACAGAATGCACCATTGAGACGTCCAACAGCTCATTGGCTGTGAGAGGCGGTAAAAGACCCGGCAAACGTGCCGCTAACATGGACTTACCGGAGCCGGGCGGTCCGACCATCAATAAGTTATGACCGCCTGCAGCTGCGACCTCTAGGGCGCGCTTCGCCGTTTCTTGTCCGCGGACATCGCGCATATCGAGCGGGCTTTTGTCATCTAGCATCTGGCCGGGTTCAGGGCGCGATAGGATTTGTGTACCTCTAAAGTGATTGAGAATTTGTACGAGCGTTTGCGGTGCGAGGAGAGGCAAGTCACCTGCCCAAGCCGCTTCCGGACCATTGGCTTCCGGACAAATCAATCCAAAACTATGACTATTGGCCATCACGGCTGCAGGTAAAGCACCAGGTACCGCCGCAATCGTGCCGTCTAGGGCCAACTCGCCGATTGCAACAAATTCTTCAATCGCGTCGGCGGGAATAGAACCCAAAGCGGCCATTAAACCTAAAGCAATTGGGAGGTCATAATGGGCGCCTTCTTTGGGTAAGTCCGCAGGGGCAAGATTAATTGTGACGCGCTTGCCGGGCAAGTAGAGTCCGATAGAGGCAAAAGCGGCGCGAACACGTTCACGCGACTCGGCCACGGCTTTATCGGCCAGACCGACAATGGTAAAAACGGGTTTGGCCGCCGAAGTAACTTGGACTTGAACGTCCACGCGGCGCGCCTCTGCGCCCTCAAAGGCGACTGTCTGTATTCGCGCAACCATGCTTTAACTCCCTTTACAACTTTAAACAAAGCAGAAAGAAAAGAACAAATCAAGAACTTTTTAGGATGTGTATTGAGGGTTTAAGCTAAGCCTACGCAGCGTAAGGCCCTAAATTTTTTTGTACTATGCGGGAAAATAAGGGGCTTGTTAGCTTTGCGGAGAGGGTCACGCATGTGAAAGCCTTTGTCGGAACGATCCAATATCATGGCCCAATGTGAGCGCCCGTTTGGCAAGTAAAACTGCACAAGCGGATAATAGCCATCATTAATACATTGATTGATTTTGCCATCATCAACACTTTTGTAAAACCGCGCTTGGGCTTTGCCGCCTGTAACACGACTTATGCCGTCCCAAATAAGCCAACCACGAGACGTAAAGCTGTCTGTATGCGTTAGGCGTTTATTCAGGTCAGACGGATTGGTCTCAAACCCCAAGTTCGCAAGGGCCATAGACGCGGCGGTCACGAGGCATCCGTCAGAGGCCATTGTATCATTTGTGCGTCCGAGCTTTTCATGGCCCCAACGTTTGTCTTTTTGATAAAATGCGACCCGGTCCGGTAGGGCTGTTTGTCCACCCGAAACACGGTCAGCAGCTTTTCCGCCTTGTCCTTTTGACATCGTGGAAGGCCCTGATGCGCAGGCCGTCACGAAAATCGCTAATAAAAGTATAAATCCCAACCGTCTCATGAGGCGGTTGATAAAGAAGAAGACTTAAAAAGCCGTTAGACCCAAATAACAAATATGTGAGACTTGTTGTCTCATATCCTCTAATCCACACAAAGGGCTGGGCCTGTTGAGCCTGCAATAACTTCGGTATAGCAGCCAAAAGGATTGTCAGTTTTTTGGCATTGGCCGCTGACGGCTTTGCCTTGTGCAGCTTCAACCGTTGCCAAACACTTGCCTTCGCAATTGGAGGTGTCAATACAGATATTGCCGCCGTCGTTGTACAGCATTGTGCAACGCTCATGGCCCAACATGCCTGCACGCTCAACAAATCCGCCTTTGGCACTGCATTGCGCCCGTTCGTCGGTGTTCATTTTACCGTCTAGATTTGAGATGGGTGTCATCGGAGTTTGTGGGTTGGCCGGAAGCAAAATAGATGGCTCAGCTTCCGCCAAAGAGGTTAAGGCATAGAGGTCGTTTAGGGCTTCACCATCATGACTGATACGAGACATGTTATCGGCAATGTCCAATTCAATTAAAATGTTGCGACTTATGTCATACAGAAATATTGAGCGGTTATTATAGCCGATATTTTTAAATCGAAATATTGTGCTGTTACTGGCATTTTCCCGCCACTCATTACCTTCAACTTTGTAAAAGAGTCCGCCTCTATATTGGGCAACCCCTAAGGTTTCTGTCGATAGGCGTGCTTTCTTTTTAGGGGGTTTTATAGAGGGGACGCTCTTTCCGGGTGGGACATAATTTGGGATGACGCGCTCAAGTCGTGGATCTTTTTGGATAGGTTTAGCCGTGTTTAAATAGTCAATATTTGTGACGTCATAAAGCTTGCCCATAGGATGCCCCGGCCATTCCCCCGATATCGTTTTTTCGGACAGATCAATGATAAGCTGTACATTGCCTTCAAGACCCTGAAGGGATAGTCGACGTTTATCATAGTTAGTCTTGATAAAGTTATATCGTTTCGTGCTGCGGAAATCATATTCCACCCAAATGCCTTTATTCCAATCTTCCTGCACGAGTTTGCCGCCAACAAATTCAATTTGGGAAATAGGGACGTCCGATTTGTTAGCGCTTTGCGCAGAGGCCGTCGAGACGAATACCCAAACGAGAATAGCGTTCAAAACAAATAAAATAATCCGCATCACAACACCTTAGTCCAACGAAGACCCAGTTTAGAGATCTTTGCTTCCTATCTTCAACTCTTCGCGCTTTACAGGCGAATTATGGTTTTCTTTTGATGCGTGTTATTTCTTTAACAGCTCTAATGCCCCGATAACCATCGCTTCCGTGCCGAGCTTAATTGAAGGTTCCGGTTCGACTTTAAAGAAAGGGGAGTGGTGAGACGGTGCGCTATCGACGTCAGAGGGTTTCGTGCCGCCAACTCCGAAGTAAACGCCTTTCACGCCCAGTTCAGGCGTAATGAAATAGGCGAAATCTTCCGCGCCCATGCCTTGGCGAGGCACGTCCCACAAGATGTCACTGCCCAGTTTGGCTTGAAAGGTCTCGCGAATACGAAGCGCTGTGTCTGTGTCATTGATGGTGGGGGGCGTTGTCTTTGTAGGCGACCGCTTTACAATTGGGAGCAAGTCTTCAGGTACGTTAAGCGATCGCGCCACGCCTTCGGCAACTCGGTCAATTCCGTCCAGAAGCTGTTCCCGAATTTCAGGATTATTCGAGCGCACAGTGAGCTGCATATCCACACGGTCTCCAATAATATTATGTTTTGTGCCGCCGTGAATAGATCCAACGGTAATGACGCCTGCTTCAAGAGGTGCAATTGTGCGGGAGATAACGGATTGTAATGTCACGACGATTTGAGATGCCACCAAAACGGGATCGATGCCTTTGTGTGGCGAGGCGCCATGCGCGCCAACGCCGCGGACTTGGATGTCGACACTGTCAGAACTGGAATAAGCAATGTCCGTTGGAACACTGATTTTACCTGTCGGCATTTGGGCGCTGACATGAAAGGCGAGGGCATAATCAGGTTTAGGGAATATCTCATAAAGCCCGTCTTCTATCATTTCACGCGCCCCGGAGATAATTTCTTCTGCGGGCTGCGCTATCAGAACTAAGGTGCCGGACCAGTTGTTTTTCCGCGCCACGAGTTGACGGGCGGTACCAATCAATGATGTGACATGCACATCATGACCACAGGCATGCATGACATATTGCTCCACGCCGTCCAGATCAGTTTGTTTGGCTTTGGAGGCATATGATAGCCCACTATCTTCTTTGACAGGCAGGCCGTCCATATCTGCGCGGATCATGACGGTGGGGCCCGCACCGTTTTTCATCACGGCCACAACGCCTGTTCGACCGACACCTTCTGTGACCTCATAACCGAGGGCTTTCAATTCTGAGGCCAGTCGGGCAGAGGTTTTTGTTTCTAAAAATGAGAGTTCAGGATTTTCATGGAAATGTGTGAAAAGGGCTTCGAGGTTTTGATTGTAATCTGCCGCAATATCATTTCGAAGGGACTCATCGGCAAAGCTTGAAGCCGAAACACTGCAAATTGCGAGGGCTAAAAATGACGTTGTCAGCTTTTTCATAATATATCCATCTGTTTGAGGTTTTTTGATTGCGCGTTTAATCTTCAATCAGTGTTTTCGGTGTGCGGTAGTAAACCTTGAGGCCATTCGCCGTGCTCATGGAATCTGATTGTGTGTTTAACACAGTCCGCAAGCGATCAAGGATGAGCGTATCAATGGTGATAATCAATCCAGTGACATAGGTCGCATATTCCGCAGAGACACCTTGGCTGACCAAAATATCTTGCAACAGAACAACAGAAGCGGAAGGCGTGCCTGCGGCTGCAGTTGCAAAAATCATGGATTGGAAACCAACGACGATCATATCGCCTACATCAACGTCAATACCAAAGGCTTTCATGGAATAAAGTGAGAGCAATAACAGACCAATGAGTGTCCCGACCATATTAATGGTCGCGCCGATGGTGAAGAAGGGTGTGCTCTCATCGCCATTGGCCCCAAGTTGATCGCAAGCCACTTTGGTGGCGGGTAAGGTTGCCATAGAGCTTGAGGTTGAAAAAGCGACCAAGGCTTGCGGGAGAATGGCTCGTAAGACAAACACGATACCATGCCCTTGAATGGCGGCAGTCACAAAAACCATGACTATCCAGACTAGAACCATGGCCATCATATAAGGCATCAAGAGCGGAACCAGATTGGTGAGCGTCTCCACCCCTCCAGGCTTGTTCAGAGCGAGTGTGATTGACCCGAAAACAGCCAAAGGGATTGTGAATTGTAGGAACTTACGGAAACCCGCTATGAACATATCCGACATCTTATCGGCGGCTTCACCTAATCCGATTTTTTTAAGGCCTGCGCCAAATATCAAACCTGCATAAATTGAAATCATCAACGCAGATGTCAACACCCCGTAAATTTTCAAAGCAAAAGGCGTTTGGGCCAGATCAGCTGAATCGCTACCGATGGTGGAGGGATCAGGCAAAATATTAAGGCCTGAAAAGGAGATATAGGCCATGATGGCTAAAGCCATGCCGAGCAACGAGAACCCAACAAAAAAGAACAGCACACGGATAAACTTTGCGCCCATACCGCCGCGCGATATGGCCACGGAACTCGCTATACTCATAATAATAAGAGCATACATTAAAGGTTTAAGCGGAACGAAAAGTGCATCTTTTGCCAAAGCGGCAATAGATTTTGCCAAGGTCACATTATTTACATGTATCGGTTCTACCAAAAACGTCCAATTTAAAAGCCAAAGCCCTATGGCTAGGCCTGCCGAGATAACAACAAGCAAGAGTAGTGATGTGCGGTGAAAGCGGTCTAACATGTGATCCCCAGAATATTAATACTTTAGATACTAGCCACAATTTTTAGCAGGTAGCAAGCACCCTTCTGCCAATCTCTGTTTTGGCGTTTGAACAATCATGGCGTAGAAAAATGCTTCAAAAAGCATAGATTTTAACATCACCTTAACCCTGCCTTTACCCTCGGCGTTCACAATCTCTTAAGATAAAGGGATTCTTGACGCATGACACCACCGCCTTCCGCAACTGCAAATGCCGATATGGCGTATGACCCCGAAGTCGTGCATGCAATGATGGCTGAGCTTGAGGCCGGACAAATCCGGCCATTTCAGCGGGCTATTACGGCTTTGGTGATTATAGCGACTGCAGCTTTCATATTATTATCAGTGCTGAGCTATAACCCTTTTGATAGCACAAGCGACACAGCCGGTATTGGCGGCGTCAGCAATTTGATGGGCCGCCCGGGTGCCGGATTTGCGAATATAGCTATGCAAATCTTTGGCCTTGGGGCTATTTTAGCCGGAGGCCTGACCCTTTTCACAGGCATTCGTGCGATTTTTAAACCTCGCCCCTATAAAAACCGCCTCGATCGTGCGCGACGATTTAGCCTGTGGGCAGGTGCAATTATCTTTGGAACGGCCACACTCTCAGCATTTCCTATTCCGCAAGACTGGCCTCTGGCGACGGGGCTTGGAGGTTGGATCGGCGATTTGATCTTTTTAAACTGCCGCGCGCTGCTTGAGCCTTTTAATATTCCTTTCACGAGCGCGATTATTGCGGCTTTGACATTTGTAATTGCCGTATTTTGTCTTGGGCGCTTTATGCGCATTGTGGCCAAAGACCTAATTGACGTCATGGATGCAGCGGGTCTTGTCTGGGCTTATTTTCGCATTTGGATTGATCGCATCGCCGTCTTTTTGGCGCGTCTGTTTCGTAAGCTCTTTAAGACAGCCTATATTGACGATATGGCTCAGCCTGCGGGAACATCAGACCTTTTCCGCGATGTGCCAGACGCCGCCGCTGCCGCTCAACCCAATTATGCGCCGGCACCACAGGCTCAGCCTGCTTATATAGAGACGCTGCCGCAATCCAAAACGAAAGTGAAAACCAAACCTAAGTCAAAGCCCAAGAAACCTAAATATAACTTCCCGGAAGGCGCAGATTTTGTTCTGCCGGGGCTTGAACTGTTAAAGACACCGCCGCCGCGTTCCGCAGTGCATGATCAAACAGCATTAGCGCGTGCATCTGAACAACTTCACAGCGTTATGGGGGATTATGGTATAGAGGGCGAAATGGGTGATGTTCGACCGGGCCCTGTTGTCACCCTCTTTGAATTTGAACCCGCGCCCGGCGTGAAATCACAGCGTGTCATCAACCTTTCCGATGATATTGCGCGAAATATGGCCTCGCAATCTGCGCGTATCGCCGTTGTGCCGGGTCGTAATGCGATGGGTATTGAGATGCCGAATACACGTCGTGAAACTGTGTGGCTGAAAAATATGTTGGCTTCTCGCACATTCACAGAATCTGACGCCGCCCTGCCTCTGATTATGGGAGAAGATATTGGAGGGGCGCCTTTTGTCGCGGATCTCGCGAAGATGCCGCATTTGCTTGTCGCGGGGACGACGGGTTCCGGTAAATCTGTGGCTGTTAACTCAATGATCTTATCACTGATGTACACGCTTACTCCAGACCAGTGTAAATTTATCATGATTGATCCGAAAATGCTCGAATTATCCGTTTATGATGGTGCGCCGCATTTGCTGGCCCCCGTTGTGACCGAGCCGAAAAAAGCGGTTGTTGCTTTGAAATGGACGGTGCGGGAGATGGAAGATCGCTACCGTAAAATGTCAAAAATCGGCGTGCGGAATATGGCGGGCTTTAATGAAAAAATCGCTGAGTTCAAAGCCACAGGTGAAACCCTGACCAAAACCACGATGACGGGATATAATAAAGAGACAGGCGAGCCGGAATACGAAACAGAAGAGCTCGAATTCCAGCCTATGCCCTATATCGTTGTGATTATCGACGAGATGGCCGACCTCATGATGGTCGCCAAAAAAGATATTGAAGGTTCTGTTCAGCGCTTGGCACAAATGGCGCGTGCCGCGGGCATCCATATGATTATGGCGACACAGCGTCCGTCTGTTGATGTGATTACAGGTACCATTAAAGCCAATTTCCCGACCCGTGTGTCTTTCCGTGTGGGTTCAAAAATCGACAGCCGCACTATTTTGGGTGAGCAGGGAGCAGAGCAGCTCCTCGGAAATGGGGACATGCTTTATATGGGGACAGGCCGCCCGCGACGTTACCATGGTCCTTTTGTCTCGGACGGTGAGGTTGAACGCGTGGCCGAATTTGTCAAAGCTCAGGGTGCGCCGAGCTATCTTGATGACATCACGACGGAGCGCGAAGAAGGACCAGAAGACCCAACATTGGCAGGCGGAGGAAGCGAAGGCGGCTCTCTCTTTGATCAAGCGGTCGCGATTGTTGCCCGAGACAGAAAGGCCTCGACCAGCTATGTTCAACGCAAACTCTCTATCGGCTATAATCGTGCTGCAGATCTCATTGAGCGTATGGAACAAGAAGGCATGATTGGCCCGTCCGGTAGCGGCGGCAAACGTGATATCTTCCTTCCGGAAGAAGACGCGTTTTAACGATCAATAAGTTTGTAAATTTAAACCTTACAGCGTTTCATTTTCTGAAAACCCTGCCACCGCTTCATTCGCTGTGATCACTGTTTCCAAGAGCGCCGCCTTGGTGCGGATGAGGGAGGCGTCGATATTGTTGACGCGCGTTTGGACTTGCAGAACATCCAGCAGGGAGCTTTCACCGAGGTCGAACTGAATGGACTCCAAACGCAATGCCTCATTTGCGGCCTCCGAAGAGGCTTCAAGATTAACCAATGTCCGCTTCAGTGTTTCAGCACGGTCATAAGCATCAGTGATTTCCCCCATGGCTCGACGCAACCTTTGTTCGTAGGACAATAGAGATATATCGAGGTCGGCTTGCGCGCCCTCTATGCCTGCACGGATCGCCCCGCCGTCAAAAATGACTTGAGACAAGCCCGCGCCGAGACGCGCGACATATTCACCGGGGTCGAAGAGATCAGAAAAAGCGGAGCCGGAGGACAGACTGCCTGAGATATCGAGACTTGGCCAACGTGCCAGCTTCGCCCCTTTAAGGGAGGCCACGCGCCCCGCTAATTGCGCGCGTGCGGCAACAATATCCGGCCTTCGTTCCAAGATAGAAGCAGGTAAGCCGCGAGCAGGAAGTGTGTTGGGTGCATTCAGCTCCGTCGCTAATGCAAGGTCTTCTTCGGGGTAGCCCCCAAGCAAGAGGCTGAGCGCACGGCGGGCGGCGCGGGCAGATTGCAATGTGCTTTCATAGCTCGCCAGAGCGCTTTGATAATTAGCCTCAGCAAAAGAGAAGTCCCCTTTAGCCGTATCCCCTAAACGATAACGCGCCTCAGATATGCGGCGACTTTCGGTCAGGAAGTCCAGATTAGTTTTGGCTAAATCTACTTGAAGTGCGGCTTCGACAGCTCGAATATAAGAACGGGCTGTTGCTGCGAGCACGGCTTGCCGGGTGTCCACAGCCAAGGCTTCTTGTGCGCGGAGGCTCGCCCGCGAGCTTTCAATGATTGTGCGGGTTTGACCAAATATATCCGGATCCCATCGTCCGGAAACACTCAATCCATAACTGTCAAACGGGTCATCAATATCAGAGAGAAGGGCGGAGCCAGAGGCGGACGCACTGGCATCAAAACGAGGTTTAAGGCGGGCTGCGGCGCGCTTTAATTCGGCTTCTGCACTGATAACGCGGATTTGTGCTGTTCTGATATCAAAGTTTTCAGCGGCGACTTCTCGCAAGTAATTTAATAATATGGGGTCATCATATAGCTCGCCCCAGCTCAATGTAACTCCACTATCCGAAGGCAAGTCTAATAGCCATTCGGCAGGTACATCTATGGCTGTATTGGGAACTTCTGTTTGACTGGTGGACAAGCTGGCGCAAGCCGACAAAGCGCTAAAAGCAACAGAGCCAAGGAAAATGCGCAGAGGCTTTATTGTAACTTTACTCATGTCGAAGCGCCTCAATCGGGTTGAGCCCGGCTGCGCGACGGGCAGGCAGAAAGCCAAAGACCACACCAATCATTAAGGCGGATCCAAAAGAAATGAGGGCGACTGACGGGCTAAATACAAGCTCTACATCCATCGTATCCATCGCCAATTTTGACATAAAGAAACCAAGTGTAAGCCCGACAATACCCGATAAAATACAAAGTAAGAGTGCCTCTGTCAGAAACTGGTTCATGATATTGCTCTTCTTCGCGCCAAGCGCCATGCGCAGGCCAATTTCACGCGTTCGCTCTGTCACGGATACAAGCATAATATTCATCACGCCAACACCCCCTACAAGGAGCGAAATGGCGCCCATAGCCGCCAATAAAAAGCTTAGCGCTTTTGTTTCTTCTGCCGCCTGTTCTTGAAACCCACGAGAAGAGAATATGCGGTAATCCGGCGGGGCCCCGACCTTCAAATCGCGGGAGCGTCGCAGCACGATATTTACTTCCTCTTCAATACTATTGAGGTTTTGCCCAATGTCGCCAACAACGCGAATATTGCTGACATGGTTCTGAATAAAGCGGTTTCCGCCTATCACCCGTTCTCTTGCGACCGTGATCGGAGCCCATGCAAAAAGGTCATCATTTCCAAAAGAGAAGTTGCTATCTGCTTGGGTTGCCACACCTTTAATGGTGAAAGCAACATTATTGATTTTAATCGTCTGTCCCAATGGGTTTTGGCCATCAAAGAGGCGTTGCTGAATACCCTCGCTGATAACAACGACAGGACGGCGCGTTTCAATGTCGGCGAAGGTAATATTTTCGCCCATTTTCAGCTCGCTCCCACTAGCCTTAAGCTGGTCAGGGTCAACACCCAAAAAGTTACCGCTAAGATCATTTAGGTCTGTCGCGATTGTATAATTTCGACCCGTTAATGTGCCTGTCGCAGCATAGACGCCATTAATCGCGCGCATTTCTTTCACGTCTTGTTCCATAAACGGCATAGAAGGGCGGGATTGAGAGGATCTCTGCCTGTTCCAATCCGGCCAGACTTGCATCGTACGTGTGCTAATTGAGTTTAAGCTTTCTTCGACTTGTTTTTTCGCGCCTTCGCCAAGGGCAAGCATGGCATAAACGGCCGCTACGCCGATGATGATGCCTAGAGAGGTTAAAAGTGAGCGTAAAGGGCGCTCAATGATGGAGCTTGCCGCGAGCCCTAATGTTGATAGGGCGCTCATGCGGCAACGCCTGCATCGCGCTTGTCAGAAATGATGCGACCGTCTTTAAATTCTATCACCCGTTCAGCATAGGCAGCCACTTCATGCTCATGGGTAATGACAATGATTGTAATGCCTTGGGTGTTCAAATTTTGCATCAAACCCATAATGTCTGTTGATGTTTTGCTGTCGAGTGCGCCTGTCGGCTCATCGGCCAACAATACTTTTGGGCTCCCGGCAAGCGCTCTTGCAATGGCAACTCGTTGTTGTTGTCCGCCGGATAGTTCTGTAGGGCGATGACCGGCTCTGTCTCCGAGCCCGACAAGCTCTAACGAATGTGTTGCTTTTTCGGCAGCATCTTTGACTTTCGGTTTGCGGTATTGCAGCGGTAGAGCCACATTTTTTAGGGCAGATTTTTTGGGTAGAAGTTGAAATTGCTGAAAAATAAACCCGATGGTTTTATTGCGGAATTGCGCCAAGTTTTTACTTTTCATTTTTCCGACGTCTTCGCCATTAATAGTTACTGACCCAGTCGTGGGTTGGTCAAGCGCACCTAGCATATTCATCAACGTTGATTTTCCAGAGCCGGATGACCCGATAATCGCAACAAACTCACCTTCAAAAATATCCAGATCGACGCCGTCTAAAGCTCGCACTTCAGATTGACCCATTTTGTATATTTTTGTCAGCCCTCGGCAAGAGATGAGAGGCGTGCCTGAGTTTGTTTTGGTCATGAATTTAACCTGGACGACGTCCAGGCGGACCTCGGCGTTCACCACCACCGCCTATAGATGTAATAACTTCATCCCCCTCAGAGAGACCTGCAATCACTTCTACAAAAGAGCCATCTGATAAGCCCAAGCCAACATCTGCCAATCGCATTTTATCGTCTGATTTTATCCAAATTTGGGCATCACGCGTTTGTGCATTGGCCTGCAATAACCGACGGTAGTCTTGGTATTCAGTCGAGGTCAGCTCTTTTTTGATGATGCCATCATAGGTTTCGCGAAGTTGCTTCAGACGCGCCACTTTTCTCCACGTTTGAGTTGGATCGTTAATTTGCTCTCTCAGCCTGACAGTTTCGCTCGCCATCGTACTCAACACGCTATCAATACGCGCTGTTGAAAGACCCAGAGCGCTCAACTGCTCACGTGTTTTGGGATCGACGTCTGCATTAGCTTCCGCTGGTTCTTCCACTTGCCAAGCTTTAATCTGGTCCGGTGTCGGGCGGAAGCGCTCTGCTGTTGCGGGTATGCGCAGAATATCGGCTTTGGAGTTCGTCGTGATTTGTAGGTTCGTCGTCATACCCGGCATGAGAACATTATCGACATTATCCGCTGCCACAACAGCTGTATAAGTTACGATATTACTTTGCGTTTCAGACTTCAGCCGTAATTGTTCAATCTCGCCACGAAAGACACGACCGGGATAAGCGTCAACACTAAAACTGACCGGGTCACCTGCATCGAGGCCTGAGACATCGCTTTCAACAATCGCCGCATCGATTTTTATTTTCGACAAATCTCCGGCAATTTTAAATAATTCCGGCGCAGAAAAAGAGGCCGCAACGGTTTGGCCGGGGTCGACAAGGCGCTCAATCACGACGCCATCAATAGGTGCCCGAATAACCGTGCGCGACAAGTCAACCTTTGCCGTTCGGAGGTCAGCCTGTGCTTGTTTTAAAGATGACTCTGATCCCAACAAACGCGCTTTCGCCAACTCAATATCAGCGTCCGCGAGTTGCATGGCCCGCTCTGTTTCTTCTAATTGGGCTTTGGAAATCGCACTTTCTGCAAAAAGCTGTTCGCGACGATCTAAGGAGCGTTTCGCTTGTGCGGCATTGACTTCGGCCCGCTTGAGTGAGGCCATGTTAATGTTGATGTCGGATCTCCGATTTTCAACAAGGGCTTCAACTTGTGAAACGCGGTTCTCTAAGTTTTCCGGATCAATGACCGCCAAAACATCGCCTTGCTCGACAACAGAATTAAAGTCGACATCGACCGTCAGAAGCTTACCGGAGACTTCCGACCCGACTTGCACCGTTATATCAGGGCGCACTGTGCCTGTTGCATTGATAATTTTGGCGATTTCGCCGCGACTAACCAAGCCGACTTGCAGGCTTGGCCCTTGACCGGTCGTGGCTTGATTGCTTCCGCCGTTTCTAACGCCCTGTGTCGCGTCGGCTTGATTACATCCGATCAAGATGAAAGCAGCGCCCAGCATTAAAGCAAGGGGGAAAGTCTGTTTAGTTATAAGTGAACGCATTACATCAGCCTTGTTTAGAGAGAATACGCGTAAGTTCATCCTGCGGTTTTGCAACAGAAAAACGCAATGTTACGGAATTGTATTTTTATATGATACATTGAGAGACAGTCATTTCTGCTTTCCCTTTATCGTTTCACTCTGCTAGGCGCTGAGCCATGAATGACCGCCCTAAAAACACACGTCCGCCACCTCACAAAACGGGAAGAAAGCCGCCAACTAATCGGGATAATAATAAAGTGGGTCGGCCGTCTCAAAAGGGACGTGAAGACAGACGGGAGCGTCCTCAAAAAGATACCCCGCTAACTTCGGCCCAGTTAACTCGTCAATTAGCGGCGTCTGCCGTACGGAATGTACGCACGGACGGTTTGCCGCTTGAAACTGTTCTGTCTGCCCTTCCCGACTATAATGGGCTTGAGGCGAGAGACCGGGCTTTTGTGCGTTTGATTGCCGCCACGACTTTTCGGCGGCTCGGTCAGATTAAAGCGGTCTTTAAACCCCTTATTCGCCAAGACCCCCCTGTCTTTATTCGTGCCGCCCTAGAAACCGCAGCGGCGCAAATTCTTTTTTTGGGCACGCCGGCTCATGCTGCTGTTGGCGAAACAGTTGGTATGTTAAAGGCCACCAAGGCCACGCGCGGTTATGCAAATCTTGCAAATGCGGTTTTGCGCAAAGTCGTCGAGCAAGGGCCAATACTAGCCGGAGCCGAAGCCCCTCGCGCCAATATTCCGGGATGGATAAGAGGGTCTTGGGAGCGGAGCTATGGCCGTGCTGCGGTGCGCAAAATATCGCTACAACTCATTAAGGATCCGCCCTTGGATTTAACCTTGAAGGATGTGTCAGAAGAATCCACAAATATTTGGGCTGAAAAACTTGGCGGTATCACCGTGATGCCGGGCACAGTGCGTTTGCCCTCTATCGGGAATGTCTCTTTGCTTGAGGGTTATGATGAAGGTGAGTGGTGGGCGCAAGATGTGGCTGCGAGTTTGCCGGTGCGTATTTTGGCAGCTCAGCTCGACTTAGTCGGTAAGTCTGTTCTTGATCTCTGTGCGGCGCCGGGCGGTAAAACGCTTCAACTTTCGGCCATGGGCGCAAAAGTGACGGCAGTTGATAAATCGGAAAGTCGTTTGCAAAGACTCCATGAAAATTTGGCACGCACAAAACTAAGCGCTGAAGTGGTTTGTGCCGATGCGCTTGAGTGGGAGTCGGATACGAAATTTGATGCTGTTTTACTCGACGCGCCCTGCACAGCGACAGGTACGTTTCGCCGCCATCCCGATGTGCTGCACAACAGAACGCCAAAAACGTTAAGTCAGCTCGTGAGATTACAAGATAAGCTTTTGCCCAAAGCGGCCTCTTTCTTAAAGCCGGGCGGCATACTTATTTTTGCGACGTGCTCTCTTCAGCAGGAGGAGGGTGATCCTCGCATCACTCGCTTTTTAAGCGAGCTGCCCGATTTCCGCCTTATTCCAGTTCTACCCGAACCTTCGTTGGGTCTCTCTGGCAATGATGTGGGCAGAGAGACCTTACGTACCATGCCACATTTCCGAGAGGAAATTGGCGGCATGGACGGATTTTATATTGCGGCCCTTCAAAGCCCGGAGATTTAAGGTTTTTACGTTATTTAGAGCGTGTTAACCTTAAAATGGTCTAAGCTTTGCAAGATTACGCCGTAATGTTTCAAAATGGGAGGCTCCAGATGAGCACGCAAACATATTTACGCGCTACTGCAATTACAGCACTTAGCACTTTGGCTTTTGCCGCAACAATTTCGACAGCAAATGCACAATCCAGCCGCTATGCTGACGTTTACAATTATGAGAGTGGCCAAAATTGTGGTCAAGCCTGTGTTCAGGCTCCGGCAGCACCCGCTTCAACGCGATATGGCAGCGCAACTGTGACGCCCTCTTATGACGCTCCGGCCATGCAAATTGCGCCTGGCCCGGTTTATGTTGACTGTACTCAAATGGGTACATGTGCACCACAAGCGACAACTGTTTATACCGCGCCCGCTCAGCATTATTCACAAGTCCAGACATATAATGCGGCTCCAGTGAATTGCCCTGCCGGAACGACAGCGCAGCCTGACGGGACTTGCTTGCAAGGTGCAACAGGCAGTTACGGAGGGACGACATCAAGTTCCCTTTCAAGAGGTGTTACGCTTCCAACGAATTATAGCTCAACAGAACCTTTGAATTGCCCTGCCGGAACGACGGCACAAGCTGATGGAACCTGTATGCAAACCAGCTCAAGCTATGCGGTCGGGTCAACCTCCTCTTATGGTTCAACAAGCAGCACTTACTCCTCGACAAACTCTACTATGATGCCAGTTAACTGCCCTGCCGGCACAACAGCTCAGCCTGATGGGACGTGTATGCAAGGTTCAGCGGGTAGCTACTCAAACAGTACTGTTGAAATTTACACAGGCGACGCTCAAACAACAGGCCCTGTTTATGGCTATCAAAATACAGGTAGCTACAGCGCGTCTGATTATTTGCCAATTCGCAAATAAGATCGTTTTTTATCCTATATTAAGCCCGCCTAATGGCGGGTTTTTTGTGGGCTAAAGCTGTGATTTATTTGGTGTTATGTGTCTTGGCATCTTGTGATGGCTTGCGCGGATTTCATGTGACTGATAGTAAAGAAAGCCTAATTCAAAAAGAGCTGTGATATGTCTCCCTTAATCTCGCCGTCAATATTGTCTGCTGACTTTGCTGCTTTAGGCCAAGCTGTGCGAGATATTGATGCCGCAGGGGCAGATATGATTCATATTGATGTGATGGATGGTCATTATGTACCAAACCTCACAATTGGCCCCATGGTTGTAAAAGCTTTAAGACCACATTCTAACAAGCCCTTCGATGTGCACCTTATGATTTCTCCTGCAGACCCCCTTATCCCTGCCTTTATAGATGCCGGGGCTGATATTATTTCTATTCATCCTGATGCAGGCCCACACTTACATCGCAGCCTCCAAACAATTAAAGCGGCGGGTAAAAAAGCGGGTGTTGTTCTTAACCCTGGAACCCCTGTTGATGTCGTGGATCCTGTTATGGATCTCATCGACATGATTTTGGTGATGAGTGTAAATCCCGGCTTTGGCGGGCAGAGTTTTATAACGTCCCAGCTGGATAAAATTCGTGTTTTGAGAACGAAAATTGATGAGACAGGCCGCGATATTATTTTGGAGGTAGACGGGGGCGTGAACCCACAAACGGCACAAGACTGCCTTGCTGCTGGGGCCAATGCTTTGGTTGCAGGGAGCGCCGTCTTTAATGGGGCGGGCAGCTATCGCGAAAATATTGCGGCCTTACGTGGTAATCTATCTACCAAAAAGGTTGCATAAGGCTTTGGGCCTTTGTTCAAGTACCGCAATATAACGTGATGTCTTCCGCCCGTATTTCTACTCCTGCTCTTGCTCTTGGCGCGATCAGCAAGCGCGTTGGGAATCTTATCAGCAATACGGCGGAGCCCTTTCGTATAATGCGTTTGCGGGCAGGTCGCCCCGCTGCCTTTCATGTGATGGTCGCGGGTTATCACTATGGTGACAAAGCCTTGGGAAAAGACCTATTGTCGGGGCAATTTGTCTATGGTGGGCAGTCTGTTGATATCGGTGCGCATGGCGATCCTTGGACGATTGCGGTGCCTTCGCCGCGTTATGCCGCTTGGTTGCATGGTTTCTCATGGATGAATGATTTGCTCGCCGTTGGCCCTAAAGCAAAAGGCAAAGTTGAAGAGAAAGCTGCCGCTGTGCGCGCGAGAACGCTCGTCGATAATTGGATTACGCATTATGGGCAATGGAATAGTTTTAATTGGGATACTGCAATTCTGACACCCCGACTTTGGTATTGGCTTGTGAATTGGTCGCCTGTGCTGTCAGCGGACAGTGCGGGCCCGAATGCAGGCGCCCGCCGCGCCGCTGTTATGCGGCAAGCGAAATATTTGCGGACGCAATATAAGAAAATGCCGTCATCTTTAACGCGTCTTCAGGCCGCTGCCACCCTCGCTCTTTTTGGGGCGCGTTTGACGGAGAAAGCAGACGGCTATCTTGCCCGCGGTCTGGATTGGCTGGACGATGAAATCGAAGGCCAAATTCTGCCGGACGGGGGGCATATTTCGCGCAGTCCGGAAGCTACTTTTAAGGCGCTTGATATTCTCTTAACGTTGGATACGCTTCTGGCGGACCGTGGTGTTGAGGGCTCGCGTACAATCAGCCGTGCAATCGACCGGATGGTGCCGATGGTGGCTTTTTTCCAGCATCGCGATGGGGAGCTCGCCAGTTTTAATGGGGGCGGACCGGGCGAAGCACATCATATTCAGACTGTTTTAGAGGCGGCCCCGGGTGATGCGAAAGCCTTCTCTTACGGCCCACATACGCAATATCAGCGTCTTTACGCGGGCGAATCTGTTTTAATTATGGATACAGGCACGACACCGCCGCTTGGTTTTGATAGCGAAGCGCATCTTGCGCCTCTTGCCTTTGAACTATCGACAGAGCTCGGGAGGTTGGTGGTGAATTGCGGTTGGAATGAAGAGCAGGCCCCCGGGTGGCGACGTCCCATGCGCTCTTCTGCAGCGCATTCAGTTTTGACATTAGAGAGTCAGTCTCCAGGCCAACTTTTGCCTAAGGGCTGGAAATCAAGTCATGCGGGTGAAGTTGTTCTTTATGAAAGCGGCCCTGTCAAAGCTGCCCGTAAAGAGCAAGACGTAGGCATTTGGGTGGAGGCAAGCCATCAAGGTTACCGACCTCGTACAGGATTGGCGCATCGACGACGCTTTTTTATGTCGAGCGACGGCGTAGATATTCGTGGGGAGGATAGTCTCTATGTGCCATTAGGGCATCAGCCTTTATCGCGCGAAGAGCGGGCTTTTGATATTCGGTTCCATTTCCATCCTGATGTTCGGGTGAGTCTGAGCCAAGACCAGTCCAGCGCGTTGTTAGTGCAGAAGGGACAAGCTGGGTGGCGATTTCGTACAGATTGTGGGCCCCTTATTTTGGAGGACTCTGTTTATCTGGCCGACGGGGCAAAGCCTGTGCGGTGCCAACAATTAATTATCTCCGGCAGAGCTTTGTCAGACAGCGACGGTGAAAGTCGTACAAACCGAGCACGGTGGTCGTTCCGTAAATTAGAAAGTCGACGTAAGGATGGGTGAGGGGCCCAAAGTCAAGAGGTTGCGTGAATCTTCGGGTTGGCCAGTCCGGGTTCTATTGCTTGCTTTTGATGCACTTCTTGGTGGGCTTGCCATGCTCTACGTCATTCGCTGGCGCTATGACTTTTTAAACAAACCGATCCCGACAGAAGTCGACTGGAATGCGGCGATCATCACAATGATGAGCGTTGTTTTTGTTTGGGTGATCATGCGACAAGATAGAGCCATATGGCGTTTTACCTCGCTGAAGGATATTCGAGGTTTATTAGTTGGTGTTGTCATTGTTTCATCGCTGACGCCCCTTATTCTTTTCTTTTTCTTCGATCGTGGTGCTGATTTTCCGCGCTCCGCCCCGTTTACAGGCGGATTATTTTTCTTCGGTATGTTGGTCTTGTCACGGCTCATGGCGATGATTATTCAAAATGGAGATATTCGGGCTTTGTTTCGAAGTCGTTCAGAGTTCTCCCATGACGCGATTCTTATAGGCCCAAGTCCGAAGCTCTACAACTATTTGAGAGATGTTTCGCGTCGCAATCATGTGGGGGCTATTAATCCGGTTGGATTGGTCGAAACATCAGGAGCTAATGTTGGGCGCTCTATACGCGGTGTGCCGGTTTTGGGCGGGCTCGAAGATTTAAAGGCCATTTATCAAAAAATGGCAGGATTGAGGGATAAGCCTCTTCAACTCATTTCGGTTGACCCCAATTTATCTCGCCCTGACACAGAGCGACTTGTTAAGATGTCAGCTAATATTGGTGCGCCTTTGGCGCGCCTTCAATCCGAAGGTGTTGATACGGGGTTAACCAGTTTCGAAGCTGCTGACCTTATTGGACGTGACTTGCAGGCTTTGGATATTTCGCCTGTGCGACGATTAGTTAAAAACCGTCGCGTTTTGGTAACTGGGGCAGGGGGCTCTATTGGCTCGGAAATCTCTCGACAGTTGGCAGCGCTTAATCCCGCCAGTCTCGCCCTGCTCGATAACTCGGAATATAATCTCTATCAGTTGGAGCACTCTTTGGCGCCGCTAAAGCCACTTATGCGGGATCCTGACTGGACAACTTATATTGGCGATGTCTGCGACGGGGGTCGGCTAAAAGAAATTTTCCAATGGGAACGCCCCGAAATTGTCATTCATGCTGCCGCCCTTAAACATGTACCATTGGGCGAAACAAACCCAATAGAAACCCTGCGCACAAATGTTTTTGGAACACGTCAGGTGATTGAGGCATGTGCTGTACATAAGGCCGAAAATTTTATTCTGATATCAACGGACAAGGCTGTAAATCCTGTCAATATTATGGGGGCGAGCAAGCGTATTGTTGAGATGCTGATGGTCGCCATGGCCGAACGTATTCCAACCCTGAATACGGCTGCTGTACGTTTTGGAAATGTGCTGGCGTCAACAGGCTCGGTGGTTCCTCTTTTTGAAAAACAGATCGCTGCAGGCGGTCCTGTGACTGTGACCCATCGCGACGTCACGCGTTATTTTATGACCACGGAAGAAGCGGCCGCACTTGTTTTACAAGCTGCGGCCTTGGAAGGCCCTGAGATGCCCAATCACAGTAATAATCAAGCAGATATTTATGTGTTGGAAATGGGGGAGCCCGTTAATATTGCGCGGCTCGCGCGACAGCTTATTCGTTTGCGGGGGAAGATTCCTGATAAAGACATCGAAATTCATTATACGGGCTTACGTCCAGGAGAGAAAATTTCGGAAAGATTGACGGGTCATGCCGAAGACTTGGTGCCGACGTCAGTCGCAGGCATTCAGCGTTTCACAGGGGCGATTGCCGAACCCGATGAAGTCTTAGACCAAATTGAAAAGCTGCTTAAAGCGATCGATAAACGTGATCGTGACGCCGTTTGCAAAGCCTTAAAAAAACTCCTACCGGATTACGAACCAAACGGGGCTTTGGTCGCAAAATTATAATATAAGTGGATAGCGCTGAATTTGATGAAGGCAGGGCCTTTTACTCTTTTGGGCCGCGTGTTACGGGCGCTTAACTACAGACCTGATATCGAGTCCTAAAAAGGTAGTATTATGCCAAACCCTAATCCCGATCTTCCTGCTTTTGATCCGTCTCGCCTTACGCCCGTCAAACGTGCCTTGATTTCGGTGTCTGATAAATCGCGATTAATTGCACAAGCTAAAGCTTTGCATGAGCGCGGCGTGAAATTAGTATCCACAGGCGGCACGCATAAAGCGATTACGGCGGCGGGCATTCCTGTCAAAGATGTGTCGGAACTGACAAAGTTTCCTGAGATGATGGATGGTCGTGTCAAAACTCTGCATCCGATGGTACATGGGGGTCTGCTCGGTGACCGGGATTTGGCGTCACATAAAGACGCCATGCACGCTCACGGAATTTTGTCCATCGACCTGTTGATCGTCAATCTTTACCCGTTTGAAAAGGCTGTAGCTTCAGGAGGGTCTTATGAAATGTGCGTTGAAAATATTGATATTGGCGGCCCCGCGATGATACGCGCTGCGGCGAAGAACCATTCGCATGTGGCTGTCTGTACGGATTCTGATGACGTTGACGCCGTGTTGACGGAAATGGATGCTAATGACGGGAAGACTTCAGGCTCATTACGTCAGAGACTTGCGGCGAAAACTTATGCGCGGTCCGCCGCTTATGATGCGGCCATAGCCAATTGGTTTGCTGGCCAAGTTGAAGGCACACCAGCTTTCAGCGCGCAAGGCGGCACCTTAAAACAATCGCTGCGTTACGGTGAGAACCCGCATCAAAAGGCTGCCTTTTACACCGATGGATCCAATCGTCCGGGTGTGGCCACAGCCACACAAATTCAAGGTAAAGAGCTGTCTTACAATAATATCAATGATACCGATGCGGCCTATGAATTGGTTGCAGAATTTGGCCGCCAACACGAAGGGGCCGATCCCGCGGTTGCTATTATCAAACATGCCAACCCTTGCGGCGTGGCTGTCGGCAAAACATTTGTGGAGGCTTATAAAGCGGCGCTGGCCTGTGACCCGGTCTCGGCCTTTGGCGGTATTGTGGCCTTGAATGGTCGTTTGGATAAAGAGACGGCAACAGAAATTCTCAAGGTCTTTACCGAAGTCGTGATTGCGCCAAGCGCAGATGATGACGCGATTGCGTTGTTTGCGAAAAAGAAAAACCTGCGCCTGTTGATTGTAGGTGACCTACCCGATCCCAAAGCGCCAAGCATGACACAGCGGAATGTGGGTGGCGGCATCCTCGTCCAAGACCGCGACAACGGGTATGTCGCCGATGAAGATTTGAACGTCGTCACCAAACGCGCCCCGACAGAAGCTGAAATGGCGGATCTGCGTATGGCGTGGAAAGTGGCGAAACATGTAAAATCCAATGCAATCATTTACGTCAAAGACGGCTCCACAGCCGGAGTCGGCGCCGGCCAAATGAGCCGCATTGACTCTGCTAGAATTGCGGCGCGTAAAGCCGAAGACGCCCAAGCCGCCGCAGGGTGGGAAGCCCCGCGCACACAAGGTTGCGCCTGCGCCTCAGATGCGTTCTTCCCTTTCGCAGATGGTATGCTCGCCGCAGCCGCTGCAGGTGCAACCGCGATTATTCAACCCGGCGGTTCTATTCGTGATGATGAAGTGATTAAAGCGGCTGATGACAATAATATTGCCATGGTATTTACCGGAATGCGGCATTTTAGACACTAACTTTTCAAGCAACACCTAGCAAATTGATCGAGGATCAATTTCAGTTGATTGAAAAGTTAGCTACTTATAGGCGGTCTTAACCGCCATATTTTAGGCGTATTGGATAAGTACCCAATATACAGCCTTACCTGCGTAAGGCGGCATACGATTCCCTTTGGCAATCGGAGCGGTTTCTGAATAACCTTCAGCTTTCCATACTCCTGACTCAGGGCATTTGCTGCCGGTGCGTACTTTGGTTCCAATAGGAGTGCTGCGCTTTGCAGCGGTAAAATAAGACATTTTACTGTCCTTTCGATTTTTACCTTGCAGCCGCGATTCGTCTTGTGTTACGAATCAAAAGACTACCAAGGTAGTTAGTGAATGCGACGGCTGCCTTTTGTTTCGAAGCACTGGCAGCCGCCGCCCTAAATGCATTTTATACTAAAACGCACATATATATAGTGTGTAATTCGGGTTCTACGTCAACACTTAGTAGTATCGAAATGGGACGAAAAAGGTTTACGAACCGTTAAGTCATTGGGAATGCGCAAAATTTTTTATAAATCTGTCACACAAAAAACGTAGTAAAAGCAAGGCGCTGATACATAATTAGAATGGCAAAATCCCTATAAGAACAGTGCCATATTCTTTTGGTGGACATATATGCAGTTCAAGAATCAAATTAATCCTCAATAATTCCCCATCCACCCTTCTTGGTCGCGGCGCGCAATACCAAATACAATACCAACCCGACAGGCCCTGCCATAAACGTCAAGAACAGACAGGGTATCAGCACCCAATGGTTAAACCCGCGGCGTTTGGCGTCTCGGGCTTCCCACGCGCCGACAAAGAGATCAAAGACCAGGTAATGCGCCCATCCGATGACGATGCCTGCGTCGGATGAGAATAAAGCGCGAATAGCTTCAATCGTCAAAAACCCACCGTCTTTGGCGCCGTGGCCCGCAAAAATCACCAATCCAAAACAGGCCACATAAATGCCACCTAATAAGAGCGGGTAGAACATAGAGTGGACTAGCGCTTGCGTGCCTTTCCAATTCGGTAGAAATATCAACATCGCCCAAGCGGGAAGAACACTGAGATTCACGAATTGCAGCAGAAGGTCATAAGTCATGATTTAACCCTAACCATGCAACATCTGAGTGGCCATAAAAATATATCAGACAAGGGAATAGATTTTCAGGGCCCGCCTACAGGCCGATGTGGGGCAACCTGTGAGGCGGGCTGCAGATAATGTAATCATCACCCGCTTCCAAATTATAGGTTGTGCGAAATTTAAATAAAGCCCATAAATTTAAAATCTATGTTCGATTATTTCGAACTTCAATTTAGAGGGGTAAAGCAATGGATCGCCTGCGACGCATGGAGATATTTGTGACAATTGTCGAGGCAGGACAATTCACAAGAGCGGCGAGTGCACTGAGTCTGTCTAAGTCCTCCGTCAGTCATGCGCTAAGTGATTTGGAGAAATATCTCGGCCTACAGCTTATTAAGAGAAATAATCGATCTTGGCAGCTGACAGATACAGGGCATGTTTATTACGAACAGAGCAAGAAAATCCTGTCTGATGTAAGGGCCATGGAGGATACAGCGCGACATGAAAGCCAGAGGCTTTCAGGGCATATACGTCTTTCGGCCCCCGAAACATTCGGTTCCTATACATTAACACCTATTATCGCGACTTTTATGGCCAAGCATCCTGATATTATTATCGAGATCAATCTGACTGAACGTCTGGTCGACCTGATTGAAGAACGTGTGGATATTGCTTTTCGCGCAGGTCCGATGAAGGACAGCAGCCTCGTGGCGCGCATGATCGGCGAGGCCAAGATGATAATTTGTGCCAGTCCCGATTATCTTGAGAAAAACGGCGAACCCACCTCTCACATTGATTTGAAAAACCACAAATGCCTACGTTACTCACGGGGGCCAACATGGTCGCTGATGAAAGGTGGGCGTCAATATTCTTTCACACCTAGGGATCATATCGTCACAAATAGCGGTGAAACCTTACGTCAATTTGCGATTGCGGGACAAGGCATCGGGCTCATGCCCACCATGCTTGTGCAGCAGGCGTTGGCCAAAGGCAGCTTAGTACAAACGATGACGGATTATGGGGGCTTACCCATGCCCGTCTATGCTTTGCGAACGGGTGATAATCGCGCCCCTGCAAGAGTAACCCAACTTTTGGATTTCATTATGGACAATATCAGGGCGAGACCCGATGAAATGATGGGTATTTACTAAGCTCAGGGCGTAAAGATTACCAAACTCTCATAACATATTAAGGAGCCTGATAGGTCTTGAAGCGTTATGATGACATGGGATGGGTTATTGTATTTGCAAAGGATACATCATGAATAAATTAAAAATGACACTCTTAACCACAGCGGCATTGACTCTTGGAGCTTGCACAACAACTGGTAACGTTGAAAAGAATGCCGGTCTTGGCGCTGCAGGCGGCGCAATTGCTGGCGCGATTATCGGTAATAATTTTGGTGGCGGCGATGCAAGCACCGGTGCCGCGATTGGCGCTATTGTTGGCGGTGCAGGCGGCGCTTATGTCGGTAGTGAAAAGGATAAACGTATAGGCGAGCCAACGCGTGTGCGTGAAAGAGCGAGTGGGCAAGCGCTTTATTTCGACGAATCAACAGGCCGTTACTATTACTTTGATGAAGAATCCGGGCGAACGTATTATGAAAACGGTCAGCTTCGCGGCTAGGTAACACGAAAAAGGCGGTATTTATTACCGCCTTTTTTATTGAGCTGAAATAACCTATATAAAGGTATGAGCGATTATCCTTTTGAGCGGACGGCGACCGTCTATCCTGCAGGCACACTCTTAGAGGTACGAGCCTATAGTATTGTTCGACATTATGGCATTGCAACGGGATATGGCACGGTGATACATACATCAGCCCGGTTTGGTCGTGTTGAAGAGACGGATATGACAGCTTTTTCTCAAGGTGCTCCCGTAAAAATTCACCATATTGCCTGTTCTGTGACTGGCCCAGAACTCGTCGCCCGCGCTCGTAGCCGAAAAGGTGATCGTTATAATGTCCTGATTAATAACTGCCAACATTTCGTCACATGGGTGATGGAAGGCAAAGGTCGCAGTGAACAATTAGGTCCCCTCGACGCCAGACGCCTGTCTCGTGATTAATCGGCCTATATGAACGAAGAGATAGAATCTGCATTACCCTCCGAAGAGGCAGATATAATCGGTGATGGAATTGTTCTTTTCGAAGAGTCTAAGCAAACACTGACTACGCGTCTCAAACGATTCTTAAAAATTAGTCTATACGCGGGGCTCGCTCTTTTATTATTTCTGCATTTATATCTATTTATTCTTCTGTTTATACCGGCACCCCTGACCCTGAATATGATAATGAGTGCAGATCCGCTAAGGCGGAAGCCTGTTGCATTATCTGATATTTCACCGAACCTCATGCAAGCTGTTATTGCCGCTGAGGACACACGGTTTTGCGAGCATAAAGGTTTAGACATGGAAGCCGTGCAAAAAGCGATTCAAGATAATCAATCCGGCGGTCGTCGTCGGGGTGGGTCAACGATTTCACAACAAACGGCGAAGAATGTAATTTTTTGGAACGGCGGCGGCTATATTCGCAAAGCGGGCGAGGCTTATGTAACCGTGATTATAGAGATCATTTGGCCGAAGCAAAAAATTATGGAACATTATCTAAATATAGCGGATTGGGGGAATGGCATATATGGCGCCGAAATGGCGGCCCAGATCAGGTTTAAGAAATCTGCACGGAACCTAAGTATTTATGAAGCCGCACTTTTAGCGTCTGTTTTACCCAATCCGCATAAATGGCGCGTTGACCCACCGGGCAATTACGTCAGCCAACGCGTTCAAACTATTCAAAGCCGAATGGCAGTTGTAGCCCGGGACGGGCTAGCAACATGTGTTATGAATTAATTATAACCCCTGAAAGCTCAGAGCGCTGAGCCGTCATTATTTCTCTTCTGTTTTGGCAAATAATGTCACATCACCATTTCCTGTATTTACAGCCATGACTTTCGTACGCTTTAATGTACATGTGATGTCCAAGGTCTCCCCGCCATCATGTGGTATCGCTTTAAAATATAGCGTCTTTGTGCGTTGACCATCTTGGCGTTCAAAACGCAGGCGGTAGTCTTCAATTTTCAGATCGCCCTGTTCAGCAAAGGCTGTACGGCACTTCTCTACGTCACCATTGGATGCGGCGAAGGCGGGCGTGGCAATGAATGAGGTTGCTGCAAAGGCTGACATAAGGGTCGTTTTTGTGAGGTTTGAAATCTTGGACATCGGAAATCTCCTTGGTGATCCGTGAACGTCAGCGAGATTGCAGGCGCTCTGTATGACCAAAGCGATACGGGATGGTGACATTTATATCTCGTCGATGTTGAAAAATGATGGTCGATTTTAAAATCAATCAGACCTTTTTATAATCAATCAGGAAATGACCTATTTTGATAGGATTTTTTGTCGATAGGCCGTTGGCGTCATGCCTTCAATAGACCGAAAGGCGCGATTAAACGGAGCGAGAGAGTTGTAACCGACATCCATAGCCAATGTAAGGACGGGGACTCTGGCTTTTTCCGGGTCGTTAAACTCAGCCTTAATGGCATTAATACGGTAGCTATTCAGGAAGGCTGAGAAGTTTCGGTAGCCTAGGCCCTGATTGATTAAGATGCGCAAACGGTGCTCCGGCGTGCCGAGATGTTCGGCAAGGTGGCGAATGGTTAAGCCGGGCTCGCGAAAGATTTTATCTTTTTCCATGGCCGTAATTAATTGACCTAAAAGGTCTTTATCACGCGGATCAATTCCATTGCTACCTCGTGTAGCAGGCAGGGGTTTTGCCTCAGCCTCGAAGTTGAGATTTTTCTGGTCCAGACGACTGAGCCAGAGGGTAAACCAGAGCGCGAGAGGGAAAGTCGTGGCCGACTTTATGAAATAAACATACTCAATGGGGACAGGCAGCCAACCATGTTCGGAAAAAGTTGAAAGAAGAACGGCCGTGACAATCCCTATGACAAAGTAATTTCTGGACCGGCGGCGACTAAGCACCAAATCATCCTCACCCTCGCGTATAATGGTAACAATAAGGTGTGCCATCATGGCTACCACTATCAGTTCACAAAGCGTGTCCAGCAAAGACGGATAATAAAACGCATTCGTCATTTCAGCGATATTGTGTGGGACACGTAAAACGCCCGAGAGGAAAAAGACGGCCCAATGTGGCCAGCCTAAACGGAAATCATCTCTAAACAGTGCTAGGCCAAACCACCAAATAAACACGATACTGATAAACTCTAAGGTATAGGCTGTGAATTTCAGGGTCGGCGGGATGCCGAGACTGTCAGGGGCGGAGCCGATCAACATGGTGGAGACCCCAATAGAGGCAAGCACAATAAAAATTGTCGGACGCCAGCAAATACGATCACGAACGACCAAAACGGCCCCTAGCAATAAAAGCGTAATTGCGCCGATCCGCAGGAATGCATCAATCCAAAGCATGTGTCCAAAAGAGCCTTTTTTAGGTTAAGGCGTCAAGTGTGTCATAATATTCAGGAGTTTAGAAAACAAAAAGCCCGCCATGAAGGCGGGCCATTCAAAACTGATTGCAATTCACTTTATTCCGCTGCTTCCGATTCGCGTGCGAGGTTGCGGAGAACATAATGTAGAATGCCGCCATTGCGGAAGTATTCCAGCTCATTTTCCGTATCGATACGGACATTAACAGGGAATGTTTTTGTCTTCCCGTCAGGATAAGTTACGGTCACATCAAGCGTGCTACGAGGCGTGATGTTTTCGATACCATTGATATCGACCGTTTCAGACCCTTTAAGACCGAGTTTCTCCCAACTATTACCGTCTTGGAATTCTAGAGGGAGTACCCCCATGCCAATGAGGTTAGAGCGGTGAATACGCTCAAAACTATCTGCCATAACGGCCTTTACGCCGAGCAGAATAGTGCCTTTAGCGGCCCAGTCGCGGGATGAACCATTGCCATAAAGACTGCCGGCAAAGACAACGAGGTCTTTATTGTCAGCTTTATATTTCTCGGCAGCATCAAAAATACTCATGACTTCGCCTGTCGGCACATAAGTTGTCACGCCACCAACAGTGCCTGGAGCCATAAGGTTTTTAATGCGGATATTGGCAAAGGTGCCGCGCATCATGACTTCGTGATTGCCGCGGCGGGAACCAAAGGAGTTAAATTCGGCCCGAGTAACATCCCGCTCCTTCAGATAACGACCGGCAGGGCCGTCACCTTTAATTGCTCCTGCAGGTGAAATATGATCGGTCGTGATGGAGTCGCCGAGAAGCGCCAGAATATTGGCATTCTTCACATTTTCAACAGCATCTGGTGTTGTTGTCATGCCCTCAAAATAAGGGGGATTACGCACATAAGTTGACTCCGGCTGCCAGTCATAGGTTTCGCCGCCTGTGACTTTGATTTTCTGCCACTGCTTGTCGCCTTTATAGAGATCAGCATAGCGTTCTGTGAACATTTTTCGGTTAATGATTTTGCGTACTACGGCTGCAATTTCGGCAGATGTTGGCCAAATATCTTTGAGGTAGACTTCATTGCCGTCCTTATCGACACCAAGTGGATCAATGTCGAAATCATGGTGCATAGACCCTGCGAGGGCATAGGCCACAACGAGAGGCGGAGAGGCTAAGAAGTTGGCTTTAAGGTCTGGGCCAATGCGGCCTTCAAAGTTACGGTTGCCTGACAAAACCGAACAAGAGACGAGGTCGCCTTTATCAATCGCTTCGACAAATTTATCTGCCAGCGGCCCGGAATTGCCGATACAGGTCGTGCAGCCATATCCGACAACATCAAAACCAAGTTGGTTAAGCTCTTTTTGTAGTTTCGATTTTTCAAGATATTCACCTACGACTTGAGAGCCGGGTGCGAGAGATGTCTTGACCCAAGGCTTAACCGTCAGACCTTTTTCATTCGCTTTTTGAGCCACAAGGCCCGCGGCCATCATCACGTTGGGATTAGATGTGTTGGTGCAAGAGGTAATGGCGGCGATAAATACATCACCATGATCCACACTGTAATCCGTCCCTTTGACAGGAATGGCTGAGTCGCCATCCGGTGTTTTGCCATATTCGTCTCGCAGAATTTTCGCGAATGTCTTGGCAGAGCCTTTGAGGTCAAAACGGTCTTGTGGACGTTTTGGTCCTGCGAGGGATGGCTGAACTGTGCTGATGTCCAAAGATAATGTGTCTGTATATTCCGGCGTAGAGCCATCACGCCAGAGACCTTGAGCCTTTGCATAAGCCTCAACAAGCTCAATGCGAGCTTCATCGCGACCTGTTGCATTCAAGTATTTCAACGTATCATTATCTATCGGGAAGAAGCCACAAGTGGCGCCGTATTCCGGTGCCATATTAGCAATCGTTGCTTGATCCTCAAGAGACAGGTGATCCAAGCCAGCGCCATAAAATTCAACAAATTTACCGACAACGCCTTTTTTTCGGAGCATTTCAACAACGCGTAGAACAAGGTCAGTTGCTGTTGCGCCTTCGACGATTTTCCCGGTTAATTCGAAACCGATGACTTCTGGGATAAGCATAGAAATAGGCTGTCCGAGCATAGCGGCTTCGGCTTCGATGCCGCCCACGCCCCAACCCAAAACAGACAAGCCGTTAATCATCGTTGTATGTGAGTCTGTTCCGACAAGCGTGTCAGGGAAGGCGTATGTTTTACCACCTTGCGTCTTTGTCCAAACTGTTTGCGCTAGATTTTCCAGATTCACTTGATGACAGATACCAGTTCCGGGGGGCACAACAGCGAAATTATCAAAGGCTTCCTGACCCCATTTGAGGAAGTCATACCGTTCACCATTCCGCTCATATTCGCGGTCTACATTTTTCTTAAACGCTTGCTGTGTTCCGAAATAATCAACCATAACAGAATGGTCGATGACCAAATGTACGGGATTAAGCGGGTTAATCGCATCGGCTTTTCCGCCAAGTTTCACCATCGCATCACGCATTGCTGCGAGATCAACAACGGCAGGCACACCAGTAAAGTCCTGCATTAACACACGGGCCGGACGATAGGCAATTTCATGTGTGGATGTTTTTGGGCCAAGCCAGTCAACAATTGCCTGAATATCTTCTTTTTTAACGGTATTGCCGTCTTCGTGGCGCAGAAGGTTTTCTAACAGGACTTTTAAAGAGCGTGGTAATTTAGACGCATCTTTCAAGCCATTTTTCTCGGCCTCTTTCAGGTCGTAATATGTATAGGTACCGCCACGCACATTCATCGTGCGCTCGCAATTAAAACTGTCCAGTGAAGCCATGAGCCATCCTCATCTTTAATAGGGGTCTGCAAATATAGGCGGCTTATAACAGGAACGTGGTGCTATTCAATTATAAAGCGCTTTTTGGAAGTCGTGCCGTGCAGTATATGGGTCTCATCCTCAAATTGATTGTGCGTATGTGCGCCAGGCATATTCACATAAACGCTGCCCTGCGCGATGTTTGGTCAAATAAGCATTCAAGGCATGTTGTTCAGCTGTGAAAGGTTGGAATATCCCGACATTTTGCGCGGCCTTAAGCTGATATAAAAACGTTTGAGAAGGTGTGTCAGCCTTTTCCCATTCCGCAAGCGCGTTGACAGATTTCAAGACACCAATGAGGCGCAGTGTGAGCGCCTTATCATAAGTTTCTGAAGTCTGGAGCTGATTCGTATGTTTTGCAAAGCCCATGGCAGGGGGCTATCAGGGTAAGGTTGTATTACAACACACAGCTTATGTTATGGTAAACAAGGCGTTAATCTGCCGTTTTGAGACGCCCATATTTTTGGATGAAAGGAATTTGTGTCAGGGTGAAAAGAATCGTCAATGGCATAAAGCCGAAAACTTTGAAATTTACCCAAAACTCTTCTGTTTGTGTACGCCAAACAATTTCATTTAACGCGGCGCAAAAGAAAAAGAATAAGCCCCAACGTATGGCAATTATATTCCACTTATCTAAAGGCATCTCAAAAGCACTCCCCAAAAGCATTTCTACGATATTGCGTTTAAAGAAAACGCCGCCGATCACAGCAAGGCCAAAGAGGGAGTTCATTAGTGTCGGCTTCATGAAAAAAATAATTTTATTATCAAAGGCAATAGCTAGCCCCGCGGTAATCGCAATGATAATTGTGGAGAAAATCAACATGCCTGATACGGTTTTGTGTTTTACCCAAGAGAGCGCTAAAGCAATAAGGGCTGCGACGGCAAAAATACCGGCTGCCTGCAACATTGCGCCGTCAGGGTTACTACGTTTCAAAATTTGAAATGCGATAAAGAAAACCAATAAGGGCCCAAATTCGAGCCACATGCTGGGTTTGGTTTTTGTTGTAACGGGTGTCTTAGGTGTTTCTTGCGTCATGCTAAGCCATGTGCATCAGGATAAGCCCAAAGGCAAGAATTATGGCCAGTATCACGCGGCGCAAGCCAAAGGCTTCTTTGAGCCAAAGTGTTGCGAGGGTAGCCCCAAAGATCACACTCGTTTCGCGAAGCGCCGCCAGCCCTGCAATAGGTGCGAGAGAAAAAGCATATAATGCGGTCGTGTAGGTTATTAGCCCAAAAAGCCCTGCAACAATGCCGCCTTGCCAATCGAGTTTAATTTTCTCTTTCAGCCCCTCCCATTTCATGGCTGTGACAATCAGGCTAATGCCGACACCTTCAATCACAAAAAACCAAGCGATAAAGCTAAAGCTGTAAGGTGCGAGGCGCATGCCGTAAGTATCTACTACTGTATAAATTGCCGTCAAAAAACCGCTGAAAAGGGCAAAGCCAATTGCCACAGCTGCGCCCTCTATTTTTATCTTTTGTGGCCAGCCAAATCCAATGAGCGCCGCCACAACAATGGAGAGTCCCAGAATCTCAAGAGGCGTTAGCGGCTCTTTTAAAATCAGAAAGGCAAAGAACGCTGTAAGCGCAGGCGCAAATCCCCGCATGATCGGATAAACAACCGACATATCGCCTTTTGTAAATGCCGTCGCCTGCGCCAGATGATAGACGAAATGGATGCTCATACCCAAAAGGAGAATAAGCCAAACATTAAGCGGCAGAACCGGGACGAAAAAGATAAAAGGAAACGCAACCACCGCAGTTGTTAACCCTAACACGCCTCGCAAAACCAATTTATCATGTGAATGTTTAAGAATGGCGCCAACGAAGGCATGTGTTATTGCGGAGACTAAGATAAGCCCGAAAGAAAGGTTTGCAGGGCTCACTCCGTCTGCATCTCATCGGCCACACCTGACAATGCTGCGGCGAAGACGGGGGCCGAGAAGGTTTCAAGATCTTCGATTTGTTCGCCTATGCCGATGCAATGGATGGGGAGTTTATATTTATCGGATAGCGCTACTAAGACGCCGCCCTTGGCGGTGCCGTCGAGTTTCGTCATAATCAGGCCGGAGACTTCAGCCGTTTTTGCAAAGGCCTCGGTTTGCATTAGCGCGTTTTGACCGACCGTTGCGTCTAGCACGAGGATAGAATGATGCGGGGCTGTTTCATCTTGTTTTTTAATGACGCGCAGAATTTTCGCCAGCTCATCCATGAGTTCCGTGCGGTTTTGTAAGCGCCCTGCGGTGTCGATCATAAGGATGTCAAAATCTTCGCGGCGGGCACGATCTATGGCATCATAAACAAGCCCTGCTGCATCTGCCCCGATCGCACCGGACATAACGGGTGCATTGGCGCGTTCACCCCAGACGGAAAGTTGTTCAAAGGCGGCCGCGCGAAACGTGTCGCCGGCCGCAATCAAAACTTTCTTCCCTTCATCGGTGAAGCGCTTCGCAATTTTGCCAAGGGTCGTGGTTTTGCCAGAACCGTTCACGCCGACGAATAGCATGATTTGCGGTTTGATCGCGCCGAGCACGATAGGCTTTTCTAGAGGGCTCAAAACTTCAGAAATGACATCGGCGAGTGCGATTTTGATCTCGAGGTCTGTAATTTGTTTGTCGAATTTATCTTCAGCCAAACGCGATGTCACCTTCATGGCGGGCCCTGTACCGAGGTCAGACGCGATCAGAATGTCTTCCAACTCTTCGAGGGCTTCCGCGTCCAAAGTCCGCTTTGTGAAATTCGCCGCCATACTCTCTGACATGCGGGACGTTGACTTTCTCAGACCGGCAGAAATGCGGTTGAGGAAATTAGAGGGCTGTGCTTCGGGTTCCGGCTTAGGCGATAATTCGCCTTCGGCCTCTCGCTTGGCTTGGCGCTCGGCTTCAATTTTCGCCAATGCTTCACGCTCATTGGCTTCACGTGTGGCACGCTCTTCGGCAATACGGGCCCGGCGTTCCGCTTCTTTCGCTTCATCCGTCAGTCTTTTCAGACGTGCCGCTTCGGCAGCTTTGGCTTGTTCTTCTGCGAGGCGGGTGGCCTCTGCTGCGGCGGCAATCCTGGACGCTTCTTCTTGTCGTGCGATTTCGGCAATCCGCCCGGCCTCGGCCTCTGTGCGGGCTTTGGCTTCCGCTTCAGCTTTGGCTTTCAGGGCTGCAGCTTCTTCGGCGTCCTTTGCCGTTTTAAAGGCTGCTTCTTCTTCGGCTTTGCGTTTGGTCTCTTCTGCGGCCAACCGCTCAGCCTCAAGGCGTTGTGCTTCGGCCCGTTTGGCGGCTTCCGTAGCTTGCTGTTCTGCAAGTGCCTTGGTCTCTTCTTCGGCCTTCAGGCGTGCAGCTTCCGCCTCTGCGTCCCGCTTTGCTTTTGATTCAGCTTCGCGGGCGCGTTCTTCAGCGAGTTGTTTGGCACGAGCGACGTCTTTTGCGGCTTGAATTTCGGCTTGGCGTTTTTCCTCAAGCTCGATACGCACTTTTTCTTCTGCGGAAATTTCAGGCGCACCTTGCGGCGCTTTAAGCGCATCCATTTCGCGGGCAGATTTTAGCGCGGCGGCATTAATCGCCGCCATACGCGCCGCCATTTGTTCATCGACGCGTTGTTGGGCCGCCGCTTTTTCCGCCGCCTCTTCTGCGCGTTTGTCATCTTTGGACTTAAAGCCCAAACGCGATAGAAAACCTTTTTTCTTTTCAGCCATTTAAACCAAACTACCCGTCAGATGTTCAAGCGTTGCGCCCGTAATTTTTACTTGTGCCAAGCTACCGCTTTTCGGGGGCGTGTCCACCTTGATAAGCGAGAAATCAGGGAGGCGGCCAAAGCCTGTTTCTTCGAATAGGGCCGTATCGGTATCGCCTAAGCGTGTTTGTAAATGGGCGGCTTTTATCCGCGCCCCTTCTTCGCGTAAAATTTTGGCACGCCCTTTCACGATATTTCCGTCAACGGGTTTGATCTTTGCTGCCGGTGTGCCTTCGCGTGAGGAATAGGGAAAAACATGCAGCCAAGGAATACCAACACCGGAAATGATAGAACGGGAGTTCTCAAACATCTCGTCTGTTTCAGTCGGAAAGCCTGCAATAATGTCTGCGCCAAAGGTCATGTCGGGTCGTGCAGATTTCAAGCGTTTACATAATATCAAAACGTCTTGGCGATTATGGCGACGCTTCATCCGTTTCAAAATCATATCGTCTCCGGCCTGCAAAGACAGATGCAGATAGGGCGTCATGCGGGGTTCATGGATGAGAAGGTCAAACAGCACGTCATCAACTTCCGCAGGATCAACCGAAGACATGCGGAGTCGGGGCAGGTCAGGCACCAGTTTTAAAACACGCCGTATTAAGTCACCAAGCGGGGGTTGGCCGGGCAGGTCGCCCCCCCAACTAGATAGGTCAACGCCCGTCAAGACGACTTCATTATAGCCTTGCGCAACCAATGATTTAATGGAATTTACAACTTCGCCCGCAGGCACACTTCGTGCATTCCCGCGGCCATAGGGAATGATGCAAAATGTGCAGCGATGATCGCAACCATTTTGAACTTGTAAAAAGGCACGACTGCGATTTTGTGATTTTATCAGCTCTTGATTGCCCGTGCCCATAAATTGTGGTGCAGTCTCAGTGACACTCATAATATCATTGACGCGAATGGGCTCAGAATGACTTAAAAATTCAGGATCAAAGCTCAAAGGCGACATTTTTTCATGATTGCCGATGACACGATCAACGCCTTTAATCCTAGCAAAAGCTTTCGGATCAATCTGTGCGGCGCACCCTGTGACGATAACGGTGGAGTCGGGATTGTCGCGACGGGCCTTGCGTACTTGGCGTCGGCTCTCGGCGACGGCTTCATTGGTCACGGCGCAGGTGTTGATAATGACAGCGTTTGTCAGGCCTGCATCGCGCGCATGACCTGCCATGACATCGCTTTCATAGGCGTTCAGGCGGCAACCCAGTGTGATGACTTTCGTGCCGCTATCCGCTTTTATGTCGGGGGTGTTTCCCATGCGCCGCGATATGGTCGCTTATTTTTGTATGGTCAAGAGAAGGGCGCACGGCTAAGTCGCGCAAAATGAAAGCGTTTTTAAAAAAAATCGTTCCGTTACCTCTGCGGGTGCAGTTCAAAAAGCTCAGCTATGCGTGGTTGGATTGGCGTGATCCGATTACTGCGCCGCGAGTCCCTTCGCGGGCAAAGACCTTTATTGGCGGTGGTGATTTTGTGGCTGTGGGCGAAGATTTCTTCAAAACGCTTAAACGGCACGGCTTAAAATCAAGCGATTATGTTCTGGACGTGGGGTGTGGACAGGGCCGTATGGCCCGTCCACTCGTCGACTATCTCACCGACGGCCACTATATTGGGATGGATATTGCGGCAGAGGGAATTGCGTGGTGCGAAAACCAATATGCCGATGTGCTCCATTTCGACTTCATCCATATGGATGTGTTTAATTCGCGCTATAATAAAGAGGGGTCGCAACAGGCCGCAGATCATGTATTCCCACTTGCGAATAATAGCCAAGACCTGACGTTTTTGACGTCCGTTTTCACACATATGTTGGCAGCCGATGTTGAAAACTATCTCATGGAAATAGCGCGGATGCTCAAACCCGGCGGGAAGTGTTTGGTGACATGGTACTTATTGGACGACGTGAGTCGAAAGGCCAAATCAGGGGCGTTGGATTTTCAGTATGTATTCGACGATGTGAGCCGGACGACAGTGAAATCAACGCCCGAAGCCGCGATGGCTTTTGATATTGATTTTGTGAAAGCACTTTATGCGAAAGCGGGATTGGAAATTGATATGATTGAGCATGGCCATTGGGCGAGGCCAGAGAGTGAATTTATGCTGCAAGATATGATCATGGCGAGGAAGGCCTAACCACAGACCGCCTTCGCTTTACGCAGAGCTGCAGTGACACCCTTAAGCGAAAACACATAAGAGGTTTCCGTGCCGCGCGCGCTGACTGCTTCGACGCGCATGTCTGATCCGGCGCGCATTTTTCGGACAAGGTTTTGCTCATCGGCGCTACTCTCAATGAAGGCTTCATTGTCGGCGGCATACATAAGGGCTTTCGTGGAACCTACATAGGCCGCGGGCGCCCGCGTGGTTTTGAGCGGATACCCGGTTAAGAGGCTGGGCTGTTCGCTGGCCGCGCCTGATTTCCAACTCGACACCATGAAAAACACCTCTCCATGATTGACAGTCGTTGGGGCCATAACGTCGGGTTTGGCAAGAGCGAAACAGACCTGATCTTTATCGCTGCCTTTGCTGTAAACTGACCAATCGTTAAATGTGCCTTCGAGCTTTGGCTCTGCCCCTTGTGCGGGCAAGGCCGTAAAACCGAGTAAACTGATAGCTAATAATACGCGTTTCATGTCCAAAACCTTGGTTTCTAATTTGCCCCTATTAGCGCAGGTTTACGCTTAACACAGCGTTAACAGAGCTGATTATTTACAGTCCTATTCTTCCCACCTTACTCTCCGGCATGGTCAATATAATGATGTGGTTTAATACTGCGGTAAACAGCATAAGCCGCAACAACCGCACTACCAACGACAATCATTAAGAAGGGAGATTTGGGCGGCAATTCCAATAAAGCCAAGCCAATCAAACCAAAAGTCGCGACATTGACGAAAAGGTTCAGTAAAACTGCCCCTGCACTCATGAGCCTCGCGCGTTGTTCGGGACGTGCGCGTCGCTGCGCCATTGCCTGAAGTGGGACAACAAAAAGTCCGTTAAACACAGAGGATGCCAAGACGAAGGCCATAAAAATCTTTGTTTGTGGATTGGCCCAAAAGTCTGCAGACGTGCCTTTCGTCTCACCTATATGCGTGGGGCTCGGCAACAGGTAAATGGCTAAAATACAAAACATGACGCCGATAATCCCGAGCGTCGCGAGACGAACAGCCTCTGGCCCCCAAATTTTTAAATTTCCTAAAAGCATGACAATCAGTGAGCCCACAAAAATAGAGAGCGTTGAAAGCACTAATATAATGATTAAGACAGTTTCGTCATAATTCATAACAGTGGCAACGTAATCGGGAAAGGTTGTAATGAAAGCGGTCGCAGCCCCATAAAACCACGCAATCCCCAACATCGGTCGGAGCACCTCTGGCGCGTCTATCGCTTTAGACAAAACAGAAATAATAGAGGTAACAGGCTCATAATTAATTTTCAAATCCGGTTGAGGCGCCGGTGCCGGCGGGCAAAATTCTGAGGCAATCCATCCAATAATGGCGATAATAACTAATATAATAGCGATGACTTTCGGGCCCCCTGTCATCAAGACTAAAAAGGTTCCGGCAACTTGACCTACCAGAACTAAGACAAAGACAAAGCCGTTTAGCATGGCATTGCCTCGAATAAGCTCTTTCGGGGTAAGCCATTGCGGCAAAACCGCATTTTTGGTGGGGGAGAAAAAGGCAGATTGCGCGCCCATCAAGCCCAAAGCAAAGGCCAGAATGCGTACATCGACGAGCCAGAAACCGATCGCGGCAATTATCATAATGATAATCTCGGCGCGTTTCACCCAGCGTAGAATGACGCCGCGATCAACTTTATCCGCAATCTGACCCGCAATCGCACATATCACCAAAAATGGCCCTGTAAAAATTAATGCGGCCACAGGCACGCGAATGGCCGAGGGTAAGTCTGATAAAAACGCAATACCGCCAAAGGTAATCAGCGCGATAAGAGCATTTTTCAGCGCATTATCATTAAACGTGCCCGTTTGAAGCAAGATGAAAAGTGGCGCGAAACGACGCTTGACAATAAACCCAAATCCGCCCGTATGTTGTGCTGCTGACTCTTCCATTAGGCGTCTCCTGCGGCTTCACGGGCGAGACGTTTTGCCTTTGCCGCGTCATTCTCACGCAATTTCCCAATATCGTTAGGGTCTAATGCGCCAAGGTTGCTTAAGTCGAGTAATTCAATTGATCGCGTTTCAATCTTGTCTTGGAGTAAAGCCATGAATGCGTCCTTTTCCATGCCGGGCGCGATAGGCTCCAGAAATTCTACTGTGGCAGAGCCCGGAAACTTTTTCCAGTCCGTTTGGTTCCAGCGTTGGCCTAAATTACTGGCCACGGGAATAACAGGGCAATTGAAGTCATCATAAAGATGCCACACACCTTTGCGATAACGGTGATGCGTGCCAATTTGAGAAAGATGGCCCTCAGGAAAAATCAAAATATGACGCCCTTGCTCGCGAATGCGGGCGGCTTGTTCGTCCATCTCTTGACGGACATCTGACCCGCCGCAGCTGTCGATAACAACGGCGTTCATCTTATTGAGGATGCGTCCCATCAGAGGCAGTTTCAAAAGGTGGTCTCCTGTGACAAAGGACAGATCATCAAATTCTGAAAAAATCACATGCCCATCGGCATAGCTCATATGTTTCGACGCGATAATACAAACGCCGTCCGGAATATACTCACGTCCGACAACGTCGACTTTGATGCCGGCGATGGTGCGTAGGCCCCAGCGGACAACTTTGGTATAGCGTTTGAGCGATCCCATCATCAGGGTGCGTCCCGGAAAAAGTGACAAAAAGACTGCCATCACGGCATAAAGCGCCGTGAAACTATAAAAGAATATGCCGAATATAAAATCACGCATGGCTTAACCCTCCAAGCCTAAAACGGCGAGAACACCTGTTGTGAGTCGACCTGCATAAGGCAGCAAGGGCCCCTTTATCGCGCCCAAGACCTTGCTTTGTGCGGGTTGTAGGACAATCCCCAATGCCATAGCGGTTAGTAGGTTCGCATCTTCACTGGGGATTTCCCCTTCAGACATGGATGCCTGTAAGAGCGCCATGGCCGCGCCATGGGGGCTTTTCGCCGGGTTTTCTGATAAGCCGGGGAAGCGATGTAAGTGCAAGATATGATAGCGAAACAGCGCCCAGTCGGCATCCGCAACATGGCAGTAATCAACTACGATACCACGGATTTTATCTTCCAACGGTAAATCCATCTCTGCGATACCTGCGATCATATTTGTCAGGCGATTATGTATAGCGAGCATCAGTGCGCGCGCGAGATCATCTTTGCTTTTATAATGACGATAAAGAAGACCTTCAGAGACCTCGGCTTCCTGTGCGATGCGTTTTGTGGAGACGCCTTCAATAGTGGAGGTTGAGAATAGGTGCAACGCCGCTCGCTCTATCCGTCCCTTGCCTGTGTCAGCCTCGGCGATAATGCTCGGCAAGACGCCTAAGCGGTCTTTGATGTCTGACACAGCGCGCTCCCTTTTGCTTGAAACGAGTTTAATATTTATATAAGTGATTGTTCACTTACATTCTGTCAAGAGCTTTCTGCCTCTATTTCTAATCGGTAAAGAGAGTAAGTGTTTAATTACATTTACTATCTCTGGGCGAAATGGTGATAATTTCAGAAATGAACGCAGTACACTTTTATTTTACGCAAGACACGGTTTGTCCTAATCCGTATGTAAATGACCACAATTTGATGACAGAGTAGGAAAACCCATGAAACTTTCATCCGATATATCCGCCATTGTAACAGGTGGCGCGTCAGGTCTTGGCGAAGCGACAGCGCGCGGCCTCGCAGAAAAGGGCGTTAAAGTTGGCATCTTTGACATGAATGAAGAGCAGGGCGAGAAGGTAGCTAAAGACATCGGCGGCGTTTTTGCAAAGGTCAATGTGGCCGATAATGAAAGTGTTGATTCAGGCTTTGATATGGTGCGTGCCGTCAATGGTCAGGAACGTATTATGGTGAATTGTGCCGGTATTGGCGGAGGCATCAAAACCGTCTCTCGCAAACGCGACACGGACGAAATTATTCCTCATGACCCTGCAGCCTATATTCGCATCATCAATATTAACTTGATCGGGTCTTTCCTTTGCGCGTCGAAATCAGCGGCAGGTATGATGGCAATAGACCCGCTTGACCCGGATGGAGAGCGCGGAATAATTATCAATACTGCGTCTGTCGCCGCGCAAGACGGCCAAATCGGGCAAGTGGCTTATGCCAGTTCTAAGGGTGGCATCCTATCTATGGCGCTCCCTATGGCACGTGATCTTGCACGTGAAGGTATTCGCGTAAACACAATCCTCCCGGGCTTTTATGAAACGCCGATTTATGAGCAAATGAAGCCGGAGGTTAAAGAAAACCTTCGGGCTCATGTACAATTCCCTGTGCGCTTTGGCCAACCCAAAGAATATGCTCAAGTGGTCGAGTTTATGTGCGAACATGGCTATATTAACGCTGAATATATCCGAACAGATGCAGGCGCCAGAATGCCGCCAAGATAAACCTAACGCCTTAAACTCAAAATAAACTGATAGATAAATGCGCTATCCCTTGGTATGAAATTTTGAGGGTAGCGCAATATGTTTATAAGATCTGTTTTTAAGGGTGTTTTGTCTCTTGTAATGGCGGTGCCGGCGACGGCTTGCCTTTCAATTGATCAAAAAACGCCCGTCACGCCTTTTGGCAGCGAATGTCAGTTTGACCGATATCGGTTAAATGCAGACCATACGCCTTATCCCGAAAAGGATATTTACGAAGCTACTCGCTCGGCTTTTGAAAATGAAACGACCCCGCGCCCGCTTTTATTTTTATCCGGAGGTAGCCTTAACGGTGCCTTCGGAGCAGGAGTTCTAGAAGGCTGGGCTTATAAACGTGGCGGGAACCTTCCTGATTTCTCTGTGGTCACAGGTGTCTCTACCGGGGCGCTATTATCACTCGCCGCCTTTGCAAATACACCTGCCGCCGCCCGAGAGGGTTATGAAATTGATCATGAATCCGAAGCAATTGAGCTTCTTATAAATTATAATGGCAGAAGCCTCACAGCGGCAAATTATTTAGAGGCCCTAGAAGCCGGAGGCATATCAGACCTCGGCCCGTTAAAACAATCTGTCCGTCTTATTTTACATGATCCGCGCTATAACATGCTTGATAGGATTATTGAGCGTGCCAGAACAGGGCGCAAGTTGTATACAGGTGTTGTCGACTTGGACACAGGTGAGGCCGTGGCTTTGGATATGAGCGAAATGGCGCTTCGCATTGGCCAATACCCCATTGGGTCACAGGCCAGAGGTCATTATACGGACTGTTTTATTCGGGCCGTTGCGGCCTCCTCTTCTGTACCAATGGCGGCCCGCCCCATCACGATTGATAACCGTTTATATATTGATGGGGGTGCGCGTTTCCTTATATTTACCGATAAAATTGGTCCGATCATTCAGCCCCAACCAGTCAGGACGGGTGATCCCAATTATCAACCTGAGCCTTTACCAAAACGTCAGATTTACATGGTGATTAATGGCCGTCAGAAAATAACGCCTGAATGCCAAAAGGTCGATCCCCAACAATGTAGCGAGGGATATGATATGTGGACTGAGACGGGTGAGCGTGAAGATTGGAACCTTGTTGAACTGGCTTTGCGTTCCATCGATATATTAAAAACACAGGTGAAAGAATTTTCGGCGCAAGCCGTAAATATTCGGGCGGAGCAAGATCCTAACTCTCATTTAAACCCGATAAAGATTAATGAGGAAGATGGTGAGCATGTCTTTGTATATGAAGGCGTTGCCAGAACCTGTAACGAATGGCGTAAGATCGACAAGCAAGTTGATGGGAGTTTGCAATTTCATAAACGCTATATGCGATGCATGATTGATCTTGGAAAACGTCGCGTCATAACAAATCAGGATTGGTATTAATTAATAGCGTGTGGTGTTCTCGAACTCTCGATCGGAGAGATAGTCATTAAAGACAGCTGGAGTTTTACCGCTGATAATCATATCAGCCATTAATTGCCCAATAACAGGCGCAAGAGTTACGCCGCTATGGGTTATGGCAAAGCTTACATTTGCCTTCGCGTGTGATGGGCCTAAAACAGGATGCCCATCCAGAGGTAAAGGTCGCCAACCTATATAAATATCCTCGACGTCTGCATCATAAAGCGCAGGCAGAAACTCTCCGGCTTTTTCTAACATCATATCCTTATGCATCTCTTCAAAACTTGATTGCGGAAAATCGAGCGGACGATTCCGCAGGCGATCACCATGCGTGTCCGGCGCGCCGTCTTGCTCACCAATGACGACCCGCCCATCATTGCGTTGATGAATATGAACGCCGGGAGAGACGATGATATGATCAATTAATTGCGGTAGAGGTTCCGTAACGGCAATAAGGCCGGGCGTGGAGCGCTGCGGAATAGAGACGCCGCCCAAGTTTTGGGGCGCGTCTTTATCGACGCCTGTCGCGACAACAACATGGTCTGCTTTTATCGGGCCAGCTTCGGTTTCCAAAACGCCATTCTTAAAGCTCAAGGCGCGATTGGGATAATCAACCCGGCCGCCTTTGGCTTCAACCGCGGCCAATAAAGCTTCGCAGGCCAAGACAGGGTCAAGGGCGCGGTCATTTGCGGAAAAGGCAAAGGAAGCAGCCTTGCCAAAACTAACTTGTGGTTCAAGATTTATAAAATTATCGGCGTCAATCATTGACGCTGCTTCGCCCCATGCGGCTTGTTCTTGAATCTGCTTGGCTAGTTGCGCTTGTCGCTGCGCGTCAGAAAACCATTCCAAAGAGCCTTTTGAGGAAAGCGGAATATTGAGTGCTTTGGATAATGGCCCCCATCCCGACACACCCTTTTGGTTTAAGCTGTGATAGGCGCGGGGTTGTTTCGCCCAGCTGGCATTAATCCATGCAAAGTTACCACGCGTGGCATGAGAGGCTGGGCCATAGGCATCCAATACCGTTACGCGCACCCCTTGCTGTGATAAGTGATAGCCAATCGACGCACCAATAATACCCGCGCCCACTATAACGACATGCTTGTTGGTCTCCCCATCATTAGGCGCACAAGATGATATAGCCGCGGCAGCCATGAGTTTGAGAAGAAGACGTCTATCCATTATGCGGTGGTAGGTTTGACGCCTCTATTGGTCAAGGCATAGAGTTTATTGGCCGTCAATAAACTCTAGTTTTCAATCCAATCACGCCATGCAAGGCCTAGTGCGTCTATCGAGGATGGCAAATTCCAGGCTGTTCCTTTTGTTTCCAACCACGTTTCGAAAGTGCCGCCCGCTAACAAATGTTCAGTTATTTCAGGATAGATTGCCCTATCCTTGGCGCGTGACAATAAAAAGTCTGAAAAGACCTGCGCTTGGGCATAAAAATTTGCCACTTTATCCCCGCCGGAATTCTTTACGAATTCCTCTGCTTCCTTGCCCGTTAAAACGATAGTCCGACTTTCTCTAGAAGGGCCTTCCATAGCTTCGGTTGGGAGGTTGTTTCGAAGCATTTGTGCGGCTTTTGCTCCCGGATGTTCCATGGCAAAAAACTCTTTTAACGGAATGGTTTCGTCAAACGAAAGCTTCCCAAAACTTTCACGCCGCCTTTTGTTGTGCGCGGGGTTCTCTAATAGCACGGCTGCCGTTTCATCCAGCCAATCAGGGGCCCACCCGCCATAAGCGTGACCTTTTTGCGTCTCAGAATTATCTGGTTTGAAGGCTTGTATGAACCAAAGATGGCCTAATTCATGGGCAAAGGCCCCCTCTTGAAATCCATCACCTTCGGAAGTGCTGCCCACAGAGGACAAAGCTTGTTGAAGAGCCTGTTTCTGTACGGCTTCAGGAAACGTTTTGGTTTGCTCCATGACTTGGCGACGAATACTTGCCTCTCGCAATTTGGCCTTATCTTTGGCGCTTACCCAGGGCAGGGAAGTTGGGTATCCTGCTGCTTTAAAAGCGGCGTTTTGCTTCGCAGTGATCGACCCTCCGGGTACAATAACAATATTGGCTGTCCTTCTGTTGAAAGTTTCCTCAAAATTATCTGAAGCCGCCAGTGCGAGGGACAAAAGGTTTGAAGCCTCTTCGCCTTGTCCAACGACAAGTATATTCCCTTCGCCTATACAAGACAGGCCTAACT
>CAYGTR010000003.1:15690-57635 GCA_964352855.1 uncultured Algimonas sp. | reverse complement strand
TCGCCTTGTCCAACGACAAGTATATTCCCTTCGCCTATACAAGACAGGCCTAACTTTACACAGGGTGATGCAGGTGAAGGCGAGAGAGAGGCACAAGCCGAGAGGCTAAGTAGTGTTAATATAGATATGGTGCGTTTCATGAAAACCTCATTGATTACAGTCGTAGTCTATTATGATTACATATGTAGTCTGTTGTGGAGAGTCAATTGTAAAATAACCTGTAAAATGAGTAGCAATTAAAGACTTCAGAAACCGTGCGATCAAACAATCCACGAACTAGATCGCTAATAATGTTGACCTAACTACAGACTCACGGAATCCTATATTGACGCCTGATTCGTCGCCTTTAACCAAATCCGTCAAAAGTCGGAGAAAGGAGGTGATGTGTATGAGTTGTAAAACCAAACCTCGCCAAGTGCGAACAGGTAAAAAACCGGGACCGAAAACGGTCCCGGTTAAACCGCATAGACGGTCAAAACCAAAGCCGTGCAAATAGTGTGTAGCTAGTTTGTCGGATCAGGCGTCATTATAGAATCATTCCGATGCTTATTAGTCAACTGTATATCTCCACAAGGTTATACATAACTTCTACCCATCAAATAATTCAGCCAATTTCTCTGTCATCGCTCCGCCCAACTGCTCCACGTCCATTATGGTCACGGCGCGTTTATACCATCTTGTCACGTCATGGCCGATACCGATGGCGACAAGTTCGACCTCTGATCTGTTCTCGATCATATCAATCATCATGCGAAGGTGATTTTCCAGCAGCCCTGTTTTATTCTGGCTTTGTGTCGCGTCATCCACGGGCGCGCCGTCGGAAATGACCATAAGGATACGCCGTTGTTCCGGGCGGGCCATAAGGCGACGATAGGCCCAGTCGAGCGCTTCGCCGTCAATATTTTCTTTGAGCAAGCCTTCGCGCATCATCAAACCGAGGTTACGTTTCGCTCGACGCCACGGCATATCCGCGCTTTTATAAACGATATGGCGGAGGTCATTGAGACGACCCGGCGCCGTTGGTTTGCCATTGGCGAGCCAATCTTGGAAAGACTTCCCGCCTTTCCATGCGCGCGTGGTAAAGCCCAGAATTTCGGCCTTTACGCCACAGCGTTCCAAAGTTCGTGCCATAATATCAGCGGTCACGGCGGCGACCATAATCGGCCTCCCGCGCATAGAGCCTGAATTATCAATCAGGATGGTCACGACCGTATCGCGAAAATCAGTTTCTTTTTCTTCCTTAAAGGTCAGCGCGCTCATCGGGTCTATAATCACGCGGGTGAGGCGCGCCGTATCGAGCATGCCTTCTTCCAGATCAAAGGTCCAAGAGCGTTGTTGCTGCGCCAATAATCGCCGTTGCAACCGATTGGCCAGACGCGCAATCGCTCCGGAGAGACCTTGCATATGCCCGTCGAGATAACCGCGCAGGCGCTCTAGCTCTTCGGGCGAACAGAGGTCTTCGGCTTTGATCACCTCATCATGGGTGGTGGTGTAAACATGATAAGGCGGCGTCGCATTGGACATGTTCGGGCGTTGCGGCGCGTTTTCCGGATTTTGCTCGGCATCGTCCTGCTCGCCGTCAATGTTTTCCGCATCGACCATATCTTGCGCCTCGGCGCTGTCATCTTCCATCGCGTCGGCATCAGAGACTTCGGTTTGGCCAGGCTCATCCTCTTGAGGGATGTCATCGGGTTGGTCTTGAGGGTTATCTTCGTTTTCTTGATTATCTTCCTCGCTATCGTCGTCCTCTTCGGGAATGGCGCGATCATCATTGAGTTTGAAATCCGCAATCAAGTCATTGACTGATTGTCCAAAGGCATCTTGATCGGGCAACAAATCGTGCAATTGCCGCATATACTTCCCGGCGGTTTGCTCGATCTCGTCACGCCACGCCTGCATAATACCGTCAGTTGTTTTCGGTAAGCCGCGCCCTGTCAAAACTTCACGCGCAAAGAGACCGACCGCTTCGGCAAAACTGGTGTCGTCTTTGGTAATATCAATTTTGTCAAAGCCCTTGCGTTTTGCGCGATCAGACAGGGCCGCCTGTAGATTATCACCTAAACCGGACAGATGTTGCGTGCCAAGCGCTTCTATCCGCGCTTGCTCCATCGCTTCAAATACCATGCGGGCCGGGCCGCTCTCGGGTTGATTATTGGCGTGGGTCTCACGGTTATGAAGGGAGAGGCGCAGCGCAATACCGTCTGCTTCACCGCGTGCTTTGGCTATGGCAAAAGGTTTCGGCGTCGGCGGCAGGCTCGGTAACATGACCTGGTCGCGCACAACCCCCGCCACATCCCCCCCATAGGAAATCTCTAGCTCAGGCTCACCAGAGATGGCTTTCGTCGCGGCGGCAAGCGAGCGCTTAAAGTTATCTATGGGCGTGGCGGTCATTGGTCTTCACAAGAAACAATAATTTCACTGACAATTTCATGTGCATAATCAAAAAGTCGAGCGGCATCAGGAATAGCTTTCGCTGAAAACTTAATTTTTACAGTCACTTTTCCGCTTTTGTGTAGAAATTGACCTACAGCATGCGGACTAGAATAAAATTGGGCTGCCGGCGAATTTAAAATGGTGACAACATCTTGATTTACTATCGTAATATCATCTTCATATTTCAAACTAGCAATAGACTGTTCATCTATGCCAATAAGATTATTGAAGCCATTCGAAGAAAAAGTTTCAAATGACCAGTCAGAGTAATCTCGGATATTAAATTCGAAGGGCTTGTAATAACCATCAAAAGCCTTTGTATGAAAATTGATGTTCTCAGCGAAACTGGAAGCTTTGAAATCTAAAGAAACGGCTGAAATCATAACATAAAAATATTCTTGATAAGGTGTTACGAATTCATAAGTGACAGGAGGGTCAACCATCACTTCAAAAAAGGGCATATTTAAATCAGTTGATGCTGCTGCCAGGACTAACTCGTAGCCAGTTTTCGTATCCCATTGTCTGGAGTGGCGCTCGATATCAACAATAAACCAAGGCCTAGGAAGTGTTTCGATATTATAGCAAACTGATCCAGATTGGCTTCTAAGACTTGAGACATCAAATGTCTTTCGTGGCGGAACATTCAGAATCGTATTCCCGCTTTTAGCTAACTGCTTTGTACGTTCTGACTCAACGATATTGGCATAGTCAATCTGTGATTGCTCAAGACGTTTTTCTTCTTCGCCATAAGTGGATTTTGTTACGGTTTCTTGCGAACACCCTGACAGGCAAAGCATGAATACTATCAAGCAATATCGCTGTGCAATTGTCATAACAGGAGACTTCACAACTTCCTTTACGCCACCATTACCGTCGCTGAACTCTCTGGCAAATCTTTCCCAAAAGCACGCTGATAAAACTCGCTGATAATTGGGCGTTCGAGTTCGTCACATTTATTGAGGAAGGTGAGGCGGAAGGCTTGGGCGATGTCGCCGTCAAAAATTCGTGCGTTTTCGGCCCAGTTCATCACGGTCCGTGGCGACATCACAGTTGATATATCACCGGCGATAAAGCTGTTCCGTGTCATATCGGCGACGCGCACCATGCTGGCGATAATGTCTTTACCTTCGGGCGTGTTATAAGTCGGAGATTTCGCGAGGACGATCGCCTCTTCTTCGTCATGGGCCAGATAGTTGAGCTGACACACGATTGACCAACGGTCCATTTGACCTTGGTTGATTTGTTGCGTCCCGTGATAAAGGCCAGACGTATCGCCGAGGCCCACCGTATTGGTCGTCGCGAAAATGCGAAAAGCGTTGTGGGGGGTAATCACACGGTTCTGATCGAGCAGTGTCAAGCGACCTTGGGCTTCCAGCACACGCTGAATCACAAACATCACATCCGGGCGACCCGCATCATATTCGTCAAAGGTGAGGGCGACAGGATGCTGCAGCGCCCACGGTAAAAGGCCTTCACGGAATTCCGTAATTTGTTTCCCGTCTTTCAGGACAATGGCATCTTTACCGACCAGATCAATCCGCGAGACATGGCTGTCGAGGTTAATCCGCACCATCGGCCAATTCAGGCGCGCGGCCACTTGTTCAATATGCGTCGATTTCCCTGTGCCGTGATAACCTTGGATCATCACGCGACGGTCATAAGCAAAGCCCGCAAGAATGGCTTGGGTCGTGCGGTCGTCAAACCGATAAGCGTCGTCCACGGCCGGGACGTATTCAGAGGCTTTAGAAAAGGCCGGAACTTCCATATCAAAATCAACGCCAAACATCTCTCGTGCTGAGATGGTGATGTCAGGTTGGAAAAGCGGGAATTTGTCGTCGGTCATTTAATATAATCTCTAATAATGCCTTCTCCCTCAGGAGAAGGTGGCCGAAAGGCCAATTCATCAAGTGTTCGATAATGCGTTTAAGGTATATTTCAATCCAATTTTTTAAATGACGGATAACGCCGAAGTTATCCCAAACCCGTCGTCTTCAATACGCGATTGGCATTGACGACGCGTTGGAAACTCTCCTCGGTATTGCGCTTGCCTTGGTTCGCGTCGGGATGGAGCTGTTTCACGAGTTGCGTATAGCGTTTGCGAACATCGTCTTTGGTCGCCGTATCGTCCAAGCCCAGATCATTGAGCGCTTTTAGCTGCATTTTAGACAGGCGTCGGCGGGGGGCCTCGGTCTGGTCGGCAATTTTGCCCTCGCCAAAAATATTATAGCCCTCTGATGTCGCCGCGGTTGAGCCGGCTTTGCGTTTTTTCTGCGCGGAGGCGCGTTCGCCCGTATTTTTGCGCACATCCCATGTCGGACGGTGACCATGACGGGCGCCGACTTGCCATTCTGCAATGTCTTCATCCGTCATGTTTGAGAAGAAATTCCAGTTTTTGTTATATTCCCGAGCATGCGATTGGCAGAAATTGAAATAATCGCGCAGGCGATCCGGACTTTTAGGTGCTTTGCAGCCGCCTTTGCTGGTACAACCCGCCCAATCACAAGGTTCTTGGTCGGGTGTTTTCTTTTTTTTCGTGCGGGCAATTCGAATATCGATGCCTTTGGGTTTGTAATCAAAATTATCGGGCATATATCACTTACGTTGGAAGCTTTTTTAAGGACTGCACAAAATGGGCATTATTGCGTCGGCAATCAAGGGAAAACTGGAACAAACCTTCAATCCGTCGCAGTTGGAGGTTTTGGACGAGTCTTATAAGCATGCGGATCATGCCGGGTCGGCGGCCCATGTTGCCGCAGGAGGCTCCGCAGAGAGCCATTTTCATGTCAAAATCATCAGTGAAAAGTTCAAAGGTTTGAACCGTTTGGCGCGTCACCGCGCCGTTATTGAAGCCTTAGGCGAGACAGTTGATCAAATTCATGCCATTAGCTTTGAGATTGATGCCGCCTAACGGGCTTTGATAACGGAGATTTGACTCCGCGGGCGCAACTTTTCGGCTATGTCACGCGTAGATAAAATGAGCAAACAAAAAGGATTATTATGTTTAAGCGTTTTCTTGCGACAACAGCGACACTCAGCCTCTTATCCGCGCCCGCATTCGCCAAAATCGGTGACAGTGTGACCATTACAGGTACAGACGGTGCGACATTGACAGCCACGCATCTGGAAACATTTAATAAAGCTTGGGCAATGGCGTTCCTTCCGGATGGTCGGTCATTGGTGACCGAAAAAGGCGGCGCAATCTGGCTCTTGGACACAAATGGTAAAAAACTCGGTGAAATTACAGGCGGGCCATCCGTCACAGATCGCGGCCAAGGCGGCATGGGAGATATTTATGTCCCGGCTGATTTCGCTGACACAGGCGAGGTGTACCTCTCTTTTGTTGAACGCGACGCCGAAGACGATGATCTGTCTGGCGCCGTTGTAGAACGCGCCACACTTAATTTAACGTCGAGAAGCGGCTCGCTTGAAAACCGCCGTCAAGTGTGGGTGCAGTCCCCAAAAATGCGCGGCAATGGGCATTATGGTCACCGCATAGGTGTCTCACCTGATAACTATCTCTTTATCAGTTCGGGGGATCGACAGCATTTCACGCCGGCGCAAAACATGGATATGAATTTGGGTAAGGTTGTCCGTCTCAATCGTGACGGCACAGTGCCTGCCGATAATCCCTTTGCGTCAGAGGGCAGCGTGACGGCACAAATCTGGACTTTGGGCCACCGTAATCCGCTTGGTCTTGACTTTGACTCAGACGGTCAGCTTTGGGTACATGAAATGGGCCCCGCACATGGGGATGAGCTCAACAAAGTTATTCGTTCTGAAAACTATGGCTATCCGGTAGTCTCGAATGGCGATCACTATAGCGGTGTCGAGATTCCAGATCATGACGAATTTCCAATATATGAAAAACCAATTGTCTGGTGGGATCCCGCAATTAGCCCTGCGGGATTGGCGTTTTACGATGGCGATGTATTTGAAGCTTGGCGCGGTGATGCCCTCATCGGCGGTTTAAGCTCCAAAGCCCTCATCCGCGTTGACATGAACGGTGAACCCAAAGAGGCCGCGCGTTATGAATGGGATAAACGCATCCGAGAAGTCGAAATCGGGCCAGACGGGGCGATCTATGTCTTGGAAGACAGAGGCAACGGACGTCTTATGAAACTGACGCCAGGATAATTCTAACTCGGCTTAAGGGTTTTCTGCGACTAACTTTCCTGCCACCCAAGTTTGTTGCACCTGAACGTCTTTAATGGTTTCCGGAAGGATATTATTGGGATTATTGTCAATGATAATAAAGTCTGCCCATTTGCCCTTTTCCAAAGACCCAAGGGAGTCTTCCTGGAAAGCTGCATAGGCATTCTCAATGGTCATGGCGCGAAGGGCTGTCTCTACGCTCACAGCCTGATCCTTATACCAACCCTTTGCGGGTGATCCGTCTAACTTTTGACGGGTAACAGCAAAATAAAGAGTTTCCATCGGCGTCCAAGGCTCGCCCGGTAAGTCTGAGTTGAAAATGAGTTTTCCATTCGCCTCTAAAATCCTTTGCCAGGCATAGGCATGTTTTATACGCACGGATCCTATGCGGTCCTCTGCCCAATTACTATCACCCATAGCATGGCTTGGCTGCATACTCGCAATCGTAGCCATATCAGAGAGACGTTCATAAAAGTCAGGTAAAACAACTTGCGCATGTTCGATTCGCCAACGGTGATTGTCGGTGCCTTGCAGCGCTTCGTCATAGATATTCAGTGTTCTGTTATTGCCTTCATCCCCAATTGCATGGACGGCCATTTGGAAACCCGTCTCAACCGCCTTCTTCCCCAAGGCGAGCATATTGGCCGGCGAAATACGCTCACTTGGATTTGCAGTCTCGGGTTTATCTGAATAAGGTTCGGACATAAGGGCTGTGCGTGAACCCAAGCTACCATCGTAAAAAACTTTAATGCTACGAATGTCTAGCCAGTCATCGGGATCGTTTTCTATGCCTTTTTCGAACCATGTCGACATAAGCGGACGATTATTTCCGTCGAGCATACCATAAACCCGAATAGGCAAAGCTTTTTTCCGCGCGAGGCTTTGGAAAGCTTTTACATCCTCATCGGTCATACCCGCCTCGTGTATCGAGGTCACTCCGGCCTGTGCCATGGTCATCAGTCCAGCGTTTATGGCGTCTTCCAGTTGCGCTTGATCGGGCATGGGAATGTAAGTGTCGACTAAATCTTGCGCTAAGGTCAACATCACGCCGGTAGGACTGCCATCTTCGCGACGCAGAATTGTTCCACCTTCCGGGTCAGGTGTATCATCCGTGACACCTGCGATATCCAGAGCTTTTGCATTATAAAAACCACCAAAACCGTGTAGGCTCTCAAGGGCAACGGGGTTATTAGGAAAGGCTATATCTAAGGCGGCGCGGTCAGGATAACCGCGTGAACCAAATTCACCTTCATCCCAACCTTGCCCGATGAGCCAGACATTCGGTTCGGGATTAGGAAAACGGTTTTGAAGCCGCGCGACAATGTCTTCGGTGTTTTCAACACCTACGAGGTTCGCTTTTATCTTATCCATACCCAATTCACGCACATGAACATGGCTATCAATTATACCGGGCAGGATCGTCGCGCCTTTTAAGTCAATGTCTTTAGTCTTGCCAATTATATAATTCGGTGGGAAATCGAGATCATTTCGAACATCAAAAATTTTATCATTTTTTATGATCAAAATTGACGCCGAAGGCTGCTTTGCATCCATTGTGACAATATCTGCATTTTTGAATATGATATAACTGTCCTGTGCTTTTTGAGTGCTAATATTGCAACCTGCAAGAAGGACGGCAAGGCTGAGGGTTGTGAAGGGCTTTTTACCCTTCACTGCGCTGATCCGGTTCATAAGTCTTGCTCACCTTCAAGGATTGTATCTGATTGCGTTGGCGCTCCAGAATTTCAAAGCGGTAGCCGTGATAAGCAAAGGCCTGTCCGACGGTGGGGATGGTTTGGCTTTCGTGAATGACGAGTCCGGCAATCGTGACAGCTTCCTCATCGGGGAGCTTCCAGTCCATTGCGCGGTTGAGGTCTCTCACGGCGACATCGCCGCGCACATTGACCGTGCCGTCTTTGTAGCGGATCACGCCACGGACCTCTTCGTCATATTCATCCTGAATATCGCCGACGATTTCTTCCAAAATGTCTTCGAGCGTAATGACGCCCATTAATGCTCCATATTCATCAACCACAAGTGCAAAATGCTCGCGCTTCTGTTGGAAGGCACGCAGTTGTTTCACGACCGAGGTTGTCTCCGGAACAAACCACGCTTCGCGCGCCAGTTTTTTGAGGTTGAGCCCGTTCAGATCACCATCAAGACGTGCCATGGATTTCAGCAAATCTTTAACATGGAGAACGCCAACGACATCGTCCTGGTCAGAATTATAAAGGGGCAGTCGCGAATGACCACTGGCCAAGACATTTTTAATTATGGCTTCTGGCGGGTCGTTAATGTCAATCATGGACAAGTTTTTACGGTGGATCATGACGTCCTCCACGTCCAACTCGCCGATTTCCAACACACCGTAAATTTGGTCTCTTGCGCGCTTTGCAACGCCGCCTTCTTGCAAATGAAGGTCGACAGCACCTTTAATCTCGTCTGCAGCCGTCCAGGCTGAGGCATCTGTATCCACCCCAAAAATGCGTAAAACGCCATTCACGATGATTTGTACAATAGACACAACCGGCGCAAATATTTTGACAATCAAGTCAATAGGGCGCGCGACAATGAGCGCCAGCTTATCCGGTTGTGAAATGGCATAAGTTTTCGGCAGGACTTCGGCAAAGATAAGAATGAGCAGCGTCATGACGGCTGTGGCTCCGGCCAGAGCTAGCCCGCCATCCCCGAAGAGCCTCGTAAATAAAGCTGTTGTCAGAACGGAGGCTAAAATATTGACGAGATTATTACCTAGCAGAATTGCACCTAATAAGCGTTCCCGCATGTTAAGCAGTTTCGTCACAACAGTGGCGCGCTTATCGCCGTCTTTTTCCGCAGAATGCATCCGCACACGAGAGGCTGCAGTTAGAGAGGTCTCAGAGCTGGAGAAAAATCCCGAACAGACTAAAAGAGACAAAATGATACCAATCATGATAAGATTGGTCGGCTCTAAAATAGCACTCATTGAAGTTTATCCATTTGGGAAAGCGTCGTCAGGAAGGTTTTGATATCTGTCGCCGAGACGTCTTTTTGAACAAAAGCTTCCCCTATGGCGCGTGTTAAAATTAGTGTAATTTTATTGGCCTCATTTTTCTTATCCTGGCCCATATAGTGAGTAAGCTTGGCCGGATCAATAAAGCGACCCAATTCAGACTTCACGTGTGGCATACCAAGTTTTTGCAAATGATCTGATACATTTGTGGCTTCATTCTTGGAACACAGCCCTGCCATTGCTGAATAGTGAAACGCCATATCCATCCCTATGCTGACGGCTTCACCGTGCAGCAAGTCACCATCATATCCTGCGTCTAATTCTAGGGCATGGGCAAAGCTGTGTCCTAGGTTTAAAAGGGCGCGTTGGCCTGCCTCGCGTTCATCGGCGGCCACTATACGGGCTTTCGTCTTACATGATATTTTAATTGCTTTGGCGAGCGCAGTTCTGTCTAAGGCCAAAACTTTTCTTCCGCCTTCATTATCCAACCAATCAAAAAATGCGCGGTCCCCTAGAAGACCGTATTTGACGATCTCGGCATAACCCGCTTTGATTTCGCGTCGGGGCAAAGTGGCAAGCATGTCAGTATCGGCAATCACGGCTTTCGGTTGATAGAATGCGCCTACCAGATTTTTCCCGTAGCTATTATTAATCGCCGTCTTCCCGCCAACAGAACTGTCGACTTGCGCCAATAAGGTCGTTGGTATCTGAACAAAGGATATGCCACGCTTGTAAATACTTGCCGCAAACCCTGCGAGGTCACCAATCACGCCGCCGCCGAACGCCAAGAGTAAGTCTGAGCGGTCAAACCCTGCTCGAAAAAGCGAGTCCAAAACAGCTTGCAAGCCCTCAAAACTTTTTTGGTTCTCTCCTGCAGGACGGATAATCATCGTTGTTTGATAATCGGCGAGGGCCTCTTCGAGAGTTTTTCCATGGAGCGCAAAGATATTTTCATCAGTGACAATGGCCAGACGTTTTGAAGGCACATAATCCGCGATGAGCGCGCCTGCTTGAGATAGCAGAGCCCTGCCAATATGGATGGGATAACTGCGCTCTCCCAACTCTACAGTTAAAGCTGTGCTCATGCTAATTTCTTTTTCTGTTGAGCTTGATAGCGATTAACGGCGCGAATGACCCGGTTGACTGTACGGATATGCGGCCCTTTCGCAATGGGAACATGCAAGTGTGCCAAGGCATAAATAGGATGTCGCGCCTCAATCAACTCCCGCACTTTCTCACGGGGGTCATCCACTTCCAAAAGCGGGCGTTTATTATTGCGACTGACACGATCCATAATCGTATCGATATCGCTTTTTAGCCAAATGGTCAGGCTATTTTCTAATAAAATGTTTCGCGTAGACTCATGTGTAAAGGCACCGCCGCCTGTTGCTAGTATAATCGGACTTTTCACAATATCAGGTTTGACCAAACGTAAAATGACGCGTTTTTCGCCCTCTCTGAAATCAGCTTCTCCGTGATCGCGGAAATATCCTGAGACAGTGCGTCCAGACGCCGTTTCAATTTCATCGTCCGAATCGAAAAACTTACGCCCTAAGCGTTTCGCTAACCTCCGCCCGATTGTGGTTTTGCCAACACCCATCATGCCGATCAAGGCAATGGTGGGGGCGTCAAACGCTTTTTCCTGTCCCGGCATGACTGCCCTTTATACTTTGGTCAGATTTCTGCTTTAGCAGAAATTTCACCTTTCAAACACAGATTGCCTAAATAGGTAAAGCTGCGCCTTTCTGAAAATTTAGGCTTAATATGGTCACAAATCAGGTTATGCTCAACTCCTAAAGCAACGAACTCACAAATTAGGCCCGAATTAGGGCTGTCAAATACAGTTAGAAGGCGGACAGAACGATCATGAAAAAAGCTCTTATTGGTGCCAGCGTCTTGTTAATTCTGCTTCTTGGTGGCTTTTTTGTGTTACTCAGCAAAGCCTCGCCTCAAAATGCCCCGCAAGAGGTTAAGATTATTGAATTGCCTGACACCTATGAGAAATAATCATATGCGTCACTTTTTACTCACAACTGCTGCCGTTCTAAGCCTCTCAACATCCACCTATGCGCAAACTATTGAGCAGGGTACATTGGATGCACCCACAGCCTATGATGCCGGGGTCATCGATATACGTACAGGCGGCCTTGATCCCAACCTATGGCAAGGCACATCGGCGACTATGGCGACAAAGCTTATAGAAAACGCCCCTCTGAATACATCGGATCCTCTGATCAAAGATATGCTTCGGACTGTATTATTGTCCTCAGGTGTTCCTCCGGAAGGTGATACTTTCGAGTTGCGCGCTTATGAAACGGCCAAGCTTGCGGCTGTGAGTGAGATATCAGATAAAGCGTCTCTTGAAACATTAGTAACACGCAGCGGGTCTGCGGCGCGGACACCTTCCATTCAAGCAGAACTAGCCTTGAGGAGCGGCGACATAAAAACGGCATGCGGACTGTCAGACACGATTACGGATGGCCGCTCTGAAATTTTTTGGAAGCGCCTACGCACTTTATGTCATTTAGAGCGTGAGGAGTTTGCGGCTGCAGAGCTGACAACGGACTTTTTGCGCTCTGGTGGGTATGAAAATGACTCTTATTTCGATTTGGTGAATGTGTTGAGTGGAGGGTCTAAAAAACTTCCTACGGTTGCCGACATATATGACCCTATAACGGCCGCGATGTATAATATCGCCGCGGTGGAACTTGATGCCGCTCGTCCGGGCCAGGCTTTTGACCCTGCCGCGGATCCAGATATGCGTTTGGCGGCACTTTTCAAATTTGCATGGGATTTATCCGACAACCAAATCGCGCAAGTTTTTTCCGATCTCGCTTTTGATCCCGAAAATATCGCAGCTTCAGGCAGTTTTGACTTTCTCTCCGCCGAAGCGGACTCTTCAGCGCGCGGGACAGCCCAACTTTTCTTATTGGCACGGGCGTCCGGCAACCCCGCCGCCGCCGCCGGAGCATTTTCAGCTTTATTGCGTAGAGCGCCGGATGTCTCTTCGAGACAACGCTTGATAGATATGATGGATGAAAACATTCGGAATTGGCCTGCCGCTATTCAGGCCCTTTCTGATCTGGGTCTTTATGCACGCGCCGCTGTTCAACGTAGTGATATTCTTGCCCTTCAAGGCATGTTTGCGGCGCTGCCGGAAGGCAATGCACAAGCGCGCATTGCACTCGCGGCAGATGCCTTGGGGAATGGCTTTATATTTGGGACGTTGGGACGTGATATTGATAGCCGCTTACGTGCTCCGGAAAATGGTCGCGCAAAACGTGATGCACTTCTTGCGCTGGCTTTAGGGGCGCAATTATCGGAGGTCGCAGCAGACAAACTGCCGGGATCTGATTTTACTGATGGACGTAATTTAAGTGCCGGCGACCGTGCCGTCTTAAAAGCTAATACTGAAGCACGCCAAACGGCACAGCTTCTTTTGCGCTTAGCCCCTTTGATGGATGGCTCCAAATTGTCTGCACCCGACCTTGCTTTTGTCGTTGAATGTTTGCAAAAAGCGGGTGTGCCGCAATTTGCAGGCCGCTTGGCGGCGAGGGACTTCCTCGACGCGCTTTAAATTTATTTATTCTCCCTGCATCCAAATATACCCGTTCTACCCTCTTATAAGGTAAGGACACTGTATAGATGCCTAAAAAGGAGAAGGTTTATGACTGAAGATATTTTAGTACCATTGGGGTTGTTTTTTAGTGGAGTTGGCGTGGTCTGGCTCTTGTCGCATTTCAGCTACAAAAAAAACACGCTTATTCATGAGACAATTCGGCATACAGTTGAAAAAGGTCAAGCTATGCCGGATGAAACCGTCCAAAAATTAAGCGAATTGATTAATCCAAGATCGACAGATTTGCGCCGTGGGGTGCTTTTGGTGGCTTTTAGCTTGGCGGTAATGATTCTGGCTATGATGGCAGGCGACGGAGATGATAATGCTGAACGGGCTTTATTTGCGATCTCTATGTTTCCACTTTTGCTTGGCGCGGCTTATTTAGGTCTGTGGTTTTTTGGACGAAATAAACGCGGGTTGTAAGGGCTATTTTTGACCGTCATTTTTGAATGTCGTTAGAAACCTTAAGTGACCCTGAACTGGCGGCGCGTTCAGCGAAAAGAGACCAAGCGGCCTTTGCCGTTTTGGTCTTGCGCTATAACGGGGTGGTAAGAGGTATAAGCCATCGCCTCATGCGGGGTGGTGCTGAGGCGGATGACCTTGCGCAATCCGCTTTTCTAACGGCGTGGCGGCGCATTGAAACTTATGCCGGCGGCTCGTTCAAATCTTGGATTGGAACCATCACCTATCGCGAGTTTTTGCAATATTATCGTAAAAAGAAGGATGTAATCACTTTCGATGAAAATATTCATGGAAAGGTTTTTGATCCGTCAAAAGGATGTTTTGAATCGAGGCTCGACCTCAATACTGCTTTAAATACATTATCAGAAAAACAGCGCATTTGCGTTATTCTGTGCGTGGCTACGGGATTCAGCCATCAAGAAGCCGCGTTAGCAACGGGCTGGCCTCTAGGAACCGTCAAATCGCACGTGAACCGTGGAGTTGCGCAATTGCGAAAAGCGATGGAAATTGATAATGTTGCATGATGTGGAGATGATATGACCGACAAAACGCATTATAATGATCTGACGGCACTGTTTGAGCAAGAGAATGCTACGCTTTATTCGCAAGACCTCCAAAACACTGTGATGGGCTCTGTGCGATCAGAAGAAAAACGTCGCCGTTTTGTCTTAAGTGGGTTTGGCTTATGCGGCGGGCTTATAGCGGCTTCACAATTGCCGTTCCTCATAACGTTTCTCCAAGAATTGAATTCGAGTAATACGCTGGATGCCCCTTTGTTCTCTATCGGCTCAGCGGATATATCATCTATCACGCTCTGGACGTTGCTCGCCCTTCTTGGTCTCGGAACGCTTGTGTTAACGACTGTAGAGTCGGCGTAATCGACAAGAAACAAGGCTTCTATTCAGTCTATATCTTGTGAATCCTGACAGACCCTCTATACCCGCTCGCTAACGCATTGTTTCGGAGCCCCCTATGGCGAGAACCTATCTGGACTTTGAGCGGCCTTTGGCCGAGATCGACGCCAAAATTGATGTATTGTTGGCGAGTGAGGGTGAGTCTGCGGAAGGGCTCATCGCCTTGCGTAAAGAAGCTGAAGAGCAATTAAAGAAAATCTACTCAAATCTTGGCCCATGGGAAAAGACTCGGATTGCGCGTCATGAAGCGCGACCACATTATAGCGCTTATGTTAAATCGCTCGTCACTGATTACACGCCGCTATCAGGGGACCGTAAGTTCGGTGACGATAATGCGTTATTAGGCGGCCTTGGTAAAATTCGCGGTCAATCTGTTGTTGTTATGGGCCATGAAAAGGGTACGGATACCGAAAGCCGCCTGCACCATAATTTCGGCATGGCAAACCCGGAAGGGTATAGAAAATCTGTGCGCTTGATGGATTTGGCTGAGCGTTTTTCTATTCCTGTTGTGAGTTTTGTAGATACGGCAGGCGCATATCCGGGGCGTGGAGCTGAAGAGCGCGGCCAAGCTGAAGCGATTGCACGTTCGATTGATCGCGGTTTGTCCCTGCGTGTGCCATTTGTTTCCATCATTACTGGCGAGGGGGGGTCAGGTGGCGCCGTGGCGATCGCGACTGCAGATCATGTTATGATGTTGGAGCATTCTATTTATAGCGTTATTTCTCCAGAGGGCTGTGCGTCCATTCTCTGGCGAGATGGGGCTAAAGCTCAGGACGCCGCGAAAGCCATGAAAATTACGGCACAGGATTTGAAAACATTAGGCGTTATTGATTCGATTATAGCAGAACCTATCGGTGGCGCTCATCGTACACCCGGTGTTGCTTTAAAAACGGTTGGGGCGACTATTATAAACTCTCTCAAGGAGTTGTCTGAGTTATCTTCTGATGAATTAATTAAACGACGTCGTCAGAAATTCTTAAACATTGGCCGGACTCTAAGCTAGGACAAGGCTTTAATTTATTGCCTTTGCTGTACGAAAACTTACCATTTTTCTGGTTTTTTCACACCATAGAGCGAGGTTGACGCATTTTAGACTATCCAGAAAAGTAAGACGCCCTACGGATTTTAGTTCCGGATGTGCCTTAAGAATTCGCGGTAATTGATAAAATGGAATTCTCGAAGATAAATGATGGATATGATGAATGCCAATGTTACCTGTGACCCACATGAAAGGCTGAGGTAAGGCATAATAAGAGCTGCCTTTTAAGGCTGCGGTCTCGCGGTTCCAATCCTCATTTCGTGACCAATGTGTGTCGTCAAATTGATGCTGCACATAAAACATCCAAACGCCAATCGTCGCGGCGACAATAATCGTGGGAATTTGTATAAGAACAAAGATTTTCCATCCAACGGCCCAAATCAACAATCCATAGACAATTGCGACACCGAGATTGGTCAGCAAGGCGCTTGCCCAAGGCTTAACACCATTCCTCATGGCGCCTATAGGTAGGCGGTTAAAGACCAAGAAAACATAGGCAGGGCCAATGCCAAACATAACGATAGGATGCCGATATGCGCGGTATTTGAAACGGGCCCACTTTGACAAAGCCTTATATTCTTCAACCGTCAGCGTGATAATATCGTCTCCAACGCCGCGTCTATCTAAGTTACCTGAACTTGCATGATGAAGTGCATGGCTGTGTTTCCAATGATCATAAGGTGTCAGGGTCAAGATACCAATAAGCCGCCCCATCCAATCGTTGACGTATTTATGGCTAAACATAGATTGGTGACCGCAATCATGCTGAATGATAAATAATCTTACCAATAAACCACCGGCAGGGATAAAGCCTAAAATCGCCCAGTAATGACCAGCTTGTAAAAGGGCCCAAATTCCTGCCCAAAGTGCAAAAAATGGAACGAGCGTTACCAGTAATTCAAAAAAAGCTCTGCCATTTTCAGCGTTGCGATAGGGTGCTAGTCTTTGAAACCAGTTGCGCGGTGAAGGTGGCATGAAACATCCTGAAAAAAATTATTCTTTCTATGATGTAAGCCGTGCTCGAACTATAGTTAAGAACTGGTAAATTTATTTCATTTTGGCATTGAAAAACCCCACTGCTTCATCTCTGATTGCAGCGGGGTTTCGTCCTCCCAAGATGGGTAAGCGGCTTAAAAGCCAGCAGCAACGCCCACGCCGAACCAAATCAGATTATCATCTGTTGTTGCGGCAAAGTCTGAGCCATCAGGCAACTGAAATTTGCGGAAATTCAAAGTGTCTTCAGAGGATAAAGAGAAATTAGCGCCGATATAGGCCGATACATCATCTGTGAAACCATAGCCCAAGCTTGCAGAAGCAGATCCATACTGGTAATCTCCACCGCCATCTGCTGTGACAAGACCCGCTGTTAGGCCAAGATCGAGACTTGTTTTCTCTGCGACAGGTACGCTGTGAGACACGCCGCCTTCGAGCGTAAATGCTTCCAAGTCGAGATCATAATATGCATAAATGCTTGGAGCCAAAGGTACGTCAAAGCTTAAACCCGCATAACCTTCGATGGTTGAGGCCCCTCCAAAATCAAATAGGCCACCATCCGTATCCGGGAAATGGTAAATTGTTGCCCCAACATCTGCGGATATCACATCAGACAGTCCCCAAGAATAGCCTGCATAAACATCAATTTCGTCGGCAGCGACTATGCTCGCCTCTCCAAGAGCCGCAGAAGTCCAAACACCAGCCGTAAAACCGTCTTTTGAAATTTCGATACCGGGTTGAACGGCACCTCGGGCAAAGCTGACACCGCGAAAAACATATTCGCTTACATAGTCAATGGATGTTGAAACGCTGACGTCTCCGGCGAAAGCAGTTGGTGCCATTGCTGTGGTGCTCAACAATGCGACAATTGAGATGAGTTTTTTCATGATGCTCTCCGTTTAAAACTCGAAATAGCGGCCCCTGAAATGATCGCCGCTTTATAATTTCATGTAAATTTGATTAGGGAAGCATCCTGCTTTACGCGATGCGGATTAGTGGAAAAGTGTTTGATTTGTATTAAACGCACGGATTTTAGGCGCGAATAGCACAGAAATGTTCGTCATGAGGTCATAATGCCTAAATTACATAAATTTTACGAAAACCTATCAACTGTGGCAAAATTGTCCTCATTTAGGTTGTGTTACTGTGTTTGCGCGCATTTATTTTCTATTTACGTCGCAAATCCGGATGCAGGGCCTTATTCATAATCTGCCCGCTACCTTGTAAAACATGGGTGCTTTTGCCAACGATAAGCGGATCAGGCGTATGAATAATGCTGGGATCTTTGCCGGGATAATCCAAACTATTGAGGAAATGCATCATACAATTAAGCCGCGCACGCTTTTTGTCGTCTGATTTTATAATCGTCCAAGGCGCATCTGCTGTATCCGTATAATAAAACATTGCTTCTTTGGCTTCGGTGTAATCTTCCCATTTGTTGAGGCTAGCCTTGTCGATGGGCGATAGTTTCCATTGTTTTAAAGGGTCGTGTTCACGAGATTCAAACCGTTTGCGCTGTTCCTCTTGTGTGACAGAGAACCAATATTTGAACATATGTATACCCGAGCGAACAAGCATGCGTTCGAGCTTTGGAGTCTGGCGCATAAACTCTAAATATTCTGTTGGTGTGCAAAACCCCATGGCGCGTTCAACACCGGCACGATTATACCAAGATCGGTCGAACAAGACCATTTCACCGGCAGTTGGGAGGTGTTTGATATAGCGTTGGAAATACCATTGACCTTGCTCAGTATTTGTTGGCTTCTCAAGAGCAACAACGCGAGCTGCGCGCGGGTTCAAATGTTCGGTAAAGCGTTTAATCGTGCCGCCTTTGCCTGCAGCATCGCGACCCTCAAATATCAAAACAAACCGCTGCCCTGTTTGTTTTGTCCAAAGCTGAACCTTTAATAATTCAGTCTGTAAGTCCCGTTTCTTGGCCTCATAAGCTTTCCGGCTCAGTTTCTTCTCATACGGATATTCGCCTGTTTCAAATGCATGGCGAATGGCATCTTCATCATAACGCATTTCGGGGATAGAGAAGGCGTCTTCTTGATTGGCTTCATTATTTATAGATTGGTCATCTGTTGTCATTTTTGAATCCTTCCCATAGCTTTGAACATTTGATCATCCAACGACCCTAAAGGCCTATGATTAGGGGTTTTTGTCCTAGGACAGTTTTGCACGTGTTTTTCTCAATTTGTAATCCAATATTCAGCCTTTATGCAAATAAGCCCGTCATTACGATCCAGGCAGAAAAGCCAAGACAATCCAAGTCAATAAGAGTGGTTTGGTTTTTAAAATAGCGCTAAAAGGCTGTATGATGACAAAGGCGAATATCATACCTGCAAGCGATACGGCTTATCGCCTGGCAGTTGGTTCCCTCAGACAGGGAAGACTTGTGGCCTTACCAACAGAGACGGTTTACGGACTGGCTGCAATCGCATCTGATGACCGCGCTGTTCAGTCTATCTATAGTGCGAAAGGGCGACCCAGTCACAATCCACTCATTGCGCATATATTTAATTTTGAGGCCGCGCACAAATTAGCAGAGGTCTCACCGTTGGCGCAGCAATTAATGGAGGCCTTCTGGCCAGGGCCTCTGACTTTGGTTTTACCCAAAAAACCCTCTGCGGATGTAAGTGTTTATGCCGGCGCGGCCCTTGATACAATTGCGATCCGCTATCCGGTTGCGCCCTGGACTGAACCCTTTAATCATTTGGGTTTTGACGGCCCAATAGTTATGCCCAGCGCCAATATATCAGGCCATATCAGCCCGACAACGGCGCAACATGTTTTTGATGATCTTGGTGATAAGGTAGAGCTTATCATTGATAATGGCCCTTGCAGAAGCGGCATTGAAAGCACTGTCTTGGCGGTCGGGGACACCCACGCCACACTCCTAAGGCCTGGTGCTATTCCTGTGGAGAGTTTCGTACCTTATATTTCGGATATCCGTTTTTCAGATAAGAGCGCGCACCCTATCGCTCCCGGAATGCTGGAAAGCCATTATGCGCCCCGGGCTAAGGTGCGCCGCAATGCTGTGAAAAAACAGAAAGGTGAGGTGTTCTTGGCCTTTGGCGCCACTGATGTTGAGGCAGATTTAAACCTTTCAATTCACGCAGATTTACAAGAGGCCAGTCACCGACTTTATGACTTCTTACGGGCGCTTGATCGCCAAGACGTTAAAGGTATTGCTGTTGCTCCAATTCCCTATGAAGGGTTAGGCGCTGCGATAAATGATAGATTACAACGCGCGGCCTCTGACAGATAAAGCGAAACGTTTTCAAACAGACTTTGAATCTTAGATCTTAGAACAAGGCTTCGCTCTCACACTAAGTCGTGCCAGTAGATGTCAATAAAACTGACACTTTATGCATAAACTGATTCAATCAATACTGCCCCGCAAGGCGGTCAAAATAAGTTATATCGAGCCGTGGCAATGTTTGAACTTTTTCCCCGAACCACAAGGGCATTGGGAATTTCGGCTAACGCCCTCTAATTGCTCTGGCGTCAATTCTGCAGCGGCTGGGGTCGCTGCGACCATTTCCATGGGAGAACGTGCTGAGGCGGCTGTCGCCCTCGCTTGTGCTTGTTGCTGCTGGGTTTGACGTTGTTGCCGCTGCATTTGCACGTTGAGTAACAGGTTCATCATCGCTTTGGTCACGTCTTCGCGCAGCGATGTCAAAAGCTTATCAAACAATGTGAAGGCTTCGGATTTATACTCGTTAAGAGGGTCGCGTTGCCCATAGGCACGCATGCCAATAACGGATTTCAAATTATCAAGTTGTTGCAAATGTTCTCGCCAGTTTTTGTCGATGACTTGCAAGAGAATTTGCTTTTGCGCGCGCAGCATTTCACTGTCATCGATCCCGTCCGTGAGTTGGGTGAACGCATCATCTCCTGCTTTTTTCAGGCGCACAAGCATTTCTTCATCGGCAATGCCTTCTTCGTCGGCCCATTTATCAAATGGAATATCCATCAAAAGCGCTTCTTTACTCGCCTCATTAAGTGTCTTTGTGTCCCATTGTTCGGCATAGGCTTTTTTCGGAATATGTGTTTCGATCAAGTCTTCGCAGAGCTGATGACGGAAATCTTCGATCACGTCAGAGACATCATTATCCGTCATAAATTCCATGCGCTGTTCAAAGATCGTTTTGCGCTGATCATTCATGACATCGTCATATTTGAGCAAGTTTTTCCGAATGTCGAAATTACGTTGCTCCACACGGACCTGAGCGCGTTCCACGGCCTTAGACATAAAGCGGTTGGTCAGGTGTTCGCCTTCTTCAAACTTCATTGTCGCCATCATAGATTTCAGGCGATCCCCACCAAAGATACGCATGAGGTCATCTTCGGTCGAGAGATAGAATTTTGAGCGGCCAGGATCGCCTTGACGACCTGTTCGGCCTCGAAGCTGATTGTCAATGCGGCGGCTTTCGTGACGTTCAGTGCCCAAAACATAAAGCCCCCCAGCCGACAATGCTTTATCCTTTAATCCGCTGATCTCGGCTTTGATGAGGGCTATTGAGCTTTCACGTTCTGATTCGGCAACGTCTGCTGGTATCTCTTGCTCTATCCGCATGTCGAGGTTACCCCCGAGCTGGATATCGGTACCTCGACCCGCCATATTGGTGGCAATGGTAACTGCGCCTGGCACACCGGCTTGGGCCACGATAGAGGCTTCTTGGTCATGGAAACGCGCATTTAAGACACGATGATCAACGCCGCGTTGAGTAAGATATTCAGATAAGCGTTCTGACTTTTCAATACTGACTGTACCCACGAGAATAGGCTGACCGCTGGCGGTTTTGCCTTCAATATCATCGACAATCGCTTTGAATTTTTCTTGTTCCGTGCGGTAAATGACATCTTCATCATCAATTCGCTGGATGGGTCTATTTGTCGGAATGATGAGAACTTCGAGACCGTAAGTCTCAGCGAATTCACCAGCTTCGGTTTCGGCCGTGCCCGTCATGCCGGAGAGTTTGCCATAAAGGCGGAAATAGTTCTGAAGCGTGATTGATGCAAGCGTAACGTTTTCAGGCTTGATATCGACGTTTTCTTTGGCTTCAATCGCTTGGTGAAGACCGTCAGAGAGGCGACGGCCATCCATCATACGTCCGGTAAATTCATCAATCAAAACCACTTCGTCATTTTTGACAATATAATCCTTATCACGGACATAAAGCTTATGGGCTTTAAGGCCTTGATTGATGTGATGGACAACGGTGACATTTTCCACATCATAAAGGCTTTCGCCCTCGAGTAAGCCTTGTTCGCGTAAGATGTTTTCTATCTGCTCATTACCTTCTTCGTTAAAAGTTGCCGAGCGGGCTTTCTCATCGACCTCATAACCACTTTCGTTAATGAGTGGGATGATTTTATCGACGGTGCGATAAAGCTCTGATTTATCATCGGTTGGACCTGAGATAATTAATGGTGTCCGCGCTTCATCAATCAAAATAGAGTCAATTTCATCGATAATGGCATAGGCGTGACCGCGTTGATCCATTTCCTCAACACTATATTTCATATTATCACGCAGATAATCAAAGCCGAACTCGTTATTCGTGCCGTAAGTGATATCGCAGTTGTAAGCCGCTTGGCGTCCGCCGCCATACGGTTGGTGATTATTGATACAATCAACGGTTAAACCCAAAAATTTATAGATCTGACCCATCCATTCTGCATCACGACTGGCGAGATAATCATTCACCGTTACAATGTGGACACCTTCGCCTTTGAGCGCATTAAGATAAGCGGCGAGTGTGGAGACAAGTGTTTTACCCTCACCTGTGCGCATTTCCGCAATTTCGCCCCGATGGAGCGTAATGCCTCCAATAAGCTGAACATCGTAGTGACGCTGGCCGAGAGTGCGCTTGGCAGCCTCTCGTACTGTGGCGAAAGCTTCAGGCAACAAATCATCCAAGGCCTCACCGTCCTTAACGCGTTGTTTGTAAATATCGGTCTGCGCTCGCAGCGCATCATCCGTCATGGCTTCAAATTGTGGCTCAAGCGCATTGATTTTCCCCACCAACGGTCTGAGTTTTTTTAGTTTTCGATCATTTTCTGAACCAAAAATCTTTTTCGCCATGCCTAACATGAAGGCTCCTGCTGTCTTGTCCCAGTGTTTCTATCGCACTCGCAGATATTGTTCCTATCTGTTTGAGCCAATAATACTTTGTGGTGACTTAAGAAGCCTCCCTTGGTAAGTCAATGAAAGGGGCGAGTAATTGACTGTGCTTCGTGCAAAAAATCACGTTAAAATGTAGCTTGGAAGGAGTGAAGATGCGTCAATTCTCGATCAGTCTCATGATTGCGGTTAGTTTAGTCATATCAGCCTGTGGGAACCAGAGTGATGATGGCCCCGCCGATAGTCTTAATTCCGGCGCAATGCGCTTAGGGGATACTGAAATTGCGCGTGTGGATGAAACCAGGCTTTACCAAAGTGATGTTGAGCGTTTGGCGATTGAACGTGGCTTAATCAAGCCCGGGGAAAATTTTTCGGAAACTGATCCCAGATTTCAGGCCTTAATTGAAGAATTAGTGGATCAAAGGCTTTTGGCACTAGCGGCTGTCAGGCAGTCTCTGGACCAAACAGATGAAAATAAACGTCGATTAGCTGCCGCCCGAGAACGTATTTTAGGTAATATTTTAGTCGAAGAGCATCTAAAAGAAACGGTGAATGAGACAACCATTCGCCGTATGTATGACGAACAGGCGGCGCTTGTTGATCGGGGTGACGAAATTCGTGCACGGCACATTTTGCTGAGTGATGAAGCCTCTGCAAAAGCGGCCTTAAAAAGCCTCGATGAGGGGGCTGACTTTGCAGAACTTGCAAGATCCATCAGTCAAGATGAGGGCTCGCGCGAAACAGGCGGGAATTTAGGCTATTTTACCCGTGACATGCTCAGTCCTGATTTTACCAAAGTTATTTTCAGCACAAAAAAAGGCGAAGTCACCGATGTGTTTGAAACAGAATTTGGCTGGCATATTGGCGAAGTACTTGACCGCCGTCCCGCCCAAAAACAGACATTTGAAACGCTGCGCCCGAATATTGTAAAATTTATGACGTTTGATTCTATCCAATCTTTGGTTCAAGACCTACGCGACAAAGGTAACGTTGAGATATTAGTGCAAGCGCCGCCAAATGTGACGGACGATGAAAACACCCAAGCCTCCGAAGATAACTTATCCGAAGATACCTCTGATGAAGATAATGAATGATGGCTAAATATCCTGTCTCGCCTTTTGCACCCAAAACCTTTCCCAGATTGCCGCCTATTGCGGGATTTTCCATGGCGACAGCCGAAGCGGGTGTCCGCTATAAAGGGCGAACGGACCTTTGGGTTTTGTATGCTGAAGCGGGAACAACACTCGCCGGGGTATTTACGAGAAATCTCTGCCCCGGCGCACCTGTCGACTGGTCGCGTAAAGCGCTTGCGGTGAAAACCAAGAACCCGCGTTTGGTAATTGTCAATTCAGGCACAGCCAATGTCTTTGGGGGCCAAAAAAGTCGTGATGCTGTAGTGGAAACAGCGCAAGGTGCCGCCGATATTTTTGGTGTTGAGGCAGATACGGTGCAATTGGCCTCTACCGGTGTGATCGGTGTGCCTTTGGATGCCTCTAAACTGGTGGATTGTTTCCCTGACATGCTCACTGATTTGGATGAGGATGGTTGGGAAGAGGCCGCCCGCGCGATTATGACGACCGACACCTATCCCAAAGGGACGACGACCACGGCCATGATTGATGGTGTAGAGATACGTATAAACGGTATCGCCAAGGGTTCCGGCATGATTGCTCCAGATATGGCAACAATGCTGTCCTATATCGCGACAGACGCCGCGATTTCGCAACCTGTCCTGCAAGCGCTCCTTTTGGAACATGTCGAGACGAGCTTTAATGCGATCTCGGTGGACAGTGATACCTCGACTTCTGATACGCTTTTGTTGCTCGCCAGCGGGAAGGCGGGAAATAAAACTATCACGGAAATAGATGACCCGCACCTGGGCGGTTTTAAAAAAGCCCTGCACCGGATTATGAAAGATTTGGCTTTGCAGGTCATCAAAGACGGGGAAGGCCTAACAAAATTTATAACGGTGAAAGTTAGCGGCGCAGTCTCTGATACCTCTGCTAAAAAAGTCGGCATGAGCATCGCCAACTCCCCCCTTGTGAAAACGGCCATTGCCGGCGAAGACGCCAATTGGGGGCGTATCGTGATGGCGGTTGGCAAGGCGGGCGAACCTGCCGAGCGAGATAAGCTCTCCGTCTGGATCGGCCCGCACCTTTTGGCTGAGGCGGGTGAAGTCGCGCCAGACTATACCGAGGCGGAGGGGGCCGCCTATATGAAACAGGCTGAGATTAATATTCGCGTTGATCTGGGATTGGGCGAGGGGAAGGCCACAGTTTACACCTGCGATCTGACCCATGGCTATATTGACATCAATGCGGATTACCGCAGCTAATGCCGAAGGTTATCTATGTCGCGGCGGCAGCCCTGATTGATGCCGATGGCCGCGTGCTCATCACGCAGCGCCCGTCCGGAAAAGCCCATGCGGGCAAGTGGGAGTTTCCTGGCGGTAAAGTCGAAACGGGCGAAACGCCGGAACAAGCTGTCAATCGTGAACTGCGTGAGGAATTAGGGCTGGAGCCGTGCGAGCGATGCTTACAGCCTTTCTCTTTTACCTCTTTTGCCTATCCGGACTTTCACCTCTTCATGCCCCTCTATCTCTGTCGCCAATGGGACGGCTTTGCCCGCCCGAATGAAGGACAAAGTCTTAAATGGCTCTTCCCGAAGGAGATTGAAAAACTCGATTTAGTCGAAGCCGATGTGGAATTAGCGCGGGAGCTGGCAGATCGATTGCCGAGCGGGAAACGGTTTGCGGACTAATTCCGGCTAAGTAAATTTAATAAGCGCTTGAAGTATGTTTTTTTATCTAAATTAAGATCAGCTTCTAATGCCGGTTTCGTTGTCGAAAGTGTTTTTATTTGTCTAGGTTTTGAATAAGCCACGCTCTCAGCATCCAACAAGAAATCAAAAATAGCTTCTTCCTTCGTCAGATTTAAATAACCGCTTTCTGCTAGGTCTATGCTGTCCCAATGATGTGAAAAACATTTCATATCCTCTGGACAATCATCATAATATGCACATTTACGATATAAACATCTTGCCAACGCAGAGACAGATTTGAAATCCATATCTGTGTTTGGGTCAAACCTCTTTAAGAATAAGCGTAGTGCATTCCAATTATTAGCGGGTCTTGACATAGATTTTAATAAGCTAATCGTTTCAGCTTTTGACTTAGAAAAAGATACATCAATAATTTCATATGGCGGATGATCCTCTTCTAAGATAATTTTATCTGCCCATTCTATAGCTTCCTCTTGAGTTCCATATCCCCAAGTAAGGGCGAGGTGCAGCGCGCCAGCTTCTTCCTTATGGCTAATCATCAGGCTCAAACCTTCTTCTCCTGCGTCCCCAAAGCATCCGCCAAACGCATCTTGGCACTCCCCGGCTTGAGAGGTTTTTGTTGGCTTTCATGCGGGCTCCAGCCTGTGAGCCAGAGAATTTCAAATTGCGCTTTGAACTTGCTGTCTTCGGTTTTGGGGTAGGCGGCTTCGAAGAGGTTAAATATACCTTTGGGCAGAGGGGCTTTATGGCGTGTGGTTAGCACGTTGGATAACCCAAGATCACGGAGATCATCGACCAGCGTTTTGAGGCGACTGTAATTTACCGTGACGCGGTCTTTATCTACGACAGGCAAATTTAATCCGGCGCGCCCTAAAAGGGCGGCGGCGGATTGATGATCAATCATCGGGTAAAGCCGTGCCGTTGCACCGCCAAACAAGGCTTGATCAATTTGATAAAAGGTCTGGCGTAAATCCATCAAACTGTCACTGCCAAACATGGCGGCCATGAATAATCCATCGGGATTCAAATGCGCCCGCAATCGAATCAAAGCACCGGGCAGATCATTCTCTGTCTGTAAATCGAACAGGTTGATGATGAGGTCATAGTCCCCCTCAACAGCCTCAAGACTGTCATGCCAATCTAACCTTGCTGGCTTTCGGTTGTCCGGCAGGTCCGCTAGAATAGCCTCGCGCATATCCACCGTCGATAAAACGAGGCCGCGCTCAAATTGACGATTAATGTCAGCGATGCGGGAGGCCGCATCCTCTGCGCTTCGCAGGAGAAGGAAGGACAGGCCTTTCTGCGCCATACGTTTTTGCGCGCGCGCTTTTGCCAGAGCCCGGGCTTTCTGATCAAATATCTGCGGTACTTCCATTTGTGGCATGGGCTGTCTATGAACATCTCATGGGCAAAAGGGAAGTCTTTAGGGCGGTGCGAAACGTCGCAAATTCTGTCGGGCGACAAGCGCTCGATATCGTCTTGCCGCCTCAAGACCCTTTTAAAGACGACGAGAGCGATTGGGCGGAGGTCAGTTTTCTGGACGCGCCTTGCTGCAACATTTGTGGTTTCCCCTTTGAATATGATATGGGGGCGGGGGCTTTATGTGGTGCTTGTCTCACAAAACCCCCGCGTTATAACTCTGCCCGGGCTGCGATGATTTATGATGACGCTTCTCGTCCACTTATTTTATCTTTCAAACATGGCGGAAAGACGCAAAACCTCGCTAAATTTGCTGCGCAGTTACGGCGGGTAGGGCGAGAGTTTCTACCCGAAGCAGACTTTATTGTCCCTGTCCCCCTACATAAATCCCGCCGTATTAGCCGTCGTTATAATCAATCGGCATTACTGGGACGCGCGCTCACGAAAATTACAACAGCAGAATTTGATCCCGATATTTTGCGTCGCTCTCGCGCGACACCTACCCAAGGGGAACAATCGGCGGCGGGGCGTCGGCGCAATGTGCAGGGCGCGTTTAGAGTTGAGGACAAAGCCAAGACTCGTTTAAAGGGCGCCAATATTGTTTTGATTGATGATGTTATGACAACAGGGGCGACAGTGGAGGCCTGCGCCTCTCTTTTGCTAAGGACTGGCGCCAAGCGTGTGGACGTCCTATGTTTAGCCAGAGTAATAAGAACAGATATATCAAAGAAGGACGTATTGAATGGCTAAAGTTGAAATGTACACAAAAATGGGCTGTCCGTTTTGTATTCGTGCGAAATCAATTCTAAAGAGTAAAGGCGTCGAGATCATCGATATTCCCGCATCTATGAATAAAGAGAAGAGGGCCGAGATGAATAATCGCTCAGGCGGACGCAATACTTTCCCGCAAATCTTTATTGATGAGAAACACATTGGCGGGTGTGATGATCTTGTGGCGTTAGAAGCCACAGGCGGACTTGATCCGCTTTTGGCAAATTAGAACATGCGTGTTGGACTGGTTCAGCTTTGCTCCGGCACGAATATAGCAGAGAATATTTCTGCAGCCTCCGCTTTAATACGTAAAGCGGCAAAAGCGGGTGCGACGCTGGTTGTTACGCCTGAAATGACACACTTGGTGCAAAAAGATAAGATGGCCCTAGTGGCGTCAATTTATTCGCAAGATAATGATCCTGCTGTTTCAGCCTTTGCCTCTCTGGCCAAGGATATCAAAATAGATTTATTAATCGGTTCCCTTGCGATAAAGTCCGGCAATAAAGTCCGTAACCGCTCTTTCCTCTTTGGCCCGAATGGATTGATGAAGGCGACTTATGATAAGGTGCACCTCTTTGATGCAATTGTGTCTGACACGGAACATTATCGCGAGTCTGCGCTATATGCGGCGGGTGATACGCCTGTATTAGCCGATGTCGCCGGAGCTAAAATTGGCTTATCCATTTGTTATGATCTTCGCTTTCCGAATCTTTATCGCTATTATGCGCAGTCAGGTGTACAAATATTAGCCGTGCCAGCGGCTTTTACGGTGCCAACGGGTAAGGCGCATTGGGATATATTGTTGCGGGCGCGTGCTATAGAGACCGGCAGTTTTGTCTTGGCTGCCGCGCAAGGTGGACAGCACACAGATGGCCGCGCGACCTATGGTCGTTCTAAAATCATAAGCCCTTGGGGCGAAGTCACCGCCGAACTTGCGCATGATAAACCCGGCTATATTTGTGCCGATTTAGATCTTTCTGAAGTTGAAACCGCGCGACAACGTATTCCGGCTTGGGCAGACAAGCGGACTTGGTTAACGAAATCATGATACCTAAGTCATCCATATGATACGTTATGATCTGAAATGTAAGAATGACCACCAATTTGAAGCGTGGTTTTCCGGGTCAGCCGATTACGATCAGCAGGCTGCAGACAAGCTTCTCTGCTGTGCTATTTGCGGAACATCGAAGGTCGAGAAAGCCATTATGGCGCCTAATATCGCGACAGCCCGCAAAAAAGAGGCTGCACGCCAAGTCGAGGCGAAAAATTTCGCCGTGATGAGTGCGCAGGCCAAAAAAATAGCCGATGCAGTGAAATCTGAGATTTTTGAGAAATGCGATTATGTTGGAGATAAATTTGCTGAGGAAGCAAGGGCCATGCATTACGGAGATAAGGATGAGCGCCCTATTTACGGGACGGCCTCTGTCAAAGACGCAGTTGGATTAACAGACGAAGGCATTGGTGTTACACCCTTGCCTGAGCCTTTTATCCCGGACGAAGTGAAGCCTGTAAAAAAACTAAACTAAGGCGATCCGCTTACGCCGCTTGTTCCCAAACATAATTTTGTACAGATTTAGGTATCGTCACGACGTTGTTTTCAGGCAACGCAAACTGCTCGCAAACGGTTTCAAACTCACCCTGCCGTATTGCCTTTATGATGGCCTCAGGCTCTGCAAAGGGTCCAAGCGCCGTTAGAACAGCAATTTGCTCATCTTCGTCGGGCATTGCCGCGTAGAGACGCGCTTGTTGAAACGAAAGTGTGTTATTGAAAAAGGCCTTGCGAATGGGTGTGCATAGTCGCGAAAGGCTCATAATATCGATGACAGAGCGGCGGCAAAGATAGAGTTTGTCGGCTATGTCGTCGAGATCGAATCCTTTAGATTTGAGAGACATTACGGCGTCATAAATATCATAAGCCGACAAAACAGAGGCGGCATGAAAATCAGTGTTCTTTGCTTCTTTGACGAAAATATAGGGTATGGCATGCAAGCTGCGTGGTAATGTACCAGCAAAGATCATACGCCTAATCGCGGCTAAACGTTTCTTACCGTCTATAACAACTAACTGATTTTGGGACTTCGAAACAACAATCGGCATCATCAAACCGAACTGAGCGATTGAACGTTCAATTTGTTTAACCTCGGCCAAGGCGTGCCCAAATAAGATTTGCGGTCGCAAAATCCTAAATAACGAATGGGGAGCTCGTTTCAAATTAATTGTGTGCATAACTATCTTCCTTTACAGACTTATACACATATCAATGCTTACCAGATGCAGTCGGTTGCATTAATTATGTGTCAAAGTGGTTAACGCCTGTTAACTACTTATGTCTCTAATATAGAAAGGAAAATTGGCTAAATTAAGTCAAACTTGTCTACCTTACGGTGAATCTATTTCTGGCTTCACAGGGTTAATCAAACCTTAACGCGAGTTTTATCCACAGCCTGAGCAACAGTGACATAATTAATCGACGTATCATTCGAGAATTTCCAATGATTTGTCAGCGGATTTAGGCTCATTCCAATAGAAGGACTAGGCTTAAGTCCTGCATCTTTGAGGTAGCGTTGAATTTCTGAGGGTTTCACGAGCTTTTCAAATTGATGCGTGCCGCGTGGTAGCCACCGTAAAATATACTCGGCACCAACAATGGCAAAGGCGAAGGCTTTGAAGCTGCGGTTTATGGTGGAGCAAATCATAAGGCCCCCCGGGCGAACCATTTTCGCGCAGTCACTGATGAAGTTACGCGGGTTGGCGACATGCTCAATCACTTCCATATTCAGCACCGCATCAAAGGGTTCTTCACCGCTTTTGATTAATTGCTCGACCGTGCCGTGAATATAATCGACCTCAACACCGACTTGTTCGGCATGAGTCTTTGCTGTTTTTAGCGTTCTTTCTAGAGCATCGACACCCGTAACCGTCGCGCCCATTCGTACCATAGGCTCGCAGAGCAACCCACCCCCACACCCAATATCGAGGAGGCGCAAGCCCTTAAGCGGGAGATCAGCCTCCGGATCGCGATGGAAATGATCACAAAGCGTGTCGCGGATAAAACCAAGCCTCGCACCGTTCATGATATGAAGCGGTTTAAACGGCCCTGTCGGATCCCACCAATCCGCCGCCATGCGGGAAAAACTATCCATTTCTGCCGGATCGACAGAAACAGAAGATAAGTGTTCAGGTGCAGTTTCGGAGTAAGCCATAAGATGACTACGTCTAGCGGGTAAGAATGTATTGCGAAAGAGAGTTTGAGAGAAAAGAATTATAACGAAAGACCCTTGACCACTTCATTGCCTAGGTGTGTTCGAGACGGGATAAACTTTTACGTAATTCTACCGCTTAATCAGCGCCTCTCCGCACAATCTAATGGTTGAAAAAAATACCTATCCGCGTAAGTAGGACGCTGTTTTTTAAGTAAGGTAAAATGCAACGATCCTAATGGCCCGTATTGTCATGAAATTCGGCGGCACATCTGTCGCTAATCTGGAACGCATCCGCCACGTGGCATCTTTGGTAGCCGAAGAAGCCAAAGGCGGAAATGAGGTGGCTGTTGTTGTCTCTGCCATGAGCGGCGAGACGAACCGCCTTGTGGGGCTTGTTGACGCTTTGGACGCTGATTCCGATAAAGGTACAGCGATTGAAGATGAATATGATTCTATCGTCGCCAGCGGAGAGCAGGTCACGTCAGGATTACTCTCGATTGCTTTACGTCGTCGTGGCTTGAAGGCGCGTTCTTGGCTGGGGTGGCAAATCCCACTTCGTACAGATATGGCGCACTCAAAAGCTCGAATTGCTGAAATCGAAAGCTCCGCCATTGGGCCGTCTCTAGAGCAAGGTAATATTGCGGTTGTTGCAGGCTTTCAGGGCGTGAATGCAGAAGGCCGCATTTCTACTTTGGGCAGAGGAGGGTCTGATACCTCCGCTGTGGCTCTGGCCGTTGCATTAAAGGCTGATCGGTGTGATATTTATACAGATGTCGACGGAATCTACACAACTGACCCGCGTATTGCAAAGGATGCGCGACGTTTGGGACGTATTGCTTTCGAAGAAATGCTCGAACTGGCGTCATTAGGTGCCAAGGTTTTACAGACGCGATCTGTTGAACTCGCCATGAATAATAATCTGCCGATCCGTGTGTTGACCAGCATGACGGATGTCGGTGAACTTAATCCCGGAACTCTAGTTTGTCATGAGGACGAAACCATGGAAGAACGTGTCGTAAGCGGCGTAGCCTATTCACGCGATGAAGCACAAATCACTTTGCTGCGTCTAAAAGATAAGCCCGGTATGGTGGCCAAAGTTTGTCGTGCAATGGCGGAGGCCAATGTGATTGTCGACATGATCGTCCAAGGGATTTCGAAAAGTGATAGTGCGGCCAACCTGACCTTTACTGTGGGGAAACGTGATTTAGGTAAGGCTTTAAAAGCTTTAGAGGCTGCGCAGCCCGCGATTGGCTTTGAAGGAATGAAGTCCGACTCAGATGTAACAAAAGTGTCTGTCGTTGGGATTGGTATGCGTTCTCATACGGGCGTGGCACAAACCATGTTTGAAGCCTTGGCCGAACGTAATATCAATGTGAAAGTCATTGCGACATCTGAGATTAAAATTTCTGTTCTCATTGATGCTGAATATACCGAGCTCGCAGTACGGGCTTTACATTCTGCTTTCGAGTTGGAAAAAGCGTCTCTGCCTAAGGTCAGTGCGCCTTAAATGTCTATTTCGACCACAGCGTCGATTTCAACAGCCACATCCAAGGGTAAGCTTGGGGCACTCACAGCGAAACGTGCATGCCGTCCGGCATCTCCAAAAACGGCGACCATGAGGTCTGAACACCCATTGATGACTTTCGGTATATCCGCCTCTGTGGCTTGAGCTGTCGCCTGAACAAACCCGCCTAATTTTACAATGCGTTTCACGCGGGAGAGGTCTCCTCCGCAAGCGGCTTTCATTTGCGCAATGAGGTTAAGCGCAGAGAGGCGGGCCGCATATTGCCCGCGTTTGACATCAAGATCTTGCCCCAAACGTCCGCCAATGGCTTCGTCCCCAATTTTTGAAATCTGACCCGAAATAAAGACGAGGTTTCCACTAATCACATAAGGTACGTAATTCGCAACGGGCACGGAGGGTTCGGGGAGGGTGAGACCAAGTTCTGAGAGCTTGTTTTCAGGAGTCATGATAATTCGTCTTCCAAATGATACGTCAGCGCCTTGCTAATAAAGAGTTTCAAAATATCTTTTCTCAAGGGCATGTCTAGGTCAATCCAAATCGCACGATTACCTTCATAGTTAAGTTGATATGGAAAAGCGGCCTTGAAATCTTGGATTAGCGTCGTTTGGCAATGTACGAATACGCCAATTCTTTCAGGTTTTTTCTCTTTCCAAGCCAGTCGTATCGTTGTGCCGCTTTTGGTTTGAGGTGTGAGGTAGGCAGGCTCTCCCCACTTTAAAGTCTCTTCTAAGTTACCAATGCGGGTGTCTGAAATCGCAACATCTAATATGAGGCTGCGCAAAGCGAGGATATAATCCTGCACCTTTTCGGGATAGCCTTCTATGGTATTTTTGACAGACATGTTTATATCCATTGAGTGTGTCGATATGATAAACCTTAGAAGAGTATCCTTGAGAATGCCAGAGACGACGATTAAGACTTTCTCCCTTCCTACAGAGCGCCCTGAGGTCTTGGAATTTCTTAAAAGCCGCCGTTCCAACATGGCGAAAGCGATGACGGGACCCGGGCCAAATGCGAAAGAATTACAGGCTTTACTAGAAATTGCAGCCCGTGTGCCGGACCATAGAAAACTGAACCCATGGCGTTTTATCCTCTTTCAAGGTGATAGCCGGGCTGAATTTGGCAAAAATATTGCTACTGCCTTTAAACGGGACAACCCAAATGCACCGTCTGATCGCGTCCTGTTTGAGAACCAGCGATTTTTAAGAGCTCCTCTTGTGATAGGCGTTATTTCTTCGCCTGTTGATTGCGTGCGAGGAACACCCATCTGGGAGCAGCAACTATCTGCCGGTGCTGTTTGTTTTAACCTGTGTCTCGCTGCGCAGGCGAAAGGTTTTGCGGCACAATGGCTCACCGAATGGTTTGCATATGATAATGACGTGCAGAATGCTTTATATTTATCTGCGCGCGAACAAATTGCCGGTTTTATTTATATCGGCACAACCCAGACACCATCACCGGAAAGAGCGCGTCCTCAGATTGTGGATATAGTGTCGCATTGGTCGCAGAAACCCCACTAAATCTATAGATTCACTGTTTATAACAGTTTTGTATCGTGACAAATATTTTAATGCAACGTAGACCATATTTTGTTGAAGGCTTTTGAGCCGCAACCTAGCTCCTGGCCACCATTGCGCCCCGTGTGGTCAGGAGCGATTATATTCTCATAAGTTTCATACAGTCATCATGCAGAATGACCTGTAGATTTTGGCGTATATTCCCCTATGTATAAATCATGACACGACCTGCTGAAAAAACATCTCCTGACCAATCCCTCGTTCCCGGCACATCATCAGGACTGAAACTTGATTTCATCGTTGAGGAAGCTCCCAAAACAGGATCAGCAATTGAAATTGTGGACGGTGTTTTTTGGTTACGTTTCGCACTGCCTATGGCGGGATTAGATCATATTAATTTATGGGTAATCCGTGACGGCGACGGTTGGGTCATCGTGGATACAGGCATCGGTAATCGCGACAGTAAAGAGATTTGGCGCAAGCACTTTAAAGAGTTGATGGGCGGGCGCCCCGTTAACCGCGTCATCTGCACACATCTGCATCCGGATCATACGGGCTTAGCCGGATGGATTTGCCGCGAATTTGGTGCACCGCTTTTAATGACACGAGGGGAGTATTTTCTCTGCCGTTTAATGGCCGCTGATACAGGACGTGCCGCTCCACCCGAAAGCCTTAAATTTTATAAAAAGGCAGGTTTCACAGGCCCTCAAATTGAACTTTACAAACAACGTTTTGGTGGGTTTGGTAAAGCGATTACAGAATTGCCACAAAGCTATGACCGCCTTGTCGACGGTGAGCTTGGATTGATTGGCGGTCGCGAATGGCGTGTGATTATTGGGTCTGGCCATTCGCCGGAACATGCCTGTCTCTATTGCCCAGAGCTAAATTTCTGCCTGACGGGCGATCAGCTCCTGCCAAATATCAGCTCGAATGTTTCTGTTTGGCCAACCGAGCCTGAGAGTAATCCGCTCGAGGATTGGATTGATTCATGCCACAAATTACGGGCAAGGCTGCCCGAAGATGTCCTCATCGGTCCGGCCCATGGCATCCCGTTTCGCGGGGCCCATAAACGTTTGGATAAATTGATAGAGCATCACGAAAAAGCGCTGATGCGCCTATTAGAATTTTGCGAAACCCCGCGCCTTGCGACGGGCGTTTATTCCGTGCTGTTCCGCCGCGAAATTACAGATGGCAACCGCATTATGGCTGTGGGCGAAAGTATCGCGCATTTAAATTGTCTGAAAAATAGAGGCCTTGTTTCCCGGCGATTAAACGATGCCGGACAGTTTACTTATAAAGCTCGGCGTAAAGCGATAGCAGCTTAAGCCCTCAAAAAATATTCATAGGCTTTGCTGCCTGTTTCTTCTACCATCGGGTAGCCAGTTTTGGATAGACTGGCTACTAATTCGGAAACATCATTATTGGGGGTTTGAAAACCGCAAAGGACATGCCCCATAGAGCTACCGTGATTGCGGTAATGGAACAGGCTGATGTTCCAACGGGCATCCAGAGCAATTAGGAAATTTGTAAGCGCTCCCGGACGTTCCGGGAATTCAAACCGGTACAAAACTTCAGGAATTGACGCACTTGCCCGACCGCCCACCATATGGCGCAGGTGACGTTTAGAGAGGCGGTCGCCAGATAAATCCGTGACCGTAATGTTATGGGTGGCCATGTCTGAAACGACTTCGGCGCGTTCCTCCAGATCTTGTGTTTTAATCCCGACCAAGACATGTGCTATCTCAGACTCGGCATAGCGATAATTAAATTCGGTCACGGTGCGATGACCTAAGGCATTGCAGAAATTCAAAAATGCGCCCGGTTTTTCAGGAATGGCTGCGGCAAATAACATCTCTTCTCCCGCGCCCAATTCTGCCCGTTCGACCATATGGCCGATCCGGTCAAAATTGACATTGGCGCCTGAAAGGGTCGCGATCAGATCGCCCTCTGGCGCTTGGCCTGCTTGGATATGTTTGCGAATACCTGCTAACCCAACCGCACCTGCAGGTTCCACAACGGTGCGTGTGGCTTCAAATATATCTTTGACAGCGGCGCAAATCTCATCATTAGACACGGTGATACAGCCATCAATGAGACGCGAGGCTATATCGAATGTGTTCGTGCCAATGGTGCGTACAGCAACGCCGTCAGCAAACCCGTCTACGTGATTGAGGGTTGTCGGCTGTCCGGCTTCTATGGCTGATTTTAAGGTCGCGGCCCCTTCGGGTTCGACGGCATATACTTTTGTCTCAGGGGATAGCGCTTTCACCCAAGCGGCAATGCCAGAAACCAATCCGCCACCACCTGTGCAGACATAAATCGCGGCGGGTGGCCGTGGCATTTGTTCCAAGATTTCTTTACCGACCGTGCCTTGTCCGGCGATGACTTCGATTTCATCAAAAGGATGAATGAAGACGGCACCGCTCTCTTGGGCAAAAGCAATGGCGGCTTCACAGGCGTCGTCATAACTATCGCCAATCAGACGGGTTTCCGCACGCATAGCTTGGACATTTTCGACTTTAATCGGCGGCGTTGTCACGGGCATAAAGATAATGGCTTTTGTTCCGTAGTGCCGTGCCGCAGCGGCGACACCTTGCGCATGATTACCAGCACTGGCCGCGCAGACACCTTTGGCTTTTTCCGCATCCGACAAACCTGCAATCCGATTAGCCGCACCGCGAATTTTGAATGAGAAGACATCCTGCAGGTCTTCGCGTTTTAGCCAGATATTTTGACCAAGCTCTTTTGAGAGTTTCGGCGCAAGCTCCGTGGGTGTGCGTTTAGCTAAGCCATAGACATCCGCCGCTTCGATGCGCGCCTTCAGATCATTAAGATTGACCGGGAGATTAAAAGTGAGATTAACGGACATAATCCGCAATCCAGTGTCCGACCTCTGCCGTGCTTAAAGAGCCGCCCAGATCTCCTGTTGTTTGGCCTCGCTCCAACGCCGCCTCGACAGCTGTCTCGATGGCAGTGGCTTCATTGTCTAAACCGAATGAAAGGCGCAGCATCCAAGCCGCTGACAAAATCATGGCGAGAGGATTGGCTTTGCCTTGGCCGGCTATGTCGGGTGCGCTGCCGTGAATGGGTTCATACATGCCTGTCTTCCCATCAGAGAGCGATGCAGACGGAATGACACCCATAGACCCACACAGGACAGAGGCTTCATCGGTCAGGATATCGCCAAACATATTTTCCGTGAGGACAACGTCAAAGTCTTGCGCGCGGGTCAGCATATGCATGGTCATGGCATCGATCAAAAGGTGCTCTAATTCCACCTCAGGGTAATCTGTCGCCACATCAATCACTGTCTCTCGCCAGAGGCGGGAAGTTTCCAACACATTGGATTTATCAACAGAGGTCACTTTCTTGCGGCGCGTCAGGGCGAGGTCAAAAGCTTTAATGGCGATGCGGCGTATTTCGCTCGCTGAATAACGGCACTCATCATAGGCCCCTTTTTTATCGCGGCCTTTCTCACCAAAATAAATTCCCCCCGTCAGTTCGCGCATCACAACAAAATCAACCCCCTCGAGGCGTTCGCGTTTTAGGGGCGCATGGTCAATCAACGCAGGGAAGGGGGCGCAAGGGCGGATATTGGCATAGAGGTTTAACTTTTTGCGCAGAGGTAAGAGAGACCCAAGCTCAGGACGATCGGCGCCTTTGAGATGATCCCATTTCGGGCCGCCGACCGCGCCGAGCAATATTGCGCCCGTGCGTTCGCAAGACTCAAATGTCTCTGCGGGCAGGGGTAAGCCTAGCGCATCAATCGCCGCGCCGCCGACCAAGTGAAACTCGGGTAAAACCCTGTGCCCAAACTTTTCGCAAATAGCGTTCAAGACTGCAATCGCCGCATCTCCGACTTCGGGGCCAATGCCGTCACCGGGCAAATAAGTAAAATTAATATTGGCCATAATTAATGACTTATCTTTTCTTCAAACGCTGCAATCGCGTGTTCTTGCATGTGTAAATATCCCATTTCATCCACGCCCTGCATCAGGCAGTGGCGGGAGAAACTGTCAATCTCGAATTGATAAGTCCCGCCATTACGCGGCAGGCGCACTTCGCAGGTCTCCAGATCAATTGTGACCTCAGCGCCCGGATTCTCGAGCAACCAGTCATGGGCGCGTTTTTCTATCACGATGGGTAAGAGGCCGTTCTTTAAGGAATTACCGAGAAAAATATCAGCGATTTCAGAACTGATCACAACACGAATGCCGTAATCTGTAAGCGACCAAGGCGCATGCTCACGCGAGGACCCACAGCCAAAATTATGCCCGCCCACTAATATCTGGCAGGCTTTGGCGTCTTCTGAATTTAAAATATGATCCGTCTCGCTTCCGTCATCATGATAACGCCAATCGTTAAAGGCGTGTTTGCCAAGCCCGTCGCGCGACGTGACGGTCAAGAAACGCGCCGGAATGATTTGGTCCGTGTCGATGTTCTCAGCAGGCAGGACAAGTGTTTTAGACGTCACTGTTTTTAGCGGAGCGAAACTCATGCCACGTCTCCCCCAAAAAAAGTGGGCAAGCTACGCGGGTCGGTAATGACACCTGTGACGGCGGCGGCGGCGGCGGTTTCGGGGGAAGCGAGGACTGTCCTTGCACCCGGCCCTTGGCGTCCTGCGAAATTGCGGTTGGAGGTGGAGACCACTAATTCGCCTGGTGCGGCTTTGTCGCCATTCATAGCAATACACATGGAACATCCCGGTTCGCGCCATTCTGCGCCTGCCGTGGTGAAGATATTGTGCAGGCCTTCTTTTTCGGCTTGTTTTTTAATTAACTCAGAGCCAGGAACGACGATGGCTTTTAACCCGCTCACGACTTGCCGTCCATTCATCACGCGCGCTGCGGCGCGCAAGTCTTCCATGCGAGAGTTCGTGCAAGAGCCGATAAAGACGCGGTCCACTTTGATACCCGTAATCGGGGCGCCGCCTTTGACAGCCATATAGTCGAGTGCTTTTTCTTCGGTTTCATCCATGGCCACAGGAACGAGGGCATCAATCGCCATCGCCATGCCGGGGTGCGTGCCATAGGTGACCATAGGGCGAATATCTTCGGCCTTGATGTGGACTTCCTTATCATAAGTCGCGCCGTCATCAGTCGCGAGGGCAGCCCATTCTTCGCAAGCGGCCTCATAATCATCAGGCACGAATTTTCGACCTTTTAAATAATTAAATGTGGTCTCATCCGGCGCAATCATTCCGCAACGCGCGCCTGCCTCGATGGACATATTACAGACAGTCATACGGCCATCCATACTCATTTCGCGAAAAACATTACCACAATATTCAAGCGCATAGCCCGTGCCGCCGCCGACACCGATCTCGGCGATGATATGTAGGATGACGTCTTTGGGTGTCACGCCCTTTTGTAACTCTCCATTCACATGGATGGCCATGGTTTTGGGTTTACGCATGAGGATACATTGATTGGCGAGAACATGCCCGACTTGTGTTGTACCGATACCAAAAGCAATCGCGCCAAAGGCCCCGTGAGTTGACGTATGGCTGTCGCCACAGACGATCGTCATGCCGGGCTGTGTCGCGCCGAGCTCAGGCCCCATTACATGGACGATACCGCGATTTTCCGACTCCCAGCCATGGGTTTCAATACCATATTCGCGGGCGTTGGAGAGAAGCATTTCGACTTGTTTACCCGCCTGCTCTGTCACGAAGGGGCGGGAGCCATCGGCGTTAATCAGAGTCGGCGTCGAATGATCTATCGTTGCCAAAGTGCGGTCAGGGCGGCGTACTTTTAAGCCGCGCTCCCGCAAAACCGTAAAGGCCTGTGGTGAGGTCACTTCGTGAATCAGGTGTAGGTCAATATAAAGCGTCGCCGGATGCGCCGCCGTTTCTTCGACCACCATGTGGCGGTCCCAAACTTTATCGAAAAGGGTTTTAGGCACAGTAAGCCTCCATTTCCCTTCTCCCATGGGGAGAATGTGCCCGAAGGGCGGATGAGGGGTTCCAAGATGTTGTAAGGTTCTTTAGCTGAAAGGCTTGGAGCCCCTCAACCGAGCGCTTCGCGCCCACCTTCTCCCCATGGGAGAAGGGGTAGGAAGGTGTTATACCTAATATGTTCATCATCAATGCTGCGCCGCGATTGCTTTTTGGCGATCGGAACGGCGTTCTATGCGGTTTATCACATCGAGATAGGCGCGGGCACCGGCGAGGACGGTGTCTGTACTGGTTCCGCGCCCGTGATAGGAATTAAATTCCGTGCTGACCATAACAGAGGCTTCGGCCATCGCGTCTTCGCCTTCTGAGACCGACTGCACAGAAAAACTCTCAAGGTGGAGCGGTTGTCCCGTCACTTCGGAAATTGCGAGAAAAACAGCATTGACGGGTCCGGCCGCTTCTTTGACGGCGGTGACGGTTTTGCCGTCTTCGTGATTGAGCTTCACCGTTGCCACGGGTTGTCGTCCATTGTCTGATCCGGCGGAGACATAAAGACTGTCAAGCGACCAAGGCCCAACCGTGCCTGTGGCTTCCCCTAAAATCAGGGCTTCGATATCCGCGTCAAAAACTTCCTTTTTCTCATCGGCCAGTTCTTTGAATTGCACAAAGAGATTTTGAAGTTGATTATCGCCCAATTCAAAGCCAAGCTTTTTCACACGGTCTTTTAAGGCCGCACGGCCCGAATGTTTGCCAAGCACAAGATTATCTGTGCTGACGCCCACATCTTCGGGCTTCATGATTTCATAGGTTTCCCGATTGGCGAGCACGCCATGTTGGTGAATGCCGCTCTCATGGGCGAAGGCATTTTTACCAACAATGGCTTTATTGCGCGGTACGGGATTGCCCGTAATTGTCGCGAGTAATTTAGACGCGGCATAGATGCCATGCGGTTTAATCCGTGTGTTAAGATTAAAAAAATCATGACGCGTACGCAGGGCCATAATGACTTCCTCGGTTGCGCAATTGCCCGCGCGTTCGCCAATCCCGTTCAGCGCGCATTCCACCTGCCGTGCGCCGCCGCGCAAAGCGGCGAGAGAATTGGCAACAGCGAGGCCGAGGTCGTCATGACAATGTGCAGAAAATGTCACGCTGTCCGCGCCTTCAATCTGTGTGGTCAGGAATTGAAATAAATCCTGAATTTCTTCGGGCGTGGTATATCCCACCGTGTCCGGAATGTTGATGGTCGTGGCACCTGCTTTAATGGCCGCTTCGCAAACATGTTTGAGGTAATCACGTTCCGTTCGGATCGCGTCTTCTGCGGAAAATTCAACATCATCCGTATATTGCCGGGCAAGCTCGACACCCGCAACGGCGCGGCGCACAATTTCATCCTTAGACATTTTTAATTTATATTCACGGTGGAGCGGTGAGGTTGCGATGAAGGTATGAATACGACCCTGCGCAGCGGGTTTAATCGCTTCGCCACTGGCACGGATATCGCCTTCATTGCAGCGCGCGAGAGAGCACACAATGCTGTCTTTGACTTCGGTCGCGATGGTTTGAATGGCCTCGAAATCGCCGGGGGAGGCGGCGGCAAAACCTGCCTCCATGATATCAACCCCCAGACCTTCCAAGGCTTTTGCCATGCGGAGCTTCTGTCCTGCAGACATAGAAAAGCCCGGCGCTTGCTCGCCGTCGCGTAAGGTAGTGTCGAATATTTTGACGTGATTTGTCATAACTCTTTAACTTCAGTTCTATTCCGAAATCTTACGATTTCGGCATTCCGCCATAATTGATCCACTGGATCAATTATGGTCGCTTCATGCATGCTCCGCCCTCGTCCGACGCCCGACACGCTCCGCACTCACGACATTATACAGCCGTTCTAATTGCAAACACAGCGTGTCCAAATCGCTCGGGCCGCCCGTATCTTCGACATGGACGAGGAGGTCAAAATCACCATCCACCCGCTGCGTACAATGCACATCACGGTAATCATAACCACGTCGCTCAATCGTGCCGAGCGCACGGATCAGCGTGCCGGACACATCATGCAAAACAATCTTGAGCTTGCCCTGAACACCCGAAGGTTCAAA
>CAYGTR010000003.1:0-15590 GCA_964352855.1 uncultured Algimonas sp. | reverse complement strand
CTAACGCTCCATCATATCGGCATTGCTTCGTCCCGGCGGGACGAGGGGCCAGACATTTTCATTCGGGTCGATTTTGACGTGCATGAGGACGGGGCCGTCTGTATTTAACAGGCGGTCAATCCCCGCATCCATTTCATCGGCAGTATTGACGGTAAAGGCATCGATTTGGAACGCCTTTGCGACTAGAGCGAAGTCAGGATTGTCGTCCAAATTGGTTTCGGAATAATTCTTATCAAAAAAGACTTCTTGCCATTGGCGCACCATGCCGAGCACGGAGTTATCGAGCAGGACGATTTTGAGCGGAATACCATAGCGATACAGCGTGGCGAGCTCTTGAATATTCATCATGATAGAGCCATCGCCCGACACGGTAATCACTGTCCGGTCCGGCGCGCCGAGTTTGGCTCCTAACCCCGCAGGCAGGCCAAAGCCCATCGTGCCTAATCCACCCGATGTGATATGATCTTTCGGTTCGTCGAAATAACAATGTTGTGCGACCCACATTTGATGCTGGCCCACATCACAGGTGAAAATTGCGCTATCAGGGGCGCGGCGGGAGAGATCATAGAGAAGCTTTGGCGCATAAACGCCGGGGGCGGCAGTGGCCTGCGCGCCCTCATAATCCCACTCATGCATGGCGCGGCGAGAGTAACACAGATCTGTCCAATCAGAAATATCCGGGGCAGCGCCACCGTCAAACGGGTCGAGCGCGGCAAGGTTCTTTTTAAGTGAACCATCCAAGCCAACATTCACACGGCGGAGTTTATTAATCTCCGCAATATCAATATCCATATGAATGACTTTGGCATCCGGCGCAAAAGTGTCGAGCTTACCTGTGGCGCGGTCATCAAAACGCGCACCTGCCACGATTAATAAGTCACATTCCTGTACTGCGTAATTGGCGGCTTTCAGACCATGCATGCCGAGCATGCCGAGATAATTTGGATGATCAGACGGCAGGGAGCCTAAGCCTTTAAGTGTGGACACCACAGGGATTTGTGTCTTCTCGACCAAGTCCCGTAATTCTTTCACGCCGTCACCCTGCGCAATCCCACCACCAATATAAAAGAGCGGTTTTTTCGCTTCGCGTATCAACTGCTCGGCTTTTTTAATTTCGGCACTTTGTCCCATTTCGGGTTTCACCTTGGGATAAGGGCGCCATTTGTGACGCTGCGTTGTGACGGCATTGGCCACATCTTTGGGCAAGTCGATCAGAACAGGCCCGGGGCGGCCTTCTGCGGCAATGAAATAAGCTTCTGCGACCATGCCCGGAATATCAGCGGGGTCACGCGCAATATAGCTATGTTTCACAATAGGGAGCGTGATACCGAAAATATCGACCTCTTGGAATGCATCGGTTCCCATTAAGTCTGACGGCACTTGGCCTGTCACAAACACGACCGGCACAGAGTCGAGATAAGCATCGGCAATGGCGGTCACAAGGTTGGTCGCACCGGGGCCGGATGTCGCAAAGGCCGTCCCGACTTTGCCCGTCGCACGGGCATACCCAATGGCCGCCATGCCGCAGCCTTGTTCATGGCGGCACAGGATATGGCGGAGCTGTGGGATAGACGGCAATACATCATAGACCGGCATGATGGCGCCACCCGGATAGCCAAAGATCAAATCCACACCCTGCGCTGCAATCGATTCGAGCAGAAGCTGCGAACCCGATTTCGGATCGCGGTTTTCGACTATTTCCGTCTGTTGACGCTCAAATTGCTTGGCTGTGGTCATTTTTGTGTTCCTGGGTCTGTCTCTCAATAAATTGGGCGACAGACACTCGCCTCTTGTTTTTATTACCCTTTATAAAAAGGGACGTTCTTAGTTTTTGTCTTTATCGACAATTTTGTTCGCCGCGATCCATGGCATCATCTCGCGCAGTTTCCCGCCGATTTGCTCAATCTGATGCGCTTCCATATTGCGACGACGCGCTGTCATGGAGGGATAGCCGAGTGCACCTTCTTGAATAAAGCTCTTGGCGTAATCACCGTTTTGAATATTTTTCAGCGCTTGACGCATGGCTGCGCGAGAGCTGTCATTCACCACCGCTTCGCCTGTAACATATTCGCCATACTCCGCATTATTGGAAATAGAGTAATTCATATTGGCAATACCGCCTTCGTAGATAAGGTCGACGATCAGCTTGGTCTCATGCAGACATTCGAAATAGGCGAGCTCTGGCGGATAACCGGCTTCAGTCAACGTCTCAAAACCCATTTTAATTAATTCAACAACGCCGCCGCAAAGAACCGCTTGTTCCCCAAAGAGGTCTGTTTCTGTTTCGTCTTTAAAGGTCGTATGGATGATGGCTGTGCGCCCGCCGCCAATCGCAGAAGCGTAAGACTTAGCAAGCTCAAGCGCAAAGCCGCCATTGGCGTCTTGGGCAATCGCGATCAGGTCAGGAATGCCGCGGCCATTGGTGAATTCATTGCGAACTGTATGGCCAGGCGCTTTGGGTGCAATCATAATCACGTCGAGATCACGCCGCGGGGCGACTTGACCATAATGAATGGCAAAGCCATGACCAAAAGCAAGGGCTGCCCCCTCTTTGATGTTCGGCTCAATATCTTCGCGGTAGATCTTCGCTTGAAGCTCGTCTGGCGTCAGCACCATGACAACATCCGCACCTTTAACGGCGTCGGCGGTCGCTTTGGACTCCAATCCGTCGGTTTTGACTTTTTTATTGGTTGAGCTGTCAGGACGAAGACCCACAACAACATCCACGCCGCTGTCTTTGAGGTTGAGTGCATGGGCGCGGCCTTGTGAGCCATAACCCAAAACGGCCACTTTCTTGCCTTTGATGATCGAGAGATCGCAATCTTTGTCGTAATAAATATCGAGTGATGACATTTCGGGGTGTCCTTAGTTTTTAAATGGGAATGAAGTAACCGCGCCCATGGAGGCAGAGCCCACAAGTTTTGCGAATTTGGCATAAGCACCGCTTAGATATTTGGGCTTCGGTGGCGTCCAGCCTTTAGCGCGGGTTGAGAGGTTAGCCGCTACATTGATGGAGCGGGCTTCGACGTCGATTGTGATTTTGTCGCCATCTTGGACGAAAGCGATAGGGCCGCCATGAGCCGCTTCGGGGGCCACATGACCGATGACGAACCCATAAGATGCGCCTGAAAAACGACCATCGGTAATAAGTGCCACATGATCGGCGAGGTTTTGACCGACAAGCGCCGCAGTCACGCCGAGCATTTCGCGCATGCCGGGGCCGCCCGCAGGGCCTTCATTGCGGATGATAATCACATCGCCTTTTTTGATGCCATTATTTTGAACGACGTCGAAGCAGGACTCTTCAGACTCGAATACGCGGGCTGTGCCTTCAAAGAAAAGCGCGCCATGTCCGGCGAGCTTGACGACGCAGCCTTCGGGCGCGAGATCTCCATATAAAATACCATATCCGCCGCGTGATTTCACAGGATCGGCAAAGGTGCGGACAACATCTTGCCCCTTAGTTTCTTTGGCGTCCATGATCTCTTCAAACAGGGAACGCCCTGTGACGGTGGGGCTGTCATCAATGCGGCCATCATCAACGAGGCGTTTACCGATAAGAGCTGAACCGCCCGCTTCATAAAGGTCATAGGCCATATATTTCCCGCCGGGTTTTAAATCTCCGATAACGGGTGTGGAGCGAGAAATCGTGTCAAAGGCATCAATGTCAAACCCTTGGACTTCGGCTTCAGTCGCAATGGCGAGCAAATGTAAAATGGCATTGGTCGAGGCGGCTGTGGCAGAGAGTGCAATCGCGGCATTCATCAAAGACTGCTTGGTAATCATCTGACGCGGCAGACGGTTTTCGTTCACACATTCCACAACGATTTGGCCGGCCTGGTAAGCACTGGCATTTTTATCATCTGACACGGCAGGGATGTCATTTGCGCCCATGGGGGAAAGCCCCAAAAATGTCATCGCCATTGCCATGGAATTGGCTGTGAATTGACCGCCACACGCCCCAGCACCCGGGCACGCGGCTTTTTCAATATCTTTCAATTCGGCTTCATCAATAATACCTGCGGCGCAAGCGCCGATGGCCTCAAAGACGTCTTGGACAGACAGGTCTTTGCCTTTGTGATGGCCCGGCATGATGGAGCCACCATACAGCACAACACCCGGCACATTCATACGCGCCAAAGCCATTGCGGCGGCGGGGATGGTTTTATCACAGGCCACTAAAATAATAACGCCGTCAAGGCTGTGACCTTTGACGGCAAGTTCGATGGAGTCAGCTATAACTTCGCGCGACATCAAGCTCGCGCGCATGCCTTCGCTGCCCATGGAAATGCCATCGGAAACAGCAATCGAGTTGAAATCAATGGGCGTGCCGCCTGCAGAGCGAATGCCGGCGCGAACAGGTACAGCGAGTTTATCGAGATCCATATTACATGGCCCCATATTGGTCCATGTATTAAAGACAGCAATCATCGGGCCTTCGAAGCTCGTGTCATCCATACCCGTAGCACGCAACATGGCGCGTGCGGCAGCGCGGTTCGGACCTTTGACGATCGCATCGCTACGTTTGGATTTTGTTGCATCACTTCGTTTTGTCATTGTTAATTCACAAATTTAAAACCAATAAAAAACCCGCTCTGGTCGGAGCGGGTTTTTATTAGGTTTGTTTTTATTATCCTAAATCCCGCTCGCGGCTCCGCTAATCAGTAGCACAGCAATGAGTAGCACCATTAAAAGACCAACAGATGGCAAATCGTCAGCCGTTACGTTTTGTGTCGCAACTTTGACTTTGACATCATCTTTTTTGTTAAACGGGTGCATAAACTTCCTCTTAAGCCCATTTTCTTTATGTTAAAGACACGGTATGCTCAAGAGGAAAATTTGCTTCTCTCATTGCGATTTTATTGAGAGTTGAGGAATAATTTGCTGAATTAATTCGAAATCAAGACAAAGATACCCTTAAAGCGTTAATTAGGTCGTCTTCAGCTTCCATTCCGATAGATAAACGCAATAAATTGTCTGTGATGCCGGCTTGCAGGCGCGCCTCTTCTGCCATGCCGCGATGGGTCATGGTTGAGGGTTGACAGATCAGGCTTTCTACACCGCCAAGCGAGGCGGCCAGTCCGAAGATTTCGATGGAATTTAACAGCTTCGCAGCAATCTCAGGATTCTCAACCTCAAAAGACAACATCGCGCCGGGGCCGGATTGTTGCGCCTTCATCAGCTTGTGACCGGGATCGGTGCGAAGGCCCGGATAATAGACTTTGGTTACGGCCTTGTGTTTTTTAAGGTATCGCGCAATCGCTTGGGCATTGCTTTCCTGCACATTCATGCGGGCCGAGAGTGTGCGAAGGCCGCGTAGCGTTTGCCAGCTATCAAAAGGCGAACCTGTCACGCCGGTGCAATTTGCCCACCAATCCAATTGTTCGCCATGCTCTGATGTTTTGGCAATCACGGCCCCCCCGACGACATCACTATGGCCATTGAGGTATTTTGTTGTCGAATGCACAACGATATCACATCCAAGCGCAAGCGGTTGTTGGCGAACGGGGGAGAGGAATGTGTTATCTGCGACGACGATGGCGCCAAAGGCTGTGGCGAGTTTGGCAATCTTGGCGACATCGACCAAACGCATGAGGGGGTTGGACGGGGTCTCAATCAACACCATTTTGGGTTTTTCATCCAGGGCTTCGTGCAGCGCTTCCGGATTGGACTGGTCAATGAACAACACGCGAATGCGGCCTTGCTCTGCGCGGTGGGTCAATAAGCGATGCGTCCCGCCATAACAATCATGCGGCGCAATAATGAGGTCATCCGCTTTTATAAGGTTAAGACACAGATCAATAGCGGACATGCCGGAGGAGGTAATAGTCGCGTGGGCTCCGCCTTCGAGTGTAGCGAGGGCTTTGGCCAAACCATCCCGATTAGGGTTATTCGTCCGTCCATAATCATAGGGGCCTTTTTCCTCCACACTCGGCCAGAGATAGGTCGAGGTGGTATAAAGTGGTGGTGCCACAGACCGAAAGGCCGGATCAGCGCCAATCTCGGCCTGAACAATTTGTGTCTGAATTTTCGGTTTATTGGTCATGAAATTTACTTAACAATTACTAATGCCTCAATGAGCCAAAATACTACGATTACAAAACACGACACTATCACAAATCCAAAATTAAAAATCATCGCTTTTATAAAGAATTGGCCAGGTGAAAATCTCTTGGGAGTATAAGATTTGTGTAAAGCTCGTGGGTCATCTTTTTTATTCTTTAGATAAATCATGGCTACGACACCATAAACAACGATGGCAACTAGAATCTCCAGCACAAAAGTCTTGTCTTGTGAAATCACACCAACCCCTTACAAAACTCTTCGAGTCTTGGGCTCATGGCATCGTATTCCTTCAAGAAGGCATCGTGCCCGTAAAGGCTAGTGAATGTAAAGAGCTCGCTTGGCCCGGAGAGGCGGTCGCGGAGTTCACGCATGTCCGGCAGGGGTGCGAGTTGATCTGAAATGGCCGTCATCAAAAGCGTCGGCGTTGTGATGTTTTCCGGCTCCACGCGATGCAGATCGATCGATTCTGAAAGGGCCAAAAACCGCTGTGCGTCCATTTGTTCTGCAAAGACGTCGCCGCGCGAGCCGAGATAATCACAAATATCAAATTGGAACGGGTTTGAGGCTGTTTCATTTAACTCAAACCTGTCCGCAAATTCTTCGGGCGTCCGATAGGTTGTCATGGCGAGTTCTCGTGCGAGCTTTAATCCAGCTTCGGGTTTTCCGGCTTCCAAACCCAAACGGACAACACGTCTTTGTATGCCGCGCCAACCTACGCCAATCGGATAAGGTTTGTGCGCGGCGCCGATAATACAAAGGTTTTCGACCCACTCTGCATGGTTCTGCGCGAGAGCCAAGGCACACATACCGCCATAGGATGAGCCAATCATCGCGCGGGCAGGGCCGAGCTTTACTGCCGCTAATAAATCAACAATACGTTTGGCTTGGTCCGCCGTTGTAATCGTTTCGGGGCATTCCAACCCGCCTTTTTCCGGCGCGAAGTCAACACCTAAGACTTGGAATGTGTTGAGGTCAACCGGCCCGCCTTTGCGCACAAGGCGTGACCACCAGCCGCGATCTAAACGCCCGCCATCGGCGACAAAGCGTGTCGCGGATATGCCGCCTAGGACAATCAAAAGCGGTCCCTCCGGATTGCCATAGAGGCGCCCACGCACGACATCATTTTGTATATCACAGCTCCGCTCGAGGCTAACAGTCCCGCGCTTTAATGTAATATCATGCGCCATGGCCCGACCTTATTCTATCGGAACCAAATTCGCAGCCATATTTTCGGAAATTAAACGCGGCGAATGCCGACTGTCTCATTTTCCGACTTTCGCCGCAGGATTTGGCACCATCTGGGTTGCCCCGGGTTCTCGTGTATTTTGCGCTAAAAGCGCAATTTACACTAAGGGCCTGTCCCTCCCCCGGTCTTAATGAGTGAATTTTTCTATGGTCGCGCAAATCCAAGACGTCAAGCAATTTAGCTTTGCTGTTCTTTCTCCATACGGTTCCACCAAACAAGGGCCATGAAGAAGCCTTTGAAAGAGGGGAGGGTCAGCAGGCAAATGGCGGTCGCGATCATGATGAGGCTTGATATGGCAACAAAGTTCGAAATCGGCTTATCAAAAAAGAAAAAGTGATAAATGACGATAATCACATGCGCCGATAAGGTCATGGACGCCCATGCAGGGGCGAGATCTGCCCGCACATTCTCCCAGTCTTTTCGACAGGTCGGGCAGGCCACGACAGGTTTCAGGTAAGACTGAAACAGTTTTTCCTGATTGCATTTTGGACAACGCAATTTCGCCCCTCGGCCGAAAGCGACCCATTTGTTACGGGGAAGATCAATTATCGGGTCGTGAGTTGACATAATGGGCCCTTAAGAGATTTTATCAGGCACTGCAAAGCCTTGTTACGTATAGCGCCATTGCGCCGCGCTGTTACTGATGTCACATCTTAGTCATAAATATATGCATGAAATTGACTCTTGTCGTTCATATCTGTAAGGGCGTGTTTATGAAAAATTGGTCTGATTATCCTATATTTTTGGCCGTGGCCGAGGTCGGTAGCCTCACGGCAGCCGGTAAGAAGTTAGGCATGAGCCAACCCACAGTGGGGCGCCGCATTCGCGCGCTTGAAGATCATTTTAAAACTCCCTTATTGCGCCGCGAAGACGGGGTCCTCGTACCAACGCGCTTCGGACAGTCCATGCTGGATCATATCAGCCGTATGCAGGATGAAGCCGCCGCGATTGACCGTAGTTCCGCGACTTTGGAAGACAGTCTCTCCGGCGTTGTACGTCTGTCTGCGACAGAGGGTATTGGAACGGCGTGGTTGCCCGGCGTGATGGAAATTTTCCGTAATGAACATCCGGATATATTGATCGATTTGGGTATAGGGTTTCGCGACTTTAACTTGGCGCAGAGAGAAGCAGACATCGCGCTGCGTTGGGCCAGTCCCGGGGAACAAAATTCTTTGATTGGCCGAAAAGTCGCAACTGTCTCATTCGGGTTTTATGCCGCAACGAGTTATTTGGATACAAACGGACGCCCTCAAACCCTTGATGACCTCAAAGATCATGACGGCGTGATTGCCAATATTATGGATGGCAAACAGCTTTGGCTGCGCGACGGTGATGACATGGTGCACAACCCGAAACGTATTACCTTCCAAACCAATTCGATCTGGGCGTTTGATGAAGCCTTGGAGCATGGTTACGGCATTGGGATGCAGCCCATAACGCGCGGATCCAGCAAGCGTCGTACGAATAGTCTTGAGCGTATTTTGCCGGACATCATGCCGACAGAGGATCTATATTTAGTTGCGCATCAAGACTTGCGCCGCTCAACCCGTATTCGGGCTGTGTTTGATTTTCTTGTTAAGGCTTTCAAGCAGGATCAGGACTTCTTTAAAAATGGCGGTGCATCTGCCTTTCACTCTGGGCCAAGCAAGCCTACGCGCTTGATGGACGCAGCAGAATAACTGGCGTGTTTTCGTCCGTCCTGTTAAAGCCATACCTATGACAGAAAAAACTATTGATTTCGGCTTTGAAGAAATTCCGGAAAGCCAAAAAGCCTCGCGTGTAAGGGGCGTGTTTGACTCGGTTGCGAGCAGCTATGATCTGATGAATGATGCGATGAGCCTTGGCATTCACCGTGTCTGGAAAAATATGGTTATGGCAAAACTAAACCCACAACCGGATGAAGTGCATTTGGACGTGGCAGGCGGTACGGGGGATCTGGCACGCCGGTTTATTCGTGCTGCTGAAGAAGTTCGTTTGCGACGAGGCGGCGAACCTGCTCGCACGATCATATGTGATATTAATGCAGAAATGCTTTTGGCCGGGATTGATACCAATAAAGACGCAGGATTGGATCTTACCCGTGTGTGCGGGGATGCGCAAAAGCTGCCTTTTGCTGATAATGAATTTGACGTTGTGACAATTGCTTTTGGTATTCGAAATGTCACGGATAGAGATATGGCGCTGCAGGAGTTTTACCGAGTTTTGAAACCGGGTGGACGTTTGGGCGTGTTGGAATTTTCTACGCCACCTACGCAATGGCTACGAAAATTCTATGACGCTTATTCTTTTAATGTCATCCCGCCTATGGGACAGGTTTTGGCGAATGATCGGGATAGTTATCAATATCTCGTTGAATCTATTCGTCGCTTTCCTAAACAAGGCCAATTTGCTGAAATAGTCAAAAATGCCGGGTTTATTCGCGTCGGATGGGATGATTATAGCGGCGGTATCGCTGCGCTGCATACGGGCTGGAAAGTCTAGGCATAAAAACAAAAAGAGAGCCAAATGGCTCCCTTTTTGTTTAGAATAAAATAGAGCTTAGTCGCCTATCGACTCGCGTATCATTTGATCCATGAAGCGCACGCCCCAACCTGCATGACCTTTAGGAGTTGTTGGGCGAGCACTATCAAGCCAGTCAACGCCGGCAATATCGAGATGAACCCAAGGGGTGTCTTCTTCAACAAATGAGCCAACAAAAGCTGCTGCGGTGGAGGCGCCTGGCCCAGATGAGCCTGTGTTTCTAAGATCAGCAATATCCGATTTGAGCGCTTTTTTATGATTAGGGTGCAGTGGCAGTGGCCAAACGTCTTCGCCACTCATTTTACCAATCTCGATCATATTTTCGGTTAATTCCCAATCGCGTGTGACCAAGGCACCGTAATCATCGCCAACGGCGCGCGCGGCAGAGCCCGTGAGTGTTGCAATGTTCAGGATAAGTTTTGGATCATATTCTTTTTGTGCATATAGAAGGGCATCTGACATGACGAGACGGCCTTCGGCATCAGTTGATATAATCTCAATCGTCGTGCCGTCCATGGCTGTCAGAACATCACCGGGACGAATAGCGTCTTGTGACGGCATGTTCTCTGCCATCGCCATGACACCGACTAGGTTGACGTCTGCGCCGCGTTTGGCCGCTGACATGACTGTTCCTGCAACAGCGGCTGCGCCTGACAGATCAGATTTCATTGCCCACATGCCGGTGTTTTGTTTCAAGCTGATACCGCCTGTGTCGAAAGTAATACCTTTACCAATCAGTGCAATTGGCGCGTCGTCTCTGGCCGCGCCATTATAGGTCAGAATAATAAGGCGCGGATCGTTAATTGATCCTTGCCCAACGCCCATGAGAGCACCCATACCGTTACGACGAATTTCGGCGGCTTCCATAACTTCGATTTTGACGTTGTTCATGCCACGGAAGGCTTTGCGCACTTCTTGAGTGTAAGATTCAGGATAAATCGTTTTTCCGGGCTCTGATCCCATATCGCGGGCAAACTCGACGCCGTCGACAATATAAGCTAGATCATTTTCATATAAGAGCTCTGATGCGCGCTCATCATCAGATATAAGGGTCACAACACGGTCTTGACTTTCTTTTTTGTCGCTTTTGTACTTGTCAAAACTATAACTGCCGAGACGGTAGCCCATTGCGATTTGCGCTGCGATAGCAGTTTCGTCTGTTTCAAGCCCGTCAATGATGATGAAGAGGGGTTTCTCATTATCACTGGCTTGCGCCGCATATCCGCCAAGGTCACGCAGGTCGCGCGCTGCTAGCATTTCGTCACCCGTGCCGATAACAGTTATAGACTTGTAAGGAGCAAGACCATAAAAATGCATTTTCTTACCCATTTCACCCTTGAACTCGGCGTCATCAAGAGCTGCTTGAAGACGACCCTCTGTTGCATTATTTATGTCAGCTGCCATGCCGGAAAGCTCATTTGACTCAGAGATAAAAATGGTAACATGCTCTCCGAGTGTGGTTTGCATGTCTTCGAAATCAAAGCGTGTCTCAGCGTGAGCGGAAAGCGGGGTCGATGTCAGCGCTAAGGCAAGCGCCACGGCGGAGAGCGAGGTCATAAATTTCATAAAACGTCCAAACTTTTTTGAGTAGCAATTGATATTTACTTTTTCAGCGCATAATTTCACGCTTTAATATAATGATTACGCCTCAGATTTATGAGGCGATGTCTTTATAGGGTATAATATATTGATATTATGAATCCTATAGCTGTTGACTATGCATGCCCTCGTAAACTCAATACGGAACTCAACAGAGCTTATTCACGTATGTACGTTTAAACGTCACGGCACTGTGATTAGTTTGTGACGTCAAGATATGAAAAGAGCCGAGTATGAAAAATACAATACGATATATTGCGACTTTTATTTTAACGCCTTTTATTCTCGCAGGGTGTTCACCGGCCGAAAGCCAAACGGCAAATAAGGATATACCTTCTACTGACGCCACGGTGCCATCAGAAGGATTGGACAGCCTTATCCTTGCAGGGGGCTGTTTCTGGTGTGTCGAAGCTGATTTTGAAAAAGTGCCGGGCGTAATTGAGGCGGTTTCAGGCTATACGGGCGGACGCACAGAGAACCCCACTTACAAAGACGTCACTTATAATGACACAGGCCATTACGAAGCCGCTAAAATTACTTTTGACCCATCCATAATTACAAACGACGAATTGTTGGATTATTACTGGACAACAATTGACCCAACAGACCCTAACGGTCAGTTCTGTGATAAAGGCGACAGCTACCGCACGGCGATATTTGCGCGGCCTGACCAAATTGAGGCCGCCCAAGCGTCATTGGCTGAGATAAAAGAAAACAAGCCTTTCAGTAATCCCATTGTGACACCCGTCTTACCCGCAAAGACGTTTTATAACGCTGAAGAGTATCATCAGGATTATTATAAAAAGAACCCGGTGCGCTATCGTCTCTATCGTACCAGCTGTGGCCGTGATGCGCGGTTGAAAAAGCTTTGGGGAGATCAATAGCGACTAGTCGTCCTGAGGGCGGAAGGTTCGCTCTTTCCGAGTTGGCGTGTAACCATAGGCCGCCCATGTTTTCAACCGCCTCATTTTGCCGCCACCCAAGTCAATTTCAATCGGGCTTAGAGGCACAAGGCGCTGGAAATCTTCACGTAAAAAGGGCTCATAGCCTTCATGGTAATTGATTAAAAGAACCGGACCTTCTGTTGCAGGAAGCGGGGAAGTCAACTCTGCATGGTTGCTTGGGTTTGCTGACAGCATCCACATATGGAGCGGGGCCGTGTCACTGAGACCATAATAAGTTTTGTTATAAAAAATAAGGCGTTTATCCGTGACAATCGCTTCAAAGGGTCGACCTTCATGTCCTGCGCTAAACCGAGCCTCCATGATGGAAATTGTCTCCGGCCAAGCGCGCAGTCGTTTGACGGAATTTGAAAGGCCCGAAGCATCAGTTAAAGCAGGGCTTAGGATAATGCAGCCGGCCACTATCATAAGAGCGCTCTGACCGATTAACCCATATTTCAATGCGTGCAGAACTTTGGGCCTACTCACTGCAAAGACGGCAACAATGAGGGCTGAGGCAACATAAGTCGTCACTGCCCAGTTGGCATTGGCGCGGGAAAGAAAGGCTTCTAGTGAAATAACGCTTAGGGGCAGGATGGCGAGGGCCGCAACCCATTTTCCAAAACTCGGCAGTGATCTAAACTTCAGCAGGGCAATTATCAAAATCGGAAAGCTAAGGGGGCCAAAGACACCCAATTGGTCTATCCAGAAGGTTAGCAATTCATCAAGATTAAACAATTGCCCCTTTAAATTAGCATTTTCGGCCGTGTGTGAGAGCGTAGCAAAATTATGGTTTAAATTCCAAATGATATTTGGCGTAAACAGCACTGCGATAATCAGACCAGTGAGCAAGCCTTTAGGGCCAAATAAGGCGAAGCGAGTCGGTTTATCAAAGAGAAGGGCCAACCCCAAAATAGGTAGGAAAAATAGCATCGCATATTTAGCCAACAGCCCAAATCCGACGGCTAGTCCTAATTGTAAGGCGCGGTGCCATGATGGCCTTTCACGCAAAGCCACCCAAGCATTCAATGCCAAAGCCCAACAAAATAGTAGTGGCACATCCGTACTAATGATCGTCGATGATAGCCAGACTGCCGGCATGAATAAATAGGTGCATCCTGCCCAGAACCCGGTGCGCACATCAAAGACACGCCACGCCGTTGTGAAAATGACCCAGGCTGTCAGACTATGAATGAATGCAGAGGGTAAGCGTATTGCCCATTCTGCATGACCAAATATAGAGGTCGATATTGCGATGACCCAGGCGATCAACGGCGGTTTTGTGAAATAACCCCAGTCCAAATCACGCGACCACGCCCAATATTGCGCTTCATCCCCGTGCAGACCTAAGGGAGAGGCGAAGACAATGGCCCAGCGAAACAGCAAAGCTGCCCCAAGAAGGACGAGCATGAACTTCGTATAATCGCGATTATTTGAGACTGTATCTGGCATTATCCTGCCTATGCCGCTTTGCGGGCACAAAAGAAACTCACTTTCGCTTACATTTTTACCCAGTTTTCAAACCGTGCTAAGACTTTATTGAGAAGAAGGCGACAGATTAGCCGTCAAAGCAAAGGGCATTATGCAAATAGTGGCAAAAATCTCTGAACATCATCGCACGCTTGTGTTTGATTCAGGTGTTGGCGGTCTGTCTGTAGTGGGTGAGATTAGAAAGCGTTTGCCGGATTTGGCAATAGATTATGTCGCGGATGATGCGTTCCGCCCCTATGGTGAGAAATCTGTCGCGGCGCTTGTCGCGCGTCTGCCGGCCCTTCTTGCCACGCTGGAAAACATGACGTCCCCTGATTGCATTATCATTGCATGCAATACAGCCTCAACAACGGCGTTGGAGGCTATTCGAGATTGTGTGCGTGCCCCTGTCATCGGCGTTGTCCCAGCAATCAAACCAGCCGCAGAGACATCACGGACGAAAACAATTGGCGTATTGGGCACGCCCGGAACAGTGCGACGTAAATATGTCAATAGCCTGATCACCCGTTTTGCGAGTGACTGTCAAGTTGCCTTGCAGGGCTCAGTGAATTTGGTGAACTTGGCAGAAAAGAAATTATCAGGCGAACATGTGCCGCTGTCTTTGATACGGGATGAAATAACGCCTCTCTTCTCGGGCCGTATCGGGGCTGAAATTGATACTGTCGTTTTGGCTTGCACGCATTTCCCCTTGCTGGTTGATGAACTTCAAGCCTCTGTAACTCAGTCGGTGCAATGGATAGATAGCGGATCGGCTATTGCGAAACGCGTTGAAACTGTTTTGGACGGCGTGACTCATCAAAAGAGGGAGGAGAGAGAAGATATCGCATTTCTTATTGGCCCTCAAACTGATAAGGCACGAAACAAGGCGTTCAACTCTTATGGGTTTCAGCGGATTATCGGCTTAATGCCCGGATAGGGCGCGATAACCAAACCAAGCAGCCGCCAGACATGCGAAAACCAAAAGTGTAAACAACGCGAAGTGTTTTTTCATAAAAGCTTCGGCTTGAGCGCCGAGCAATCTTACGAGACCCGCGACGGCAAAGAAACGCATAGTGCGGGCTAAAACACTCGCCGCGACAAAAACCCCGAAATTGACAGGCACAGCCCCTGACATGATCGTGATGACCTTATAAGGAAAAGGCGTGAAACCCGCCCCAAACACCCACAAAGCCCCGTTTTTATTTATGCTATCGCGGAAACTTGCCATTTTTTCCGTTTTGCCAAGCATGTCCAATAAGGGTTGTGCGATCGTTTCAAAAAACAAAAGGCCAATCATGTAACCAAAGACACCTCCGAGCACGGAGAAAATCGCGGCAATCCCTGCAATACGCCACCATTTCTCAGGTGCAGCTTGCACCATCGGAATAATCATAATGTCCACGGGGATAGGAAAAAAGGAGCTTTCCGCAAAGGATACCGTCGCTAATGCAGGCATAGCACGCTTGTGCCGTGCCAAAGCTTTGGTGTTCTCATACCATCTGTCGAGGAATTTAAAGGGACCCTGCATAAGAGCCCGTTATAGAGAAAGACTTAATGGCAAGTATATGGCCAAAATGGTTGACGCAGAAAAAACCACAGTTATGGGGCGCGCCTTACCAGCAGACCCTTTTCATAAGGGCTTAAGTGACAGGAGGCTGTGGCGGAATTGGTAGACGCGCTGGATTCAAAATCGTCCTACTTTACTTTTTCAACAAAAAATATATAATAAAAACATATAGATGAGGCAT
>CAYGTR010000002.1:11462-142684 GCA_964352855.1 uncultured Algimonas sp. | reverse complement strand
GAACGCCCGAAGACGTCGCCAAAGTCAAGGCGAGTTGGACAGGCCGCTATCTAGGACCACTCTTGGAACGAGATAAAGGTCGGAAGAGGGCTTAAAAAAGCTAACCAAGCTCATCCGTCTTTTTTTTCGGGAATGATCTTCCCTTGCCTATTGGTAAGTCTGAAAGTGATTTTTGACGCAACGCCTTTTCTAATTTTTGCTTCTGTTTCACCATGCCCCACCGGGGAGTATTGCCATTTTTCAACTGACGCGATAGCCGGCTCTTCAAAAATATCTTCTGTCGAACTCAGAACACGAATATTAAAAGGCTTCCCCGTTTCGTCTACATCAAAGACAAGATTAACATGACCGGATCGTTTTGCATTACGCGGCATAGCGGGAGGGATACGCTCTAAAGGAATTACATCTTCGGCATATTCTTCAAAGGGCCAGCACCGACATAGACCTGCCGCTTCAGCCTCTTTAAAACGCCCGGCATCTACCAAATCAGTGCGTGTCTTCACCCATTCTTTAAATGCAGCACTAATGAAAACATGATCGGCAGGAAGTCTGCCTTCAAGATTTTGCATGACATCTTGATATTCCAAAACAGCTTGTATTGGCTCCCCTGCGTCTTTGAGGACATTCCCTTTAAACAACTTTAACATTATTGGGTAATGCGTTGAGAAATTATCACGTCTATTCTTATAAATCATTTCGGCACGTTGTGCAGCCTCAACACCTTTTTTTGGTTTATCATTCGCTCCATAATAACGGACTCGGAGAACCTCTAGGTCACCTTCGAAAGTACTTCCGCGCAGATCATACTTATCAAGCGCTTTCTCCATATCTGTAAAATAAGTATATTTTCCTGTAACGTTAGAACCATTTTTGTTAGCACGAACCAAATTCATACTTGTTTCAATGCGTTTAATGTGTCTGTCTAATTCAATATTTGCGACTTGTTCTGCATCGTAAAATTTAGATAGTTTTATAGAGCGATCATGCGCCTTCATACGCGACTGAAATTCTTTATATGTATTTATTTTTCCTCCTGGGGTCAGAATCGCATAGTTAGCGGCTAAGTCTCCCGTTGTCTTACTATCACCCATTAATTTCTCGGCTGTTTCCCAAGCTTTTTTGGCAGATTTATAAGCCTTAGCATTCTCTTTGTTTTCTAATGCCGTTTGATATTCCTTATAAGGCTTCAAAACCTCGGATGGTATTTGTGCTTCCGCTACGCCGATGATTGCAAAAGCTAAAACAAGAGACAAAAGTAATTTTTTCATGATTCCTTACTAAACTCAAAACTGCGTTCTAGTCAAATACGGCCTTTGGATCATCACTTTGCCACCAACGTACGGCATAGGCGGAGACTCCTGCGATCCAGAGCATCCAACCGGACCACGCAGCCGCTAGAGCCGCCATTCCCAAAACGGATAGGATCATACCTAAGGGCGTCGACGCACGCACCAACATCGCATCAAAGGCGGCGCGTGGATTTTCTGTGCCGATGCCTGAGATCGCCATGAGGAAATTACCATCACCGGACACCGCCACCAAAACAACGGCATAAACAATGTAATACGCAATATAGCCGCCGATATAAGTGACTAAATAAACGCCAAAGAGCGACCAGAATCGATGTTTGGTTATATCTTTTGCGGCGGTGACATGTATTTTTTCATTCAAAGCCGTTAGTGCGGCGGCAGGCGCTAATCGCACGGGATATATAGCTAAAATAAAAATAAAAAGAGCAAGCATTCCCAGAACAAGAACAATACCACCTAGAACGGGGCTAATGATACTGAATACGCCGCCAACGACGCCAATTATTAAGCTCAACAATAAAATAACGGCAAACCAGACCAAATAAAAACCAAGTTGTGCTATCATATTCCGAAAGACAAATACATTAAAACGGACAGGGATACGCGCGGGTTCTTCGCCTGTCAGATACTTACGATATAACGCCGCTTCTCCGACCGAGCTTGCAACCCATAATCCGATAAAGAAAAGCGTGTAGGCGGGAGCCGCCTGCAGCATAGCAGACCAAAGTTGTGTCGGATCCCCGGTTTGACCGGAGAATGTCGCGCTATTCATGATCCAACTCGCCTCTGTGATCGCCGCCATAGATGGCATCAAAAACGGTATCGTGACCAGAAACATGATGAATATGACAGCGCTATGCCACACCCATAATCGAAGCGCATAATCTTTGCCGCCGGGCGTCTTAAACCAAGCTGTTGCGGCTTGCCCAAAATCAAATGCGACCGATGGATCTCTCGGTTCTATTTTCATATTTTGTCTCTCATTAGCAGCCGCGACTCTTTTGGCGCATTGCATGTTATTTCGTCCTGCCTTATTGGCTCGCACATGGTCAAGTCAGTTCATATTATCGGTGCAGGTTTAGCAGGCTCAGAAGCGGCTTGGCAGTGTATCTCGCGCGGTGTGCCCGTCGTTTTACATGAAATGCGCCCTCATCGTATGACGGAGGCGCATCAAGGACACGGCTTTGCAGAATTAGTCTGTTCCAACTCATTTCGGTCTGATGATGCATTGGGCAATGCCGTAGGCCTGTTGCATGAAGAAATGCGCCGCGCCGGAAGTCTCATTATGGGTATGGGCGATATGACGAAGCTCCCTGCGGGCGGCGCCCTCGCCGTTGACCGCGAAGCTTTTTCTGAAGCTGTCACCACTATTTTGCAACAGCATCCCCTCGTCACAATCGAATATGGCGAGGTGAAAGGTTTGCCGCCGCAAGACTGGGGAAACACAATCATTGCGACAGGCCCCCTCACGGCCCCGGCTTTGGCGCAGGATATTCTCAAGACAACAGGTGAAGACAGCCTTGCTTTTTTCGATGCGATTGCACCTATCGTCTATAAGGACAGCATCAATTTTGATGTTGCCTGGATGCAGTCACGTTATGATAAAAAAGGTCCCGGCGGTGATGGGGCGGATTATATCAACTGCCCCCTCGACAAAGAGCAATATGAAGCCTTCATCGAAGCCTTGGTGACCTCAGAACAAACCGAATTTAAAGACTTTGAGAAAGACACGCCTTATTTTGAGAGCTGCCTGCCGATTGAAGTCATGGCGTCGCGTGGAGCCGAGACTTTACGTTGGGGGCCGATGAAACCTGTCGGCCTGACTAATCCGCACAACCCGACCGTTAAAGCCCATGCGATTGTGCAGCTTCGCCAAGACAATGCCCTTGGAACGCTTTACAATATGGTCGGGTTTCAAACGAAGATGAAATATGGCGCACAAGCCGAAATTTTAAAAACTATTCCCGGATTAGAAAAAGCTGTCTTTGCACGTCTCGGCGGCATTCACAGAAACACATTCATTAACTCGCCTAAACTGCTGAATTCACAACTTCAATTAAAGCAGCGGCCGGACCTGCGCTTTGCCGGTCAAATCATGGGCGTGGAAGGCTATGTTGAGTCGGCGGCGTTGGGGTTGCTCGCCGGGCGCTTGGCGGCAGCACAAGCTTTAGGCCGACAGGATATAATGCCGCCCCTTACAACCGCGCTTGGAGCTTTGGTTGAACATGTCACAGGCGGATTTATAAGCGGCCCAAAAGCCACATTCCAGCCAATGAATGTCAATTTCGGCCTCTTTCCACCGATAGAGGAAGAGATCACCTACCCCAAAGTCAATGGCAGACGGCTGCGCGGTAAAGATAAAACTCGTTTCCGCAAAAGCTTGTTAGCGAAACGTGCCCTTCGCGATATTGATGGCTGGGTGAGCGAGACCAAATCTATCGCGGCTTAGGGTTTATGATCTTACGGTTTGCGTCGGCGAGGCTGACAAGGACAGCTTTCCCGCTCTCATCAACTTTAAAGACCCCGTATCGCGCGACTTCATAATCTTGTGCCGTGTAGTTTTCGAAATAAAAACGCGGCCCGCCAAAGTTTAACTCTCTCTTTTGTTTGACATAGGCAAGACGAAATTCATCCTCGTTCAGTGTGTCAGCGTGAACGCTATAAAATTTTGCCACACCCTCTTCTTCTCTGAATACAAGCGTGCCCTTGGGAGGTAAATCCACTTTGTTTATTTCGCTTAAGCGGTCTTGGTCATATCGCAGCGCCATATAATCGCCGAGCATAAGCGCGCGAGGGTCAACGGGGCGGAGCTCTAAAAAGACTGTTCGCCCTTCAGCGCGTAGCGTTTCAAAGCCTTTGATTTGCGAACTAAATAATCCACCAATCCCCAAAGCTGTGAGTATGATAATAAGATAGCGTAGTAACGTCATGACACGATCTCCCGCTTTGCAAACTTATCCGCCGCATACCAGACGCCTAAGAATATAACGCCCGTTGCCAGTAAGAGATAAGATTTCACACCCAGACTGAGCGCCAAATCATAATAGAACATATAAAGGAAATAGATTTGCAGCAGGACGCCGATAATCGCCAGAGACCGCGAGCCGAGAATATATCCCGTCAATATCAACAACAAGGCCGAGGCACCGCCAAAAGGCAGCAACGCCATCGCCAAGACAAGCGGCACCAGAATAAAGAGCGGAGGTCTCCACCCTTGTTGGTTCTGATTGGCCACATTTAACCAAATCACAGCTACCGCAATCACAGCAAGACTGCAGAGGCGGGGAATAATATTCAGTGGCTCAATAAAATCCTCACCGATCAGGCGCTCGAAACGGTCAAAATGTACAAGCAGAATACCGAGCAACGCCGGTGCAATCAGGAACGCTGTCGCGGCAGCACCATAAAGACGTTTGCCAAGCGGACGCGTCAAAAGGAATATACCGAGCGCGGTCGATAAAATCAGAAAGAGAGTTTCGGGCAGCATCCATTCAAGACGGTAATAAAACTCAAACCCAAGACAGCCGATGAGCGTCAAGGCCGACATAAATTCAATAATTCGGTCTCTGACCAAGACAAGCGTCAGCACGCTCAACAGAATGGCAAAGAGCAATGGAACTTCGAAATGTTCGACGACAATACCCAAACCAATAATGGCCGTGATTGATCCGACAAGGATGAGCGTATTGAAAAAATGGCGGGTGAAACCATTGCCAGTCTTCATGCGTAGCGCGACAGCACCCCCAAACACCGCCAAACCGATCAGTAATAAAGGCGTACCGAAGTCGTCGAATTGACTGATGATCAAACCAAGGAAACTACCAACGAACCCACAGCCGAATATGGCAGCGAACACGCCGCCAATGGCGAGGAATGTTTCGATATACCAGGGCGAATGGGCTTCGGTGTTCTTTGCCAGAGCGCTCTCAATATCCGTTTCGTCTTGTCCTAGGGTAGTCGCAAGATCAGTCGTTGAGACGAACAAAGGCGTAGTATTCGTTTCCTGTTGGGCTTGCGGGTTGGTTTCATTGCCAACGCTGCTGATCTTGGCAAAATGGGTGAAGGCCTTGGCCATTCCGATAATCATCGCAACGATCCCGATGAAAATAAGTAGCAGACTTGCCGTATCGCCAATATTATCAAAAATACGGAATAAGAATTGTAAAGCCATGCAGAAAAGCGCGAAGGTTGCCACTGCCAAGCCTGCTAATGTGGGTTTAAACCGATAGAGATATCCCAAAAGCAGCACGCCAATAAGTACCGCTAAAATACTCAGGCTCAGATGCTCTCCATTTCGCCAATCCCAAAATGACGTTGTAAATCCGACGATCAAGAACATACCGATAACGGCAATCACCAAGACTCGGAACCATTCGGCCTGTGTCCAAACTGTCTTTCCCGCTAAATAGCGGTCATATAAGACCAAGGCGATGATAAAAACAGACCCTGCCCCAATGACGAAGGCATCCGCGCCAAAATCATTGCCTGTTATCCGAATGCCTGTGGAGGCAAATGCGAAAACAGCCACAACGGCTATCACAAGCCATACGGCCCAATGTGCGAGATTTCGCGACATGGCAACAAAAGGTAAGGTCATAAACGCCCATAAAACAAAGGGCGTATGAATGAGGGCCGGTGTTTGATAGACCTGACCGAATACAGCAAACATTACACCAACAAGAACAGTGGCGGTTATGCCAAGCGCCTGTGCGACGACACTATCGAGCTTTAAGGCCATCCAGCCCAAAACGCTTATCGCAATCCCCCCGCCGACAACGGCAAATTTGGTCAAGTCCGACAGGTCAAACCAATTATGAGCAAAAAAGAATATGATCCCTGCCAAAATATGACCAATGGCAAGCGCAAACAAAGCTTTTAACGCCCAACTATTCCAAAATATTGAATCTCTAAAGAGGTCTAATGTTGGCAGATAACGGTCAGAAGAGACTAATCCCTCTTTGGTCAGATACGGCAAGACAGTCTCGTCTAGTGAAGTCAAAGTCTGAGTCACGGCAGGCCTCCCTGCTATATCTTGCCTCGCAAAACAGCGCCTAGCAAGCGTGTTTGTTTCGCAAAAGCCGTATAGGTAACCTGAGCCAGCTTCGGATCGAACCCCTTTCTCGTAAGTTTGTTTAAGTATGGCAGCACTAAAGCGGCATAGGCCACGGCCGGAAATGCTTCACTGGGTAGGATATTCAAAGCGTCTTGAGCGTCAGAATGTTTGGCCTTAGCTGTCTTACATAACCGCTCATAATTAATCTCCGCCAACATCGTCTCGTGATAATATCCATAAGCCCGCGCGAGACCGGTCAGCCCCCACGCAATACCTGCAGCCTCAACACCTTCATTTGTATCAGATCCGCATAATTTAACGGCGATTTTCATCAAAGCCCCTGACGTATTGGCACAATAGTCCTGCGCTTCCGTAAGCCCCTCAAACGGACGCGGGTCAATGTCGCGCTCCCGCCCGTCAATGAGTTGGTCAACCCAGAAACGCGGGATGTCATTCTCTAGCAGCAGCACGCGCAATGGCGTTGTGATCTCATGTTTACGCACCGACTGAGTCTCGTAAACCTCCATAATCGCCTCACGCCACCATTGATAACGGATTTGACCAATCATCGGTTCGCTGACCAGTTCAGGTACTCTGGCAAGTTCCATGTGAAAAGCGTAAAGCAGGAAAAGCTTTTCGCGCCTTTCCTCATCCGCGAAGACGGCTGCGCGGTAGCGATCAGGATCGGTTTTTTTGAGATTATTGAGAACTGTTTCGTGAAGCATCAAAAAACTTTGCTTTAAAAGGAACGCAGAGCGCCTATATACCGTATATATAAAGATATTAACTGAAACCGGAGAGAGTTAAATGGCTATTGAGCTTCCTGACCTACCTTATTCCCGCGACGCATTGGCGCCTCATATTAGTGAAGAAACACTGAACTTCCATTATGGCAAACATCATCAAGCCTATGTGACGAATTTGAACAAGATGATTGACGGTACTGACTTTGCAGATAGCAGCCTTGTTGAAATCGTCAAAAACACGGCGGGTAAAAAAGAACGCCAAGGCATGTTCAATAATGCCGCACAAGTTTGGAATCACACATTTTACTGGCATTCCATGTCACCCAATGGCGGCGGCAAGCCAAGCGGCAAAATCGGCGCAGCGATTGATAAATCCTTCGGGAGCTATGATGCCTTTGTTGAGGCTTTCAAAGCCAAAGGCGGCGGTCAGTTCGGCTCAGGTTGGGCTTGGCTGGTACAAAAACCCGACGGTTCACTTGATGTGACGAATACCCCAAATGCCGAGACACCTCTGACAGATGAGAGCGTGACGCCCCTCATGACAATGGATGTGTGGGAGCATGCTTATTATTTGGATTATCAAAACTCACGTCCGAACTATATGAATTCATTCTTGGCTGATTTGGTCAATTGGGAATTTGCAGAACAAAATATGACATAAGCTTTATATTTTAAGATAAAGAAAAACCGGCTCTTGAGCCGGTTTTTTTATATCATGATTTTCGGAACCTTAAGCTTCGGCCTTCTCGACCCCTGTGTTCACACCGCGCTTCAAATTCAACAGGAGCAAGAGCGGCGACGCCACGAAGATAGAGGAATAGGTTCCGACAAACACACCCCAAATCATCGCAAAAGAGAAGCCCCGCAAACCTTCGCCACCTAGGAAATAAAGTGCAATAAGCGCTAGCAATGTCGTTGTTGAGGTCAGAATTGTTCGGCTCAAAGTGTCATTGATAGAGAGGTTTAACACCTCCGGCATCGGCATCTTTTTAAACTTCCTGAGATTCTCACGAATCCGGTCGTACACAATCACCGTATCGTTGAGCGAGTAGCCCACAATGGTCAGAATCGCCGCAATAATGGACAGGTTAAATTCAATTTGCGTCAGGCTGAATATGCCGATCGTCAAAATAACATCATGGAAAAGCGCTACAACCGCACCGAGGCCAAATTGCCACTCAAATCGAAACCAGATATAGGCGAGCACCATCAAAAGCGCGAGACCGACGGCGAGTGCCCCTTTGGTACGAAGTTCACCGGAGACTTGGGATCCAACGGACTCTTGGCTCCGAATACCATCCGGAATGGTGAAGCCTTCAATATTTTCAACGAGGGCGGCTTGCGCTCTTTGCATAGCTTGTTGTTGCGCCAATGCGCCTAGCTCATCTGTTTCAGGCTGGAGCGGAATACCGATACGTACAAGATCATGCGGATCAGCTGCCGTCGCGGAGGGAGCGATGCCTTGCACGGTTGCACCCGGGAAGCCTGCGTCCGAGATCACAGACCGAATTTGTCCCAAATCGGGTTCACTCCCCGTATCAATTTCAATGACGGTGCCTCCTGTAAAGTCGATGCCGTAATTCAACCCACGCGTTGTAAACAAGAATATCGACGCAATAATCATCAACAAGGATATAGCCGCCGCAAAAACACGAAGGTTGATAAAGGGAACTTTGGGTTCTTTGGGCAGGAACCGAACGAGAGAAATGTCTTTCATGATCTTATTCCTCTAAATCGGCAATGTTTTCGGACGCGCACGACGCAACCATGTCGCGGTCAAAAGGCGTGCAAAGATAACGGCAGTAAAGACGCTCATGACGATACCGATGGCCAAGGTCACGGCGAAGCCACGAATTGGGCCTGACCCAACAAAGTAGAGTGTTAGGGCCGCGATCAATGTTGTGATGTTGGCATCCAAAATCGGCGCGAATGAACGACGATAGCCCGTTTCAATCGCATTGACGGGAGGACGTCCATTGTAGGATTCCTCGCGTATGCGTTCGAAAATCAAAACATTCGCATCCACGGCCATACCAATGGTCAGGATAATCCCCGCAATACCCGGCAAGGTGAGTGTTGAACCAAAAAGTGACAGCGCCGCTGCAATCAAGATGATATTCACGGTCAAAGCCAAATTCGCAATTGTCCCAAATCTTAGACCGTAAGAGAGCCACATGAAAATAGCGACACCAATAAGGCCAATAATAGAGGCAATTTTACCAGCGTTGATGGAGTCTTGTCCTAAACCCGGACCAACGGTACGTTCTTCAACAATAATCAATTTCGCCGGCAAAGCACCTGCATTTAGAAGTAATGATAATTCACGGGCACTTTCAATTGTAAAGCTGCCCTCGATAAAACCTGATCCTGAAGGGATAGGGCTGTTAATGCGGGGAGCGGTAATAATTTCTTCGTCCAAGACAACTGCAAATCTCTGGCCAATATTTTTTGCAGTGAGGTCACCGAATAAGCGCGCACAGCGGATGTTAAAATTGAAATTGACGATGGGGTAATTACCCGTCGGGTGAAGACCTTCGGAAGACGACTTAAGACACTCGCCGGTAATACGAGTCCGCTTATCAACGATCAGCCCCCCCCCGCCTTCTTGATTGACAAAGTAAGCCGCCCCCGGCGGCAAACGTCCTTGAGAGGCTGCAAGAAGGGCTCCACTATTGTCTGAGTCTCTGCGCACCATGTGAAAAGACAGATTGGCTGTTTTATTGATACGGTCTTTGATCTCGTCAATATTCTTGGCTCCCGGCACTTGAAGGAGTATACGTTCATCCCCTTCCCGTGCCAATGTCATTTCCGTTGTTCCGTTAGGGTCAATCCGACGGCGCAAAACTTCGATAGATTGCGAAATTGTGCGGCGCGTGATTTCATCAATATTGGCTTGTGTGATCTCGACGCGAAACCCTTTATCTCCGACCTGTTCAACACGTGTTGTTTTGTCTTGGCTCAAACTTGTCGGGTCAACGAGTTGAGATAGCTCCCGAAGCACTTCCAACGCTTTCGGCATATCAGCAGCGTCTCTCAAACGCCCGACAACGGCATTATCTTCAACGCGAATAAATTCTGCGCGAATGCGGTCTGATTCGGCAAAGCCCAAACGGATACCCTCGCGTTCATTATCAAGGGCTTGCTCCAAAACACTGGAGAGATCGACTTCGAGGAGCATATGCGCACCGCCTTGAAGGTCGAGCCCGAGGTTCAGTGTGCGCTGCATCGGCGCCGGAAGCTTGTCCCTCACATCGGCAGGCAGCGCATTAGGCAATGCAAAGAGCAGCCCCATGACAACGGCACCAACAATTAAGATGATTTTCCAGCGGGAGAAAAAGAGCATGCTTGGACCCTAAAAAGAAACGCCGTAGTGAACCTACGGCGTTTGAAACTTATTTTTTGTTTTTGTCAGTCGTGTCATTGGCGGCAACCGTGCGGTTACGAACATCAGCAATCATTGTGCGCACGACCTTAATATCTGTATCACCGAAGGTCACAGTCAATTCGTCATCCGCGACTTTCTTGACCTTACCGATAAGGCCGCCATTTGTAACAACCGTATCACCGCGTGTAATTTCTGACAGCAACTGACGGTGTTGTTTCACACGCTTATTTTGTGGGCGAATAATGAGGAAATAGAAAATCAGACCAATCAACACGAAAGGCATAATACTGGCCAAAAGTCCCGGGCCTGTGCCTGCAGGTGAGGCTTGCATAATCAAAGCGAACATAGACGTTCCCCATTCTAATCCACGCGCCGACTCCGGACGCTCATGATTTCATTAGCGCCTATATAGGCGGGCTTTACATGATTGCAACGAAAAGGGGCGGCAAATCTGTGATTGCCGCCCCATTATATACAGAAAATATATGCTGAATTATCGTGTCAAACAATGCCCGCTTGGTAAAGTCAGTTTCTGGCCCGGCTTGAGAGTAGTTGGATTGTCAATATTGTTCGTTGTCATAATATCCGCAACATTTGTACAGGTCAGACGTGAAATACTGTAGAGCGTATCTTTTGGCAGAACAGCGTAAATTGCGGATGTCTCGATTTCTACGGGATACACAATCTTCTTAATGTTAACAGGCTCTTGCACAATTGTTTCTGTATTAGCTAAAACGGGCTGCGTCATTGTTGTATTTAGTGACAACGGCTTCGGCGTGAGAGGAATTATAATCACCTGCCCCAGCGCAATGGCAGTGTCAGAAATCCTATTGGCCGATTGAATGTCGGCAATGGCCACATTGTAACGCTTCGACATATTATAGAGCGTGTCTCCTTTAACGACTGTGTGGGTCGTTATAGGTGCGATTTCCGCAACTGATTGCGTTTGCACATCTGCCGAGCCTTCGAAAAGTTTGATTTCATAGAGTGGTTGGGTTGTTTCACTTGTGTCTGTGATGACACCGCCATCGACAGGCTTGGTATAACCTTTGAACGCGCGAACACGTTCGGCTTCATCCAAAAGCAGCTGATAATCTTCGGGGCTAACATCACCGGGTTTTACATGTTGGGCCTTCACGACGCCGGCTTCTATCTGAAGAGGCGCGCTATAGGTAATAATAGCAGGGTCGCCGGTCAGAACAGGTTCAACAACGCGCACAATTTTTGGGTCTTGTGTTGTCGCGGGTACCGCCTCGGTTTGGGCGGTTTCTCCCAAGAGCTGACGTGCACCGTCGCTATAGGTGGCGTTTGTAACCGCCGTGCTGCCATAGACACGAGGTTTGAAACGATCATCCTCTGATGTATCAACCTGTGCAAAAGCAGAAGGCGCAGAGATTAAAAGGGCAACTGACACGGTTGCAAGTAATGATTTACGCATGAGACTATCCTGTCGAAACGGCGAATTATTGCCGAAACATGAACGAACAGGGTTAAAGAAGCGTTTCCACAAAACGAAAAAACTAAAGGGTATCAGTCTCTTGTTTCTTTTCCAATAAACGCACCGAAAAGATCGAAATTTCGTAAAGGAGATAGATAGCAGATCCCAAAACAATCTGCGTAATCGGATCAGGGGGTGTCACGAAGGCCGCGAAGACAGCGATACCAAAAAGTGCATATTTTCGAGCTGATTTGAGCATTTTCGAGGATACAATCCCGGCTCGCCCTAGGAGAGATAAAATCACAGGCAATTGAAAAGACAGACCAAAGGCCAGAAACAACGTCATAGCCAAGCTTAGATAGTCACTGATTTTGGTCATGAGGTCGATTTGTTGCCCCTCACCTATGGCTTGCTGATTAAGCGCAAATTCCATGACATAAGGGAACACAAAATAGAAAACCAAAGACGCGCCCATCACGAATAATATCGGCGACATAATCAAATAGGGCAAAAAGGCCCCCCGCTCATTTTTATAGAGCCCCGGCGCGATAAATCGGTAAAGTTGATACGCAATCATGGGAAACGCCAAAATAATCCCGCCAAAGAGTGCGATTTTCAGCTTCACGAAAAATGTCTCCAGTGGGTGGGTTGCGATCAAGCCGAGATCAATATTGGGTAAGCCTTTTTCCAACTGCACGGCATTATAACGTAAAACAGCAGTTTCAAAAGGCCACATAAGCCCTTGAATAATTTGGCGTAAAAACGGAATACAGGCGATACACCCCATAATAAGCGCGAGCACACATTTGATCAAACGCGAACGTAGCTCCAACAAATGTTCCATCAAAGGCGCGCGACTTGCATCGACCTCATCCGGCCCCTCTATCGTATCCACCTCTGCCATCAGTCTTTATCCGGATCAGAAGCGTCACGAATGTCACGATCCAGTTCCCGCATATCTGTCTCCAAGCCTTCGGTCAGATGATCCAGTGATCCCATTTTTTTAAGTTCAGAAATTTCTTTCCGCATTTCAGCGATTTCATCCTGCGCGCCCATTTCGTCGAAGGCATCTTTAAATTCTTGCCCCATCCCTCTGATTTTAGACATGAATTGGCCAAAACTTCTCATGAGTTTTGGTAGGTCTTTTGGACCGACCACGATGATGGCCAAAAGCGCAAGAACAATAATTTCTGCAAAACCAAGCTGAGGTAGCATGAATACCCCTTATGGGCCGTTCAACGAAGTAAAGGTTTTATTTCGGTGTTTTCTCTTTTTTAGGGGTCACATCAATGGCGTCATCGACAGCATCTTTGGCCTCTTCCGAGCCTTCTTTAAGGCCTTTTTTAAAACTTGTGATACCTTTCCCCATATCGCCCATGATTGAGCTGATTTTACCGCGCCCGCCAAAAACAAGCACAGCAATCACGAGAATTATAATAATCTGCCAAGGTCCAAGAGCCATAATGCAATCCTTTTGTTAGGGATCATTTAGCGAGCCCCAACGTTTTAAGCAACATACACTATGTGAAGTTATTAATAAATTCCATTTTACGTCACGGCTTAATCTTCATCCGTATCCGTATCTTCTAAGAAATCCTCAAAGAAACTCGGATCTTCTGTTTCCATTTCCATGGGATCTTCATCATTATCCAAATCATCAACCATTTTGGGCTCAGGCATTTCAAAGTCTTTGGGCAAGCGCGGATCAAGAAGACCTGCCGCTTTAAGGTCATCCCGCCCAGGAAGATCTGTAATCGTTTCGAGGTTGAAATGCGCCAAAAACCCATCTGTCGTACCGAATGTCACAGGACGACCGGGCGTGCGTCGACGACCACGCAAGCGCACCCAATTCAACTCCATCAAGACATCAATCGTACCCCGGCTTACGGCGACGCCTCGCACATCCTCGATTTCGGCGCGCGTCACAGGTTGGTGGTATGCAATAATCGCTAATGTTTCCAATGCCGCATTGGACAGCTTTCGCGGCGCTTCCTTTATATCGACCAGATTATGTTCAAGGTCCGGCGCGGTTTGAAAGCGCCATTTATCCGCCACACGCACAAGATTGACGCCGCGCCCCGAATAATCCCGTGCCAATCGCGCCAGTAAAGCACCGACATCGGCATCGTCAGGCATACGGTCACGTAGTGTTTGCGTATCAATCGGCTCAACCGCCGCGAATAAAAGCGCTTCCAACAGACGTATATCCGCATCCAATTTCTCAGCGTCGGGCGGCGTTTTCAAGCGGTCTGAAAGCTGAACCACATCGCTTTCAATCGCAAGATTGGCGCGTTCTATACGATCTGATGAGTTTGCCATTAGGCCCCTCCCTTTTTGGCACGTACAAAAATTGGGGTGAAAACCCCGGTTTGTCGTAATTCAATATCACCTTCTTTGGCGAGTTCTAATCCCGCCAAGAGCGAGCTGGCTTTGATGGACGCTGACGGCACGTCCTTATCTATCTCAGAGGCATTGGGTAAAAGCCCTTCAAGGGCTGTCCACTCATCCACAGAGGCCCCGGAATTTTTAAGCGCGCGGCGAAGTCGGGCGCGCGCATCCTCCAAGCTCAGGACTTTGGGCTTTGGTAATTTATGATTTTTAAATGCCGAACGTGACCTCGACTGGCCATAAGCTTTGAGGAGGTCAAAAATTTCAGCTTCATAAAGCGGAGACATCCGTGACCGCAGCCCTTCAGGCATCCCCCGTTTATGAACAGCCTGACCGACAAGCGGTAGGCGAAAAAGGCCCTCTGACGCAGCTCGCATGGCCGCGAGGCGCTCCAAACGAAAAGCGAAATGAGCCGCCAACTCTTCGACTTCAATCGGTGCATCGCCCTGATCTTCTTTGGGCAGGATGAGCTTTGACTTCAGATAAGCCAACCAGGCCGCCATAACGAGATAGTCGGCAGCGAGTTCAATCCGAAGATCCTTCGCCGATTTAATAAAGGCAATATATTGTTCAGCCAATTCAAGAATAGACAAGCGTGCCAGATCGACTTTTTGTTTACGGGCAAGCTCCAAAAGCAAATGTAAAGGGCCTTCATAACCCTCAATATCGAGGATCAACCCCTCACCTTCATCAGAGGCGTCGGTTGCGGCTTCAAACTCTAAGTCTTCTTGGAACTCTTCAATCATTACGCAACCTGTTTCATTAAGGTCGCAAATTCTAATTCGGCGTCGTGGCGGTCGAAAAGCGTGACGTTTTCAGCACAATGATCTGCAATCACAGAACGCCGCTTTGCCTCACCGGCTAGCATCTTTGCGCCTTTGACGACCTTGACCATATCAGGGAGCTTGCCGGAGCATTGCAAAGCAATATCGCAGCCAGCCTCTAGCGCACGTTCCGTTTTGCGGGTCAATGTTCCGTGCAAAGCTTTCATATCAAGATCGTCACTCATCACGAGACCATCAAAACCTATCGCATCTCTGACCAAATCTTGCATGGCTGTTTTTGAGACTGTCACAGCTGTTTTGGAATGGTCAGAGTAAACAGCATGGGCCGTCATCGCCATAGGCGCGTCATTTAAAGCGCGAAAAGTCCGAAAGTCAGATTTTTCAAGTGTTCTCCGGGAGGCCGAAATTTGTGGAAGCGCTTTGTGACTATCAACATCAGCGCGGCCATGACCGGGAATATGCTTCACGACGGGGGCAACCCCGCCCATCATCAACCCCGCCATACAGGCATGCGCCATCTCGACGATGGGGTTGATCCGGTTCGAAAAAGCCCGATCAGAGATAATAGGATCGGCGCCTGCGCGAGGCAGGTCTAAAATGGGGGCGCAGTTAGCCGTGATACCGACATCACGCAAATCGGCAGCAATTAAGCGGTAAGCCAAGAAACTTGCACGACGGCCCAGCTTTGGGGTTTTTTTATAAAGTTCTCCGAATTTCGCCGCTGCCGGGTAAACAGGCCAATGCGGTGCGCGTAAACGTTGAACGCGTCCACCTTCTTGATCCACGAAAATCAAGCAATTGCGGCCGACACAATCGCGTAACTCTTCGCATAAGCGATTGACTTGTCCCGGCGTTTCAACATTGCGCGAAAATAGGATAAATGCCCAAGGATTGGCATCCCCGAAGAATGCACGTTCGCTCTCCGTCAGCACCGGGCCTGAGAGGCCGAGGATAACGGAAAGCGCGCTCACCCTAGCGTTTCGTCACAAAGCAAGCTTGATCAGCGGCTTTAAACGCATTGCAGAGTTTATCTGCCGCTGCTTTATCCGCCAAACCCGCTACGCGTGTACGGTAGTAGATACCTTTATCTGCCAGATCGACGCGTTTGATATCCGCATAAAGCCCATTCCCCAGAACATTTGAGAACCGACTTTCAAGCCTCGTCCATGTTTCTTCGGCTTGGGCTTGAGACCGCACAGAAGCCACTTGAACAACGAATTCGCTGCTGCCCGTACGCGGTGCTGTGATAACCGGCGCAGGCACAACAGGCTCTACTTTGACAGGAGGTGCTTGAAAAACCGGTTCATTGCGCTGCGCAATAGGCTCTCGCGCAGGCGCTTGCGTGACCGTTCCTGCAGGCGGATCAACTTGAATATTTGCACCACTAGAGGGCTGCGTCGGAAGTGTGATGGGCTCCTCGGCTGTTTGCACACCCGTCACTACGTCTTCCGGTGTGTTTCCGTCCATCACATCGAATACACCGCGGTCTTGATTGGGCACTTGCATTCCACCTGGGTCTTCAGGCGTCACCTTGAAAGGTGTGTTTTCAGCGGTAATACGCGGCGGCGTATCGCGGTCGCGCACACCGGGTTGATAAAATTTCAATAAGAAGAATGCGATAGCCAACAAGATGACCGTGCCTATTAGGAGTTTGATTAAGCCTTGGCGTCCGGAACTGTCTCTCACATCAAAGGGCGTAAGTGTTTCTTCTTCAGCCATCATATCAGGCGAAAACTGGTCATTATTTTGTGTCATAAATCGTTCCTCTCCCCTGTTTATGGCCATTTTGGGATGCTTAAAGACGAATCGCCTGTAAGTCAGCCTAGTTTGAGCAGGCAATGACAGGATTTAAAGAGTCTATATTAGAAAAAAGCCTATTAAGCCTTTATTAAGTAAAAAATGAAGATGCTGATCAATTGACAACTGTTGTTTTATTAATTTCTCGCGGCTTCAATGTCACAATCTCTTCTGAAATTGTCGGATGAACCGCACAGGTATTATCAAAATCAGCTTTGGTCAGACCCGCTTTCACACAAATACCAAGAGGTTGGATCATTTCTGCACTGTCATCGCCGACGATATGAATACCAACCACGCGTTCTTTTTTGCCTTCGGTGATAAGTTTCATAAAGACCTTTTGCGGTTTATCGGCAATGATGTTTTTCATCGGGCGGAAGTGGGTTGAATAGACCGTGACCTTGTCTCCAAATTCCTTGCGAGCTTCGGCTTCCGTAAAGCCAACAACGCCCACCGGTGGTCGCGTAAAAACGGCACTGGCAATTTGGCTGTGATCATAGGCCTGCGGATTATTCTTAAAGGCGGTTTCGACAAACGCCGCGCCTTCTCGGATCGCGACAGGCGTCAAATTAAGCCGATTGGTCACATCTCCCACGGCGTAAATATGAGGTTGGGACGTGCGAGAATAGGCATCCACGATGACTGCACCGTCCTTATCGACATCGACGCCTGCATTTTCAAGACCCAGACCTTTTGTGTGTGGTTTACGGCCCGTCGCCATAAAGACCAGATCCGTACCAATTTTTGAACCGTCATCAAAGGTCACAATATAGCCGCCTGTTGTTTTTTTAATATCGATTGGTGACGTGTTAAATTTACAAGTAATCCCGTTTTGCTCTTGAACGCGACCAACTTCGTCGCGCACGTCGGGATCAAACCCGTTGAGCAAACGCCCACCACGATAAACCTGTGTCGTTTTACAGCCTAATCCTGCATAAATTCCGGCGAACTCACAGGCAATATAGCCGCCACCGATAATCACAACACGCTCCGGTAAAGTCTCAAGCGTAAAAGCATCATCAGAGACAATCGCATGTTCAATACCCGAAATGCCGGGCGCCCAAGGGCAACCACCTGTCGCGATTAAAATTGTTCCCGCTGTCTTTGTTTCGCCTGTTTTCATCAGGCGGACGGTATGCGCGTCCACAAGCTCTGCTCTTTGGCGGAAAACTTCGGCGCCATTTTTCTCAAGAATTGTTGAATATATACCCGACAACCTCGCGACTTCTTTTTGAATAGAATCGCGTAAGGTCGGCCAATCAAAGGACACATTCTCTACATTCCAGCCATATTTTTGAGAATCTTTGATCGCGCCTCCAAAATCCGCGCCATAAACGAGAAATTTCTTTGGCACACATCCGCGCACAACGCATGTCCCGCCAGGCAAACTTTCCTCAGCCACACCAACGCATTTGCCAAGCTGCGCGGCTAAACGCCCTGCCCGAACGCCCCCAGATCCTGCCCCAATAACGAATAAATCAAAATCGTAGTCACTCATAGCGGCCTTCTTTTAGTGCGGTCTTATTTTAATTAAAATTCTTTCGCCCATAACAATGTAAAGGGGCTAACTCCGAGACAGTTCCATCATTTTGGCATGATCGACTTCGCCGACAATGATGACATCTGCAAGATCAATGAACAGACCGTGCTCCATTACACCCGGTATTTGTGACAACGCCAGAGCCGTATCAACGGGCGAAGGAATAAATTCACACTTGCTGTCCAAAATCCAGTGGCCGCCATCTGTGACTAATGGACCGTTTCCGGCCTTCGACTGCCTAAGGACAGTCTGAGCCTCCCGACAGCCTGTATCTTTTAGCGCTTGGTAAATCTTCTCTGCCGTCAAAGCCATGGCAAAGGGATCAACTTCTATCGGCAGTGGGAAAGCGCCGAGATTTTCGACCATTTTCGCAGAGTCGACAATCACCACCATCTTGGAAGATGCATGAGCAATGATTTTCTCACGCAACAGACACGCCCCGCCCCCTTTGATTAATGAAAAGGCGGGATCAACCTCGTCTGCACCGTCAATGGTCAGGTCAATTTTTTCAACCTTATCAGCGTCAACCAGCGGCACACCTGCCTCTATCGCACATTCGGCGGTACGCGCTGATGTCGGGATGCCTTGGACTTTTAACCCGCCCGCAACGCGTTCACCCAGTTGATCAATAAAAATTTCAGCGGTTGAACCCGAACCAAGTCCAAGGGTCATTCCGTCCTTTACGAATTCTAAGGCAGCCAAAGCTGCGTTTTCTTTGGCCACATTCATGACAGATTATCCCTTAGACGCTTTTCGTTTGGCCTTCACCGCACGATACCGCACTGCCCAACCGAGTTTATGTGTTTGTTTGGCGCGTGCAACAGCGAGCGCATCCGCTGGGACATCTTCTGTGATAACGCCCCCCGAGCCCAAATACGCCCCTCTACCAATGGTCACAGGCGCAACAAGGGACGTATTTGTCCCGATGAAAGCGCCGTCTTCGATGGTTGTTTTATGCTTATCAAAACCATCATAATTACAGGTAATTGTTCCGGCTCCGACGTTCACGCCTTCGCCAAGTTCTGCATCGCCAATATAAGATAAGTGATTGATTTTACTGTCATCACCGACAATCGCTTTTTTTGTTTCGACAAAATTTCCGACCTTGGTAGCTTTACCCAAAACAGTTCCCGGACGTAAGCGAGCAAAGGGCCCTATTTGCGCATCCGGGCCGATCTCTGCACCTTCTATGTGACAAAAACCGTGGATGACCGCGCCCGAACGGACTGTCACGCCCGGACCGAAGACAACATTGGCGTCAACGACGACATCAGGTTCCAAGACCGTATCATAAGAAAAGAAGACAGTCTCAGGGTGTTTAAGACTGACGCCGCTTTGCAGTGCATTTTCCCGCATTAAAGCCTGAAAAGCGGCTTCAGCATTTGCCAGATCCGTCCGGTCATTCACACCCAAAACCTCACCTTCTTCAGCAGTGATGACTTCGGAGCGTTTTCCGTCGCCCTTCATGATTTCCACAATATCCGTCAGGTAGTACTCACCTTTGGCGTTCTCATTACTCACGCGAGAAATCGCCTCAAAAACGGATTTGCAATCCCCGGCCATCACGCCACTATTACACATATCCACTGCGAGTTGGTGCTTTGAGCATTCCCTCGCCTCAATAATGGCGTCAAGTTGCTGCGCATCTGACATAATGAGACGCCCATAGGCCGCCGGATCTGCCGCCTTAAAACCCATCACAACCAGATCGGCTTGGCTTTCTAACCTGTCGAAACAGCGCTGGAGAGTTTCAGGACGAATTAACGGGGTATCGGCATATAAGACAACAATTTGTCCATCGAAATCACTTAGGGCTTCGCGCGCTGCATTGACCGCATGAGCCGTGCCAAGCTGAGGTTCTTGTATCGCAATTTCAAAACCCAATATTTCCGCAGAGGCGCGGACATCCTGATTGCCCTCGCCAACAACACATATTGTGCGCGTGACCCCAGTTGAGGCTGCCAGATCGCCCACCCATTCGAGTAAAGGACGGTTTCCAACAGGGTGTAAAACCTTCGACTTGGCGGACTTCATCCGTGTAGATTTACCAGCAGCGAGAATTATGGCAGCGCGTTTTTGAGTCATATTCTATGTATTAAACGATTCCAGTGTTTTGACTATGGAAATGGGCTTAACCAATGTTAGAGCAGACTGCACCTGATAATTTTCATCAATCGCGAGTCTGACTGTTTTATGCTTTATATTGTCCCCCAAACAGAGTCCCTTCACCAACAAAAACCCTACTCGAACCTTATTTTTTGTTTTGATCTGGACGGGACTCTTGTTGATACAGCACCGGATCTTGTGCGTGTTACTAACGAAACTATCGCCCAAGAGGGTTTGACCGCAACTGATTACAAAACGGCACGTGGTGAAGTCGGCTATGGGTCTCGGGTGCTGATTACCCATGCCATGACTCGTGCCGGACACTCTGCCAAGGAATCTCGCATAAATGAGCTGCAGTCATTTTTTCTGAAACGCTATGCTGAGACGATTGCAGATCACAGCGTGCCTTTCCCTGGTGTCGTTGAGACACTCCATCATCTGAAACGCGGCGGGGCCGAACTTACTGTTTGCACGAATAAGCCAGGATATTTGGCCCGCTCCCTTTTAGATGAGTTAAGCTTATCGCATTTCTTTGACGCTGTTATTGGCGGTGACGAAGCCCCGAAGTCCAAACCTGACGCCAGACACATCTTTATGGCGGCAGGAGCAAATGGCGCGCGAAAACATATCATTATGGTGGGCGATAGCTATCCCGACATTCGAGCCGGCCACAATGCAGGCGTGCCGACTATCCTGATGCGTTATGGATATTCCGAGATTAAATCCCATAAGTTAAAGCCCATGATCTCACTGAACCACTTCCGAGATATTCCTAAAAGCCTCCCGAGGCTCCTCACAAATCTATAAAAAAGCAAACTCAAAAAAAAAGCCGTCCCGGGGGACGGGACGGCTTTTTAACTTTAATTCGAAAAATAAGTTAAGCGAAGTTTTCAGTCGACTTAACCGGCACGCCGTTCACCATATTGGAACGAACATCTGTGCGAGCAGAGCGCATGGAGGCCAAGAAGCCGCCTTGAATCAGGTTAATGCGAACATCGTGTCCACGTTCAGCCCAATAAGCTTCGATCTGCTCTTTTAATTTTTCTGCGCCTTCGCGCGTACAATAGTCACCTTTCATAGTGTCCTCTTACATAAGTTTCAGTGTTGGAGGGGTCGCCAATCACCAAAGGTTATAAGTTCATCATCCGTGAACCCTAAATAAGCATCCACTCTCTTGTTTCAAGAAAACTTATAGGTTTTCCTTATAAAATTATTGTCATCTTTATTACGGCTGTTTTTCAGCTTTCGTTCAGATAAAGGTCATTTACCGATTTTTTGCTACTATGTAAGTGCTTCACAGTGAATTTTGACGGGGTTTTCACGATTTAAGAGAGATTTTATCGTTAGAGTTGATTTTAACATTAAATCACTTTAACTTATAATTACATATTAATGTCACATGCAGAAATATATGCCCAACCTTCATACCCGCATAAAAGAAAATCGGAAAAAATTGGGTTTATCGCAGAGTGATTTGGCGATTCGCTGCGGTGTGAGCCAACCGACTGTCGCCAATTGGGAACGTGGTGGTCATGTCCCGCGTCATGACGCGCTGCAAAAGATTGCAGACTGCCTCGGCGTTGACTCGGTCTGGCTTCTCTCAGGGGAGCTTCCGGCTAATCAAGGCCCGTCCCATAAATATCTCAACACACCCATTCGCCATATTCCCATATATGACTGGCATGATGATGCGCGAAGTTTTGCGAATTCCAGCCCTGTGCGCTATGTCAGCCTTGCGATTGAACCGGAAGATGTGTTTGCTATCAGTGCGCCTAGAAATGAAGAATTCACCTCAGAAACAACATTAGTCTTTGATCGGCAAGCCAAATTAGCTGCCAATACACGTTTTCTAGCCAGAGATGGACGTAAGCTTACCCTTGTACATGCCTCCGATATAGACGGGTCTGATCTGATCCCTCTTGCACGCCTTATATATTCAATGCGGGCGCATTAGGTTTAACCCGCAGGATCTGACATCGCTTCCATATTCGCATCTGCTTGACGAATAGCGGCTTCTAGCCTGTCTTCTGCCGTCTGTAGATTTTTCTTAGGATCTTGATAGAACGCCGTAAACTTCATGATCTGCAAGAAAGTTTTATTCAAAAAACGTCCCCAAAATTTCATAGGGCGGTCAAAATCAAATAACAAAATTACGCGCTCTTCATCCGTATCATTCCAAACTTCATGTTCGAATGTATCATCAAAGACAAAAATCTCGCCTTCTTTCCACGCCGTGATAGTATTATCTACGCGGATACGACATTTTTCTCTGTCTTTTGGAATAATAAGGCCAATGTGAGATCGCAGAATGCCTTTCGTCACACCCTTATGTGCGGGAATGTGATAACCGGGCGCGAGGATCGAAAACATGGCCGTTTGCAGATTCGGCACTTTTTCTAATATCTCGGCCGTTTTTGGTGCAAGGGAGGCATTTTTCTCAAGACGTTCGCCAAACCCAAACAAAACAAAGGTCTTCCAATTCTGACCTTTGGAGAGACGGTATTGATCCGGGGAGATTTCTTGAAACCCCGGAATGGCGTCACGGAACTTCAAGACCTCCCGAGCCTCAGCTTGGATTGTCTTCCAATTATCCGTGAAGTCACTCAAAAACGGAAAATATGAATTGTCGATCTTTGGCGTATCGGGCACAACGGATTGCTTAGATTGAAAAGCTGCTATCTTGCGTACAAGTTTTTTACCCGTCTTTTTGACAAAAGCACGGCGCGGATTTTTTAAATTAGCGGGTTTTTCGACTGTATCTACCATAATGCGCGCCACCTACCCCGAAACGACGTCATCGTCCATCATGTAATTCCGTGTAATCGGCGCCGCATGCACATCTTTCGTAAGTTGAATCTGAAAATTCATGTGCTTTCCATATAAAAAAGAAAACTCACTTATGACCAGATAGAACTCCCACATTCGACAAAATCGCTCGTCAAACATTTCTGCAACAGCATCACGATTCGCTTGGAAACGCTTGTCCCACTCAGTAAGTGTATAGGCGTAATGCAGACGCAAGATTTCACAATCCGTTACCCACAGCTTTGCTTTTTCAATCTCAGAAAAAGTTTCAGAAAGCGCAGGCGAATAGCCTCCGGGGAAAATATATTTCCTGATCCATGCCCCCGTCGTACCCGGTCCGCCTTTGCGCCCGATCGAATGGACTAGGGCAATGCCGTCTTCGGTCATCAAATCATGGATTTTTGTGAAATACTCTTCATAATGGGCAACGCCTACATGCTCAAACATGCCGACACTCACAACACGATCAAAGCTTTCATTAAGGTCACGATAATCGATGAGACGGATATCAACCTTATCGCTCAGCCCGGCCTCTTCGACGCGTTGTCGCGCCAGAGCATGTTGTTCATCAGAGAGCGTCACACCCACAACATTCACGTCATAGTTCTTCGCCATATAAATGGCCATGCCACCCCAGCCGCAGCCTATATCCAAGACCTTTTGTCCTGGTTTCAGGCTGAGTTTCTCTGCAATATGTTTTTTCTTTAAGCGTTGTGCCTCTTCCAAAGTGATGTCTTGGTTCGGCCAGTAAGCACAGGAGTATTGAAGATCCTCATCCAGAAACAGGCGGTAAAATTCATTGGACAAATCATAGTGATGTTGAACATTTGAACGAGACGCCGTCTTTTTGTTTCGCTGATGAAGCTTTCGAACTTTTTTGAGCGTCTTCTTCAAGACTTTCTGAACAGGATGTCCCCGTAGGCCATCCCGATTATGCGCAAAAACCTGCAAGAAATCGCGAATACCGCCCTCCTCGCAAATGAGCGTACCGTCCATATAGGCCTCTCCTGCCTTAAGCTCAGGGTTGAGAAAAAGAGAGCGATAGAGTTTCTTATCAGTCAGGCGTATTGTTGCACTGGGCTCGCCGCCAGGGCCGTATGTGTGGCGACCGCCGTCTGCATCGATGATGGTAAGGTGTCCCACTTTCACGAAACGAGACATCATTGAATTTAGTAACTTCATAACGTGGCCCAAGCGATTTTGACCACCGTAGGAAAAATTTTCATCGGAATATAGTCTATTTTATTGCGCGGCGTCTAATTGCGCTTCGCTATGCGCTTCCTGCTTGATGAAGTCTGCGATTGCATTTGCCGCCCTCACAGATGATTTTTCGCTAGAAAATTCGAATGTATCATCAAAAGCCGCATTCTGGGCCGGCAAATACTCGACATGTGTCTCTTTTGCCTGGCGCACCATATCAATTAAATTATCAACACTATCCAAAACAGGGCCTGTCGTCCAATTCATGTAGAACGGGTTGCCTGCCCAATTTGGCTCATGACTGTTTAAGAATATTGTCGGACGCCGGGTTTCTAAGAACTCATAAATTTGCGAGCTTACATCACCAAGATAGATATCGGCATAGCGCGTATAGGTCATGTCAACGCTGCGCGCAGATCCCAAATCGATATGGATATTTGGACAATTTTCAAATCGTTTCGGCAAAGACTTACGAACTCTCACCCGCTTATACTCAATGGAAGTGTGCATTTTACGCTCAAATAGCATCATGTGCGGAGCAAAAATAAGGTTCAAATCAGGAGTTTTCTCAAAAGCCTCTAGAACCTGAACGCCCATATCATACCAAGACGATAAATGAGGATCGAAATGTGGGTTATAAACAACGACCGGGTTATCATTATCGAATAAATTCAGGTTTTCCGGAGCATGGGGCACAAAATCGAATTTTGGATAACCAGCGATTGCGTAATGCCCATCACGAATGAGGCCACGTTCTTTATGGCGTTTCTCGTCTTTTTCACCTGCAACTAAAACAAAATCAAAGCTTCTAATAGATGACTTTTGCGCGACAGAGCGGTCGCCTGCCCCGTGATGGGTCAGGACAAATTTCAGATGGTTCAAACCAAATTGCGTCTTAAGAAGGAGGGTCGTCGACTCAGGCACAACAAAAACATCATAACCTGACAACACCTCTAAATTATTCTTCAACACCATAACGCGCCGGGCCGGGGCGACAGCATTGGCAGCTTTCACAATGCCTTTATCAATATTACTGGTATCAAGATCGATAAATTTCGTCTTTAAACAAAGGGCTTCACCAAGTCCTGATTTGACGAGATTTTTTTGCTCTTCAGTCGATGTCAAAACATCTATTTCCAAATATGGATGGCGGATGAGCATTTCTTTTAAAATGGGTGCCGTATGGGCAACTTGATGAGGCACTTCGTGATTATAGACGAAGCCTATCTTTATTTGCCTTATGGGTTCCATAATACTTTCCATCGCGATGTTTCCCATATGACAGCTATGTAATTACGTATGAAATCATCATATGTTTCAATTCAATGCAGATTTAAGCTCAATTAATTCCATTATTATTAACAACAACGAAGAAGCCCTCCGAAGACTGCATCCAATGCTGTATGGGCATATGTCTGGCCTCAGCTATAGCGCGGAATTCATCCGACGGATCGACAACAACCGGAATGTCAGCATAGTCAAGAACGGGTAGATCGGCTTTACTGTCGGAATAGAAATAGGTCCTTATGTCCGTCGTGTTATAAGTCGACAATAAGTGCTTCACTCGAACAAGCTTGGCCTCTCCGTAACAATTGGGTGACGCAAAGTCTGCATTAAGCCGACCCTCTTTTGTCCAATCCAACTCTGTGCTGACAAAATCAGAAATATTCAACTCGCGCGCAATAGGTAGCACGATCAGGTCAACGGCAGCACTGGCGATAACCAACCTATGCCCTTGCGAGCGGTGATAGTCTAAAGCGGCCAGACCTCCAAGTCTTAGACCTTGAGAGACTTCTTTTTTAGCAAAACTCTCGGCCATCACCTCAAGTTTTTCACGCTGAAGGCTTTGCAAGCTCCAGCGCATCATATTTTTCTTCACAGCCCCGCGGGGTAGTTTTCCTCGCTTATATTGGATTTGAAAACTCAGGGTGCTGAGCAGCAGCGGCAACCAGAGATGCGGACGAAACCGCACTGTTCGCCATACAAAACGCCCCCACGTACCGCGTTTTGTGAGTGTGTAATCCAAGTCAAATATGGCGACAGTCTCAATATTACTCATCATTAAAATCCGATTTTCGGCTCTGATCCAAGATCGCTTGTCTCGCGGAGTCATTCAAACCATCAAGTGTCTTTTTGACCATGAAACCCGCGATAATCATTCCGATAAAATAACCGACGACGACAGCGAAAGCGGCACCGTATTCGCCAATCGTTTTCGTCAAAACAAAGAAGGCGATAATATAGACAATAAGGCCCGCAAAACGGGCATAAATTGCGCGTTCAGGCTTATTTGTGGCATAAAAGACGGGGAAAAGCGGGGCAACCGCGGCATAAAGCGCAGCCCCGAAAACAAGAATAACCGCCAAAGGAACGGAGGCTTTATATTCCTCGCCTAATGTTGATGTCATTATGAAAGGCCCCACCAGATAAGTCGCAAGCGAGAGGATAAGCCCGACCCCCAATGAAATGAGACTTGCGCGGGTCACTAGCTTCAAAATTTGATTGCCGCGACCGTCACTGATGATTCGAGCCAACTCCGGATAAATGACCTGATCGATCAGTTTCACACCTTCTGAGAGAAGTTTGGCCAGTTCTTCCGCAATACGGTAAATCGCGACAAAGGCCGGCCCGAATACGGCCATGACCAAAAGCGCGGGCAAATGCGACACGCCTGCCGCCAGCGTCGAGTCGATATTAGATTTCCAAACAAATGACCAAAGGCCTTGGCGCGGCGACATAAATTTCTCTTTGGCATTTACGACCAAGCCAATGAGATGACGCCAATAAAGTTCATAAAGTCCAAGGCAGACTTTGAATAAATACCCGGCTACGGACGCAAACCACCAGACGCAGAGAAAGCCAATCATGCCCCATCCCATGAACGCTGCAAATATCGCACCCGCCAATCTTAAAATCGGCATAACAAGGGCACCCAAAGCTAACCCACCAAACTTGTCAAACAATCTTAAAACACCAATGGGCGTGCCTGTGATTTGGAATAAAACAACCGTACAATAAGCAATGATGAGCGGTTGCAAGTCTTCAATATTGAACCCCTCAGCCTGCGGTGCCAGTCCGGGATAGGCCCGGATCATCACTATGTAGAAACCAAAGAGGAGTAGCGCACTGCCATAAGCGAAAAGCGCAGATAAAACATCAATTTTGATACTGAATTTTACCAATCCGCCAAGACGCGACGCATCTTTCTTTTGCAGATCTTCCGTTCCAAAACGAATGATGGATTGCCAACTTTGAAACGTCGCCACTTCTGCAAAAAACAACATATAGGCATGAAGGAAAATAATCGTACCAAAGCTGACCTGATTATCGAGCGCACGTTCGGTCACAATCAGCGTGGTAATACCCATTAAAACGCCAAGCGCCTTGGCCCCAACCAACAGACCCGTATTCGCAGCGACACGCTTGCCAACGGATTTTTGGCATGTGATATCAAGTATAGGTGTTTTAACTGCGGATTTCACGTTAGGCGCTATAATCTAACTTTATTCAGAATTGAACCGCTTGAGTAGAATCTTTTCTACAAGCGTGTGATCTGAAACTTTATCGACATCAATTGCTGCCTCCGCAAAAGGTAGTAAAATAGGTTTCGCCGTAATTCCCATTTTTCGTCCCGCCTCGTCAAAAGCCCCACTTAAAGAAAGTTTGCCGGCAGCATATCGCACACCCAAGCTCAACCCAATTTTACGGGCGAGTTTCAAAGGCTGTTTTCGTAAATGCTGCGCTTCACGCCAAAATTCCAGTGCGGCCAGACCCTTGTGGTTCGAAATATAAAACAGATTGCACCCAGACACGGCATAATCAGAAAAACGCAAATATGTTCGCTTCGTTTCCGGATATTCAGCTTGAATGGTTGTCTCAGTTGCAAAACCCACGCAAAAGTCGGCGTCCGACTCTTGGGATTTTTCAATAAAGGTTCTTATCATTTCAGATGTGAGAAGTGGATGGTCGCCTGTGGTCATCAAACAGGGCATCTCAGCATCTTTGAGAGCAATAAGCGCGCTATCAGCGGGGCCATCTCCTGCGCCTGTGTCCGTCCATCCTGCGCCTGCTTTGGGAAAGCCTGAAATTAAGAAAGGTCGTGCCATGCCTGCATTAACCAAGGCCGCCTCCACCCAAGCCAACATGGGTTTAGATGCAATCGGCGTTTCAACCTTATATTCTACGCCAAATTCAGCACAGAGCGGGTCTATAACCCCCGCCCTTTGCCCCGCTAAAACGAATGTCTGAACGGAGCCGATCACCATTATGCAATCGCCTTTTCATACATACGGTAAGTTTTATAGCGCTTGGCAGCGGCTTGTTCGCAAATGCTTATCATGCCTTCATTATCTTCGAGTATCCAAGACAGCTCGCAATGGGTAAAGCCTTTATCGCGTCCTGCGGCAAAAACGGTCTCACAGAGCTGCGCCACAAGCGCCAGACCTTTACGCGTATTTTGATATTTTTTACGTAGCCCCATTAATGGGATACGTGCTTGTTTAGCGCCTTTGACTTTCAAACGCCAAACCAGCTTTGCCCAACCAAACGGAAGTAGTTTCCCGTCTAATCCATGTGATAACTCATTCAAGTCAGGCACCATCCAAATATAAGCGGCTGGTTCATCGTCTATATAACCGATCCAAAGCCCCTCTTTAAAAATGATGGGTTTAATTTCCTTCGCCATATGGCTGATCTGCGCGTCTGAAAACGGGATGAATCCCCAATTTTCCGACCACGCATCATTGAAAATATCCATGACTAAATCGACTTCCGCTCGGAAGTTCGGCACTTCCAGAGAACGCCAGCGTATGGATGTGTTGCGTTCGGCGTAGGACAAAAGCGACTGCAAAAACTTTGAACGCGGGTAGCCCGCTGCCAATTCCGCCTGAAAAGCAAACATATCGACGGCTTTTTGAAATCCGAACGCTTCAATGTCGCGTTGGTAATGGGGTTGCCCGTAAGGCATCATCATGACGGGCGGTGTCTCAAAACCGTCAACCAACAAACCGCATTCTTCGTTGACGCTCCATTGCGACGGCCCCACAATGCGGCCGCGGCCTTTGACTTTGAGCCAATTTTCAGCAGCACTTAAAAGAGCTTGGGACGTCTCAATGTCATTTACGCAATCAAAATATCCAAAAAAACCTGTATTATCAGAATATTGTGCGTCATGGCTCGTATTGATGAAGGCAGCAATACGACCAATAATTTTCTCATCTTTTTTTGCGAGAAAGAGCGCGCGATCTTTTGGAGCACCGGGATTTTTCTCGATTAATATCTGTTCGCCACGCTCAAATCGCAACGGCGCGCGCCAATACGGATCTGACTTATAAAGCACATAAGGCAAACCGAGGAACTGGCGTTGCTGGTCTTTTGTTTCTACAGATAAAATATCCACGAAATCTGTCAAAACCTTATCCCCTCCCACAAGTCCACTTCAGACCCAATCCGCGTGGAAGGGCTTTGCTAATCTTTGGCTTTGAGGTCAACCAAGTTAATTGTAATATCAGTCCCCGTCATAGGCACATCAAAAGATGTCTCAGAGTATTTCGGGAGCCGTAAAGACTTAATTTCGGGGTTATTTGACAACCCATAAGGCTCGAGAGGTCTAAAATTCCAAGCTTTTTTCAGTTTTCTATCTCCGTCACGGTCATGATATCCAACGACAGCATAGGAACCCGGTAAAGGCAGATTAATGCAAAGACGTTGCGAGCCTTCCTCGGCCGGCACACGAATGCGACGTAATTTACCCTTTGAGCGCATGAAGTTTTCTTCACCAAAAAGCTCTAATTTTAAGATACCCTCTCGTGTCACGCCTGTAACGGTCACGCGAATTTGAAGTCCATCCTCGACACAATAATCGGATTTGTCACGATCATAGAGCGTGAGACCTCTCTCTAAGCCAATATCAGAAATGGCTTCAACAGCATTGTCCAAAGCATCTTCCTCATCGGTATTTGCATTAGCTGAGGTCGTAAAAAGTCCCAATAATGCAAATATTACGAAGAATTCGCGTAAAAATCTGTGAAGTAAGTTTGCTTTCACTGTATTCCCTTATTAAGTCCTATGTGACTCATATACTCACATGGTCTGAACACGAACTGAATATGGGTATGGTTACGCAGGTGTAAAGGTATAAAAACAGGCACATGATGGGAAGGCTGAATCAATACCTTATGAAAAGAGCCGCCGTGAATATTGGTGGCTTGGTTGTATTTGCATGTTGCGTGCTCTTGCTCGAACGGCTTTTGCGTATTTTTGAGATTGTTTCTAACTCAACAGATCCTGCCTCGGACGCCACGCGCATGATTTATAATTTGCTACCGCATTATCTCGGAATGGCCGTGCCTATGGCCCTGCTATTGGGAACAATCATTACAATCGACCGGTTTTCACGCTCCAGCGAACTGACAGCGGCCCTCGGCGCTGGTATTTCGTTGTTTCACATGACAAAACCCTTCTTGCTGTTAGCGATTTTTCTGGCGGGACTAACCGTCTTCATTGAAGGGTATATGCAGCCTGTCGGTCGGTATAATTATCGTCAACTCGTCAATGTGGTGAAACAACAGAGCTTTACGGCGGCTCTTCGAGAAGGAACTTTTACATCCGTCGGCTCGCGAACATTTTTTGCGGGGACTGACCTGCCCGGCTCAGCAATTGGACCCATTTTTATTTACGAATCGGTCGAAGATAGCGACGTTAATCAGAGTAATTTTCGTATAACAACGGCCAGTGAAGGCCGCCTCATCGTCCGCGAAGAAACGAACGATCCGGTTTTACAACTTTCCTCAGGTCAGACCTATCAAATTGAAAATGATAAACAGCTCGATGGCGATTTAGGGTTTGGCAGTGCAGCTATTACCGGGGCTGCCAATCCTGTGCCTTTTCGCATGAGAGGCGATGATGAGCGGGAGATGACGTCTCTTGAATTATTTGAAAACCGAGATGGCACAAAGTCGACCTCCATTACAAAAGATACCAACAATGCTGCCCTTCATCTCCGCGCAGGTCGGGCTGTTTTGTTGCTTATATTGCCTTTTATCGCAGTCCCCTTTGGCTTGAATTACGGGCGCAATCCCTCCTCGGCAGGTATATTTATCGGAGTCGTCTTCCTCGTCTCTCTTCAGAAGGCACTTGAATTTGGACAGAGCCTCGGTGCCGCTGGGAAAATCCCACCATGGCTCGGCATATGGTCAATCATCGCCCTCGTAGCTTTATTTGCCGGCTATATATTCTGGAAAAGCGCTTATAAAATGGGACAACCACCGCTCACCTCTTTCGCACAACAAATTTCCCACTACCAAGGCGTTGTAAAGAAGAAAGTGATGGATATGCGTTTGAAAGTTGCGGGAGTTGAACGTGCTTAACTTCGGCCTTTATCTCTCAAAAACATTCCTCTTTACCTGGCTCACCACTGTTTTTGGCTTTCTTGTCCTCATCGGCCTATTGGATAGCCTCGCTAATGGCGGGGACATAGTGGCTAGTGGAGAAGGTTTCCAAGGCACATTCAAATACATGTTTTTGAGAGCGCCCGTCATTTTTGATCGCATATTTGTTTTCACACTCGTTGTGGCCGTTCTCTTGGTTTTTGTGAAACTCATTCGCCAGCATGAACTTGTGGCTCTTTTGGGCTTCGGTATTTCAGCGCCAAAGCAAATCCTTTTACTGACACCCATTGTTTTAGCCGCCAGTTTTACCTCTATAACGTTTATCGACTTCGCTATGGCCCCTGCGGTAAGGTCGCTCCAAGCTTGGGGGATAGGCGAATATAAGGTGAAAAATATCACAGCTGATAATCCTCTTTGGCTAGAAGACGGCAACGACATCGTCAGAGCGACCCAACGTGTCAGTTACAGTAAATTAGGCGATATTCAGATTTTTGAACGAGGTGAAACAGGTGTTGTAAATACAGTGATATGGGCAGATTCAGCGACCTATAATGCACCGAACTGGCAATTGGACGGTGTGAAAATCCTCACGGTCGCTGGTGCAGATGGTGAAAAAAGAAGTGCCTTAAGAGACACAACACCTCGTCTTTGGGAAACCAATCAAACGCCAAAATCGATTGCGCGCCTTGCCGCTGAGCCGCGCGACATTTCGATGTCCGAAATGCGGAATTTTCGTCAGCGCGGCAATTCCGGATCCAAACCTCGCTTTGCCTATAGTTTCTGGCATGCGCATCGCCTGACACGTCCCCTTGCAGCCCTGATATTATTACTATGTTGTGTGCCGCTAATGCAACGTACGGGGCGGGAAGATACAGGCGACAAAGCCTTAATTTTGGGGATTACTATGGGCTTTATTTTCTTGATTATTGACGGCGCCATGGCCACCTTTGCGACATCCGGAGGTATTGGCGTTACGACCGCCATTGCCTTCCCACTTGCTTTATTCGGACTTTTGGGCGCATTTATGCTCGTTCGAACGGAAAGTTTGTAAGCGAGTTATGCCTTCCGTTGCCGTCTTGGCCATTTCAAACGCCAAAGCGCGGACGGTATCCAAACAAGGCTCAAATATTGATATTGCGAAACTACCAAAAGGCAGTGTGCACCATATCAGCGAAGACAAATTCGATCTCGCGCCGCTCTTGATCGAAGCCGCACGGACCAACATCAAACATCTTTTGATAGAAGGCGGTGACGGTACGGTTAGAACGGTCATGACAGCGCTTCTAAACAGCTATAATGACAGCCAATCCTTACCTGCTATTTCAATTCTGCCAAGTGGAACGACCAATCAAATCGCCCGCAATTTGGGTCTCAAGAGATTTAGCGATATGGTGGCGATTACAGAAGGCCAGATTAAGCCCGTTGAAATGCCATTAGTCAAAATTCAATTCAAAGACCAGCCTGAAAGCCTGACAAACCCGCTTTATGGTTTCTTGTTTTCAACTGGTGCCCTGCCCCATATCAGCCGATTTGCCCAAGACAAGCTTAACGGTAACGGCGTCGGCGGCGGAACGGCTGTTGTAGGGGCTGTCCTGAAAGCCGTGACGGGCGATAAATCTCGACTCATGCCCCCTGCCAAACATAAAATGCGCGCGCGCATCGGCAATGAAACTGTTTTCAAACATAAAGGCATCGCCTTGGGCACCGTGATCACGACTTTGCCAACCTTGATGTTAGGCCTAGATCCGTTTTGGGGCACAGAAGACGCATTGTTACGCGTGACATGGGCGAAGGCGAACAGCCGCAAGCTTGGCCGCAATGTTGCCGGTCTGTGGCTAGGGCGCAAGCAAGATCGGGCTGAGGATGGGTTTTACAGCCACAATATTGATCGGTTAAATATGCGCACGAAAGCCCCCGCGACATTAGACGGGGATTTTCTGGATGTGTCCGGACAGAAACTTCGCATTTCAGCCTCGCGTCCTGTCACATTTTGGCAAGCAGCCTAAAGGGTGGCGATGCAAGACGCTGTATTAGATATCATCCGCTCTGAGGTTTTAGAGCCTCCTGCACGAGTCAGTGCCATATTGGATGCGATTGAGGCCCGCCACCCCGACTGCGTCCAAGCCTTCGTCTATTACGGCTCGTCCCTCCGAGAAATGGAAAACTCGGAAAAAATGCTCGATTTCTATGTCCTTGTGGACAGCTATCGCAAAGTCCATAAATCAGCGCTTCGTGCTTGGCTGAACCTCACAATACCACCTGCTGTGTATTACATTGAACAAGAGAAAAACGGTATTTTATCAACCTGTAAATATTCGATAATGTCATTAAATGAATTTGAGAAACGTTCCGGAAAAGAGGCATTTCATTCACAAATTTGGGGCCGGTTCTCCCAACCCTGCGTCTTGTTGCGTGCCCATTCAGACGCAACAGCCGAACGGATTTATGCCGCCAGAGCGAAAGCCGTTCGCTATATGGCTAGCCAATCCGCCCCGCTCGTCGCGCCTAAAGCCACTGCAGCCGATATTTGGGGGCGCGGTTTCTATGAGAGCTACCGGACGGAACTGCGGCCTGAGAGCTCTGTAGGACGATCAAAAGAAATCGTTGAACGTTTTTCTGAGCGCTATGACAGCCTCACAACGGCCATTTACAATATGCCTGATGAAGACGGATTATACACGCTTCCCACTACGAATGCCGCCTATCTAAAACGCGTTTGGTTCTGGCGGCGTGTCAGAGGCAAAGGCCGATCTATCTTACGCGTTGCCCACGGGGCTTTGACCTTTGAAGGCGGATTAGATTATGTTCTACGAAAACTCAAAAACCACTCGGGTGTCGATTATCAACCGAGTGACTTTCAGAGAAAACATCCGCTTTTGACAGCGCCAATCATGGGCTGGAAACTTTGGCGATTGGGCGCGTTCAGCTAGCTATTCCGCCGCGAGCTTTGCGGTCATATTTGCCATCATCTCGGCTTGCGCATTTTTCAGATCAGAGAACGCTTTGATGATCGTATTGACGTCTTCTTCTGTATGTGCGGCAGACAGGCTAATACGCAAGAGGCTAGAGCTTTGCGGTGTTCCCGGAGGTACAGCGAGGTTCACATAGACGCCATTTTCAATCAGCCAGTTCCACTCCATAGCAGCGACACCCTCATTTGGACGACGGGCTGCAATAACCGGGCTGGGGTCGGCACACAGGTCATAATCAAGGGCCTTGAGACCCGCATGTAGCTGTTGAGCGCGGGCTTTCAGGTTTTCCCTTAAATGAGCCCCGGTTTTGACTTTTTCAACAGCAGCACGCGCGGCAGAAATATTGGACGGTGTCGCAGACGCCGTGAACATGTAAGGGCGCATAATTTTGCGCGTAATCTCAAATTCAGGATGTTTAGACGCACAAAAGCCGCCGACAGACGCCAAGCTTTTGGAAAATGTGCCGGATATGAAATCTACCTTATCCAACACGCCCTGCTCTTCAGCGATGCCGCAACCTGTTGGGCCAAATACGCCGTAAGAATGGGCTTCATCAATGAACAGATACCCACCGTGACGGTGCGTTACATCCACAAACTCGTCGACGGGCGCAATGTCACCAAACATGGAATACATGCCTTCAATCACCACAAGAGCGTTGCCACCCTCAATCTCGCCTTGACGACGCAAGCGTTTATCAAGGTCCTCAGGTGAGTTGTGACGAAAACGGATGGTCGAAGCGCCTGTCAGGCGTGTGCCGTCAATGATACAGGCATGCGCATCTGCATCCATGAAGATAACATCTTTGTCCCCTGCCAATGCTGATATCGCGGACAGATTTGTTTGATAACCTGTCGTGAAGACAACACATGACGGCATACCTAGATGTTCAGCTAGCGCGTTCTCCAAATCAATGTGCTCAGCGTAGCTTCCGTTCGCAACGCGGCTGCCTGTTGTGCCGGTTCCATGGTCATCAATCGCTTTTTTTGCCGCTGCTACACAATCTTCGTCAAAGGTGAGACCTAAATAATTATTCGTTCCTGCCAATAGAATCTCGCGATTGCCGATACGGCCACGTGTTGCATTCATGATATCATCAAACTTAACGCCCAAAGCGTCTTGTCCGATCTTCATCATTATATCGACACGCATTTTAAGCGGCGCGTATTTATCAAATAAGGAAGTCATTGCCGCTCCTATTCCGACGTCAGTTCTTTGACGGCATTCATCAATTCACCAACCGTTTTTATATCAGATACCATCTCCATTGGGATTGAGATGTCATAATGATCTTCTAGGCCCATAACCAAATCAAAGACAGCCACAGAATCCACTTCGAGGTCAGACATAATGCCACTCTCTTTCAAAATCGGACGATTCTGGGGATTATACGATTTGAGAAGTTCGCAAATTTTGTCGAAAATCTCTTCATGTGTTGGTGTCGTCATAGGTCATCCAGATGTAGCGTAGCTTTGAATCGTTTCCTGAATGGCTTCAACCATTGGTGTAGGATTCGCAACGCCGTCATTACTTTGCCAGTGCTCATAACGGAACTCGGCCAATTTGCCTAGGCTCAAGTGCCCTATAGAAAACAGTCGCAATGTCACGGTCGTTATCGCCGCGATCGGGTAAATAATCGGAAGTGGTATGGCAAAGGCCCTCACGGGTCGTCCCAAAGCCTCAGCCCCGAACGCTGCAAATTCAGGCATAGTCATGGCGCCGACAGAGCATGGGGACACAATTTGACCATCATATTCGCCCGCTAAGGCCCGTTGCATCACATCACGCACAAGATCGGGAGCATATACCATCGCAACGGAACGCTCTCGCCATCCCTTGCCCCCTGCCGCAGGCAGTAACCCTTTGTCCATAAGGTCAAATATAGGTTTTGTCGCTTTATCGCCGGGGCCAAAAACAGCCGGAGCTCTTATGACCGCCAGTTTTCCAAAAAACATATGAGAAACAGCCTGTTCACCTAAAAACTTAGACCTAGCATAGAAGCTTAACTCGGGCGCACGGGCTGCCATTGAGGACATAAGTACAAACCGCTTCACACCTGCTTTTTGAGCCACTTCTGCGACATGACCTGCACCAGTGACATTGACAGTCTCATAGGTCTGCCAATCTTTCGCTTTGACGAGACCTGCAACGTGAACGACACAATCTGCACCCTCTATCCAGTCTGAGAGACTTGTTCCCAGATCGCCTTGAAATACAGACAAATTTCCATGAGACACATCTGCGAGAGCCTTAGGCGTTCTCACTAAAGCCCGAACATTATATCCGTCTTGCAAAAGACATTTAAGGAGATGGCGCCCCAGAAATCCTGTCGCGCCGGTGAGCGCAATAGTCTGGGGCATCGGAGTTAGGCTTCGCTTTTAACAAGCTGAACAAGTTCAGGGTTTTGGAGATCAATGATCCCACCGGCTAAGAATTTCTCCTTCACGCGGGCACGAGACAGCTTTCCGGAACTAGTCACAATCATGGTTGATTTTGGCACTAATTGAAGGCGTACGGGCACGCCAACTTCGAGACGGATAGCCGCTGTCACAGCTTTAAAAATTTCATCTAATAAATTGGCGTCTCTTGTTCGGCATTCGAGCAGCAACATAATTTGCTTTTCATCACCAGCGCCACCAATTGAAAAAGCACATGCGCGCCCGCAACGATGAGGGGCGGCTGCCTGTGCCGCCCATTCGATATCTTGAGGCCAGATATTGCGGCCATGCCAGAGAATCAGATCTTTAGAACGTCCCGTCACAACGATTTGGTCATCAAGCCAATAGCCCAAATCTCCCGTATCGAGCCAACCATCCGGTGTAAAAGCCGCTTCAGTCGCTTGGGAATTACGGAAGTAGCCCGGAGAGACGCTTGGTCCCTTCAAGCATATACGACCAACTTGTGAGCCTGACAGAACATTATTTTTAAAATCACGGATTTCAATTTCGTGATCTGGTAAAACATTTCCGCAAGCCACAAAGGTCCGCTTTGCCGCAGAAGGCGTTAAATCCGATGCCGTTATTGCTTCTGACGTCCGTTCATAGCGATCCATATCAATTGTATGCTTCTTGAGGCCCTGCCCCAAAGGTGCAAAACTCGCGGCAAGCGTTGTTTCTGCCAGACCATAGCTTGGTGTGAAAGCGCCATGCGCGAAACCCATATTTCCAAAAAGATCCTGAAACTCGGTCAAGGGCTCAGGACGCACCATATCGCCACCTATACCCGCCGCACGCCAACTTGATAAATCAAGCTCCCGATCTTCCCTCCAACGACGGACGCATAATTCATAACCGAATGTCGGGCTGTAGGATAGCGTGCCTTTATGGTCATTTATAAGCTGTAACCAAGTAATCGGGCGACGCGTGAAATCCTGCGGATCAATATAATCAACGCTCATTTGGCTCATCATAGGGGCGATAAGAAAGCCAATTAGTCCCATATCATGGTACAGCGGAAGCCAACTGGTGCAGCGGTCATCATCATTAACTTCTAAGCCGTGTTTCGTAATACCATGACAATTCGCGGTAACAGAACTTTGCGTGCCGATGATACCTTTTGGTGAGCTTGAACTGCCTGAGCTATATTGAATGTAGCAGAGATCACTTTCATCAAACGGACGCAGTCGACTGCCCTTAGGCAAGTCCATAACGGCCTCAAATGTCAAAACAGGTATGGCCTGATCATTCAACGCTGAACTCATGATTGATTCCATTGACGCCGGCGCAAAAAGAGCATGAAAATCGCCTGTATCGGCCATACGCTCCAACTGGCGTTCATAACTGCCCCGTCCGCCCAATGTAACGGGCAAAGGCAAGGGTGCAGGCACAAGACCGGCATATTGGCAAGCAAAGAACAAAATCGCGAATTCGGGGGTCGAGACGGCGGCAATACCAATGCGTGAATTTTTAGGCGCAAATTTGACAAGGCGATAAGCTAAATCGATCGATTTCTCGCGTAACTCTTTGTAAGTTAGAACAGTTTTTAAGTTCCCTTTACCGTCAAAATAATTGAGCCCCGTCTCACCTGCTGCTGCATAATCAAGTCCTTCGCAAAGGGTTTTAAAATCACTGTGACGAATGGGCTGCCCCCTATAAGTCGGTGCCGGGGTCATTTCAGTTGCATCATTATCGGGTGAAGGCGTTTGTATCATAATATGTTCCGCTTTTAACGCGCTTGTATCTACCGATGGTATTTTAGCTACTCAGTCAAAAAACTGTCATTAAAGGTTTGGCCCTATGACGTAAATAAGTTCCTAACACATTCAAAAACAGCAGTTTCTCACGCTTTAATACAAAATGTGACATATCTATAACACGAAAACTACACTGACACACAACTCAGAGGCGAAGAAATACATCTGTCGCGTCAAAACGGTCTATTTATTTATGTCAGGCTCCCCCGGCCAAATAACGATTCGATGGTGCACGTCGTCTTCATTCACCAAATCCTCGCTGACAACGGCATTTTGAACGCTCATACCCGCTTCGTGAATAGTCTCACGCGATCCGGAGACTAAGTGATGATAATCTGGGAGGTCTTTTCCCTCTGAAATTAGTCTGTAAGCACATGTTTGGGGCATCCAGTGGAGTTGATCGACATTCACGGGCGTTAACGTCACACAATCGGGCACGCGAGTACTCCGATTCGCATAATCACTACAGGCGCAGGTTTCCGGATTGAAAAGCCGACAGGCCACATCTGTAATATAGATCGCACCATCTTCTTCGTCTTCAAGTCGGATGCAACAACACTTTCCACAGCCATCACAGAGACTTTCCCACTCGTCTCGGCTCATTTCGGCCATATTTTTGGTTTTCCAAAAGGGAAATTTTGATTTAGCAACCATATAGGCCACTTACACTAAATGGATAATATGCCAACCTATCGCGCTGACATAGATGTTGCGAATGACAACAATCTCCGCCGCAAGCGGACGATATGGCTATCTGTGATCACAATTATCGTTCTCGTCTGCGCAATCAGCTATTATCAAGCCCGAGCTTACTTATTGGACGGCTTGCCAAACTTACCTGACAAATCAACGATGTGGGAGATGAACCTCAAGCCAAATATTACGATCCTAGACATGGACGGACAGCTAATCGGACATCGTGGCCCCTTCATTGGCGAACCTCTGAAACTCGATGATATGCCCAAATTTGTCGCGGATGCCTTCTTAGCCATTGAGGATGAGCGCTTCTATGATCATACAGGTATCGACAACAAAGCGATCATGCGGGCCCTTCTGACCAACACAAGAACGGGTGAAAAGACGCAAGGCGCATCAACATTGACGCAACAACTTGTCAAAAACATGGTTTTAACACCTGAAAAAACATATCGCCGCAAAGTGCAGGAAATGTTTCTGGCCCGTGATATGGAAGCCATGTTGAGCAAGCCTGAAATCTTGGAGCTCTACCTCAACCGCATCAATCTGGGCCCACAAGTTTACGGTGTTGAAGCCGCTTCGCAAAAATATTTCGGCCATTCTGCGCGGACGCTGAGACTCTCGCAAGCGGCTCTTTTAGCGGCTCTGCCAAAAGCACCTAGCCGCTATGATCCGACACGTCACTTTAACGTCGCCCTCGCCCGCTCACATCTTGTTTTGCAACGCATGACCGCTAACGGCCTCATTAGCCCGCAGCAAGAAATAGAAGCGCGTGCTGATAGGCCGACCCTTGTGGCGGACGCTGAGCCTTTACTTGATCCGGACATTATCGGTTATGTTTTTGACGCGGTTGCAGAACGCGCTGAAGAACTGGTGGGCGGTCAATCCAAAGATTTGATTGTGAAAACAACGATTGATACCAAACGTCAACAAATGGCGCATGACTCTGTCACGAAGATTTTAGAGGCGTCCGGAAAGTCCAAGCGTGTCAGTGAAGCCGCCTTGGTGAGCATTGAAAATTCCACCGGGGCGCTCCGGGCAATGGTCGGAGGACACGATTATGCAACGTCAAAATTTAATCGCGCGACGCAAGCACAAAGACAGCCCGGCTCTTCTTTTAAAGCCTTTGTCTATGCTGCTGCGATTGAGGACGGCTTCACACCAGGCACGATTCGTATTGACCAACCGACAGACATCGCGGGATGGAAGCCGGAAAATTATACGCGCCGCTATCGAGGCCCCATGACGCTGCGCGAGGCATTAAAGCACTCAGTTAATACAATAGCCGCGCAAGTTGGGTCCGAAATAGGACCAACACAAGTAGCCAACCTTGCAAAACGATTCGGCATAAAAACGATTTTGAGACCTGAATTTTCAATTTCTTTAGGGACATCAGAGGTCAATTTACAGGAAATGACAATGGCCTATTCCGTATTTGCGAATGAAGGCATTTTGCGGAACGCTTACCTGATTGAAGAGATTACAAATACGGCTAAACGCCCACTTTATTCCCGCCGCACATTTAAACCCTCACGCGCTTATTCAGTCCCTTATGCGCGACAAATGACATCTATGCTTAGAGATGTTGTGGAAACAGGCACTGGGCATGGCGCCAAACTTGGTTCGCGAGAAGCCGCCGGAAAAACGGGTACATCGCAAGATTATAGAGATGGCTGGTTCTTTGGGTTTACGGCTCAATATACCACAGGCATTTGGATGGGGAATGACGATAACTCACCCATGAATAAAATTACGGGCGGCCTATTGCCCGTCGACTTATGGAAAAGCTATACCTTGCAAGCCCATAAAGACTTGCCGCGCGTTCCCCTCAAAGCTCCCGAAGTCAATCCGGAAGACCCTGAAACTCGCACGCAAATTGCCTTTTATAATAGTCTCGCCTCGGCCTTTGAAAGTGAGCGGGATATGGCAAGTGGCGCGAATACAAAGACGCGTCGAGGCTCGTCTTCCGGAAGATAAATTACGCTTTCCTCTCAAATTTTTAACACGCTTGATAACCTTTCAGTAGGGATTTTACTGCCATCTATCCTTTTACGATGGAAGGAGACTCGGTATGGCCCTATCAATGAAAACCGGACTGTTTCTTTTCTCTGTTTCCTCTCTGATTGGCCTAGCCTCTGTTGCACATTCTGTCGAAGGCAAAATTGGTGAATTTAAAGACGATGACGGTACTTATGCTGTTTTCCCTGTAACATCCTCTGAAGAATGTTCTGCCCTTTGCAAATCTGATACGAAATGTAGAGGCGCCGTCACTTATCAACCTGACGTCACAAAACCTGACGCTCAATGTCGCCTAAATGACGGCTTTGGCGCAAACGCGATATTTCCGAATATACCGCCTGAACCATTAGACCTAAATGCCGCTATATTTGATTTAAACGCGTATCGCGCAGAATACGGGCTTGGGCCCGTTCGTTTAAACCAAAGACTTAACTTAGCTTCAGAAGTTCATGCCAGCGACCTCGCCCAAGCCGGGATTATTTCGCATACAGGAACAGATGGCTCAGGTCATGGTGATCGTGTGCAACGACAAGGTTATTATTTCTCCATTGCCGGTGAAAATGTAGCCACAGGCCAAAAGAGTTGGGACAAGGTCTTTCAAGCCTGGAAAGATAGCCCCGGACACAATGAAAATCTGCTGCGGGAAGACGTTGTCGATTTCGGGATCGCCCTCGTTTATGAACCCACAACAACTTACTCAACCTATTGGGCGATGATCGTGGCCAGTCCTTTAGAAGAGATCACCACGACCTATAATACCGCAACGCGTTGAATTTAATAACCGTTCGCTTTGGCAAAATCATTGAGGTGATAATTCTCATCCCCTAATAGCTCCTGCAAAACGCGAATACGTTTAAGGAATAGACCAATATCATATTCATCGGTCATACCGACACCGCCATGCATTTGAATACCTTCCAGGGCGGCCAGTTTCGCCACTTGGCCGAGTTTGGCTTTTGCCATATTCGCCATATGACCTGCCTTTTCATGCCCTTCATCAATGGCACTCAACGCTGCCAACACGGCCGAGCGACAAATCTCGAGTTCTGAATAAAGGTGCGAGGCCCGATGCTGTAGGGCTTGAAACTCACCAATGATTTTGCCAAATTGTTTACGCTCTTTGATATAAGCGACCGTATCGTCAAAAGCTTGAGACCCAGCCCCCAAAAGTTCCGCCGCGAGGACAGCACGCCCAGCACCCATCACACGATCTAAAATATCGGCACCTTTATCAAGGTCGCCCAGTAAAGCATCGGCCGTCACCTCAACATCGTCAAGCTCAAGACGTCCCGCATTGCGACTATCTACCATGATTATGCGCTCTACATCCAAATTCTTGGCATTTTTCTCGACCAAGAAAAGGCTGAGACCATCACGATCGCCCGGCTCACCACTCGTGCGGGCCACTATGATATGCGCGTCTGCCACATGTGCGTCTAAAACCATGGCCTTACTGCCATTGAGCTTAAAGCCATTCCCCGAACGTGTCGCGCGCGTATCAGTCCCGAGCGGATTATGCTTCGGCCCTTCGTCAACACCAAAAGACACGACAGCTTGTCCTGCTGCTATTTTCTCTAACCACGCTTTTGCAACATCACCGCCGCTATTTTTGAACGCTGTTGCCGATAAAACTGAGGTCGAGAAAAAAGGTGAAGCACTCAGATTGCGGCCCATTTGCTCTGCCAGCAAGCCTGCCGCCATAACACCCATATCTACGCCGCCTTGCTCTTCGGGTACTAAGACACCCGCAAATCCCATTTCGGCCATTTCTGACCAGAGAGTTTCAGAATAGCCCTTTTCATTTCGGCTGTCGCGTAGCTTTCTGAGCTCCGTCACAGGTGCCTTATCTTTGAAAAAACCCTCAGCTGTTTCGCTGAGCATTTTCTCATCATCATTAAGAAGAAGCGCCATATGTTAGGCTCCCGGAAGCTGGAGAATGTGTTTTGAAATAATATTGAGCTGCACTTCTGATGTGCCGCCTTCGATAGAGTTTGCTTTTGTGCGAAGCCAATCCCGGGCGAGCTTACCCTCACTCGAGCGTTCGCCCTCCCACTCTAAACCGTCATGTCCTGCCGCGTCCATCATCAGTTCAAAACGGCGCTTATTCAGCTCTGTGCCGTAATATTTCAGCATAGAGCTATCTGCACCTAATGACGCACCGGCTTTAGCTTCGGCGAGTTTGCGTTTCATTGTGAGGTTAAAGGCCCACTCATCAATTTCAGTTTCTGCAATTTTGGCGCGAAGAATTGAGTCCGCGAGCATGCCGTTTTCCAACCCCAATATGCCCGCAGCGATTTCGTGGATCGGACGTGTCGCATCATTTTGACCGCCGATCATTTCTCTTTCATGCGTCAAGAGATATTTCGCAATCGACCAGCCTTTACCCTCTATGCCAACAAGGTTTTCTTTGGGCACCTTCACATCAGTAAAGAACGTTTCGCAGAATGCAGACTTACCGGAAATGAGTGTGATAGGCCGCGCCTCTACGCCTTTGGTTTCCATGTCAAAGAGCAAGAATGAAATGCCATCATGCTTACGGCCTGTATTATCCGTCCGCACAAGACAGAAAATCCAATCTGCCTTATCCGCATAGGATGTCCAAACTTTTTGGCCGTTCACTAAGTAATGATCACCTTTATCTTCGGCCTTTGTCGCCAAAGAAGCCAAGTCAGACCCTGCATTGGGCTCTGAATATCCTTGGCACCAGCGAATTTCACCGCGTGCAATTTTTGGGAGATGCTCAGCTTTTTGAGCCTCATTCCCAAATTTCAAGAGCGCAGGGCCAAGCATCCAAATACCAAAACTGGAGAGAGGCGAACGCGCATCAATACGTGCCATTTCTTTCAACAGCACGGCCTCTTCTGCACGGCTAAGCCCAGATCCCCCATACTCCTTTGGCCAGGTTGGAACCGTCCACCCCTTTGCGACCATACGTTCAAGCCAGACTTTCTGAGCTTCACTTTGGAACGTCCAATTACGTCCGCCCCAACAGGCATCTTCGAATGATGTCATGCGCACACGCATCTCTTTCGGGCAGTTCTCTTCGAGCCAAGCCCGCACGTCCATTTTAAATGCTTGTAAATCGCTCATAATTCATCCTTTTGGCTTGAAGCTGTTTAGCCGAGTTACGCGTTAAGTCACAGAGGGTAAGTTCACTCCTAGTCGTTACGCGTAGAATATTCCACTGATGTCGTCATTACGGCAAAAATACGCAGGCACTAAAGGGTAATCTCAATCTCTTGAGTTTGGTCTAATGTGACTGACACAGTTTGACCACCAACTGAAATTGCATAATCACCCTTAAAAGCACGAATGCGGGCTTCGCCATGTTCATTCGTGATAATGGTTTCATGGGTTCTGAACAGGCCAAAAACGGTATCCCGCCAAGCTTTATAATTCGGTTTGGGTGACCAATCTCTGCGCAACATAGCGGCATTCGGCTTCCAATGGTCACCTTCCCACCAACCCCAGACAATAAATGCATTAAGTGCGGGTTCGCTAAACGCGGCTAAAAGGAAGTCTTGCGTATATTGCGCCTGCACCTCTTCATCTAAAGTCTCGATATCAAACTCCGTTATTTGCAAGGGCAAACCGTGACGTGAAAAATCGCTAAGAATATCCATCACCCGCTTTGGAGAAGTTAGCCCCGCACTGAAATGTCCCTGAAAGCCAATGCCGCCGACGGGTACATTTTTCGCTTTCATATCATCGAGCCATTGATGATAAAAATTGATGGCCCCGACATTTTGACCACCGCTATTGAGTATCGCATAGTCATTTACCATCAGCGGAATATCCGGCGCAATTTCATGTGCCAGTTGAAAGGCGTCTGCAACAAGCTCAGGATTGCCGTTTTCCTTAAAATACTGATTGACACGCACCTCATTGACCATATCAATGACAATTGGGTTATAATCTTTGATAAAGCCCATCACCTCACGCACATGACTTAACACCTGTTCCCGTTGTTTTTTAGCGTCACCTTTGGCGTTTAAGATACGACTGGGCATTTGAAACTCACCGGGCCAGAGGATCGGATGGCCTCGCCATAGTATGCCCTGCTCAGTTACAAAGCGAATATTTTCTTTATATGCGGCCTTACTACCGCCGTCTGTCCAACCCCAATCAGCCCAATACAGAGGAAGCGTTGCTGTATTAAAATTTTCTTTGAAGCTCTCAAAATACCTCTTCTCTGTTTCCGTCTGCGGAGCGTTAAAATCATGACCGATGAAAGTGCCGAAATTAAACGCACTCTGTGTTTGATTGATGTTCACAGGCGAATTTTGAACAGGCTTCCCTTCCGTGTCTAACACGCGAATAACCAAATCTCCCTTTCGATGTTCATTTATGCGGGCCATGGCTTCAGCACGCCAAGGGGCATCTGCTTCCATACCATCATAATAAATCTTATTTCGCGGTAAGTCAGAGGGCGAGACATCAGGGCCAAAATTGAGGATATAAGCTGGGCCAAGACGAATGGTTTGCCGACTTAACCCCATATGAAAAGAAATACCGGCTTGCCCCGCTTCAATAAGATGGTCTGAGCGGCCCGCTACAAAATATTGTTTCCATTCGCGTTCAAGATGCGCAGCACTCTCAGCAGCCGATAAATAGGGAGTTTGGCTCTGTTGTAAACGTATCGAAGAGATAATGGGCGTGTTGGACTCATTCCGAGCTTCGATGCCCTTGGCCCAAAAAGACAGAAGAACCGTATCGCCCTTCCTAATATCATTCGTCATTGGCCAATTCACGCCGCCTGACCAAGAATTTAACCCTATTTCATTATTTTGGACTTCAAAAGCTATGCCGCCGGGCACGTCTTTGTCTTGGACGATTTTGCCAATCGCTGTATCCCCAAATATGGCCGCCACTCTCGGAGACGCAGGATTTATAAGTTTACCTTTAGCCGGTAATTTATCAACCAATTGTGAAAAATCTGCCTTTAAGTTCGCCTCCAGATCGGTCGCATGTGCATGACCCCATACGGAGGTCAACGACAGGGTTAAAGCTATTAAAAAGGTGATCAGACCTGTTGTGATATACTGCATGTCGCAACCTTACAAACTCAATTTAAAACCGAAGTGCTTTCATACCTTCATACATATTTTCAGCAGCCTGCTGATAAGGCTGACGGGGGCCATCATGTTCAGCAATAAAGTATTTCATGCCGGAAATATCGTTAAGAGCCAAATAGTCTTCAAACGGGGTCTCGCCCTGCCCGACATCGACCATCAAGGCTTTGTGAATCTCCTCATAACTAAAACCGACGACATCATCGGGTGAGCCTTTCATATCTTTAATATGAGACAGAGGGAAACGTCCGGGATATGTCTTGAGAAGCGCCGGTTTGTCCTGTTTTGCCAAATTTGCCCAAAAGAAGTCCAGCTCGAAATTGTTAAACCGCGGGTCGGTCTCATTCATCAGGATGTCCATAGCCGTTGTGCCACCACCTAAATCATCGAATTCGAATTGATGATTGTGATAGGCAAGTTTTACGCCTGAATTCGCTAATTTTTCGCCTGCACTGTTTAAGAGTTTGGCGTGCCGTTTCCAATCTTCAAGACTGCGTTGATCATCCGCTATATATGGCAATATCACATATTCACAGCCCAGTGTTTTGGCTGTTTCTATCAATCCGGGGATATTGTCTCTTAGGTTATCGTAGCTGATATGCGTCGCAGGTGATGGCAGACCAACATCATCTAAAACTGCCTTGAGTTCCTCAGGAGTATTATCGCTATAATTCCTTTCGTTCAGCTCGACATAGTCATAACCCACATCTTTGATCATTTGAAATGTGCCGCGAAAGTCCTGAGCTATCATATCACGAAAAGTATAAGTCTGAATGCCGACGCGCTCAATTTGTCTCATGTGGGCCTTTGCTATGCCTCCACAAGCCGAAAGCGCCAGAGCCGCACCTGAACCGATTAAAATATTACGTCTTGAAAAACTCATTAGAGAACTCCTTGTTCAATAAGGTCTGCAGCGTGGTTAGCCGCCCGCGCAGATAGCGCCATATAAGTAATAGACGGGTTTTGTATGGCCGATGATGTCATTGCGGCGCCATCCGTAATAAAAAGATTTTCAACATCCCAAGACTGGTTCCACTCGTTCAAAACTGAGGTTTTAGGATCTCGTCCCATACGTGCGGTTCCCATTTCATGAATGCGGTTGCCGGGCTTGGTCGGCTGAACGGGTGACAGCTGGATATTCTTAAACTTGCCTTTTCGGAGAATGTCTTCAGCATCTTTTGAAGCAGCGTCCAATAACGCATATTCATTCGGCCCCATACGCGCATCCATAACGGGTAAAGGGATGCCCCATTGGTCTTTTTGCGACTTATGAAGCAAGACACGATTGTTTGGATCAGGCAAGACCTCGGCATAAGCATCTAATGTGACCGTCCAAGGGCCCGGTGATTGGTTGGACATTTTAAAGTCCTTGCCAACTCCGGGACGATGACCACTCCAACTGCCACGCCCTGTATAAACCTGAAATGCAAAGCCCCGTTTATAGGGCTGATCATAATTTGGGTAGTTGCGGTAGCGTGGAATATAGGCTTGTCCCGGATAACGCCCAAAAACATAGTGATCCTCTAAGCCGTTTACCTCAGCCGTCGCCCGCGCGCCTGCCACATGGTCCATAAGGTTACGCCCCACTTGGTCAGAGCTGTTTGCGAGCCCATTCGGAATGTCTTCATTTGCGGATTGCAACATAATCGCCGCCGTGTTGATAGCAGACGCATTCAGAAAAACGACCTTAGCCGTATAAGTTGTAGCTTTCTTCGTTCGCCGATCAATCACCCTGACTCCTGTGGCGCGTTTTGTTTGAGGATCGTAGATCACCGAGTGCACGATTGAGTCGGGTTTGAGCGTCATATTCCCCGTCCGTTCCGCGGCCGGCAAGGTCGCTGAGTTTGAACTGAAATAAGCCCCATAAGAACACCCTCTGAAACAATGATATCGGGCTTGGCAGGGCCCTCGGCCTAACGCCTCTTGTTCCGACGTTGTGCGTGTCAGGTTCGCTACCCGTCCGACTATCAACTGGCGGTCATCAAAATTTTCAGCAATGCGCCTTTGTAGTTCTTGAGACGCACAATCCAGTTCGAATGGCGGTAGATAAACACCATCGGGCAATTGGCCAAGGCCGTCATTATTGCCCGATATACCTGCGAACGCTTCCACCTTGTCATACCAAGGCTTCAAATCCGCATAACGGATTGGCCAGTCTACCCCAACCCCATCAGCTTTATTGGCGTTGAAATCATGATCAGACAATCGGTAGCTCATTCTCGCCCATAACAGGCTCCGCCCACCGACTTGATATCCGCGATACCACTCATAAGCAGTGCCCTCCGCCGTGGCGTAAGGATGGTCGCTATCTTTTACCCAAAGATGTTTCGTGCTTTCAAAAAAGACATAGACATCTTTTTGAACCGCATAATCTTTATTGGCTTCTTCCGGCCTCACACGATCTAAAAACTTTTTATCCCAAGGGTCGAGCATGTCCGAATAATCCTTGTCCGGGTCAATGTCTTTGCCACGCTCTAGCACCAGTGTTTTTAAGCCACGCTCACAAAGCTCCTTGGCCACCCAACCACCGGACATACCAGAGCCAACAATAATAGCATCAAAATCAGGCATTAGAGTTGTCCTTCTTGTAAGAGGTCAGCCGCGTAATTTGCCGCCCTTGCAGAAAACGCCATGTAACTCAGAGACGGGTTCTGACAGGCAGAAGACGTCATAAAGGACCCGTCCGTTACAAACAAATTGGGAATATCATGCGATTGGTTCCAACCATTCAAGACAGAACTTTGGGGATCTCGCCCCATGCGGACTGTCCCCATTTCATGGTTGCGACCGCCCATCCCGTCCATATTGTCTTCAGGGTTTTGAACGTCTCTCAGATTCGTAAATTCGGCCTGTGTAAGAATATCAACTGCGTCAGCATAGGCGGCTCTCAAGAGTGTTTTCTCATTCTCACCCAAACTAAGGTCAATCACGGCGATAGGCTGCCCCCATTTATCCGTCTTGGTTTTATGAACGGTCACGCGGTTTTCCGACTTTGGCAGAACCTCTATAAAGGCATCAAGAATAACAACCCAATCTCCTGGATCGCGATTTGCATCTTTAAAACTTTGCCCTACGCCTGATTTCCACCCGCCCCAACCAATGCGACCGGAATAGACTTGATAGCCCCAACCACGCTTATAGGCCTCAACTTGGCGCGGAAAATTACGATAGCGCGGGATATACCCACCAATTGGACGGCGACCAAATGTATGCTTATCTTTCAAACCCGGAACACGGGCTTCCACAGTTGCACCACCTGCATGATCCATCAGGTTGCGACCGACTTGGTCGGACCTATTCGCCAGACCATTTGGCATGGTCTCACTCGTGGACATTTGCATCAAGAGCGGCGTCGCAATCGCCCCCGCATTTAAAAAGACCATCTTTCCCCGATGTGTCGAACTTCCCCCGTTTGACGTATGCAAAACATTGACGCCCGTGACGCGGTTGTTCTTCGGATCATAAAGCACCTTTGTCACGATGGATTCGCTCAACAAAGTTAGATTGCCTGTTTTCTTGGCGGCGGGTAGCGTTGACGAAACGGAAGAGAAATAGGCGCCGAAGGAGCATCCATGATGGCATATATTCCGGCTTTGGCATTGTCCACGGCCCAAAGCTGCTTGCTCTTCGGTCACACGTTTTAAATTAGCCGTGCGACCCATGATCAAGTGTCGATCATCATAGAGCGTTTCTAATTTGGATTTAAAAACCTCTTCAGCACAGTTAAACTCATAAGCAGGAAGGTAATGCGGACCATCCGGCAATTGCGCCATCCCGTCTCGGTTGCCGGCGACACCCACGAATTTCTCAACGCGGTCATACCAAGGCGCAATATCATCATAGCGCACAGGCCAATCCACGCCCTCACCATCGCCTATATTCGCCTCAAAATCATGCGGTGCAAGACGGTAACTCGCCCGCCCCCACATAAGGGACTTCCCCCCGACGCGGTTGCCCCTCCGCCATTTAAATTTACCTGTCCTGTTTTCATAAGGTTGATCCGCATCCGTCATCCAGAAATGCTTATTGCTTTCTTTTAAGGCATAGGTATCGCCTTGGACGGCGTAATTTTTTTTCTTCTCTGCAGGAGAGATGCGATCAAAATGTGGCTTATCCCATGGGTCGAGATTATCCGAATAATCCGTCTCAGGTTTGGTGTCCTTACCCCTCTCGAGCACAAGGACTTTAAGACCGCGCTCACATAACTCCTTTGCGACCCACCCACCTGACATGCCAGATCCGACGACAATAGCGTCAAACTCCGCCATTTAAATAATGCCGTCCTTCATGAGCTTCGCTGCATGATCCGCTGCACGAGCTGAGAAGGCCATATAACTCAGTGATGGATTTTGGCAGCCCCCTGACGTCATGAAAGACCCGTCTGTGATAAAGAGGTTCGGCACATCCCAAGATTGGTTCCATTCATTCAGTACACTTGTTTTTGGGTCGCGGCCCATACGCGCCGTTCCCATTTCATGAATACCTCGTCCGGGAGCTGACATGTTCTCAGCCGTAATTTCATCCGGATTATCGGTATGATAAATTGTCATACCCGCGGCTTCCAACATCGCTTTGGTATCCCGTGTGGCATGCTTCATCAAATTCACCTCGTTCTGACGGTGTTTTTGATCAATCACAGGTATAGGCAGTCCCCATTCATCAGTCTTGGTTGGATGGATTGTTACCTTATTGCGCTCATCCGGCAAGATTTCACAGAAGGCTACAATGCCAATGCTCCAAGGCCCGGGCTGTCGGCGGGCCTCTTTATACTCAGCACCCACACCTTCTTTCCAAGCACCACTTCTCCAGCTTTCACGGTAAATGCGGCCCTGATAACCATAACCCCGAACGGAATCATTGCTGTCTTCGGTGTGGTTTCTAAATCGCGGAATATAAAACCCATTGGGTCGACGGCCATAATGATGTTTATCTTCAAACCCCGGCATTATGGCAGAAGCACCTGCCCCGGCGACATGATCCATCAGGTTTTTACCTAATTGGCCGGAGCTGTTCGCCAATCCGTTCGGCATAGTTTCCATCGCTGAATTCATCAAAATCATCGTGGTCGCTATCGTCGATGCATTGAGGAATATCACCCGCGCCGTAAGCGTTTTGGTTTCCTTCGTTTTGACATCAATTATCTGAACGCCTGTCGCGCGGCCCGTTGCTGCGTCATAATCCACTTTCAGAACGGCGGTATCCGTAATCATTGTCAGATTGCCGGTGTTCTTTGCAGCCGGAAGTGTTGCAACATTGGAATTGAAATAAGCTCCAAATGAGCAGCCTCGGTAACATAGATCCCTCGCCTGACATTGACCTCGGCCCAGAGCGATTTGTTCAGGTGTAGGCTTTGTCAAATTCGCGCAGCGGCCCGGAATAACCTTTCGTGTTGGGAAAGCGACTTCGACTTTCTTCTTAAACTCTAACTCTGCACAGGTCAGTTCATGCGGGGGCTGGAAGACACCGTCTGGTAAGATATCCAAACCTTCGTTCGACCCGCTAATACCGGCAAAATATTCTACCTTGTCATACCAAGGCGCAATATCGGCATAGCGCACAGGCCAATCGACGCCATGGCCGTCTTTTTTATTCGCTTCAAAATCAATCTCACTCATGCGGTAAGACTGACGTCCCCACATGATGGAACGACCACCCGTTTGATACCCTCTCAGCCAAGCATAATCAGTCCCTGGCGCCGTTTCATAAGGATGTTTCTTATCTTCAACCCAATAATGCTTTGTATTTTGGTTGAAAGCATAAACCGTGTGTTGAATGGGAAAGCGTTCTTTGTCGTCTTCGTTCGTACGATCAAGGTTTGGCGTGTCCCAAGGATCAACCATATCCGTATAATCTTTTTCGAGCGTGACTTGGCGTCCCCGTTCAATGACGGCCACTTTAAAGCCCTTCTCGCACATTTCTTTTGCGACCCAGCCGCCAGACATACCCGAGCCCACAACGATAACGTCAAAATCAGCCATTATGTTGCCCACGTTTTAGGATAATCCGCCAAAGGCACGCAGCCTTTCCATTCTCCAGGAACAGGCTCATAAGCGAGCTCTTCGGTCGCGCCGATTTCGCTCATATAATAAGCGGTTGCGATTGTGCTTTTCATGTCGCGATAGAAACCGTCATTAATCTTGTTGCCAAATACTTGTGAGTCATAGGCACCCAACGTCGCTTCACGGTCTTCAGGCGATTGCGAAACAAAACCCGACAGTTTTAACTCAAGCGCTCTCATTCCACCGCGCCAGTAACGGCGATAATTATCATCGCCCCAAAGTGTGGCCAAAGATTGAATTTGCTCCGGCACACCCGCAGCAACTGCGCCGGGTGTATCCGTTGTCGGTATAATGGTGTCGGCAATTGCGGTTACTAGGGCCATTTCTTCGATTGAGAAAAAGCCTCTGATTGAAGCAAATTCTGCGTCTCCAAGGGGAGCATCAACCGCTGCACCTGCATCTTTACTGCCGCATGCCGCAAGAGCCCCTGCCGTAGAGATTGCGAGTAAGCCTTGAAGTGCATTTCGGCGGTTAAGTGGTAGACTAGTCATTGGCATGACCTTTCACAAAAGACTTCCGCAAGGCAAAAAGCAAACCGAAAGCGACGATCAATACAATCGGGAATAGAAGTATATTGCTGAGTGTGTCTTGTCCTGCGGCAAGAGTCACAGCGTCCCCTGTTAAGCCCTTGGCTTTGGCTTGGACCGTTGCACTATCAATCCAACCACCGATAACAGGTGTCCAAGCCGCCAAGCCCATCATACCGGCACCGCCGATAATAGACATGCCGAGCGCACCTGTTTTGGGCATATACTCGCCAATAAAGCCGACCATAGTGGGCCAGAAATAACACACACCAATCGCAAAGACGATTGCCGCAACATAAGTCACTGGCCCTGTCGCTATGCTGAGCATGAATACACCCAAAGTCGTCACAACCGCAGAGAATAAAAGGACCCCAACAGGATTAAGCGCGTGCACTAATGGCCCCGCAAAATAACGTCCGATGGCCATTAAACCCGTTACAATCGCCAAAATTATAAGAGGTTGAGCACCAGAGCTTTCAAGTAATGATCCGACCCATTGCTGCGTACCGAGCTCGGTTGTTGCTGTAATTGTCATCAAAACACACATGAAAATAAACAGCGGTGAAATGAGTGCTTTTAAATTTTTCTTTGTATCCGTTTCATCTGTTGTATCTAATTTCACATCCGGGAATTTCGTTGTGAACACCATCCAGCCATAAATCAGCGTTGGTATAATCATCACGCCGATTTCCAATTGCCAAGTAGAGCTATTACCTTCAAAAATCTTTTTGACCAATAATGCGGCCAGTGACCCGACCACAAGACCACCCGGAAACCAAACATGAAACTTGTTCAGCATGGTTGTTTTATTATCGGAATACATCTTCGCAATCATCGGATTACAAGCGGCCTCAACGGCTCCATTGGCAAAACCGATACAGAAGGTTGAAATCATCAAACCCCAAAACCCACCCGACATAATTGTAAGAACAAGCCCTAGAAGATGACCCAAGAAGGCAATAATCATGATGAGTCGTGGCCCAACAGAATTATAGAGTAGACCACCAATCACTGTCGCAGCCGGGAATCCAAAAAACGCCATCGCCGCCGTCCAGCCCAATTGCGTTTTGTTGAGGCTAAACTCTTGCCCAAGGTCGTTGAGCATGCCCGCACGTATCGCAAAGGTCATGGCTGTGACGCACAGCGCAATACAACTCAGTACGAATAATCGGTTAGGCTTTATACCAGCTTCACCTTGTGCTGCTGTCAGTGTTACCATTTCAATCCCCTTTATTATTTTTTAGTTTCGCGGGCTTTTACAAGCCGAGCATTTTTCTATTTGTCGTCTTATCGGCTTTGCCGCCCGCGAAATCATCAAAGGCCTTTTCGGTAACGCGGATAATGTGATCCTCAACAAATTTTGCGCCTTCTCTCGCTCCGTCTTCAGGATGCTTAAGTGCACATTCCCATTCGACTACGGCCCAGCCATCGAAATCATAACCCGTCAGTTTAGAGAAAATCCCACCAAAATCGATTTGACCATCACCCAAGGAACGGAACCGTCCGGGGCGTTCAACCCAGCCTTGATAGCCACCATAAATACCGGATTTACCGTTGGGGCGGAATTCCGCATCCTTCACATGAAACATTTTGATACGATCATGATAGTGATCGATAAAACTAAGATAATCCAGTTGCTGCAGAATAAAGTGACTGGGATCATAGAGAATATTACAGCGTGGGTGGTCGTCGACCTCGGCCAGAAAACGTTCAAACGTCACGCCGTCATGAAGGTCTTCGCCCGGATGAATTTCGTAACACACATTCACGCCGCATTCGTCATAATAGTCCAAAATTGGACGCCATCGGCGGGCTAACTCTTTGAAGCCCTCTTCAACGAGACCTGCCGGGCGTTGCGGCCAAGGATACATAAAGGGCCACACTAAAGCGCCAGGGAAGCTGACCGAATTCGTAAGGCCTAAGCGTTGCGACGCCTTGGCCGCGAACATAACTTGCTCCACCGCCCATTTTTGGCGCGCTTCGGGTTTCCCATGAAGATGTGCAGGGGCAAAAGCATCAAAAGCAGTATCATAAGCCGGATGCACAGCGACCAACTGACCTTGAATATGCGTGGACAGCTCTGTTATTTCCACACCCCACTCTTTGCACTTCCCTTTGAGCTCGTCACAGTAATCCTGGCTTTCCGCAGCCAATTTCAAATCCATACAAACCGGGTTATCTGACGGAATTTGTATCCCTTTATAGCCCGCATCTGCCATCCAGCGGCAGGCATTCTCCATTGTATCAAATGGCTCGTCCCCCATAAATTGAGCGAGAAAAATAGCAGGGCCTTTAATCGTCTTCATGTTTTGATCTCCGTCCAAGCTGAATTATTTGCACTGCTTTCCAAAAGCGCCTCAACAAAGGCCATACCTCTGATGCCGCCGCCTATGCCTGTCTTAGTGCCGCCTTCACTGCGGAGGGCTTCAGCGAAATCAAGATAGATATTGGCAAAGGCTTCTAAATAGCCTTCAGGGTGTCCGGGTGGTGTTCGAAATCCGGATTGCGTTTCGGGATGGAGATAGCCTTGCCCTGCGCGTAAAATCTCGGTTGGTTTATCCAAATAAGTACGGATGAGCGTATTAGGTTCCTCTTGGTGCCATTCGAGCCCCCCCGTCTCGCCGTAAACACGGATAGACAGGCTATTTTCATTGCCGACACAGACTTGCGACGCACTCAGTGTGCCTTTGACGCCATCTTCCATGCGGAACAAAGCCGACCCATCATCATCGAGGCGACGTCCGTCGACAAATATGGACAGATCCGCCGCAACATGCGTCATACGCTTACCCGTTATATATTCCGCCAGATTATGGGCATGGGTGCCGATATCCCCCATACAGCCGGAACCACCGGAGCGCGCAGGATCTGTGCGCCAGTCTGCCTGCTTGTTATCAACCTCGGTGGCAAGCCAACCTTGGATATATTCAACAAACACCTTGCGGACTTTGCCAATTCCGCCATTGGCGACAATCCGCTGCGCCTCGCCAACCAAGGGATAGCCCAAATATGTGTGGGTCAGACCATAGGCTTTGCCGGATTTATAAACGATATCACCCAGCTTTCGCGCCTCTGCGAGGGTCAGCGTTGCAGGTTTGTCGGATAAAACATGAAACCCTGCCTCCAAAGCTGCTTTTGCAACAGGAAAATGAACATGATTAGGGGTCACGATGGCGACGAACTCCATCCGCTTTTCGGGCGGAAGCTCTGCCTCAGACCGCATCATTGTCTCAAAATCTGCGTAACAGCGCGAAGCTTCCAAGCCGAGTGCCGCCCCAGTTTCTAGACAATTATCTTTATCCCTAGAGAACGCGCCGCAAACGAGATCTATTTTTCCGTCCAATCGCGCACCGAACCTGTGAACTTCGCCAATAAAAGCGCCTTGACCACCGCCAACCATTCCCATTCTGATAGGGTTATTTTTTGCGTGGCCGACCACTCGCGTCATCCATTTCCCCATACGGCTTTGCCGCTTTCAAGCTGTCATCTTGAGAAGACTCATAAAATAGACAGCGTTGTCATTTCAGACATAAAGGGGATTAAGCTACTATATGTCAAGCCCTGCCAGACGCCATCCTTCGAAAACAATCTCTTTGAGCGAGTCATCAGGTTGCCACATGAGGAAAGCATTCGTTAAATCACGGTCGTAATTTGGATTTTTGCTGCGAAGTGCCTGTAACGTTTGTTGGGCCTTTTCGGTCTGGCTCAGATACCCCATTATGGCTATCCCAAAAATATGCAGCCCGGCGGGAGATCCAACGCTCACTTCTGTAATTTTTGAAGCAATATCATCATACCGCCTTTCCCTTAGGGCCAAGACAAGCCCGCCCATGTAGAACCATATTGGCGGCCTATCAATCAATCGCATGGCCGCATTTTGATAGGAAACAGCACGCCCTATATTACCCTTGAAGGCATTTGTAATGCCGTAATAAGCCAACATGGAATAATCGTTAGGGTTCAAAGCCATAGATTTTTGCGCCATCTTCTCAGCGTCTTCAAACTGTCCTAAATGATAATGCACCATGTAAAGTGACATGAATCCCAAAGCGTTATCAGGATCTACTATTGTGGCGCGTTTTGCATAATCCAAAGCGACCTCTAGCTTTTCGGTCATGTTCATGCTTGAAATGGTTTGCGTGCTTAAAACAACCGTCAGAATCGCGCGAATAGCCCAAGCAGAAGAATATTGAGGCTGTTGTTCTGTAATCGCAGCGAACTCATTCAACAGCGCAACGCCACGTTCCATTGTTGGTGACAGCTTAACATCATAAAATTTGAGTAAAGCTTCATAGGCAGGCATATTTTCAGCGCGCGCCAGATTTGTGCGACGGTTGAAACGATTTACGACACCAAAAGGCGCCGCAATTTTAGCCGCCGTATAAGACGCGATCTCTTCCTGAAGGTCAAAAATATTTGAAGCGGAATATTGTTTGTCGAAAATCTTTGTAAATATGTGCTCCCCGGTTTCAGTCGAAATAAGATTAACAGACACACGAAAAACATCATCAACGCGCCTGACGCTTCCGCTTAGGATAAATTGAACATCGTAAGCTTTGGCGAAACTCTTAATATCGATGTGTTCATTGCGGCCTGACAAGGTGGGTAAACGGGAGACGATGCGAAGATACCTAAATTGAACTAAGGCATTAACGATTTCAGCCGTCAATCCTTCGGCAAAAAAATCACGGCTAGTGCCGACATTCAAATCGTCAAAGGTAAAAACTGCGACACCGGGTCTCGTTTTGTTATGCGTAGCAACAGTTTCACTTGAGACTGAGTTTTCGTCTCCTAAGCTTTCGAACCCTTTATGATTGTCACCCGACCCAAGAAGGCCTCTTCGCATTTCAAAAATAGGGGCATATTGTCCTTTAGGAATAATAAATCGAACGGTATCTCTTTTTCCGTCTTCGCTATAGTAAAGATCTAGCCGCCGACGAAGTTGCCCCGCTTGAACACGAACAATTGTATCTGCCTGTGGATCAAAGTCGTCGGGTCTGTCAAAGACTTCGACACCAATCGTATAGCCTTTTAGACGATCAGCTCGTCCCGCGAGAGCCTCGTCGACAACATAGCTTAAAAAGCGTTTCATCCGGGTCGTGTCGCGAAAGAGCTTATGCTCGCGAATATGTTCCAGTTGCGCTAAAACAGATTCACGGACATCATCGTCAACGCTCTGAGGTTCTTCAAACATATTGGAGGCAGCTACAGCCATAAGGCCTTCCGGTTTTATTGCCTTCACTGACTAACACAGGTTCTATCCAAAGTTAACATCGAATCGATTGCGACATATTGATGACGCAAGTACGAAACGTTCAATAGATTTACACCATAGAGTAGATGCGCTAGGAATATGTATGAGAAAAATCAATTCATGTTTGCTTTCCACTCTCTTCCTGACAGCTTGTGCCACCACGCCGGACCCTGCAAAAATGTGCACGGCAGAGTGGATTTCACCGCGTGCAGAGAAAGCCGTTTCACGTATTGAAAGGAAAACGCGATCTGCCATTAAACCAATTAAAAGCGTTGGTGAGGCTTTGGCTGAAGGCAAAACGCCCGGTGTTTTCACAATGATGCGTTTGTCGTCCTCTTTCGAAAAATTAGAAAAAGAGCTCACAGAAGGGCAAGGCATTCGTGACATAAAGCTCTTAGCGAAAACTTGCGACGATCCTGACATCATCTCAAAAGCCATGCGGAATGTTTTTGAGAACCAAGGTGTTTCAGCAAATGTCTTAGACTTCATAGAAGGTTTGGACTTTTATCAGGCGATTTTGCGTGAAAACTTTAACGAGATTTCAGAAGCCTCCCTCAACCAAAGTTAGACAAAGACTACAGCATAGATATTGACGCTTTGGCGCTCTCATCTTAGAGGCCCGCTTATGACTTACCGCATCGCTGCTTTATACCATTTCACAGCCCTGCCCGACTTTAAAGCCTTGCAACCTTGGCTGCTCAAAATGTGTGAGATGTTGGAAATCAAAGGCACCATTCTGCTTGCGCATGAAGGCATAAACGGAACAATATCCGGCTCTCATTCCGCTATTGATAACCTATTGTCTTTTATACGTGCCGATCCGCGCTTATCAGGCTTAGATGCAAAATTCTCAGAGGCTGATGAGTCACCTTTCTATCGGATGAAAGTGCGCTTGAAGCGCGAAATCGTGACAATGGGCATCGAAGATATTGATCCCAATAATGTTGTCGGCACCTATGTCGAACCACAGGACTGGAACCGCTTAATATCAGACCCCGATACAATTCTCATTGATACGCGTAATGATTATGAAGTTGAGATAGGCACGTTTGAGGGCGCCATAAATCCCAATACAAAAACATTTCGGGAATTTCCAAAATGGGTCGAAGATAACAGAAACAATCTGAACAAACCCAAGGTCGCTATGTTTTGCACAGGTGGAATTCGCTGTGAAAAAGCCAGTGCCTATATGAAGCAAAATGGCTTTGAGGACGTCTATCATCTCAAAGGCGGCATTTTGAAATATCTCGAAACGCAACCCGAAGAGAAGAGCCTCTGGAACGGAGAATGTTTTGTATTCGACCAACGCGTCGCCGTGAAACACAATTTGGAACAAGGTCAATATGACCAATGTTTTGCCTGTCGTCATCCCATCACTGAAGAGGACAAAAACTCACCTCTCTATATTCAGGGTGTCTCCTGCCACCGCTGTCATGCAGATATGAGCTCTGAGCAGAAAGCCCGTTTTGCAGAACGCCAAAAGCAAATAGAACTCGCGAAAGCGAGAGGCGAAGATCATATTGGCCGTAAAGTTGACGCTGCAGGCTAATCCTTTAGAGACCAAGGCATGAGCCAAGCTGTTCTTTATTCTTTCCGACGCTGCCCCTATGCTATGCGCGCCAGAATGGCTTTGACTGTTTCAGGTTCAAAATATGAGCATCGCGAAGTCGCGCTGCGAAATAAACCGCAATCTATGTTGGAGGCTTCGCCAAAGGGCACCGTGCCTGTCTTCATAACTGAAAACGGCGACGTCATAGACGAAAGCTTGACTATCATGCGCTATGCACTCTCAAAGAATGATCCCGAGAATTGGCTGCGCGATGAGACGGGTTTTACAGAGAAACTTATCTCGCTCATGGATGGTGATTTTAAATATAATCTCGATAGGTATAAGTATGCCAGCCGTTACGAGGAGACAGCCAAAAGAGGTGACGTTAATTTAGACCACCGCGCAGATGCAGTGGCATGTTTAAAAATATGGGAGGATGCCTTGTCCGATTCCCAGTATTTATTGGATGATGCCGTCAGTCTGGCAGATATTGCTACCTTCCCCTTTATTCGACAATTTGCGGCGACTGAACCTGATTGGTGGGAGCTTAAACCGTTACCGAAAACATCAGCATGGTTGAAAACTCTCATTGAGTCGGCACTTTTTAATGGCATTATGATTAAATATAAGCCTTGGGCCGCAGCGTAATTCGCCTATCCGGACGGATTTCAAGACACTTACCCACCACTTAAATTAGTTATCAACACGCTGTCGGTTCTACCATCTTGTGAGAATCACACGCGTTCATAGTCTCTAATCAGAGATTCGATACGTACGGGATAAATACTTAATGTCATTTTCTGAACATCGCTGCATACGTCCAAACCCGTCTTTAAACGGGTCTAAAGCCTTGCGAGGCAATCCAACAGCTGTGTTTGAAAGACTCGCTTTGGCTGAGGGCTATGACATTGACCGCATTGCACCGAATGAGGTTGAGTTATGCGTGCCCGGACTTTGGTGCGATTATAATATCAATATTATTTGGAACGTGGCGACTGAACAATTACAATGCTACTTGATGTTTGATGGCAAATCTCCTGGTGGACGTTCTGATGATCTTTGTCGCCTGATGTCGCTCATCAATGAAAATTTGACGTCAGGTCACTTTGACTATTCAAGCCAGCACAAATCGCTTATTTATCGGAATGCTTTGAGCCTCAGCGGCGGTGCTAAACTGAATACTGAACAAGCGATGGATTTGATTGCCTCGGCTCTGGATGCGGCAGAACGTGGCTATCCGGCCTGCCAATACGTGATTTGGGCAGGTAAATCACCAGAAGATGCCCTCACTTCCGCCTTAGTTGACCTCGCCTCTTTCCCTTAGGCTAATCGCGCTTTAGAAGGCGTGTATGCCTCAAACTCAAAAGAATATATTACTCATCGGCGCCGGAAAAATGGGCGGAGCCATGCTTGCCTCTTGGATGAAGGATCCGTCTTTATCCGTGACGATATTAGACCCCGGCACAACAGCTGCTACGCAAGACGCTCTTACAAAAGGCGCGAACCATATAAGAGATGCGGCACAGATCCCCACAGAGAATTCAGTTGTTATTTTAGCGATCAAACCCCAAATGTTTGAATCGGTCGCACCGTCTCTCTGTAAAAAAATCTCGAACAAGGTATTAATAATTTCTGTGCTGGCTGGCACGTCGCTCTCTCGCTTAGAGGCGTATTTCCCGGAAAATCCCATCATTCGCGCGATGCCCAACACGCCATCTGCAATAGGCAAAGGCATTTCTGCAATCACAGGCAATCAGTTCGCACAAGCTGATCATCTCAATATAGCAAACACGCTTTTGTCTCCTTGCGGCCCCGTCAGACCTGTTGGAAATGAGAGCCTCATAGATGCCGTGACCGCGATTTCCGGCTCCGGGCCTGCCTATATATTTTATTTTGTTGAAGCTCTGACGGAGGCTGCGCAGGAATTGGGTTTGACTGAGGCGGATGCCAAAGCCTTTTCCCGACAAATGGTGATTGGGGCGGGCGCGCTACTCGACGCCTCCGAGGAAAACGCGTCTCAGCTTCGTCTAAATGTAACATCTCCGAACGGAACGACTCAGGCAGCATTAAATGTTTTAATGGATGAGGACGGTTTAGCTCCGCTTTTAAAAAAGGTCACAAAGGCGGCTTATGACCGTGCGCAAGCCCTCGCGAATGAATGATTATTGCGGAAGCGAAATCGTGGCCCTTAAGCCCCCCAGAGGACTGTCTTTTAACATCAAATTACCGCCATGCAGCTGAGCAATATCGCGCGCGATTGATAAGCCCAACCCAACGCCTTCAATGTTTTGCGTCCGCGCTTCATCAAGTCTGTTAAACGCTAAGAAAGCATCTTTTCGCTTATCAGACGGAATTCCCGGCCCATTGTCGTCAACATGAATTTCAATACGATTGACAGGTAGATCAACGGAAACAGTGCACTTAGAGGCATATTTAACACTATTCGAAATAAGGTTATTGACGGCTCTGCCCAAAGCCACAGGACGAATGTAAAAAGAGGCGTCTTTCGTCAGATTTGTTTCATCAAAGCTCACAGCTTGATCTGCAATAATATCTTTGAGGAATTGTATCGCATTTACATTCTCAGGGCTTTCTTGTCCCAACCCTCTGGCAAAATCCAAATAACCATTCAGCATGGCTTCCATCTCTTTGACATCCTGCCTTGCTGCCCGCGTTTCTTCATTGTTCTCCTGCATTGCCAATTGCAGCTTCAAACGCGTCAAAGGTGTCCGTAAGTCGTGAGATACACCAGCCAACATCATCGTGCGTTGCTCCATATGGCGTTGAATACGTCCCCGCATTTTCAAAAAGGATTGGCCTGCCCGCCGGACTTCCGAAGCCCCAGATGGTTTGAAATTTGATAAGTCTTGCCCTTTACCATAGGCATCTGCCGCGTCCGCCAGATCTCTAATGGGTTTCGCTTGATTGCGAATAAATAGAATGGAGACGAGGGTCAGAATCACGGTGGCCGTAATCAACCAAAAAATAAAAACGAAACCCGTCGGTGCAAAGACTTTCTCTCTCGCGGCGATAAAGCGAAGATAACCATCATCAACTTTCACGCGGATGTCGATATGGTTGGGATAGCGCGTTGTATCAAACCAGAACTGGTCTTCTAAAGTCTCGTTCAGCGCTCGCCGCAGTGTCTTATCCAGTGTTGAGAAAAACATCTGACGCCTCTGACTGATCGGAAGATCTTCTCCTTGACGGAACACGACAGATAATTGCATTTCAGGTCGGAGTAGAGCATCGAGTTCTTCTGCGCGTAATGTTGTGGGCTGTTGCTTAAATAATGTCGTTGCTACAGCGATATCTGCGGCCACACTGTCTGACAAATTTGCCGTCACACGTGCCCAATGCGCATTAAAGAAAAAGTAGGCCACAGCGATCTGCATCACCGCAATCGGCAGCATGATAATCAGGATCGCCCGACCAAATAAACTTTTTGGGAGATAGCGTTTTAACACATCACTTTAACCCGCTTCACAAATGAGGCGATAACCTTGACCTCTGACGGTCAGAATATAATTAGGTTCGGCTGGATTTTCCTCAATTTTCCGACGCAGTCTTGTAATTTGCACATCAACGGCACGGTCAGAATTCGCACTTATATTTTGTGAGAGTTGATAGCGAGAAACGGCTCCGCCGCCCTGTTTCACCAAAAGGTCTAATAAGACGATCTCCCCCGTCGTCAAACGAACTCGTTCCCCATTCTTTGTCAGTAATTGGTTGTCTGAATTATAATCATAGGGCCCGAACGTTACCTTTTCGACAGTAGGTTGGCGGCCTCTGCGTTTGAAAATATTATCAATGCGAAGCAAGAGCTCTTCGGGTTCAAATGGCTTCGTCAAATAATCATCTGCTCCTGTTTTTAATCCGGAAATACGGTCTGATGCCTCTCCCTTTGCCGTCAAAAGAATAATCGGCACATCACTTGTCTCACGTAAACTCTGCGACAGGCTTAGTCCGTCTTCGCCTGGCATCATAATATCGAGGATAAGAAGATCAAAAGACAATCCTTCCATTTTTTTACGTGCCGCCTCCGCATTTTCAGCCACAGAAGTTCGATAACCTTGCTTGTGAAGATATTTCTGGAGCAACATACGGATCCGGTCATCGTCATCTACGATCAAGATGTGCGTATTTTGTCTGTCTAGCGGTGTTGCAGGCATATGTGACATTAAAAAACTTCCAATTTAGCCACGAAAGCGTGTTGACTTACCTTATATGAAAGCAAGAATGGCTTGAAATTCTTCAGGCTGCAAGCCACGAGTTGCGCCACAATGTTATAAGGTCAAAAAAGATGATCGAAAAAGCCTATCACGACCGCGATGGTCACATCTGGATGGATGGTGAGTTCTTGGATTGGCGAGACGCAAAAATCCACGTGTTAACCCACTCACTTCATTACGGTGCCGCCGTATTTGAAGGCAATCGCGCGTATAAAGGCGAGATATTCCGTTTGGGTGACCATTCTCAACGATTAAAAAACTCTGCTAATATCTTAGGGTATGAAATCCCATACTCGAAAGAAGAGATTGATCAGGCCTGCGTTGATACTCTTGCGGATTCGGGGCTAACGGACGCCTATATTCGCCCCGTGGCTTGGCGAGGATCTGATATGATGGGCGTAGCGTCTAAGAACAATAAAATCCACCTGGCCGTCGCTTGTTGGCATTGGGGCAGTTATTTTTCTGATAAGATGAAAGGCATTCGCCTGTGTATCTCTGATTGGAAACGCCCCGCCCCGGACACAAGTCCCTGCAAGTCTAAAGCTGCTGGCCTTTATATGATTTGCACACTCGCAAAAGATAAAGCTACGGCGACAGGTTGGGACGATGCACTTATGTATGATTACCGCGGGCGTGTGGCAGAATGCACGGGGGCACATATTTTCTTTATCCGCGGGGATGAACTTCACACGCCGACAAATGACATTCTGCTTGAAGGAATCACCCATGACAGCGTTGCGAAACTCGCAGAAGCGCATGGGTATAAAGTCTTTAAACGCGATATTTACCCCGCCGAAATGGCACATTTTGATGAGTGTTTTGTTGTGGGCACAGCGGCAGAGGTCACACCCGTCCGCGAAATAGACGGTATTCACTACAAACCCGGTAAGGTCTGCGAAGCGATGGTCAATGCATATGATGACGCTGTAAATGGCAAATGCAAGGTGAGCTTCTAATCATCACACTTTAACTCAAACAAGACGGATTAGTCTTTCAGAGCTGCTCTGAAATAAAGCGTACCTGTATAAGCTGATAAGGCTGCGGCAAGCCACAAAAAGGCGAGTCCTGTATATTTGGCAATATCTTTGATGTCGGGGATAACCGTATCAATCGGAAGGTAGCTCTTGCCTAAAATCCAGATGAGCAAGACTGCAATAGCCAGCATCTCAAAAGCCGTTTTCCATTTCGCGAGATTCGTGGGGGGCATTATCCTACCCGTGAGCGCTGCATGTTCGCGTGCGCCGGAGACCAAGATATCGCGAAAAATAATCGTAAGAGACGGGATAAGGAATAGCGGATTCCCAAGCGCAGCGATACAAAAAGCGATCAAACAGCCTGCGACAAGAAGTTTATCTGCAATGGGGTCAATCATACGCCCGAAACCCGTCACGACTTTCCATTTACGTGCTAAATATCCATCCAGAAAATCAGTAAAAGCCGCGAGTGCAAAGAGCCCTAAGAGCACCCAAGCTTTGCCAAGAAATAAATCCCATTGAAAAGCCAGAGACAGAATACCGGCAATAAACAAAGGCACACTTAAGATGCGTGCAACCGTTAAGGCATTCGGCACCCAATATAGGGCATGTCTATCGGCTAGGTTGGTGATTTCATTATCCGGCATTACGCATCATTCGCATTTAGAGGTGTTCGAAAAATTATAATGGCTGTAATAGCGGACAAAATTGCGGCTAGCCAAAGGATGCCCTGCCCCACCATCCAAATCCAAGGCGATGCGGCATTAAAAACCGTCATGGGATCTTCATTTCCGGCACGTATAATATCAAACGCCTGCGTGAGCCAAGGCGAGGCCATCAATATACAAACGGCCAGCATTGATAATCCAGACTTTGCATTAGACAATTTAGAGTCAGGCCAGCCCATTCTTGAAAGTTCAAAGCCTTTGAAGAGACCGATCCCAACCTCGCGCGCAATAATAATAATTGCAGGAATAGCGAATGGCCACGCAAACAAACCCTCTCTGATGATAACAGCGGAGAGCGCAATCAGCGTGCCGACCACTAAAACCGTATCCGCAATATCATCCACCCAGCCGTATTTGCGGTGTACAGATTTTGAAGCACCCCCAAAATAATCATCAAAAATGTCGGTTAGAGCTGCCAATATAAACAGAACGGATGCAAAAACGGCCATACGCGTATCCGGCCAATAGAAGTAAATAATCGCCATAATCACCGGTGTCAGCAATATTCGGATAAGCGTTAGCCCATCAGCAAAGGCGCCGCCTGCTTCCTGAGGCGAGACATTATTTGAGTCTGACATATCCATCCCCTGTATTTGCGTCACTTATCTATCATGAAAATAATCATGAATCGACCTTGCCATCTTATCACTCACACCTTCAACGGTTGCAAGCTCCCCAATTGAGGCACCTTTAACAGCCTTCGCAGAGCCGAAATGCGCCAGCAGAGCTTTTTTACGACCGGGCCCGATACCTGGAATGTCGTCCAAGGGGTTCTTTTTGATATCTTTTTTGCGTCTTGCTCTATGGGTGCCAATTGCAAAACGGTGAGCCTCATCGCGTAAGCGTTGCAAGTAATAAAGTGCAGGCGTTCGAGGCGGAAGATTAAAAACATCGCGATCATTCATGAAAAAGGTCTCACGCCCTGCATTTCTGTCAGGCCCTTTCGCGATCCCCACAAGGGTTGTGCGGTTTAAAACACCTAGCTCTCTTAGCGTTTCCGTCACAACAGAGAGCTGTCCTTTGCCGCCATCAATGAGCACGAGATCAGGCCAGTCCAACGTCTTGTCCTTTGCCAGTCGTGAAAATCGACGGCGGAAGACTTCCCGCATCATGGCATAATCATCACCGGGCGCAGTGCCTTCATCGGCGATATTAAATGTGCGATAATCACGCTTCTGGAACCCATTCTGGCCAGCCACGATAAAAGCCCCAATGGCGTTGGTGCCTTGAATATGGCTGTTATCATAGACTTCAATCCGTTCCGGTATGGCTTCCATACCGAATATCTCTTGAAGTTCTTTGAGTAGTTTCGTCTGAGTGGCCGTTTCAGCCAGTTTTCTTCCAAGGGCTTCTTGCGCATTTAAGACCGCTTGCCCAACCAGTTTTTTCTTCTCGCCTCTTATAGGTTTCAAGACCTCAATCTTACGACCAGATTGTTCCGACAGTGCCCTTTGTACCAAACCCAAACTTGGCAAATCTTCACTCACGAATATTTGCTTCGGGATCGGTTTATTGGAATAAAACTGCGCGATGAAAGCTTCCATAACCTCCCCGGACGTTTGGTCCTTACCATGACGAGGAAAATGCGAGCTATTGCCCCAGTTCTGCCCAGCCCGAAAAAAGAAGACCTGAATACAACTCTGCCCACCGCCTGTATGGAGGCCAATCACATCAGCATCAGTGAAGGTCGTTGGGTTTATCCCGCCCGAAGTGGTGCTGACTTGGGCCATCGCTTGAATACGGTCGCGTAACTCAGCGGCTTTTTCATAATCGAGCGCCGCTGCCGCCGCATTCATTTCGACGGAAAGCCGTTGCCTTAATGCATCCGACTTTCCTTTTAAGAAATCCTCCGCATCAGAAATCAGCTTTCCATAGTCTTTAAGCGAAATTTCACCTGTGCAAGGTGCGGCACAACGTTTGATTTGATATTGCATACAAGGTCTTGTGCGGGATTGATAAATACTGTCAGAACAATTTCTGAGGCGAAAGGCGCGTTGCAATGTGTCGAGTGTTCGATTGACGGCCCAAGCGCTGGCAAAGGGGCCGTAATAATCACCTTTGATGTTCCGCGCCCCTCTATGCTTATTCACTTGCGCGGCAGGATGGTCTTTACGCACGAGGATATAAGGAAAACTCTTATCGTCACGGAGAAGGATATTATAACGCGGTTTCAACCGCTTAATCAGACTAGCTTCAAGTAAAAGTGCTTCTGTTTCGGTGGTGCAGACAACAAATTCCATCTCGGTCGTGGCACGTATCATACGCTTTATGCGGGTCGGGTGACGATCATATTTGGTATAGGCCGTGACTCGCTTTTTAAGATCTTTGGCTTTACCCACATAAAGCACGGTCCCGTGCTCATCCATCATCCTGTAGACACCGGGCTTAGATGGCAGGCGGCTGACGTAATCTGCAATACATTTCGTCCCGACGAGCTTGGTCGCTTTGCTGTCTGCAGGTGAGTCGGATGCGGGCATAACCCTTAATTAGGCATTGTCCGGCTTAACTGCAAATGTCTCTAGCACGGATAATTCGACGCGCTCCAAAGCAATTTGATGGGTGGCCTCCAAAACAACCTTTGGGGCTTTGCCCACCTTATAGGCATCACGCCAACGGTCGAGACACAGACACCAGTGATCGCCCTCTTTCAAACCGGAAAAATTATAGATGGCAAGCTGGGTTGAGAGGTCATTACCTTGCGCTTTAGAGAACGTCAGAAATTCATCTGTCATGACGGCACAAACTATGTGCCGCCCCCTGTCTGTCGGGCCTGTTTCGCAGCAACCGTCCCGGAAATAACCTGTCAAAGGGTCCGTTGAACAGGGTTGAAGCTGTGTGCCTAAGACATTGAGACTTTTTGACATTTTCATTCCTTTAGCGTTTGCGTAATATCTCCACCCCTGCCGCTTCAGCCTTTAAAAGCGCCTGCGGTTTTGCAATCCTGACAGCACAGCTTTGAACGCGCGCATCATAAGACAAAGCCCATTCCGCAATACGCTCGGCTAAAGTCTCTACGAGTTGGACATGTGACGCAAGCGCAATCTCTTCTGCTTTTTCAGCGACGACACCATAATCAAGTGTTTCATGCAAACGGTCATCTTTGGGAGTATCCATACCGCTCATATCAAGCTCAATATCGACAATGATAAGCTGCGTCGCTTCATATTCATGGGGATGGACACCAATTGAAGCTTGAATTTGAAGACCCCGCACAAAAATACGCGTTGTGGGTTGTAAGTCCTGCTTATCACGTAAGCGGCGGTAGATGGATTTTTGTTTTAGCATTATTTATTGTCTTCTTGCCCGATCATTTGATCCGGCGTTTCCCATCGCAAATGTTGGCCACTATCAACCGCTATCATTTGTCCGGTAACAGACGAGGCTTCAAGTAAATACCGCACGGCTTGCAGAATAGCGTCCGGGGGAGAACTATGCCCCAGCAGTGTTTCAGACGCCTCTTTCTCAAATTCAGCCTCGGTCTGCCCGGAGTTTTGTAAAACCGGTCCCGGCCCGATACCATTGACACGAATATCAGGTGCGAAAGCCTGTGCCATTGTTTTCGTCGCCCAATACAGTCCTGCTTTAGACAGGCTATAGGAGAAAAACAGCGGATTTGGCTTGAAGACCCGTTGGTCGATCATGTTAATAATAGACGCGCCCGCCATAGCCTGAGCTGCAAAATGTTGTGATAAAATCAAAGGCGCATGAAGGTTTGCGCCCATATGATAATCATAAGTCGCGCGCGACATGGACCGCGCCCCGTCATCCTTGAAGGTAGAAGCGTTATTGATGAGCGCGCTTATGGGTTCTCCAACCAGCTCGGAAGCCCTTGCAATCAAACTATCACACTCTTGCGACACAGACAGATTGCCTTGAATAATAGCCGCTTTCGCGCCGTCGGCTTTGAGGATATCGGCAAGATTTTGGGCTTTATCTTCGCTACGGAAATAATGGATGATGATTGTCCAACCGTCCGCGGCCAGGCCTTTGGCTATGGCGGCCCCGACACGCGCCGCTCCGCCTGTTATAAGAACGGATTTACCCATTCGGGCTAACAACATATCTCGCACGTTCTCCGCAAGACGGACGCCCCACTTCAACGCAGATAAGCCCCTCTAATTTCGGTGAAAGGCGTTCAAATATCCACATAGCAATTTGTTCCAACGCGGGTTGCTCGAGGCCCTCGACCTCATTGAGCAAAGCATGATCAAGAGGTGCGACGACCTCCTTCACTATTTTTTCAATTTTCCACAAATCACGGATCCAACCTTTATCAGATTGTGCATCGCCGCGGATGATCACCTTTCCTTGAAAAGAATGACCATGAATATGTTTAAACAGATCATTCGCGTCGGGATGGCCAAAGTAATGGGCCGCTTCAAATTGGAAGTCTTTTTCGATTTCGAGATAAGTGCTCACGCAACACTCACATCACACGGCTGGCAATTGCCAACATGTAGAGGATATAGCCAATTGTGAACATGATGCCTGTTTTTCGGCCTATCGGTTTGCGGGTCAAAACAAACATCAGCAAGGCCAACATGGAAGCCATCATGACCCACATATCAAAGACGTAAAGTTCTGGCTCCACCATAACCGGACCTGCCATCGCGGCGGCGCCCATGACAGCGAGTGAGTTAAAGATGTTAGAGCCTAAAACGTTACCGATAGCGACTTCTGAGTGCCCTCTGTAAGAGGCAATAACCACTGTTGCGATTTCAGGCAAAGACGTACCAATAGCGACAATCGTCAAACCAATGACCGTTTCAGAAACACCGAAACCCGCGGCAATGAATTGTGCATTTTCAACAATCAACCAACCGCCGCCAATCAAACCCACCAACCCGATAAGAACCCAAACTAATGACAAAAAGATATTGGTCGGAAGCCCGTCATGGCCTTCCTCAATTTCGGTCATTTCTTCTAATATCGGGTCATGCGCCCCGGATTTTGCCAATGTAAACATCCAACCCAAATAAAAGATAATACCGGCAAACAGGATTGCACCTTGCCAAAACACCAAAGGGTTTCCAAGGAACGCCAAAACAATAAGCGACATAGTTGCGAAGAAACAAAACAAGCTATTCCGCGCGACACCGCTGATATTTGTAGGAATCGCCATAATCAGCGCAGGCAAGCCAAGCGCCAAAAGGACATTGGCAATATTGGAACCTACGACATTCCCCATCGCCAATTGGCCCATACCGCGCAAAGTCGCTTGCACACTTACCACCATTTCCGGAGCTGATGTACCGAAGGCCACAATTGTAAGGCCGACGATAAGAGACGGAACACCCCAATGACGCGCAAGGGCTGCAGCCCCACGTACCATCAGGTCGCCCGCCACTATCAAGAAGACAATGCCGAGGATGAGCAATCCAAAAGCTAAAAGCATTTTAAGTTAAGGCCTAGTCGAACCGTTTATATTCAAGAATATTTAAAACACCAAATACAACAGTGATCAGTAAAAAGGCAAACAAAGCCGGGTCCATAGAAAAAAGCCCAAAAATACTAATGCCAGCATGGATAGTTGAAAACATGAATTAAGTCCTATCTATAAGCCTGCCTTGCGACAGGCCTTGAAAAGTAACGGTTCTATAAACCGCTTAGACAAAAAGGCCAAGAGTGCTATTAGGTATAAAGCAGAAAGAAAGGCGTAGGTTATGGCGAAAGTCTTAGGGGTTGGTGGTATTTTTCTAAAATGTCGAGATGTAGAGGCTTATCGTCAATGGTGGACCGACCATATGGGCCTTGATATTACCGATTGGGGGACGTTCGAGTGGGAACGAAAACAAGGTTCTCGCTCTATGTTTAGCCCCTTTTCAGGCGACAGCACGTATTTTGCACCTTCCAAAGAACGCGTTATGATTAACCTGCAAGTTGAGGATGTGCCTACGCTTATTGAACAGGCCAGATCAGGCGGCGCAGAGATTATTGGGGCCATTGAGCCTACAGAATATGGAACTTTTGGTTGGTTTATTGACCCAGAAGGTTACAAGATAGAATTATGGGAAGCGCCTTCTGCGTCGCCCACATAAATATAAGGACCTAATATGTTTGGAATGATTCCCTTTGTAAAAGCGGCTGGTAAAGGCCTCGGCGGTTTGTTTGGTAAAAACAAAAAAGAGTCCGAAGACGCTCTGAAAAAAGAGGTTGATGGCTTTGGGCTAGATACGTCAGGCGTTGACATCGAAGTTAATGATGACGGCACAGTTCATGTTAAAGGCGAAGCCATTAGCCAAGAAATGAAAGAAAAAATCATTCTGGCTGTTGGCAATGTCGAAGGTGTTGGCGGTGTGAAAGATGAGTCAGTCGCAAAGGTCGGTGGGCGCGAATCACAATTTCATACTGTCGTGAGCGGCGATACGCTTTCAGCAATTTCAAAAAAATATTACGGCACTTGGCGCCTGTATCCGGAGATCTTTGAAGCAAACAAGCCCATGCTATCTGACCCGGACAAAATTTATCCCGGTCAAGTTTTACGGATTCCAGCGATCAGCACAGCGACGTCATAATTACCGCCTAAGTCAGTTAGAGTCTTTAAGCGGGCCCCTTCGGGCCCGTTTTCATATCTACTCAAGAGCAAAAGAGATAAGACAGAGGCGGGACTGTTTATCATGTAAACGGGAGAGAGTACCGCTATCCATCATAAAGAGCCGCCGCCCTGCTACGTGCCCTGGTTTTGCGAGTCGCGGATGACAGAGCTAACGAGGGGGGACGCACGCAAATTCTCTATAAAACATGTCAGTTGAACTCTGACTGAACATCAGGGTTGTCCAACGTTCATCTAGATGAGATTTTAGACAGGTTGCATATGAGTCAATTGCGATCATTTTCGTTGTTTTCAGAAAAACATTCATCTAGCCTCAATGCGCCGACGTATGAGAACCATATCCAAATGTCGGAATGTATATGACAAATTTTATAACATTAAACGCGGCTTCTGATGGTTTTCACCCCGGTGAGAGACCTATTGAGAATGCGCCTCAGATTGAATTGAAGAATGGGCGTCGTTGCATCCCGCAACACTTCCTCACCTATCAGCATAACCGCGCCTCTGTGGAAGAGATATTATCTCATATTGAGTATGATGATCGTTATTTGTTATTTGTCAGTGAAGACGGGACTGTGCCTTATATTCAAGTGGGCATTGTCGGCTTTGACAATTACAAAGCCAAATCTCAACAATCTGGACAAAAAATTGTTTTTGGACGCCGATGGAGGGTTGAACCCAACCTACCCACATCGGAAATCATACAAACATCCTTTTTAGCGATAAAAAAGGCGCGGGAGCATGAGATTCGAGAATTGTTTAAGCTGACGTGCAAAGGCTTTTCGGCAACGCCTTTCAACTCTCACCATGACCTCCCCTTGCTTACCCGAAATAAAGACCTCCTCGAAGGGTCGGAGATACATTTCTCGACAGTTGAAGCCTGTATCGAGTCGGTTCGGTTTGATGGCACACCATTCAAACTTATCAATATTGAACAAAGACGTGATGACCAATGGTTAGTCGATATATCACACGACAAATATATAATGACACTGATTTTACCCAGTCTGGATGAGAATACTCTGCTCTACGCGTTGATGGATGATCTCATCGCAACAAGTGATCGCCATGTGGACGAGGCCTTCACCTATAAAGGGTTTCATAGGTTCAGCCGTAAAAATAATGTTGCTGCCTTGGCGGAACTATCAGCAAATGTGCGCGCTAAATTTTCTGAACAAAATTGCGCGAACACCCATTTTGATCAAAATTTGGCTCAAGAAAAATATGACACGGATTCAAGTCGTGTGCCGCAGCTCACCCATAGTCACTATTCTGATATTTTGCGTCAACGCTTAGCCGCGCTAGACATTACAGCCGGATTTATGCCGAATTAGACTAGGCTTTTTTAGCCTTGGAGGTTGTTGTCTTGGGCGCGGTCGCTTTCTTGGCAGGCGCAGGTTTAGATTTTGGCTTAACGGCGGCTTTCTTCAGAGCTTCGATTTCCTCTAAAGCTTTATCCAATCTCGCTTTTAAAACCTCATGTTCATCACGGCTGACCAAGTCCATATCCGCGATAAATTTCTCAGCTTGAGATCGCGTCATCGCTTTCATTTCGTCGCCGACGCCTTTCAAAGCACCGGCGGCATTGGTGAAAAAATTTGATAGGTCGTCTAAAGGACGGGATTTGCTTTGCATGGCGACAGGCCTTTTACATAGTTTAGCTTTGCAACATAGATAGGCACACGTTAGAGCAAAATCTAGATGGCAGAGTGTCTCTGCGGAAATATATTATACGGGTGCTTATGATGCTGGCCTTACTCGCTGATGTAAATGCGATCGTTTTTCCGACATGGTTGGATGATGAGGCTTTTTCTATCGGCCCTCTCTCTGTGAAGTGGTACGGCCTCGCCTATCTCGTGGGGGTGTTTGGTGCCTATTTCTATGCCAACCGCATGTGTCAGCGCAAAGATGTCTGGCTATCAGGACAAGTAACGCGCTTACCCGAGCTTATTCCGTCTAAGCTTATGCTCCAAGATCTGATGTTTTACTGCCTTCTCGGCATCATTGTAGGTGGGCGTTTGGGATATATTCTCTTTTATTCCACATCTACCATTTGGACAGACCCGCTTGAGATTTTCAAAGTTTGGACGGGCGGTATGAGTTTCCATGGTGGGTTCCTCGGGGTCTGTGCTGCAGTATATTACATGCATTGGCGTAAAAAATTGAGTTTGATGCGCATTGCAGATCTCACTGCCATAGGTGCGCCTATTGGCTTAGGTTTGGTGCGCTTGACTAACTTTGTGAACCAAGAACTTTATGGTCGGGTCACGGATCTGCCTTGGGGCTTTATTTTTAAGACGGCACCTGACTCCCTACCACGCCACCCCAGCCAACTTTATGAAGCTTTTTTAGAAGGTCTCGTTATTTGGCTCATCCTGCGGATTCTCTGCACGCGGTTTAAAGCCCTGACAAAACCCGGCGTTTGTGCCGGCGCTTTTATTGCACTCTATGGTATTTTCCGCTTTGGCGTCGAGTTCGTCCGCGAGCCTGATAATATATCACAATTTGGTCTACTTACACGCGGTATGGCTTATTCCTTACCCATGGCGATTATCGGTTTAGCCATTCTTATTTGGGCATGGCGTCGACAGCCGGTATCGCCAAAACGAGTCGATGACCCTTCAAAATGACAACCAAGTTAGAGACACGCCTCAAAGCCCTCATTCGCGATACGGGACCGATAAGTGTTGCAGAATATATAACGCTTTGCCTGCTTGACCCGATTAACGGGTTTTATCCGACGCGTGACCCACTTGGTACAGAAGGCGACTTTATCACCGCACCAGAAATCAGTCAGATGTTTGGGGAAGTCTTAGGGCTGTTCGTGCTGCAAAGCTGGATAGACTTTGGTAAGCCTGAAAAAATTTATTTGATGGAACTTGGCCCCGGACGGGGTGTGATGATGGCCGATATGCTCCGCGCGGCTTCGCTCGACAAAGATTTTGCTAAAGCCGTCAATGTCGTCTTGGTCGAAGCCTCTGCCGCGCTCGAAGCCGTTCAAGGACAAAACTTGGGTGCGCTCGGTGTGCCTGTTCAATGGGTGTCATCGCTCGACAAAGCCCCGAAAGGCCCGTCTATCATTATTGGGAACGAATTTCTGGATTGCCTTCCCATCCGTCAATTCGTACAGCGTGATCCTTTTGCGGGATTAGACGGGTGGCATGAACGCTATGTTGGGATTGATGAAGAGAACAGATTGAGATTTGAAATAAGCCCTGAACCTGCAGGAGAAACAGCAAAAAGTTTCATTCCCAAGGCCCAAAAAGAGGCAAAACTTGATGATCTTATCGAATCTTGCCCCTCAGTTCATCAGATGATTGAGTTATTAAAGACTCGCTTCTCAACGCATTTAGGTCGCGCGCTCTTTATTGATTACGGACCTGAAACGACAGAATTTGGCGACACTTTACAAGCTTTGAAACGTCATGAAAAAATAGGTGTGTTTAACCAACCCGGTGAGAGCGATCTGACAGCCAGAGTGGATTTTGAGAGCCTCATAAATATTGCACAAGCTCAAGGCCTAAAAACGAGCGGGCCTGTGACACAGAGAGAGCTTCTTTCCAAGCTTGGCTTGGAAATGAGAGCGGTTACCCTCGCCCGCGCTAAACCTGACGCAAAACCTGTTATTGCTCGACAATTACATCGGCTGACCGATCATAAAGAAATGGGCGAGTTATTTAAGGCCGTCTGTTTACAATCTGTGGATTTACCCACGCCTCTAGGATTTCGGGACTAATGTCAGTTCTATTCAAAAAACATAACAGCTTAAAATCACGCCACGGTTTCTTTGGTCGCTTGGGCGGTGTTTCAAAAGGCGTTTATGAAAGTTTAAATGTAGGCGAGCGTTCGGATGATAAGCCCAACGACATACGCGAAAACCGCAAACGTGTCGCAGACATTATGCAAGCCCAACACCTCATCAGCCTGTCTCAAATTCATTCTGATCGTGTGGAAATCATAACGGAGGCCCCAAAAACGCCCTTACATGCAGACGGGTTAGTCACAACCGTAAAAGGCCTTGCCATCTCCGCCTTATCGGCGGATTGTGGGCCAGTTTTGTTAGAAGACTATGAAAACGGCGTCATCGGTGCATGTCATGCAGGATGGCGCGGAGCTTTAGGCGGTATCGTTGAGAGCACAATTGCAGCCATGTGTGAAACAGGCGCGAGCACCGAGAATATTCGCGCTGTGCTAGGCCCCTGTATTAGCCAAGAAAATTACGAAGTTGGCCATGATTTCAAATCAGAGTTTTTGGATATGGACGCTACTTATGAACAATTTTTCAAAGACAGTGAAAAAGGCATTCCTCATTTCGACCTGCCCTGTTTTATCATTTCTCGCCTTATCGCCAGCGGTGTGACCCAAGCAGACTGGCTTGGCGATTGTACATATGGACAACCGGAACACTATTTTAGCTACCGACGCAATACGCATCAGGGTATTGAAGGTTATGGGCGCAATATTTCTGTCATAATCCGCAATTGATTCAGTCTCCGCCCTAGACTCGACTTCGCTGTCTGACTAAGGGGGCATAATACGACCGAGCCACTATGTTTTGGCTCTTGATACGGAAAAAGACATAATGAAACTGATCAGTGGCACGGCCAATCAACCTCTCGCCCGCGGTATCGCTGACGTTCTCGATATACCCCTTACCTCTGTCGATATTGAACGCTTTCGCGATCAGGAAATCTTTGTCAGAATTAATGAGAATGTCCGTGGTGAAGATATCTTCTTAATCCAACCCACCTCCGCTCCTGCTAATGACCACCTTATGGAATTGCTGATTCTCATTGACGCCCTCGTCAGAGCCTCAGCACAACGTATAACGGCGGTTATTCCTTATTTTGGATATGCCCGTCAGGACCGCAAAACAGGCGGACGTACACCTATTTCGGCAAAACTTGTTGCCAATTTGATTTCAAAAGCAGGTGCACACCGCGTTTTGACGGTAGATCTCCATGCCGGACAAATTCAAGGCTTTTTCGATATTCCAACAGATAATCTGTTCGGACAACCTGTCTTTGTTGATGATATACGCGATAAGTTTTCGACAAAAGACCGGGAAAACTTACTCTTTGTCTCGCCTGACACAGGCGGGGTTGTGAGAACACGCTCAATTGCCAAACAATTCAATGCGGATATTGCCATCGTTGATAAGCGTCGTCCAAAAGCAGGTGAGTCAGAGGTCATGAACATCATCGGTGACGTCGCCGGACGTACCTGCATTCTTTATGATGACATTATTGATTCGGGTGGCACGCTATGTAACGCGGCTAAAGCGCTCAAAGATCACGGTGCGAATTCAGTTTCCGCTTATATAACACATGGTGTTTTGTCTGACCCTGCTGTTGAACGCATAACAAAGTCTGAACTGACTGAAGTTGTCATAGCAGACACGATTTCACAGCCTGAAAGCGTCAAAGATTGCGCGAAAATCCGCGAATGTTCGACATCTCGGCTCCTTGGTGAAGCTATTCGCCGTATTGCCAATGATGAAAGCGTCTCCAAACTCTTTGACTAGGACTTAATTTCAGCGCTTAAACTCTGCATTTTTGCGCTATATCCTCTTGCACCTTGCGACAGCTTTGCTTATAGGACGCGCGACTTTACGCGAGTTGTGCGAAAGACAGGTATATGGGCCGCCCCGATGGCGGCTTTGTCTTTTTTAAACAACACGCCATTTGACCACTAAAGGACGAAGACAATGAGTATTGTTTTGGACGTAGATGTACGCAACGAGACCGGCACAGGACGTGCACGCCAAGCCCGCCGCGACGGTATGGTGCCCGGCGTTATATATGGCGGTGACGAAGGCCCTGTTGCTTTCTCAGCAAAATATAATGAAGTCATTAAAGCCATCAACTCAGGTCAGTTCCTGCAGTCTATGATCGAAATTTCGCATGACGGGAAAAAACAAAAGGTTTTGACGAAAGACGTTCAATTCCACCCTGTTAATGACATGCCTGTACATTTGGACCTCTTCCGCGTGACGAACAAAACAATCATCGAAGTTGAAGTGTCTGTTAACTTCATTGGCGAAGATGTGTCTCCGGGCATGAAAGAAGGCGGTGCACTGAACGTTGTTCGCCATGCGATCGAAGTGAAATGCCCTGCCGGATCTATTCCGGATCAAATTGATGTTGATATTTCTAAAATGGAAATCGGCGACAGCATTCACATTTCAGAAGTTGAACTTCCAAAATCTGTGACGCCGTCTATCACTGACCGTGACTTTACGATTGCGACCATCCTTGCCTCACGCTCATCTAAATTGGGTGACGAAGAAGAAGGCGAAGAAGGTGAAGTTGAAGCCGATGAAGTGCCTGCAACTGAGCAGACAAGCGAAGACTAAGCACCTATGTGGCTGTCTAAGCTGTTCAGAAGGACAGCGGAGCCTGACATGCAAATTTGGGTAGGGTTAGGAAATCCCGGCGGACAATATGCCGGGAATCGTCACAATATCGGATTTATGGCGATTGACGCAATTGCTGATGATTACAATCTTTCCCCTGCAAAAACCCAGTTCAAAGGCCTTGTGCGTCAAGGTTTGATCGCGGGTCAGAAAACCTTACTTCTCAAACCCACAACCTTTATGAATGAGTCGGGACAATCTGTTCAGGCCGCTATGCAGTTTTTCAAGGTGCCGCTGGATAAAGTAACTGTCTTTCATGACGAGTTGGATTTAGAATTCGGCAAGGTTCGGTTAAAAGTGGGCGGCGGCATCGCTGGACATAACGGACTACGCTCAATCAAACAGCATTGCGGAAATGAATATCAACGCGTGCGCATCGGTATTGACCACCCCGGCCATAAAGACCGCGTTCATGCACATGTCCTCTCTGACTTTAGCAAAGACGAAATCAATACACGCGATGATATTCTTAATGCCCTAAGCAAATATGCAGAGCTTCTGGCGGAGGGTAAACCTGACCTCTATCAGACACGCGTGAGCGAATATATAAAAGGATGATCCGATGGGATTTAAATGCGGAATTGTTGGCCTGCCTAATGTTGGAAAATCTACACTTTTCAATGCCTTAACAAAAACAGCTAATGCACAAGCGGCGAATTATCCGTTTTGCACCATTGAGCCGAATGTCGGTGATGTGGCTGTACCTGAGAAGCGCCTCAACGCTATTGCCAAAATTGGTAAATCAGCACAAATCATCCCTGCTCGTATGAATTTCGTCGATATTGCAGGTCTCGTCAAAGGAGCCTCCAAGGGCGAAGGCATGGGCAATCAGTTCCTGGCAAATATTCGCGAAACTGACGCTGTCATTTATGTCCTGCGGTGTTTTGAAGATGATGACATTACGCATGTCGAAGGTCGTATTGATCCCATGTCTGACTTTGAGACGATTGAAACGGAATTAATGCTCGCCGACCTCGAAAGTCTAGAGAAGCGCAAACCCGGACTCGAAAAAAAGCTTAAACAAAATGACAAAGAGGCGCTGCAAACCATGCGCCTCATTGAGAAGGCCATCTCTATGCTGGAAGACGGCAAACCTGCCAGAACAGCAGAGATTGATGAGGATGATGCCAAAGCCTGGCGTATGCTACAGCTTTTGACGTCGAAACCCGTGCTATATGTCGCAAATGTGGATGAAGACAGTGCCGCAACCGGTAATGATTTTTCTGCGAAGGTGATGGCACACGCCGAATCTGAGGGTGCGCAAGCCGTTGTCATTTCCGCACAAATCGAGTCAGAAATGGCCGTCTTGGATGATGAAGAACAGGCAGAATATCTTGATGCAATCGGTTTGGAAGAGCCCGGACTTAACCGCTTAATACAATCCGGTTATGCCCTCCTCGGTTTGCAAACTTATTTCACTGTCGGCCCGAAAGAAGCCCGCGCTTGGACATTCCACAAAGGTTGGACAGCCCCTAAATGCGCTGGTGTTATCCATGGTGACTTTGAAAAAGGCTTTATTCGTGCCGAAACGACGGCTTATGAAGATTATATCGCGCATAATGGCGAGCAAGGCGCCAAAGAAGCCGGTAAAGTCCGGCAAGAAGGCAAGGAATACCTCGTCAAAGACGGTGACATTATGCTTTTCAAATTCAACGTCTGATTCCACTACTGATCCAACGCAGCTATTTTTGCCATTTATTAAGGTGATTTCGGCACAATAACCTCAGGATGTGGAGGTTATTATGCTCAAAATTGCTATAAAAAACGTGGCCCTCGCGGGGGTGACGACCCTTTTTCTCTGTGGAATTCCTATTTCGGCCATGGCTGAAACATCGCCTTTTGATATTCTCAAAAGCTATAGCGTAGACGTTAAAGAAAAAAATTATACTAAGCTCAGCAAATCACTGAGCTTAGACGAAGCAAAGGCTATAGATGCCGCTTTTTCGGCTAAATATGGGGAACCGCGCGTGACGCGCGAAGGTTTAAAGGTCTGGGAAGTTCCTAATCTCGATGCCAAACGAGGTGAAGCCGAACATATCACAATCATGTGCGGACGTGAAAAAGGCGGGTTTTATATCTCCGTCGATGCGAGAGGTCCGGGCGAAGGCAATCAAGCTGATCGCAAAAAGCTTCGTGAGCGAAGCAAAGCAGAGAGGCAGGTTTTGTCTCAGTCCAACGCCGCAAAAAGCACGGTAAAGCGCCAATCTCCCGCCCGATTACGGCCTGAATTACAGGATTAATAACCAAAGACAGCATTAACGCTTTCAGAAGGGTCTTTAAATTATAATCCTTCTAAGTTTGTGGAAGAACGGGAACACGCAGAAATTTATGCGTATGGGTTAGATGAAAAATGTCGCTTTTAAATATTGGCTGACGGCTCTCCTTGCCTGCTTGATATCTATGGCAACGGCTCATGTTTCTGCCGCGCAGAGCTTCATAAACACAACGCCAGGCAATATTAACAACAACACACTTTGTCCCGGCGCAACAGGATCGGGCACAACAGCCAATTTGACCAGAACCTTTAACGTGTCCGGGCTTGGCACTGTTACGGATTTGAACGTCGGTTTCATTGCAACACATACATGGCGCGGTGATATACGTATGACGTTGACTGCCCCCAGCGGAACAGGTGTTGGCCCTATAGAAATACTTTTTCCTGATACGTCAGGCGCCGGGAATGACGACGACTACAACATCGAAATTGACGATGAGGCAGATGTTGAAGCCAATAACGGCATTCATGATGTTGCCAATGATACGACGGATCCGCCCTATCAATTTTGGGTGACGTCTAACCGTAATACGAGCCCGGACACTGTTTTATCTGTATTTGATGGTATTAATCCGAACGGCACGTGGACCATGCGTATCTGTGACGATTACCAAGGTGAAAACGGTCAATTTTTACGCGGTGAACTCCTATTCCAAAGCCCGACTGTTGCAGACTTAAGCCTAACAATGACAACGCCGGATACCTTACCTGACGTGGGCGTAACAATTCCTTTGACGATCCAAGTAACGAATGCAGGCTTACAAAATGCGAATGTAACCGTGCAAGTCAACTTACCAGGCGATATGACCTATGACAGCCATTCAGGGCCGGGTAGCTATAATTCGGCATCAGGATTATGGACTCTTCCGGTAAATTTGGCGAATGGAGCCACTCAAACGTTGATTTTGAACGTTATACCCAACAGCGCCGTGGGTTATACGCCGTCTGCCGAGATTGCATCCTCAAACAGGCCGGATCCGGATTCTACACCGAACAATAATTCCACAACAGAGGATGACGATGCAAGCGTGACAATATTTGCTCAACCGCCAGCCACTCCCCCCGATTTAAATTGCCCTATTCCAGACCGATATGCCCATATCTGGAGCGCCCCCGCTGGCACAAATGGTTGGCCGGCCGGTTTACTAACGCGCAGCTATAGCGGAACTATTCCCCTCTCCTTTACTGTTACGGATCCTTCCGGAAGCCTTGAAGCTACAGGCGGCGCAAACACACCCGTTTCTCAAAATACATATACCGGCGGCACAGCGAGTGAATATAGTATCGCCATAGCAGCTGATTTTGGATCGCCCACCGAATCTATCACATTACAGATGGACTTAGGGACGCCTGGTGAAGGTGTCGAAGGTGTGCAATTTCGCGTCTTTGACGTCGATATAGGTGGCTTTATCGATCGACTTATACTTACCGGAAGTATGAACGGCACACCTGCGCCTGCCCCCATTTTAACATCAAGCGGAAATAATTTTATCGCAGGAAACCAAGCCATCGGAATCAATGGTAATGCGGGCGCAACAGCAAGTTCAGGCAACGTTACTGTTACATTTTTAAGCCCTGTCGATGAAATCACAATGGTTTACGATAATGACCCGCTGGTCGGCTCCAATCCCGCTTTCCAGTTGATATCCCTGCATACCATCACGATGTGCCCAAGGCGTTTAGCTGATATAACCGCTGAAAAATTAGTGGAGACTTATGATCCGGGCGCAACTGGAAATGTTTACATGACACCCGGTAGTGAGATTTTATACAAGATCCGGATTACAAATTCTGCAGCTGCAGAGGCCTCAGCAGATGATATCGACATTACAGACACTTTGCCGCCAAACTTAGAATTTATTGAAGCCACAACAACCGGGTTTATCGGCGGTAGTTTCGGTAGCCCAGCTCTTCCGACTTTAAATCAAGATTGCGGCGATACAGCTTGCGTTATTCGATTTACCGGAGGCTCTGTTCCGATTGATACGGTTGCCGAGGTGATCGTCAGAGCCGTTATCAAATAATCGATCAATGTCCCGGATAGCTAACTAAACAGGTCACAGGCACGCCTTTCGCGACGATTTTATTTGCGCCGCCAAGGTCGGGTAAATTCACAACAAAACTCGCTCCAACAACAGTTACATCGCACTTTTGCAGTAATGACAGAGCCGCTAAAGCCGTCCCACCGGTAGCAATCAGGTCATCAATCAACAAAACACGCTGTCCGGCGGCTACATCGTCAAGGGATAGTTCCAAACTATCAGTCCCGTATTCAAGGTCATACGTTTCCGAAATGACCTTACCCGGCAGTTTTCCTTTTTTCCTCACAGGAATAAAACCAAGTCCTAAGGCCGATGCAACAGCCGCCCCAAAAATAAACCCGCGCGCATCAATTCCCGCAACTGAATCTAACCCTTCATGGGTTACGCCGGATACGATTTTATCAATTGCCACATTAAACGCCACGCGATTGGCCAAAAGTGGGGTAATATCTCGAAACTGGATACCTGGCTTTGGATGATCCGGTATTGTCCGAATGTGATCTTCAAGCTTTAACATCATAAGTTCACTCTATCTGTCTCTGGCAAAACATGTGTTTCTGCAAAGGCACGCATTTCCCATTCAAGGTAGTCTTCATCGCTCATCAGCTCTGAAATATAGGTATCAGATCTCACAGATCTTGGGAGATCGTAACTCGCAAAACGCGTGGCGACAGGCGTGTAAAACGCATCCGCGATCGTCCACTCGTTGAATAAATATGGCCCGTCATGACGTCCCAAAAGGTCATCCCACATCGCTGAAATCTCAGCAGCCTCGTCAAGACAGGCTTGTGGCATCTTAGTTGTTGTCCGTCGGCGCAAGTTCATTGGAGCCTCACGGCGGATGGTTTCAAAGCCTTGGTGCATGCGCTGCACGACATCGCGAGCCAATTGTTTTTGACCTTCATCCTTAGGCCATAGATTAGGCACGGCTTTGGCGGTAAATTCACAAATCGCAAGACTATCGGGTAGGTAGTCCTCATTCACTCTTAATACCGGCACCGTGCCTTCATCCGATAATGCCAAGAGCTTATCTTTAAACCCTGGCACATCCAGATCGATTACCTCTTCCTCAAAAGGCAGCTCGGCTTTGCGCAGCACTAACCAAGGCCGCAGTGACCAAGATGAATAATTATAATTACCAATATAGAGTGTAAGTGCAGACATTCTTTAGCCTATCAATTTCAGAGCCATCAGGAGCTTTTCTTTGTCAGCAGAAAAACCGCTTCTGATCCACAAGGCTTCTAAGGCCTTCATAATGCGCCCCATATCCGGCCCTGGCTTTATGCCTGCCGCCTTGAGGTCTTTTCCTGTAATCGGAAATTCTGGCGGTACCCATCCCATAGCGAGATCAGCCAAGACCATCCAATGTGCACTCCGAATTGTATCGGGTTCGCCAGCGGCCCTTAAGCGCACACGATCCAAAGCTGTTTGCTTGCCGGATTTATAAACCGCAATCATGCGTTCGCGTTCACTCAATTCGGGTGTGAGCACCGTCGGATCATCCGCCCAAGCCCGAAGGCGTTTTGTCTCAGACGATGACATCTTAAGACGTTTACACAACAACGCCATTTGAAGCGGTTCGCGTGCACTCATAGACATAAGCCGCAAGAGCGGGTCAGGCTTTATCCCTTCACGGGCTTCCAGTTTCAAAAGTTGTTCCAAACCGTCGACATTATTGGCTTCGGGCAGAACAGTTTCCAAGACATCATTGGTGAGCATAATTTGCATCGCACGCCCAGGGTTTCGGGCAGATAACAGCTTTTTTATTTCCGACCAGACCCGTTCCGCAGAGAGTTTTTTAATGCCCACACGGTTTTCCCGACAGGCCTTAAGTGAGGCCGCATCAACCTTAGCCGCACCACCATACCACGCTAAAAATCGAAAGAATCTCAGGATACGGAGATAATCCTCTTTCACCCGCGCATCCGCTTGACCGACAAAGCGTAAGCGGCGAATTTTTAAATCCTCCAACCCTTGCTCTGTCGGGTCAAAAACCTTCCCCAAAATGTCCGCGTATAATGCATTGAATGTCAAATCACGACGCTGTGCATCCTCCGCCCAATTCTTTGTAAATGAGACAACTGCGCGGCGGCCATCTGTTTCAACATCCCGCCTTAAACTTGTGATTTCATAGGGTTTTGCATCCAGTATGGCTGTAACTGTGCCATGCGCGACGCCTGTCTCAATATATCGAATATTCGCAGCCTTCAGGGCCGCCATAACGGCCTCCGGATCTAGGGCAACAGCCAGATCAACATCGCCAACGGGTTCACCCCAAAGGGCATTGCGCACACATCCCCCCACAAAACGCAAGCTATCCATGGGAAATGCATCAAACAAAGCTTTTACGGCTTCACTCTTCATCCAAGGAAATTGTTGCGGGTTTAACGTGCTCATATATTCAACACTATATCAGAGCCCGAGAGCGTCCATCGTTTTTTCACCAAATCCGTGATATGCTTTCGGAAAACCGGACGTGTCCAAGTTCTTTTCCTGTGCCAGAACAGACAGAAGGCTACGACCTCTCACAGGGGTAGAAGGTTCAATTCTGTATAATGGATGCGCAAACACCTCTTTTGCATCAACCATATCCCATCCCTGCGCTTTTAGGGCTGACAATAAATCATCCAAATATAAGCCGTTCAGGATATTATGGTGCATCAACATGGCGTGCGGTAGATTCGGATAGCCCAACGCCTCAGCTAAAGCTTGAAAATGCTCTGATAGCTCTAAAACAGCTTTGATGTAGTAATCACGATAAGGTTTTGTATCAGCCACCGGATTTTGAATCAGGCGCTTTTCCAAACGACTGGTAGTGTACCAATCAATCGTATCAATCGTAACAACAGCATTTTGGAAACCATTTAGTTTTAAAAATTGACGGTAATCCGCAATTTTCTCAACGGTTCCCCCTTCTGCAAGGAAAGGGAAACGGAAGATTTTTTCATATTCCTCAAAACGCGACAGAAAGTCATGGTTCTTCAGTATATCAGATTTCACGACTTCGGTATCCGTATCAGTAGAATTCATATGGGTGAATGTGTGGTTTCCAATAAGGTGGCCTGCATCAGACCAAGATTGAACAATCTCGCGGCCAATATCGTTGTCAACAAATTGACCCGTTACAAAGCCTGCGGCTTTATGATTATGTTTTTCAAACGCTTCCAAAATGCGCGTATCACGATCTTTAGGTGACAGAACCCCGTCAAAATTTATATTGAAATCATCCATCGTTACTGCCAAACGCGGACGCCGTTTTGTGATAATAGCGGGTGCACACCCCACGAATGGAGATGCCGCAAGTCCTGTTAAAAAAACACGCCTTTTCATAGCGTTACGGACCCAAGATAAAGTCGTTGATAGAGCCTATAAATCATCATTGCCGTCATTCCCCAAATGTTACGATGAACGCCGAAAGAGTCATCGTACGGCATATCTATCAGACGATGGTCATTCCCGTCAAAAAAGACATGACGCGGTTTATGATTGGCATCATCCATCAAAAACATCATCGGCACCTCAAAGATGTCCTCGACCTCACCAGGGTTGGGTATCATTTCAGCGTTTGAGTCCATCAATCCAACAAAAGGCGTTACACGATAGTCGCTGACGGCATCAAATGACGGCAATCGACCAATCAGCGTTATGTTGTCAGCCATAACCCCAATTTCTTCTTCTGTTTCGCGGAGCGCTGCCGTCTGAACTGTTTCCCATTCCTCTTTCTTACCGCCGGGAAAACTGATTTGTCCGGGGTGGGACGGCATCGTTTCCGGACGCTGCGTAAGCACGATATGCCAACCGAGCTCTCTTTGTACCAACAAAGCCAGAACCGCCGCCACACGTTGACCTTCGCGCTTTACAGCATCGGTTCGGTCTATGATTTCAACAGGCAACAAAGCATCGCTTAGTCTCGCGATGACGTCGCTTTTATTAGCTTCGACCCAGTCCATTTCAGAGATTGTGCACACCGGCGGGACCTAATGGAAAAAACATTCCGCCGGACCAAACACCTAATTGTTCACCTTTTGGCGTGTCTCTAGTTGCCGCTAAGTCTACGAGTTCGTAAAAAACAGGACGTGACAAGGCCGCTTCTAATCGCCCTCTTATCGTGACAAAGGGCGAAGGTTCTAACGTCTCATAATCTGTTTCAACACGAAGCGGGTTCTCCTCTCCAACTTCAACGACATCACCAAGATTGGTTGTAAAGAAAAGTCGTTGTGCCTCACCCTCACCTTGGGCATCAACACGCGTTGCAATAAAATGGGCGCGCTCAACTTTGATCGCTATCTTTTCAACTGGCGTGACCAAATAAGTGATGCCGTCCTCATCCTTGCGCAAAATTGAGGCAAATAAGTCTATCAATCCTTTACGGGTAATACGTGAACCCTCATGCCACCAAGACCCATCTGCCTTGATAATCATGTCCATCTCTCCGCAATGGGGTGGTTCCCACCGCTCGACCGGGCGTTCGCCGTCTTCCGTGTCTTTCAAGGCGTCGAGCAGGTCTTGTAAAGAGAACTGCGACTTACCGCCATTTAACGGGTTTTTCATAGACTTTCGCCTTAGGCTCATTCAGAGTTTTGATTGCTGAGTCACAGCTTCGTCATTGAAGGTGATTCCGCAAGACTTAACTGCACTACGCATGATAGGTCGAAACCGTTTCAATGACCCGTTAAAAGGTCGCAACTGAATGATTGAGAAAATATGAGCGCCATAGAAATGTCTTTGAGTAAAAAAATACAAGCGGACTCTGACAAAGCCGTTGCCCATCTCAAAACAGCCCAAGACGAAATTGGGCAGGTTATTCTAGGGCAGCGAAATGTTGTCGATCTGGCGCTCGTCTCAATTTTATCGGGTGGGCATGCTTTACTTGTCGGTGTGCCGGGATTGGCAAAGTCCCTCTTAGTTGAAACGCTTGGGACAGTTTTAGGACTTTCTGAAAAACGTGTGCAGTTTACGCCCGACCTTATGCCCGCTGATATTTTAGGCACAGAAGTCTTAGAAGAATCAGACACAGGTAAACGGGCTTTTCGGTTCATCAAAGGGCCTGTTTTCAGTCAGCTTTTGATGGCAGATGAGATTAACCGCGCCTCACCCCGTACGCAATCAGCCCTCCTCCAAGCCATGCAGGAAAAATTCGTGACTATTGCGGGCACGAAACATGTTTTGCCGAAACCCTTTCATGTCTTAGCCACGCAAAACCCGATTGAACAAGAAGGCACATACCCCCTTCCCGAAGCTCAATTAGACCGTTTCTTGTTACAGATTGATGTCGACTTCCCGACATTGGATACAGAGCGCGCTATCCTGCTCGCGACAACGGGCGCAAAAACAGCAATAGCTAGAAAAGCCATGACCGCGAAGCAATTGATCGAGATGCAAATGCTCGTCCGTCAATTACCTGTCGGCGAAAAAGTGGTTGAGGCTATTCTCTTGCTGACGCGCAACGCCAGACCTGACCAAACCACCCTTTCAGATATTAAAACGCATGTCTCATGGGGCCCCGGGCCGCGTGCAGGGCAAGCTCTCATGCTTGCCAGCCGTGCAAAGGCCTTACTGGATGGCCGTCTTTCACCCAGTATAGATGATGTGCTTGAATTAGCGGGGCCCGTACTGCGTCATCGTATGGCGCTGACATTTGCGGCACGCGCCAATGGCGTCAAATTGGACGATGTTATCAAACAATTGAAAGATAGTATTCGCTAAGAATGACGGACGTCGCCCTCACAGATACAACAGGCTTACGGCTTAAAGCGCGCACCCTTGCCAACAGCTATCCTGCATTGCTGGCAGAGGCACAGCGAGTCTCAGCTATTGTGGCGTCAGGCGTGCACGGTCGGCGCAAAGCCGGACAAGGCGAGACCTTTTGGCAATATCGCCCTTATGATAGCTCTGACGCAGCGAACCGGATTGATTGGCGTCGCTCCGCACGGGGCGATGATCTATTCGTTCGCGACAATGAATGGGAAGCCGCCAACACCATCTATTTATGGCAAGACCGCACCGAAGGCATGGACTGGAATTCCAATAAAAAACTCCCGTTAAAATCCGAACGCGCAGCTATTTTACTCTTGGCTCTCTCCCACTTGTTGATGCAGGGCGGGGAAAGATGCGTGATACTGGGTCATGACGCGCGGTCTCGCACGGGGCGCAAAGGTTTAGATAGGCTGTTTGAAGACTTTATAAGCGCCAAAGGTTTGCACAGTGATTTTAAAAGCGATGTCAAAGCACATTCAAAGGTAGTGATTGTGTCTGACTTCTTGGGATCTTTAGACAGTTGGACTCAGGAATTGGCGCAATTAGCCGCCAAACCTACACAAGGTGTTTTGTTGCATATTATTGACCCAGCCGAGCAAGCCTTTCCCTATAAAGGTCGGCTGAAATTAAAAATGCCGGGCTTAGAAAGTGTTAAATCATTCATAGTTGGCCGTGCAGAAATCGCACAGGAAAATTATCAAATGCGATTTGAACAACATATGTCCGACATTGATAAACTCGCGAAACGCTTGGGCTGGCAAGTCGTTCGGCATCAAACACATGAACCTGCCACATTAGCCTTAAACCAGCTCTACGGACTTTTGTCGGGTCAGCCTGTTGTTTCTGCTAAAGCCAAGAGCCAAGCCTAATGGGCGGATTGTCCTTACTCGCGCCGTTGACGCTTTTGGGGTTATTGGCTTTACCGATTATCTGGTGGATTTTGCGTGTTGCACCCCCGACGCCAAAGGTTCAGTCTTTTCCGCCGCTTCAGCTCTTTGCCGACATTCAAACAGAGGAAGAAACGCCCGCGAAAACACCTTTATGGTTATTGCTTTTCCGATTGTTGATGGTCGCCCTCATCGTTTTTGCTTTAGCCGGGCCTATCTTTAAACGCAGCGCAGCAGAGACTCAAAAACCGCTCTTACTCGTCATTCAAAATAGCTGGCTCGCCGCGCCTTTTTGGTCTGATATCATCAATGAGGCAGAAGCCCAGCTCAAAACAGCCAGACGTGAAAATGTGGATGTTGCGCTTGTTCTGACAAATGGTAATTCAGACAGTGTCAGTTTCGGCCCCGCGCAAACAGCTCTAAATCTTGTCGAAACGCTCAAGCCTGACTCTTGGGTTGGGGATGTTTCAGCCTTAGAGGAAAGTCTTTCAAATCTAAATCTCGACGGCACAGAAACTGTTTTCCTCTCTTCGGGCTTGTCAGACGCCGCGCCTATGAGTGAGGCCTTAAGTCGTTCAGACAGCCTGTCTGTTTATACCCCTGTTGGAACGACGGAAGTTGTTTTGCCGCTATCCACCCAAGAGGTAGCTGACGGATTTGAAAGCGCATGGACTCGTCCTGTCACTGGCCCGCTAGCAAGCGAACATATGCTCCTTGCGCTCAGCAATGAGAATGCCGTTTTGGCAAGAGCTGAGTTGCTTTTTGGCCCCGGTGAAAATACGGCAACAGCCAGATTTAAAATCCCTGCACAACTTCGCAACCGCATTACCCACATCCGTTTGTCCGGCAATAATTCTGCCGGCACGGTGAAGCTGCTTGATGATAGCTGGGGACGGCCTCTTATCGGTATTTTGAGCGGAACGGGCGATACGTCGAGCCCTCTCCTGTCTGAACCCTTTTATGCGCGAACTGCGCTTCAGCCTTTTGCAGATATTTATGATGGTGATCTTGAGGCCCTTTTGGCCATAAACCCCAGTTTGATTATCATGCCCGACAGTCAGCGCACTGATGACGAGCGACTGATAGGCTATGTCGAAGACGGCGGTGTTCTGGTGCGTTTTGCAGGCGAAAAACTCGCGAAACGAGGCGACACACTCCTCCCCGTCGCTTTGCGCTCTGGCGGAAGAGCTATTGGCGGCGCTCTGAGTTGGGAAACTCCCCAAAAGCTCGCCGATTTTGAAGCCAATAGTCCTTTTTTTGGCCTTGACATATCGGAAGAGATTACGGTCTCTCGACAAGTCATGGCCGAGCCGGGCATCGAAACGGATACAAATAGCTGGGCGCGGCTTGAAGACGGCTCCCCAGTTGTTACGGCGAATAACAACGGCGAAGGCCTTGTTATCTTATTTCATGTGACCGCAGGCCCAGAATGGTCGAACCTTGCTTTGAGCGGGCTCTATGTCGAGATGCTGCAACGCATATTACCCCTTGCCAAATCACGAGCGAGACAAATTGAAGAAACTGAAGGCGGCGAATGGGTTGCCAACAGCGTGCTAGATGGTTTCGGCCAATTTGAACAACCAGAGGCGCAAGTAAAAACAATTAGTGATAATGAATTTGAAAACACGAAAACCGCCGCACAAACACCTCCTGGCTTTTACGTTCAAGGCACACGCAAGCGTGCCATTCAAACCTTGAGTGATCCCGCCGCCATTGAAGCCTTAAACATTCCGTCCCGCGCGGAGCGTAAACAATATGGCGGCACAAAGCTTCAGAGTCTGGCGGGTATAGGCCTCGTCATTGGGCTTATCGGCCTCGCCCTAGATGCGCTCTTCGCCCTTCTCATGTCAGGACGTCGACCTCGGTTATTACCGCGCTCCTCAAACGCTATGGCTGTTTTATTGGCAATATTATGCGTTACCTTGATGCCCTCAATAAGCTTCGCACAAGATACAGAGCAAAATACAAGAAAGGATTTGGAGGCGGCAACAGGTCTTCATTTCGCTTATATCAAGACTGATAATGGCCGTGTTGATCGACTGACAGAAAATGGCTTGGAAAGCCTTGGGAAACAATTGAGTGTCAGGACAACAATTGATGTAGTCGGCGTTCACGGGGTTGATCCGGAAACAGATAAGCTCGCTCTTTACCCTTTTCTCTATTGGGTTGTTTCACGGGATACAGCGGCCATTTCAGACACAGCCGTGACCGCCCTCAATACCTATATGCAAGCTGGCGGCACAATTGTATTTGATACACGGGATGCTTTGGATCAATCGATCACAGGCAATACACCTCATCCGGGACTGGCAAGGCTGACACAAGCCCTCGACATTCCGCGCTTGAAACAAGTCCCCAGCGACCATGTTTTGACGAAGTCTTTTTATCTCATACAATCCTTCCCGGGGCGTTGGGCCAATGGCCAAGTCTGGGTCGATGCAGCCAGTAACGCAGCCGGACGTGACGGCGTAAGCCCGGTAATTATCGGTGGTCATGATTGGGCAGCCGCCTGGGCATTGGACGCGGATAACCGCCCGATCATCGACATTGATGAGAGCTTGCCGCGACAGCGTGAATTTGCCGCTCGATTCGGCGTAAACTTGGCGATGTATACCCTCGCCGGGAATTATAAAGCGGATCAAGTTCACACCGCTGAGTTGGTTGAGCGTTTGGGGCAGGAACGTGCCCGTGATGCCGGTTTTAATACGCCGGACACCCCTGAGGGCGAAGACAATGAATGATCTGCTGAGCGCCCTCGCCTTTGATCCTTATGTGCCCATTTGGGCCGTTGTCTCATTAGGCATTATCATATTTGTGGCAGCGTTTCTGACAGCCACATCGGGACTCAAGAGTTACTTTTGGCGTCTTTTGGCGGGATTATTTTTGTTACTGGCTTTGTTAAATCCACAACGCGTGGAGGAAGATCGCACACCTCTGACTGACTCCGTCATTCTTCTTAATGATACTTCCCAATCCATGGAGGTTGGTAATCGTGAGAATGCGCGTAACGCCATATTACAAAGCTTGAAAGAAGGATTTGACAAAGACGCCTCACTTAACATTGTGCAAGTCAATATTAACGGTAATGAAAGTGGCACCAAACTCGCTCCTGCCCTTGTTGAAGCCCTAGGTACTGCGGGCAGCAACCGTATCGCAGGCGTCATTGCGCTCACCGACGGACAGGTTCATGATAATATCCAGACTCTTACCTCTGTTCTGCCGGAAAATGTGCCGTTCCATTCGCTCATTATCGGTGATCCGGATGCAAGAGACAGACGGATTCGCGCCATCACATCGCCTCGTTTTGGTTTGGTCGGGGAACAGGCTGAATATGAACTTCGTGTTGATGACCCAGGACATGAAGGCGAACGGGCACTTATTGAAGTCAAGCTAAACGGTGTTTTGAAAGCTCGTTTTCCCATTGAGATCGGGCAGACACTATCGATACCGCTCGAGATAGAACGCCGTGGTTCCAATACAGTTGAAATGAATGTGATTGCCGCCGAAGGCGAATTGACACTCAACAATAATGTCTTTGTCAGTGAAATTTCCGGCATAAGAGACCGTATGCGTGTTCTCCTCATTACGGGTGAGCCGCATAGTGGCGGCCGGGCATGGCGTAACCTGCTCAAAAGCGATGCTGCCATTGATCTTGTGCAATTCACAATTCTGACCATGCCCAACATAAATGCGACGAATGCCAGACAAGATGAGCTCTCCCTTATACAATTTCCGACACGGCAACTTTTTGAAGAAAAGCTCGATGAGTTCGATCTAATCATCTTTGACCATTACAGGCGACGGGCAACACGAGGCAACTCTGGAGGACGTTCACCTATTATTCGTCCGAACTACTTCAGCAACATTGTTAATTATGTCGAGGACGGCGGGGCTTTATTGCTCGCAACAGGCCCGGCCTTTGCGACAAGTGATAGTCTTTTCCGCTCTCCACTTGCCAGTATCCTTCCAACACGTCCCACGGGCGACATCGCGCTTGAACAATTTCGTCCTGCCCTCAATGAAAAGGGCCGACGTCATCCCATCACCAATTCCTTTAAAGGGCAAACGGAATCTGAATGGGGCCGGTGGTTCCGCCTAATCGACAATACGCCTGTCAGCGGTGATGTCTTAATGGAAGGCGCCAATGGTGCGCCTCTCTTTGTTATTGATAAAATTGGTCGAGGCCGAGTGGCGATGTTGATGTCGGATCAAGCCTGGCTTTGGTCAAAAGGTTATGATGGCGGCGGGCCGTATCGAGAAATATTCAGACGCACCGCACATTGGCTCATGGGTGAGCCTGACCTTGAGGCTGAAACGCTCAGAGCTAATAGTGACGGGGACAATCTCATTATCGAAAGACGAAGTCTGAGCGACATAAATGCGCCTGTGACTGTCATCACACCTTCCGGCCAAGAAAGGCAGATAAGCTTGTCAGAGGTCTCTGAAGGCGTATTTAGAGGACAGCTTCCTGCAGATGGTTTCGGCGCTTACCGTATTGACCAAGGCGACATCAGTACAATTACAGCGATTGGAACTTTGAACCCTAAAGAATATGCTGAGCTTTTACCAACAACAGAAATACTAGCGCCTCTCGCCGAGCAAAGTAATGGATTTATTAATCTCGTCGGTCTCGCGGATAGTAACTTGCCGGAAGTGCGGCGGGTAGGATTAAAGTCGACAACGGCAAGTGACGATTGGTTGGGCCTACGCGCTTATGAAGAATACAATGTCACGCGTAGTCAACGACAGCCCTTAGTACCCGCGCTGCTTTTTTTCATTCTTTTCTTTATCAGTATCGCCATGGCTTGGTGGCGAGAAGGGCTTTAAGCCGTATTCAGGCGACATTAAGGCTTTTTTCGTGATGTGGCTGTAACAAATCTTTTTTGCAGCCTAGGTAAAACCATGACCGGAAAACTTGTCCATATCACAATCGCTCTAATCGCTGTTAATTTATTAGGCGGATGTGTGGTGGCAAAAACGACGGGTCAAGTCGCCGCCTTACCTTTCAAAGCCGCTTATAAAACCACTGAACTCACCGGAAAAGGTGTTGTAGGCACGAGTAAAATAGCCGGCAAAACAGTTTACGGAACCGGTAAATTTGCGGGAAAGTCAGCCTTTGCGATGGGCAAAGGCGTTTATTATGTGGGATCTATACCCGTAAAAATAACGGATAAAGCACTCGACACCACAACCAAAATATTGACTATTACAATACAAGCCGTCGATTTAACCGGCACCGTCGTCACGACGACGCGCCAAATTCAGTCCTACGAATTGGAAACCGAATTAGAGGCGCTGAAAACGGCCACCAATATCATTGGTGTTTTTATAGACGCATTTTAGCTGTTATTCTCACATCTCTGTGATTTTCCGTTAGCTTAGTTTGAGATGAAACCCTTTTTGTGTTATGAAGTATCATAACACAGGAGTGTAAGATGAAATCAACATTACGATTAAGCGCCTTATTTTTAACATCTGCCGCATTGATGGCAACGCCCCTCGTCGCATCTGCGGGCAGTATTGGCTATGACAGCTCTATCAATACCAAAGTCTCAACATCAATTGATGTCGAAGTCAGACTTAGTGACGACTTAGCGTACAGAGCGCATAATCTTCCAGAAAAACTAAGTGAGCGCAGTTCAACAAGCCGTCTTAACAGTGGTTTTGCGAATAATGGATTTTATGGTGAAAAAGATCTCGTCAGGTTAACCGAAAGATTAACAGAGAACGTCGAAGAGCGTTTACAAAAACAAGGAGTAGATGTTTCGGATGATGCGCCAACGAAATTAGTTTTGACAATAGAAGACGCACGACCCAACCGTCCGACATTTGAACAATTGTCACGTGAGGTCAGCTTGTCGTTCCAAAGCTTTGGTCTAGGTGGCGCAGAAATCTCAGGTGAGCTATTTGACGCCGCAGGTAATTCATTGGGGACGATGGAATATCGTTGGTTTGAAACCGATATACGCGACGCGCAATTTGGCGGCACATGGACAGATGCACATCGTGCCTTTGGACGCTTTGCCCGTAAAGTCAGCAAAGACATTACATAAATCACGGCACGCCGATATATTTATGCGTCTGAACGCTCAGGCGCCATTTCGGGTTTGCCAGACAATATTGAAAGGCGGCTTCTGAGTGAGCCGCCTTGTTTTTATCATCCAGAGGCTGAAGGCTGAACACACTAAAGTCGAAATCAATGAAATCTTCCGGTTGATTTTCTGTTTGAGGGTAAACAAGTTTCAACTCATGTCCCGATCTCTGAACCAGTGTTGTGTCCGCTTTCGGACTCACACAAACCCAATCAACACCGCCTGGCAAGGCAATCGTGCCGTTGGTTTCAATGGCCACTTTGAAATTACGCGCATGAAAAGCCGCAATCAAGGCCGCGTCTAATTGTAACGCAGGTTCGCCCCCTGTGCAGACAACCCAACGCTCCCCTGTTTTTGGCCAAAACGAAGTGACATGATCAGCCAAACTATCCGCTGTTGAAAACTTGCCTCCGCCCGGCCCGTCTGTACCAACAAAATCTGTATCGCAAAATTTACATATAGCTTTCTCGCGGTCACGTTCTAAACCTGACCAAAGATTACAGCCTGCAAAACGCAAGAAAACTGCAGTTATACCCGCTTGCACCCCCTCACCTTGGACGGTCAAATAACATTCTTTAACGGCGTAACTCATGCCGAATACTCATGCCATCCGGCGGCGCGTAACTCACAGGCAGGGCAATCCCCGCAGCCATAACCCCACTCATTTAAGGTCTCATGGTCACCCTTATAACAACTATGGGTCTGATGATTGACTAAATCCACAAGAGGTTTCCCGCCCAAAGTCTCGCAGAGCGACCACGCCCCAGATTTTGACAGATGCATTAAAGGCGTTTCAAGTTTCATAGGCCTTGCAAGCCCCAAAGAGAGCGCTTGCATTTGTGCATCCAATGTCTCTTTTCGACAATCCGGATAACCTGAAAAATCCGCTTCACACATACCTCCAATCAGAACATTTATCCCGCGTCTATAGGCCAAGGCCCCGGCAAATGTCAGAAAAACAAGGTTTCGTCCGGGCACAAATGTGTTGGGGAGCCCATCATCATTCATCTCAATGGCGACGTCTCTCGTTAAAGCCGTTTCACTCATTTGGCCCAAAACTGATAGATCAAGGATGTGATCCGGCCCAAGGCAACGTGTCCATTCAGAATTTAATGCCGGAAGATCAGCCCTGATACCTTCGCGACACAGCATTTCAATATCATGTCTCTGCCCATAGTGAAAACCTACTGTTTCGACATAATCAAAGTTTTCAAGCGCCCAAGCCAAGCATGTGGCCGAGTCCTGACCACCGGAAAACAATAATAAAGCTTTTGAGACATCACTCATAGGGCGGCTCCATAAACAGTTTCCGCTTGAGTTTCCAGAAAAACCATCAGCCAAATGGAGAGAAGCTGGCACGCAAACTGCATCTGTCCAAGACAAACCGAATCTGCCTAAGGCTTTGTCATGCTAAAGAAATTGCTAAACGGAAAATTACCGAAAAAGCGCTACCTCGCTTTGGGTCTATTAGCAATTGAACTGGCAAGTCTTCCCGCCGCGGCTCAGATCATTGACCGTGTCGCTTTTACAATTGAACCTCAAGCTAGCGCGGTGCTCATCGATGATATTGAAGGCCGAAAACGCTATGCTGTCGCCAGCAATAGTGCATTTTTCGTTACCGCTGAATCGGCGATTGGCAACATTATGGTAACTGTTCACCAAAGTGGGGATATTGGCAACACACGCTTTGGAGACAATGCGCAAATGCCGGGCGCCGCACTGATCTGCTCAACGCTCATCAATGGCGAAGAAACAGTTTATCAAGCGGAAAGAAAGACAGCGGCCAAATCTGGAGATATTCTAAGCCAAGCCGTTATCGTTGTCGTTGAGCATGACCCTACCGCGAACCCCGTCATTCGCATTAAACCCGGACAGGCCAATGCGCCTTTGGCCAATATCACGGATTGCGCGACTAAACTCTCCTAAGACGGTCTTCTGCTATGGCATTGGCAACACTCAACGTTGATTTGCCTTGAGCTTTCGATGTATCTAAAATTTGTTTAATTGTTGCTTTTAGGCCAACTAATTTCTCTTCTACCCAAGCTGGATTGTATTCGCCCGAGACTTCTGCCGCAATGTTGATAATCCCCCCTGCATTCAGGACGAAGTCCGGCAAGTAGAGAATCCCTTTCTCTTCAAGCGCATCAATGATCTGAGGGCTCGCTAATTGGTTATTAGCCGCACCGCCGATTATCTTCGCTTTTATATCGCCAACAGTCTGGACGTTAATCGCCCCGCCAAGCGCACAAGGCGCAAAGATATCGACGTCTTGTTTATGGATTGCCCCGATATCGACAATTGTGGCTTGCAGCTCTGATTGTGCTTTGTCTAACACCTGTGGGTTGATGTCTGAAACGAACAGCTTTGCTCCGGCTCTATATAGCTTCTCACAGAGAGAATATCCCACATTACCGAGTCCCTGAACTGCCACGCGTTTGCCTTTTAGAAATTCATCACCCCAAATGTGTTCAACACCGGCTTTAAGGCCGCGGAACACACCTTCAGCAGTCACAGGAGATGGATCACCTGACGCCGCCTTGCCGGTTGTAAGACCCGCAACATATTGGGTTTGGCTAAAAATAACGTCCATGTCAGCAGGTGATACACCCACGTCCTCGGCTGTGATATAACTTCCATTTAAACGCTCTATCACGCGTCCATAGGCTTCGAAGAGCTTGACACGGTCAAACTCACCCTCAGGATAGATCAAAACGGCTTTACCACCTCCCAATGGCAAATCCGCCGCCGCATTTTTATAGCTCATCGCTTTTGAGAGACGCAAAACATCTGTGAGGGCCTCGATATCACTTGGGTATCGCCAGAATCGCGTCCCCCCGGCAGCCGGGCCGCGCACGGTTGAATGAACGGCAATAATCGCCTGAAGCCCCGTCTCCGGGTCAGATGCGAAATATATACCTTCATGATCAGAAAAATCAGGATGCGAAAAGACAGCCATGTGAGACGCCTAAAGAGGATTAGTATGTTTGCGCTATAACGAAATACTCTAGGAAATTCTTGCGTTTATTTTACTAAATACAGTAGAATTATCTATAATGTGTTCAATCCGGAAGCAGCAGTTTTCAAAACAGACAATGCAAATGCCCCGCCTGTGCCATCACCAATATTGATCTTCAAATCCATAACGGGCGTCTTTTCAATTCGGTCTAAAAGCGCCTGATGCGCGGGCTCAATCGTGACTTGGGCCGCGATGCAGTGATCCAATGTTGACGGGTTTATTTTGTACAATACAGCCGCCGCTGCGCAGACAACATAACCATCTAAAATCACAGGAATACGCTGATGTCTGGCGGCTAATATCGCCCCGACTACACCTGCAATATCACGTCCACCATAATCTCGTAAAGTGTTCAGAGGCGAAGGCGTATCGTCACTATTATGGCGCTTGGCCCCCGCTTTCACGGTTGCAATTCTAGCTGCAGCAGTGTGTTCGTTTCCTCCGGCCCAATAATCAGCTGCCCCACCGAAAAGGGCACGCGCAATACCTGCCGCAGCCGTCGCTGCGCCGTAACCCGCATTCCCTAAAACAATGACATCAGCCCCCTCGGCAACAACTTCCATGCCAAAAGCAATAGCTGCCGCACAATCGCGCTCACTTAAAGACGAATTTTGAGTAAAATCTACGGACGGGTATTCAATGCCAAATTCATAAACTTTAAACGCAGCTCCTAAATCAGAGGCCATGCCGCGAACCGCCGCTTTGCCTTCAGTTAGACTGGCGACCCTTTTCTTCGACGCTGCAATAATATCTGTTTCAAAAACACCCTTGGATACGCCATGTGTACCCGCAAAAACAGCGATTAGGGGTCTCATCAGGCTCGGTGTCTCTCTGTCCTGCCAAGCTGCAATTTTTGCCAAATCGGGGCAAAGTCGCCCGATTGGTGAAAGCGCTCCACATGAATTCAATAGCTGACGCTCGACAGCCTCTAACTGACCGTCTCTTAGCATTGGCATTGTCTCAATAAGACCGAGAATATCGTCAAAAGGACGGTCTTGGGGTTTGGAAACACTCATTTTAATATCCTATTGACCAAATACACTCAGAATCAAGACGCAATCTCAATACACATCAATATGTTAAAGGCTTTCAAACGCTTTTACGATAGAGAGGTCGCATGTTTATGACCCATATCGAAAATTTTGTCTTTCACCGCCACGTTTTCAAGCGTTTGGCGATTGGTTTTGTCTTAAGCTTAATTGTGACAGCCTGCAGCCCTGCCGAACAAAAAATTACACCCGAACCCGTTAAAGTTACGACGCCTAAGAAACCGAAATCCGCATCCGTTGTCACATTACGAAAGAATCCGCAGGATGGACAATTTTGGACACAGGCTCGGGTCAATACAGGCACGGTGCGTTTCCTGGTTGATACAGGCGCAGGCATGGTCGCCTTAACAGAAAAAGACGCGAAGAAAGCCGGTATTAAGACGCGTGACCTTGTTTATAATATGCCCATCAGCACAGCTGGCGGCAAGAATTGGGCCGCTAGAGTCACAATTGACCGTATCTCTGTAGGTGCCATCACCGTCAAAAATGTTGACGCCATGGTCGTGCCTGAAGGTTTGGATGTTTCGCTACTCGGTATGACATATCTGGGTGAGCTTCAATCTGTTCAAGCCACGCGGGATATGCTCACACTCCGTTTTTAGATGATCGTCTCCCGCACCATATTCATGGCGACCAAAAACAAACAAATCCCAAAAACCTGTTTAAGGCGTTTTGCGTCTAAGGCATGCGCTGCATTTACACCCAACGGCACAACAAGCGACGAGATTGTCGCGATAATCATAAACCCGGCGAGATTAACATAGCCTAATGACATGGCAGGGCGTCCAACCACACCCCAACCTGATATGATGAAGCCAAGGGTCGCCGGCAATGCGATTGCCAAACCAAAACCCGATGCCGTCCCGACAGCCCGGTGTATGGGGACATTACAAAGACTTAAAAGCGGTACACTTAAAGATCCGCCGCCAATCCCCATCAAAGCCGATAAACCTCCCACTGATGAGCCGACGATTGGCGGGGCAAAACCACCCGGAACGGTTTTGCGAAGAATAAAATTAGGTCTCCCAAATATAAATTGTAACGCCACGAGCATGGCAATGACGGCAAAAAGGATGATCAAAGTCTGCGCTGAAAGTTGTGGCGCAATTATTGAGGCTGCAATAAAAGACCCTAAACCGATCCATAACCCATAGCTTCGCCAAAACTGTTTCGGGAATAATATGTTCATATCGACTGAGTCTCGTGCCTTATGCTTTCTGACAGAGCGCCAACTATTGACGATGATGACTGCAGAACTCGTCGCCACAGCAGTGTGCATCACGGTCGCATCTGCCACACCAATGACTTTGAAAGCATAATGAAGAGCTGGCACCATGACGGCGCCGCCGCCTATCCCGAATAGACCGGAAGAGAAACCCGCAATGATAGCGACAGCCACGAGAGCGACGACTAAAAGGATAAGCGTGACAGGATCCACTAAGCCGCTTTCGTCTCAACAAAGTCAGTATAGTGATCAAACGCCTTTTGCATAACGACGGAAGGCATCTCTCCACTCGCCCCACCCTCACTTAAGGCCCGCCGCCAGAGCCTCGCCCCAGGCTGTCCACTATAAAGCCCCATAACATGCCTAAGCATTGCCTTTGTAGACCGATCCTCTTGCTCAACAGTTTTCAAATAATTAATCAAACGTATAACGATATCTCCGCGCTCAATCACCTTCACCTCGCAACCAAAAAGTTTGGAATCGATTTCTGTGAGAATCCAAGGCGTGTGATAAGCCGCCCGTCCCAACATAAACCCATCAAGATGTTGAGTTTCCTTCAAACCCTCACTAATAGACTCCAACCCGCCATTGAGTTGAATATTCAGATGCGGAAAGCTGACTTTCATTTGACGCACAAGATCATAATCGAGCGGCGGAACGTCTCGGTTTTCTTTCGGGCTCAGTCCCTTTAACCATGCCTTTCTTGCATGAATAATAAAGGTCTCACATCCTGCATCTGAGACGGTTTTCAAAAATTCCGGTAAAGTCTCTTCAACTCTCTGATCATCTATACCCAAGCGACATTTGACTGTGACAGGAATCTTAACGGCAGTTTGCATGGTTTGAAAACACTCTGCAACTAGTGTCGGTTCTGACATGAGGCAGGCCCCAAACCGACCTGATTGCACGCGGTCTGAGGGACAACCAATATTAATGTTGATAGCGTCATAACCATAGTCTTCACCAATTTTTGAGGCGTCCGCGAGCTTGGCCGGATCACTCCCCCCAATTTGCAAAACAACAGGGTGCTCAATCGCATCAAACCCCAAAAGCCGCTCACGCGGCCCGTGAATAACAGCGTCCGCCACCACCATTTCGGTATAAAGCTCAAGATGTAACGACAACTGGCGATGGAACCACCGACAATGCCGATCCGTCCAGTCCATCATGGGGGCACAGCTCACTGTAAATTGTTGATTTTGCACAATATTTTTGCTCACAGGTCTATTTGATAAAGCGCATATTTATAATATGCTAATTAATTAAAAATATGCTCTCTATTATAAATAATCTGTCCATTTCCGTAACCTTTTCTCATTTAGCGCTACGTATCGCAAGTCTTCACATGATTTGTCTAAGGAAGATGAGAATACCCTTTTACGCACAATCGCGAGTTATAATTTAAGATGTGATGAGGGAAGCCTTACACGCACTACCTTTTCGACGAAATATGGTTTTTAAACCCCACGATAAGAGGTAAGGTGGTGAACCAGACGGTAGGATACGTGAATATGGATGAAGTCGAAAAAGTTTACCCGGTTCCTCATGAATTCGCGCAAGAGGCTAATCTCAGCCCGGAGCGTTATAAAGAGATGTACGCCCACTCTATATCTGACCCTGAAGAGTTTTGGACAGAACAAGGTCGACGTCTTGATTGGATGGTACCCTATACTCAGGCGAAAAACGTGTCTTGGGAAGACGGTGATTTTCATATTGAGTGGTATGCGGATGGGGTTCTGAATGTAACAGAAAACTGCCTAGATCGCCATTTAGACACACGGGGCGATAAAACGGCGATTATCTGGGAAGCCGATAGTCCGGGTGCGTCTAAGAAATTGACCTATCTTGAGTTACACCGCGAAGTATGCCGCTTTGCCAATGTGCTGAAAGCCAAAGGTGTAAAGAAAGGTGATCGCGTTACGATTTATATGCCGATGATATTAGAGGCGAGCTATGCGATGTTGGCCTGCGCCCGTATCGGCGCGGTGCATAGTGTCGTCTTTGGCGGCTTCTCTCCGGACGCTTTGGCAGGGCGAATCACCGATTGCGACAGTAGTTTTGTGATTACCGCAGATGAAGGCTTGCGCGGGACAAAGAAAGTCCCATTGAAAGCTAATTGTGACGCCGCTTGCAATCTGGCAGCCAAGCAAGGCAAGCCTGTCAAAACGGTTCTGACGGTGCGCCATACGGGCGGTACTGTGACGATGACAGCAGGTCGGGATATCTGGTTGGATGAGGCGCTGGAAGGCGTGTCTGAGGATTGCCCGCCCGAGCCAATGAAAGCGGAGGACCCGCTCTTTATTCTTTATACAAGCGGCTCGACAGGCAAGCCCAAAGGTGTGCTGCATACCACGGGCGGCTATCTCGTTTGGGCCTCCATGACCCATGAATATGTTTTCGATCTGAAAGAAGAGGATGTCTATTGGTGCAGCGCCGATGTCGGCTGGGTCACAGGGCATACTTATATTGTCTATGGCCCTCTGACCAATGGCGCGACGACTGTGATGTTTGAAGGCATACCAACTTATCCAGATGCATCGCGCTTTTGGCAGGTCTGCGATACGCATCAAGTCAGTATTTTCTACACGGCCCCAACGGCAATACGTGCTTTGATGCGCGAGGGCGAAGACTATGTCCACGCCACATCGCGCAGCTCACTTCGCCTGCTAGGCACGGTCGGAGAACCCATAAACCCTGAAGCTTGGGAGTGGTATTTTCATGTGGTCGGAGACGGACGCTGCCCGATTGTAGATACATGGTGGCAAACAGAGACAGGTGGGGCCATGATTGTGCCCCTCCCCGGCACCACAGTAATGAAGCCGGGTGCGGGCAGCCATCCATTCTTTGGTATCAAGCCTGAATTAGTTGATGCCCAAGGTCATGCTTTAGTGGGCGCGACCGAAGGCAATTTGCTTATCACCGACAGCTGGCCGGGTCAGATGCGCACGGTTTATGGCGACCATCAACGCTTCAAAGACACTTACTTTGCCGCCTATCCGGGGGCTTACTTTACAGGGGATGGCTGCCGTCGTGATACAGACGGTTTCTACTGGATTACAGGCCGCGTGGATGATGTGATAAATGTTTCCGGTCACCGTATGGGCACCGCTGAAGTCGAAAGCGCCCTCGTCTCACATGATGCCGTGGCGGAAGCCGCCGTTGTGGGCTATCCGCACGAGATTAAGGGTCAGGGTATATATGCTTATGTCACTGTGCGGGCGGGCGTAGAGGTCGATGATGGTCTGCGAAAGAGCCTGATCAAACATGTTCGCGCAGAAATCGGGCCGATTGCCACGCCGGATCTTATTCAATTTGCGCCAGGCCTTCCTAAAACGCGTAGCGGTAAAATCATGCGGCGTATCTTGCGCAAAATTGCCGAGAATGAGTTCGGAAATTTGGGCGATACCTCAACACTCGCAGATCCCGAAGTCGTGGAGGATCTTATCCAAAACCGCACAAAAATGGATTAGAGTGTGGATACAACCCCCAAATTTAACCTCAGCAGAGCGGCTTGAATTGCCCCAATGAGGCATCCGAGATGTCCGCCCTAGCGCGACAGTTTTGAAACTCAGTGCTTGAAAGAATTTGCGGTTTCTGACTCACTCTGGGTGTTGGCCCAAGGTTATCAAAGGGGATTTAGATATGATTCCACATACAGGCGGCATCATATTATATCATCGGCACGTTGATTTTTTGTATGGAAATCGATGACAGCTTTCATTTCTGTATTTGAGAAGAGATTTATAGCTTGTTTAATAAAAATGAGTGTTTCGGCATAAATCTACCCAACACCTTGCAACTCAATGGATTATAAATATCAATAAGGAACCTGCCGTTAACAAAACAATTTAACGCTCCTGGAGCGCACTCAATTCATAAAAAAACGCCCCACATGCGTGAGGCGTTTTTGTTTTTTCATTAGGCCATGATTGACCTTATATTTTCTTTAGAATGTGTAGCTCGCCCCGAAGACGATACGACGGTCAGGATATCCCACGAAACATGTTGGGCCAGTTTCGCTTACACATTTCTGAATAATATTCGACTTAGTGAGGTTAACCGCTTCGACGCCGACATTGAAATTCTCTGTCACATCGTAGTTGATGCTGGCGTTAAGCTGCCCTCTGTCCAAAGTATGAACCGGGAAGCTAAACGTACTGGAGCCTGATGTATTGGCACCACCGCCAAAGTCAGTCGTACGGAAACCCTGCCGCCATGTATAGCGCGCACGGGCTGAAAGGCCATATTTCTCATAAAAGAGCGTCGCATTGTAAGCGTTTTTAGAGAAATCAAGGAGACCTTGTGGAATGCTGACATCACCAAGAACAGTGAGACCGCGACCTGAAGTCGTGTCTACAACGGAACCACCACTAAAGTCTTGATAGGTATAGTTTGCGAGAACACCGAAACCAGATGCCCAACTAAAGCCAGCCATTTTATCCTCGAAATTTGACAGATCATACTGGAAGGCAACCTCAACACCTTGCTGGGTTGTGGACGCAGGATCATTTCCCGGCTGGTTGAAATCAACGCAAAGGCCTCTTGATTCAGGATCACCCAAGACGTTTGGTATAACTTCTGGGTTAAAAATGCCGCCGCCAGGGCAAGATGGGTTTGTTTCGCGGGAGAAGCCACCGGATCCATTTGGAATTAACAAAGCGCCTTCGAAATTATTTGTGAAAAGATCAGTACGTTTCTTATTGAAGTAACCCACACTAAAGACAGCTGCTGTATCAAAATACCAATTTGCGGATATATCAAATGAGTCAACTTTTTCAGGGACAAGACCTGGATTACCTAAATTAATAGCCGTGTTTTCTTGAGGGCCAAATGTGAAGGCTGTGTTCAAGTCGCTAAAGTTAGGACGGCGAATATCTGTACCATAACTTGCCCGTAAAACAACGTCTTCTCTTGGAGATGCACTCAAATTAAAACGAGGAAGCCAAAAATCATACTGACCTTCTGTTGTCTCAAGTGATCTCGTACCAGACCCGTCTGCTGGGCCGAAACCAGTCGACGCTACTGTGGTATCCAAATAACGCACGCCGACATTACCGCTGAAAATACCCTGCTCAAAATTTGCCTGAGCGTAGAAAGCGTTCGTCTCTTCGACAACGTCATAAAAAGCGTTTTGATCTGATGAAAGACTTATAAGATCAGGAGACGTTGGGTCATGCAAAACGACGGCAGCCTCTAGAGCTGCCAGAGTTCCCTCTGGGTCTGAGAAGGCGCGGTCAGGATCTACAAGAAGGAAGTTAGCGATAAATAAATCACGTCCGTCTGCATCACCATAATTATTAGGCCCTTCGACAAGCAGATCCGCAAACAACGTTCCGTTCGGGCTATCTACTAATCTGCTGAATCCGCCTATACGGTCAGTCACATTGTTAAATACACTTGAAGATTTATTGCGGCGGAAGCCAGCATCCACAGAACTAACGAAATCACCTAAAAAGCTATCTTCCAAATCGTAGGACAGGTCTATACGGAAAGCGTCTTCTTTATTTTCAGTTGTGTTTCGACCGACATCTACTTGATCCAAAACAACGTTAGCTGGGTTCGTTAAATCTGCGACAGATGGCGCAAATGGAGAGTTGAAATTAATGCCGAACGCCAATGAATCATTTGATAAGTCATAGATGAAAGGCACACAATTATCATTTAAGGGGTTCGTTCCGCCAGCAAGCGGGCAGTTGGGGTTTATAAAGTTAAGCGTTGTACTTAGATTTGGGTTTTCTGTATCTGCACTTGTTGTTGCAAACTCAGCCCTGACACTCAACCTTTCCGTAACGTCCCACTCACCACCGAGTGAGATTACTTTACTATCAGTAACACGTGATCCAGTGTCGCTTGAGAAACGCAAGTTAGGGTCACTCGTATCGACCGACAGAACCGGCTCAATCAAGCCAGCAAGCGCTGCAGGAAATTGACCTGGGCCAACACCAAAATCTACAGTCTGAAATGCAGTCGGAGCATTTACGGCTTGATTTCTAACATCCGCAACACCTGACGCTTGAATTCTATATGAGTCTTGGCTGCGCTTTTGGTCATTAACGACGGCATCAAGATAAAGTCTCACATTATCACTTGGACGGGCTTCTATTGTGCCTGCAAAGTTGATTGTTTCATAATCAAAATTTTCTTGCTCTTGAACCAAGAACTGAACACCGAGATATTCTTCAAATTGAGCACCAGGTGCGGAGGCGATATTGTCCATGTCAACACGCGGACGGAAAGACACTGACTCTTGCTCAGTATAACTCCCGCTCATAACAATACCAATTTCTTGGCCAGACGCATTTTCCCATTTCTTCCCTAGAGCAGCAGATACTCTTGGTTTGATACCTGATGTCGTTAAGTCGCTCTGCTCTCCTTGAATGCGGATAGACGCTAACGTTTCTTTCAAATCTAGCGGGCGGATAGTTCTGAGATTGATTGTACCACCAACAGAACCTTCAATTGTTTTTGCCGTAGGCGCCTTTATAACCTCGACACCCGCGATAATGGATGCATTCACATCTTCGAAATCGATACCACTACGACCTGAACCTGAACCAACAGTGGAAACACCGTTAATCTCAATCCGGTTAGCGTCCGTACCACGAATTTGCACATTAGTACCCACACCAGCAGTCCGCGTAATTTGAATGCCTGTGATGTTCTCAAGAACTTCGGCGAGGTTTTGGTCCGGCAACTTACCAATATCTTCAGCCAAAATAACCTCAATGAGACTGTCCGCGTTACGTTTTTCAATAAGCGCATTTTGAAGTGACTGACGGATACCCGTAGCAATAACTTCGTCTGAAGGCTCAGAATCCTGCGCTGAGACTGTCGTCGCCATTGCTAGGACTGAAACTGAGGCCAAAGCGGCTTTAATGAAGGATTTTTTGTGTCTCATAGTTTTTCCCCTGAGATGGATGGTTATTTTACGCTTTTTATTTTGTCGACATGAACCAATAAATTAAGCCTTGTCAACCTTATATATTTACCAATACAGTAATATTGGTATGACCAATTTACTATTTAATTTATCTGTTGCTATTTAGTCACATAAAGGCCTCGTTATTTGCTTAAGCGCTTGTGGAGCTGATAAGTATAAAGCGAGGGAACATCCTCCATACTCACATTCACGCGCTCTGAGTAAGGTTCAGGAAAGTAATCCACCTCAAATTCGCGGTTGCCGGACACACCGACAATGCGCGCATCCGGGCCTTCAGCCAATCCACGAAGCGTTACTTTCTCTGAACGATTCGCGCCGCTCATAACGTTTACTTTCAGGTTCCAAGTCGTGTTATAGCGGCCATGACCGGGCTGCCAGTACCCTGCCCCGCTGCCATCCCAAATGGGAAAATAGGCCTCGTCCTTATCGCGCTGCGCATCGACATTGACGGTGATGTTGTCAAAGAGGTTTTGATGATTGGCACCCGCATGCTGATCGAGCACCGGTGTTTTTGTAACGACCGCATTTTGAAACACACATTTTGTGGATTGCGTGTTGAGACTGAGCGAATGAACAGACGGATTATGAACGCGTAAATCTTTCACCAAGACATTGTGAACATTTCCGGCATGCACGGTATAATGCGCGCGACGCTGGCCCGTCGTCTCAATATTTGAAATGGTCAAATTTGCACTGTTATAAGTGAGCACACCCGTATCGGCATTATGGAAGTTTACGTCTCTTATCCAGCCATCAAAAACGCTGGTCATATAAATGCCGTTATAACCACGCTCCATATGATGCCCGAAAGAAGGGGAGTCGGGGAATGTAATACGAACATCTTCAATGCCAACATGGGTCAGGTGATCCCATATAGCAAACTGGGCTGGAATGTCCGCCGAGATGGTGTGAAGAAGCGGGTCACTCAACGTGACGATTGAGCCTTCAATCGAGAGAATTTTCGTTTTTTGCCGCACTAATGGGCGATCCGCAAATGTCCAATGATGCGAGCCGATTTTTAATTCGGTATCGCCATACATTTCTTTAAGCAAGGGGCTGTTTTCGCCTTGGCGATTAAGCCATTGGAGCTCGACAATATCACCGAGTTTCAAGTTTTGGGCTTGGTCTATCGTGACCGTCTGCGTCCCGGCCTCTCCCTGTAAGGCATTCGCTAGCACAGTAATTACAGGGTCTCTCTCTTCTAAATAGGCCGCAGCACGCGTGCCTTCTTTTTGAACCCAGATAAATCCTCCGGTCCAAGAATATTCCGAAAACAAAACATCTATATTGTTTTGTTTTTCGACTTGGCGCTTGTCATATTTTTTCAGATAGGTCTTTATTTCATCAAAATACCCATCATTTTCAACCATTTGCAAGGGACGCGGGAAGTGCAGATTTGTGCCTTCCACACCGGATCCACTCCCCCGCAGGACAATGTCACTGCGCGATATTTTAAGGATATCGGAAATTAGAATTTTACCTTTGGGGAGTTTAACAATCACAGTGCCACGCACTTTATGTGCCGCCTCAAGCGCTTTCAAAAAAGCCTTGGAATCATCCAATCCGTCATCAGCGATGACACCATAATCTGTGACATCAATCGTTCTACCTTTCAAAACCGGGATGTCGCCAACCCCATTATTATAACCCGCATAGGAAAAATCAGGGAGGTAATGATCCGATATAACGTCCACATTTGTTAGTATGTCTAGAGGTTTCAGATCGGTAGCACCTGCCAGAACAGGGATTGATAACGCGCTGGTGAAACATAAAGTAAGGAACGATTTTTTCGCAGTAAAGTTCATCTTGCTTTGCCTTTTATTATTAAGATTCTGCGCCTTCATTCTTTCGAGCAATTTTTAAGTCGCGGGAACAAGTTTGAGATTAATATCTTCGGCATTGCTGCAATGTATCGAACTGTGCTGTCCGCTAAAAGCTTGATGCACGCCCGTAATAGCCCCTGTTGTTATGGCCATGCCCTTCTTTAGAGGACGACCGCGCATGGCTGTATTCTCAAGGATGAAACGGAAAGATTCGAGAGGCCCAGGTGGTGTCGTAACACCCATGCTTTGGCCATCAATAATCGTCTCGACAATCCAATCTTCTAATTCGGAATCATTCCAGTTCGTGAGTTTTTGTCCAATAATCAGCCCATTATTATTCCCAAAATCAGAAATGGTAACCAATGGTCCCATGTCATTAATGGCCGGAAAAGGGCTGCTCGCAATTTCAACACCTATGTGAACATCGCCGACATAAGCTTGCGCCTCCTCCGCTGACCATTGCGTTTTATGACCAGGAGCATCTTTGCCCACAATCATCACAATTTCGGGCTCGATCGCCGCAAAGCCTTTTTCAAAGACAGGCATTTCAACGATATTACCATTCGCTTTATAGACTTGATTTTCATAGACAGGCCCCGCTAGCTTTGTTGCGCCAAGCGTCTTGGCATGGTCGTCACCAATCCCGCCGACTTTCCAACCGACAATTTCATGAGGCCATATATCAATAGCGGCATCCTGAATCCCATAAGCCTCTTCAAGAGACGAAGGGAGTGGCCCCGGATAGTTCGGCAATCCCTCTGCATTCATACGAGCATCTGTAAATGCCTGCGCAATAGCCGAAGCCGCCGTAAAGCCTTGTTTCATATTTTATGCCTTTTAAGACTCACGATCATCAGAGCTCAGTGTAAAGGTAACCGGTGTCATTTAGCAATTCCCAAAAGCTAATATTTCGACTTATTTTTCATTTCTTCTGTTGTGATAAGATTTAACCCCTGCGATAGATTAGCTTTATAAATGAAACTGTAGGGGAAAATGACAACGCAACGTCGGAAAGATACGATTACGATTAATGATATTGCCCGCATGGCGGGGGTATCAAAAAAGACTGTGTCTCGCGTTATTAATGATGCCCCCTCCGTAAGCAACAACACGCGCGTTGAAATCAAGAAAATTATCAAAGAGACGGGCTTCATTCCGAACCCGCAAGCTCAAGCTTTGGCCTTTCGCCGCTCTTTTCTGATAGGTTTGGTTTATGACAACCCCAGCCCTCAATATATCGCCAATATGCAACGGGGCATATTGCAGGCACTCAAAGGCACACGATACCAACTCGTTTTGCGACCGTGCCAACGCACTGATCCTGATTATCACGAACAAATTTTATCCTTTGTTCAGCTACACAACCCGTTCGGTCTCATCTTTGTACCCTCTGTTTCTGAGGATTTGGAGCTATCGCAGAAGCTTAAAGACCTAAATTGCCACTTTGTACGCATTGCTTCAGTGGATTTGAATGACCCAGAGCATCAAATCAAAACTGCCGATGCAGAGGGGGCAAAGTTTGCAGCTCGTCACTTGGCTCAGCTAGGACATACGAAAATTGCACATATTCACGGACCAGAACTGTTCATGTCAGCGCGCGAGCGCCGCGCCGGTTTTATAGCCGGCCTTGCAGAATTCGACATAGAGCTAAAGTCAGAGCTCACCATGGAGGGTGCCTACACCTATGACTCCGGCGTGAAATGTGCAACAAAACTTTTGTTGATGAGGGATCGGCCAACGGCAATTTTCGCAGGGAATGACGAAATGGCGGTGGGTGTTTATTTTGCCGCAAGAAAGGCGGGATTGCGTATCCCTGAGGATTTATCTGTTGTTGGATACGATGACACGCCGATCGTCTCACGTATCTGGCCACCTATGACATCAGTTCGCTTCCCAATCCGTAATGTCGGCTGCGATATCGCTAAACTCCTCATCTATTCTGATAATCCAAATAAATCAGACGAAAAATCAATCCCACAAACAATTGCTCTAGACTTAATCATTAGAGAGTCTACCGCACCAGTGAATAAGTCACACTAATCGGTTGAAATTCAGATGAAATTTTTGAATAGCTCTGGACGCGCCTTATGACACCGGTTACCAATATACAAAATAATCCCCATGAATTACCTCTAGGAGACCTTAGTGTTTAACAAAACTTACCATGCCACCCATCCAGATATGATGGACTGTGTTTCAAATGAAGAGTTGAGAGATCGTTATATCGTCTCAGGCCTGTTTGTGGCTGATGAAATTAATCTCAATTATTCTCATAATGAGCGTTTTGTGATTGGCGGCGCTGCACCTATCTCCAAGCCTGTAGTCTTACCGCATCAAAGTGAGCCTGCGTCCGCGAAAGGGCATCCGTTTCTGGAGCGCCGCGAATTAGGCGTCATCAATATTGGCCCAGGCTCTGGCACGGTAACGATTGACGGGACTGTGCATGAGCTGAAAAAGCTCGATGGTCTTTACATTCCAATGGGCAGAAAAGACGTTGTTTTTGAATCTGATGACGCAGCTACTCCGGCTAAATTCTATTTGCTCTCAACACCAGCGCATAAAGCCTATGAGGTTGTTAAAATTTCAATTGACGAAGCTGTCCCGCTAGAGCGCGGTTCCTTGGCCGAAAGTAATGAACGGATTATCTATCAATATATTGTTCCAACAACGGCGAAATCTTGTCAGCTTCTCCTCGGACTCACCATATTGAGTGAAGGTAGTGTGTGGAACACCATGCCGCCGCATTTGCATGATCGCCGATCCGAAGTTTATCTTTATTTTGATCTTGATAAGAATTCCCGTCTGTTCCATTTTATGGGTGAAGAAGACAAAATCCGTCACATCGTTATGGAAAATGAAGAGGCTGTGATTTCTCCGCCTTGGTCCATTCATATGGGCTCCGGTACAAAAGCTTATTCATTTATTTGGGGTATGGGCGGTGAGAATTTAGATTACACCGATCTCTCTGTTTGCGATATTTGCCAACTTGCATAGAGGTATCTTATGTTTGACCTTACCGGAAAAACGGCGCTCGTCACGGGCGCTAATACGGGCCTTGGGCAAGGCATGGCACTTGCTTTGGCACATGCGGGCGCTGACATTGCTTTAATTGGCCGCTCTGCACCCACAGAAACTTTGCAGATGATTGCCGAGACAGGCGTAAAAACCCATTCCATTCAAGCTGATTTAGGTCAGGCTGAAGGGGTTGCAGAGATTATTTCCAAAGCCGTTACGGCATTGGGTCGTGCAGATATTCTTGTCAACAATGCGGGGATTATTAAACGGAATGAAGCCATCAACTTTACACCTGAGGAATGGGACTCGGTGATGAATGTGAACTTACGGACTTTGTTCTTTCTCTCCCAAGCCTTTGCGCGTCATTTGGTGGCTGAAGAAAAGACAGGTAAAATAATTAACATTGCCTCTATGCTCACCTTTCAAGGGGGCATTCGCGTGCCGTCTTATACCGCGTCCAAAAGCGGCGTCGGCGGGTTGACCAAAGCGTTGGCCAATGAATGGGCAAAACACGGCATTAACGTCAATGCGATCGCACCGGGTTATTTTGCGACCAACAATACAGCGGCGCTTCAAGCAGATGAAAAGCGCAATACCGAAATATTGGGCCGAATTCCGAGCGGACGATGGGGTAAACCATCTGATATGGGCGGCGCGATTGTGTTTCTTGCGTCACAAGCTTCTGATTACGTTCAAGGCATTACTCTGCCAGTTGACGGCGGTTGGTTATCCCGCTGATGGTGGGGTATTCATAGATAAAAATCAGTGCAATTGCGGAAAGCCATACAATAAATCTATGGCTTGAATTTTGATTAAAAGACTCGCAAGTTCAATCGTCTACCTAAATGCTGGAAACACGAGAGCCTGCCAATAATATAAAAGGACTGTGTGATGGGATCCGCTATGCAACGTATAAAAACCACGGCTGAATCATCCAAAACTGGGCTCCTTAAAGCGAGCCGCCGTAACATTTTGGCTTTAGGTAGTGCAGCGGCCCTCGCAGGATGCACGGACGCAACAGGTGTTTCAAAACGCACGATATACTCTGCCGAAGCTCTACCCGACGGATATCCGACTGTCGAAGCCGTCAAGGCCATGAGCCAATATCTGGTGGAGAAAACAGATGGCCGTTTGAGCATAAAACTTTACCCCGGCGGGCAGTTGGGTTCTGAAGGTAGCACTCTTGAAATTGCGATGTTCGGCGGATTAGACATGACCCGTACATTTAGTGCGGCGCTTAATAATATCGCTCCCTTAACAAAGCTTTTCAGCCTTCCCTTTTTATTCCGGTCAACCGAACATCAACGGCGCGTCGTGGACGGCGAAATCGGCGAAGATATTATGAAGTCCTTAGAAGCATTTAATCTTCGCGGGCTTGCCATTTACGACACAGGCGGACGCGGTTTCTACACAACTAAACGTCTCATAGATCATCCATCTGCGTTGCAAGGGTTGAAGATCCGTGTGCCTAATTCTGATATTTTCCTTGATACTGTTCGCGCTTTGGGCGCGAACCCTACGCCGATGAATTTCAGTGAGGTCTATCAAGGACTTGTTCAAAATGTTATTGATGGAGCTGAAAATAATTGGCCAAGTTATATAGCAACACGCCATTATGAAGTTGCGCCATACTTCTCTGAAACAGGTCATTTCAGAACGCCAGACATGCTAATTATGAGCTTGCGCACTTGGAAGAGTTTCTCGCCTGAAGACCAAGAAATTGTGAAGGAAGCAGCACGTCACTCTGTTGGTGTTATGCGAAATCTTTGGGACGCCAGAGTCGAAGAATCAAAACAGGCCTTATTGGACAATGGCGGTGAAATCCTCTCCGACATAGATAGCGGTCCGTTCAGAGACCTTATGGGACCGGTCTACGAAAAATTCGTGACGCCCCAACTGAAACCCTATTTAACGGAAATTGATCGGATCGCGGAGATGGGCTCATGAAAAAGTTTCTGGATATTTTAAGCCGTATTGCCCTCCTGATTAGCTCGGTCTGTATCGTTCTGATGACGGCCATTATTTCATATCAGGTTATTGCGAGATATTTTTTCAATGACAGTCCCGCTTGGTCAGAGCGTTTATCGCTCGTCCTCTTAGGCTACCTGGTTTTTTTTGGTGCAGCGGTTGGGGTTCACGAACGTTTCCATATTCGCATCGACGCGCTTCGCAACGCCGTTCCGAAACCTATGGGAAAAGCTTTTGATATCGTCGCAAACCTAGCTGTAGCGATTGCCGGATTAGTTATGGTGATTGCGGGATGGGAATTGACCACAACGCTTTGGGAATTTGATATTCCGTCCCTCGGCCTTCCGCGTGGGCTGGCACTATTGCCTTTGCCAATCGCGGGAGGGCTCATCGTCTTGTTTGCGCTAGAGCAGCTCTACGATGAATTCACGGCGACAACTCCAAATGCGATACTGCCTAAATCTGAGAAGGTTGAATAGATATGGAACTTTTGGTCCTCCTTCTTAGCCTTTTGGGGCTTCTCGCTATTCGCGTGCCTGTGGCCTTTGCGCTACTGATTTCCTCTATGATTGTTTTTGCCATGATTGGGTTAAACCCTCTTGTGGCGGTGCAGCGTCTTTCGGCAGGTATTGATGTTTTCACATTAATGGCGATACCGTTCTTCGTTTTTGCAGGGGATTTGATGACCCAAACAGGCATTGCTTCACGGCTTATTAAAGTCGCAGAAGGTATGTTTGGACGCGTGCGTGGCGGATTGGGGCACGTGAATGTTGGAGCCTCCATGATGTTCGGCGCGATATCAGGATCGGCTGTCGCTAGTGTTTCCGCGATTGGCAGTACCATGATCCCGATTATGGAAGAAAAAGGCTATGATCGTGATTTTTCCGTCAATGTTACGTCTTCGGCTGCGGTTCTTGGTCTTATCATCCCGCCAAGCCATAATATGATTATTTATTCCGCGGCCGCAGCCGTTTCAATTTCGATTGGCGATTTGTTCATTGCCGGTATTTTACCGGGCATTATGTGCGGTCTCGCGCTTATGATAACCGTTTCTATCATTGCCTCGCGCAAAGGCTACCCTAAAGGTGTGTTTCCCGGATTTCGGGCTCTCGCACGCTCCGCGCTTAGCGCTATCCCTGGCTTGTTAACCGCTGTTATCATTGTTGCAGGTATCCTAGGCGGCGTATTTACACCTACGGAAAGCTCTGCTGTTGCCATTGTCTACACATTGATCATCGGCGTCTTTGTTTATCGCTCACTGGGTATCAAAGAGTTCAAAGCGGCTGTTGTAAACTCAACAAAAACGACAGCTATGATTATGTTGATTATTGGGTCAGCAGCAGCATTCGGTTGGCTTTTGGCACTCTTACAGGCACCTATGATGATGTCTGACCTTATCTTAGGCCTCAGCAGTTCACCCGTTATCATCCTGCTCATGGTGTTGTTCTGTCTCTTGGTGCTAGGGACATTTATGGATATGGCGCCTTTGATCATCATCGTGACGCCGATATTCCTGCCCGTGGTTCAGACGATCGGCGTAGATCCCGTACACTTTGGAATTATTATGATGCTCGCCCTCGGTATTGGCACAATCACGCCGCCGGTCGGGACTGTCTTATTTGTGGGCTCTGCGGTCGGAAAGATAAGGATGGAAGACACGGTTAAGACGATCTGGCCATTCTATCTGGCACTTATCGCTTGCCTATTGACTGTAACATACGTCCCTGCGATTTCCATGTTGCTGGTCAATTAAGACAATTTAAGTCTCAAGGTGGATAGCATTTTAGCTATCAATTAAGGAGCACTATGGCGCCAACATCTGGTTGACGTTATTTTGGAGCCGCATGAAGGTTTCGGAGTTCGTAAAAAGTAGCCTGAACATAATCACCATCATCACCGCTCTTGTTTTGATTATAGACGCCAGCTTTGAAATAGAGATATTCATCGCTGGAGTCATACCCACTTTCACTCATATCAATACGTTTACGGGCGACGGGTTTTCCAGCCTTTAAGATTGTCACCTGTAAATTATGCCCAAGCGCAACGATGGAATAACCAAAGCGTTCATTTAGCCCGATGCCGTTTACAGGATCCTCTGCAGTGTTAGCCCGGTTCCCAATGAGCTGTACATATAAGTCCTCTTTTTGACCTTTAACCTCATGTGCAAAGTAAAGCGTGCCTTTTGTATGATGCGGTAATTTTCTATAATAAAGACGGACAGGTTCGTCGTCCTTGCCGTGGATTTGCCCAATAATAACGCGGCCAACCTCATTGGGTGCACCTGTCGTTGTCACATGATTAACAGCCAAAGTGGCATGTAGCTCACCATCCACGCCGCCGGCTTTTTTACGATATCGTTTGGGTGCAGTTGATAAGACCCAATTATTGCGTCCAGGTTCCGCCGTAGGGAGGGAGGTATTTCCACGCCGCAGCATTTCTCTGAGTTCAGTGCGAACATAATTCGTGTTTGTAGAGGTCTTAGCCCCCCTGACAGGAGACTTAAACGTTATACCACCATCGGGCGAAGGAAAGAAGAAACGCGGATCTGACCAACCCTCGGCGAGCTGCTTTTCGCTGACCCTATCAGATTTCCCATCTCCATCTTCGTCGATGGGCAGTCCTAAATACCAATCAATGAGCTCAATAGAGTGTTGGGGCGCATCATCGCCCCATGCATCAGAAACAAAAACCAATGGGATGGTAGCAACCGATAAAAGCCTGCGAAGCCAAACCTGCATTTTCTATCCCCTGAAACCTTATCTTTGCACGCGGCCCGATCCATCTCCGCTCATAAGATTTTCGACTTCGGCCCGTGATACACGGTTAAAGTCGCCCAGAATAGAATGTTTCAGGGCTGACCCCGCCACGGCAAATTCGAGAGATTGTTGGCGATCTTCATAAAGATTTAGACCTGCAATAAAGGCTGAGGCAAAGCTATCACCTCCGCCAACACGGTCGACAATATCAGTGAGGTCATATTTCTTCGAGAGCAAAAATCCATTCTCGCGGTCACGCATACAAGCAGACCAACCATTCATATTCGCGTTTATTGACTCGCGCAATGTGATCGCAATTGTCGACATTCCAGGATAAATATCCAAGACTTTTTGTGATAAAGCTTCATATTTAGACGTGTCCAAATGTCCGGCTTCCACATCGACATCGACGGAAATATCCAGTGACTTTTGACAGTCTTCTTCATTGGCGATACCGACATCAATATATTTGACAAGGTCTTTCATGACCTCTGGCGCCGTCTTTCCGTATTTCCAGAGCTTGCCTCGGAAGTTGAAATCGCAAGATGTTGTCACGCCCGCCTTTTGGGCTTCTTTTACGCATTCAAGAGACAGATCAGCAGAGTCTTGTGAGAGAGCCGGCGTTATGCCTGTGATATGTAACCATTTAGCGCCTTTGAAAATTGTCGGCCAATCAAAATCTCCGGGTTTGCACTGGCTGATAGAGGAGTTAGCGCGATCATAAATAACTTTAGACGGGCGTTGGTTCGCGCCCGTTTCGAGGAAGTAAATGCCTACTCGGTCGCCTTGACGCTTCACATTGGACACATCGACTCCCAACGCCCGAAGAGAATTAATAGCATATTGCCCAATATCATTATTCGGCAGAGCCGAAATAAATCCTGCGGCTAATCCGTAATTAGACAGGGAAACAGCCACATTTGCTTCACCTCCCCCAAATGTGGCTTCAAATTGAGGGCTTTGAAAAAAGCGTTCATAGCCCGGTGTGCGCAGGCGCAACATGATCTCACCGAAACTGAGGAAATCTGACATCGTATTATTCCGTTTATGAATGCGCGATAGATATCGCGTCTTTGGCTAGTTGAGTAATGGCTTCGTAATTCTCTGCATCAATAGCGTCTTTCGGCGTGAGCCAAGAACCGCCACAGGCAAGAACAGCCGGAACAGATAGATAATCTTTTAAAGTCTCTGGATTCACGCCACCTGTCGGCATGAATTGAACATCCCGAAAAACAGAGGACAGAGCTTTGAGCATTTTTGGTCCACCCGCCAAAGAGGCCGGGAAAAACTTTACCGTGCGTAGTCCCAAATTCCAAGCCCGTTGAAGCTCGGTCGCTGTCGCGACACCTGGTAAAATGGGGAGTCCTGCGTCATTGGCAACATGTACTGACGCCTCATCCAAGCCGGGGGAAACAATAAATTTTGCGCCTCTCCTTATCACTTCTTTACATTGATCCGCACTTAAAACAGTCCCCGCCCCGACATGTGCATCCGGAAATTCAGCGGCAATCGCTTCAAGGCAATCAAGGGCAGCATCTGTACGCAGAACCACTTCGATCACGGTTAAGCCGCCTGCAATAAGGGCGCGTGTTGTCTGAACTGCGGTTTGAACATCGTCAGATTTTATAAGTGGCACGACAGGCGCATCTTTGAGTGCTTGCATCATTATGTCGGACATTATTTTTCCTGTAACTAGAGTTTTATGAACCGCTTATGACGGTGGGTTATTTCTTTAACTTGACGAAGTAGTCGAAAATTTCCGGCACATTGCCATTGCCCATTCCCGCATCTACCGCAGCCTGGAGAGAGGTTGATGTGCCTTCGGCAACCAAAGAACGCGAGCCTAAATCTGACATCATTTGTACAAAATAGCCAAGATCTTTATTGGCGTTATTGATCGAAAAGCCCAAATCGCTCACACCGTCAACAGCGTAATTTTTACAGAACTTCATAAAAGGTGAGTTCGAAGGCCCGCTGGACATAATATCATAAAGTTGTTGACGGTCGACACCGGCAAGCTCAGCAGCAGCAAAAGCTTGTGACATGGCCGTGACAGTTGTCATACCCATAAAGTTATTGATAAGCTTCGTTGTATGACCCGCGCCTAATTCACCAAGATAAAAGACGTTTTCACCTTGCTCCCTCAGCATGGACTCATATTTAGCAAAAGTCGCCTTATCACCCGCAGCCATAATGTTAAGCAAACCATCTTTGGCATGGGCGGGCGTTCGTCCTAGTGGTGCGTCGATCATGCCAACGCCTTTCTTGGCAAGGTCAGCCCCAATCTTCTTTGTCGACGCCGGAATAGATGTGCCGAAGTCAATCAGAACCGAACCGGATTTAATGCCTGCCAGAATACCATCATCGCCATAAACGATTTTTTCAACAACGGCTGAAGTCGTCAAGCAGAGCTCTACAATATCGCTGGCTTCAGCTAATTCCTTAGGTGAACTGGCTTCTTTGGCGTTCCCGCGTGCGAGGACCTTTGCGACCGCATCTTTATTAAGATCCATGACGACAACTTCGAAACCTCTTTTTTGAAGGTTCTCGACCATATTCCCGCCCATAAGACCGAGACCGATGAAACCGATGACTGGTTTTGACATTAACTAACTCCCTAAGATTCAAATATAAAACTCGATTAATTATTTTGTTGCAGACATGTGCGCTTCGGAATGGAAGAGCTTGAATGATCCGCTCCAACTGATGGTTTCACCGTTTACATTAACACTGTGATCTTTTGATGGATCTTGATCGCCTGCAAGGCCTAGCCCAACAACCTGCCCAGCCTTGGTTTTAATCTGCACAAATTCTGCCGGGCCGTTCTCAAAATGCTGAACCGAGGCAACACGGCTATGACTTTCAAGCGTATATTCGACCGTTGGGTTATAATCACCATGCGGTTCTATGACGGAGACAAAGGAGACACCATCATCTGTTTTTGACCGCAACATAAAACCAGGTTCATTACGTAAATTAAAATTCGGATCATTTGCTCCGACTTGGGTAAAGATAATTTTTGTATCACGCGGCACGGAAGATGACACTGTGTAGAAGCGCCTGTCGAGCAACCATGTTACTTGTGACAAACCCTCCACCGGGTTGGCTTCGGCGACCTTCCAAAGATACTGATAGCCATTATCTGTCCCGAGTGGCGTCCGTGATAGAGGATTCGCTTTAACCTCGAAATTTGTATCAACCAGATGTCCATTATAATGGAACGGTAAGTCATAACTATGAGGGCCCTTCGCAGAAGCTTTAGAAACGTCAATGATGACAGGCCCATCAAATGCAGCATCTTCAATAAGTGCAAGCGTCCGACTTAACCCAACAGAGTCGTAAGCCGTATCAATCTTTGCTGAAGTGAGTTTAATTGCCCCCTTATCTATAAACGGCGCTAGAACAGGCGCATGTAAATTGCCTGTATCGACGTCACCGCCAAAATGGCTTGTCTCGTCAACAACCATCGCATTATGCGCAACAGTCTGTTTGGCATAGGCATTATTTTCTGGTAGATAATGTCCACCATATTTTGCCTCAACATTGAGGAAACGCGCCGCACCATAGTCTCGCAAAATTTCGTGACCTGCATCATAAACAAGCAGACCAAGCTTATCGAAATGTCCATGCCCTAAACCTTGCGACGTGTTCTTCGCAACAAGGACTAAGTCATTGGGATCCATAGAAGCGCGGATTATATCAAGCGCGCCTTCTGTGCCGTCTTCGCCGTCACCCAAACGCATGGTTTTATAATCAAAGGGCTCTGCTTTACCTGCGGCAATATCTTCTGCAACTTTGCGACTTTCAGGGGTCAGCATAAATCTGCCTTGCGCCTGCGCGACTGACAATAAGCCTTTATCGCCTGTTAAATCATAAGCAATGGCGACGCCGTGAACCAGCTCCCGGGTGGCGATGCCTTTATCTTTGATCGCGTCATTAATAGGAAAAAACAGTCCAGCATAATTTTGCTGAATGGTCGTATAAATAGCTTTCTTTAAGATCCCGTCACGCTTTTCGAAAATCTTTCGCTCAGGATTATTCTTCTGAACTTCTTGTGCAAAAATCACGAAAGGCATAAGCGCAAAACGCTGATAATAGGGCCCCTCATTGTAATATCCATCAGGTGAAAAGAGCTTGTCCATTTGTTTAAGAAAGCCCGCCTCCCCCGACTTGTCTAGCCCCAACAAAGCCTGCTCGACATAGTCGTCGTCGCCAATTGCATAGCCTGTCAAACCCACTGCAGCAGTCGCCCATGTGCCGTGATTATGAACTTTATTGAAAGTCTCAGGAGACCCGTCAGACAGGAACTCTGCCATATTCCGGAGAACATCAGTCTCTATCTTGTTACGCTCCTCTTGGGTGAGCGTCTCTTTAATCGCTGCGTAGCTCTGTGATACATTCAAGAGCCACATGCTTTCATTCAGATTTTGCCAGAACATGCGGCCCGGAGATTGTTCTTTCTTGGCTGGATGCAATTCCCAACTCGGATAAACATCCGCATAGGCCAACATAAGTCTGCCGGCATATTCCGCATATTTTGGCTCGCCCGTAAGTTTATAAAGCTGTCCCGCCTCATAGATTAACTTGGCATTGTCTTTATGCTTCTCATGCGTGTAGCCGCCTCCCGGGTCCTTGGGTGTCGGGACTGTAACCGGCAAAGCCATTTGCGCATCCAAAACAGCCTTGGCACTTGCGAGTGTGACATCAAAACCGCTTGGAACCTCAGTAATGGCTTGAGCTTCTTCTTGAGATGGGTTTTGACACGATGGCAACGTCAGCGCAGCGGCGCCTGCAAGTGCAATATATAGTAACTCCCGTTTCACGGCTCTAACCCCGTGTTTTTTTCTATAATGGCCGTATTTTCTAGCACACTGTTTAATTCAGTCACTTTCGGTGCCGCCACATCTATGAAAGTATTCCGTGTAATGCGTGTTTTGGGCTCTCCCACTGTATGGTTGATAATAAACGGTCGAGTATTCTTGAATGTATTCTCGGAGACATTCGTTACTTGAACACCATGCAGCATAAGCGATGCTTTGGATTTATTCCGCTTATCCAATCCAATTTTTGTTGCGCTTGACTCGTGCATTTCAAAATGAGGGCCGAATGTGCTTTCATCCGTACCGCCGCGATAGAAACTGATCAATTCTTGACCAATATTTTCAAATTTCGAGTTCTTGATGGTGACATATTCAGCGTTATAAATTCCGTAATCGTCATCTTCTTTATTCAGCTTCAAAATTGAACCAGTCACGTCTTTAAAGGAAGAGTTTTCGATCAGAATATTGTCAGCAAATGTGCCTTTGGCGACAGAGACAATGTTAAAGGAATGATTGATATCTATTTCAGTGAAATAACTATCAATGATTTCAAGACGATAATTTTTCAACATCGAATAAGGGCTCGTGCGGATCACTGAGTTTCCTGCGTTATCAGGGCTATCCTTGCCGGAAATATTCAGCCCGATGATTTGCAGGCTTCCACCATTATCAATTTGGAAAAGTGCTGACCGCTCAAAGCTCAAATTGACATTCCCGGATCCTTTGAAGGTCAACGGCTTATCAAGTTTTATAAACTTACTCACGACATAATTACCCGCAGACAGCTCTATTACGTCCCCGGCGGCTGCGGCGTTGACGGCATCAAATATAACATTTTCACCGGGGCTTACTTTATGAGTCTTGCCGGACCTAAAAGTGATGTGTGGGTCAGTCTTTGGGAACCAAGACACACCTGTCATGTCTTTTGTTGTCACTCTGAGGTCGCGGGAAACGCCAATATCAGTGTCGCCTTTCGGATACATCAATCCATTCTCAGCACGCACCAATTCTACAGTTTCACGCCGGAACCCATCCGTAAAATCCGGCGGATCCATTGAGCCAAGCACATTATTTTTGAAGTCGATGCCTGACATGTCGTCATAGACGGTGAAGACATCGCGGCCATCATCATTATAAATCAAATTGCTTTCAAAACGACTATCTTTCGGAACACCGCTGCGTTCCTCGTCACTACCCGCACCAAGCTGAATATTGTCACTATTGATAAGGCTGTTGTTTTCAATACGGGCATTTATAACCGGATCATAACGGTTAATTGGCCCGTCGGGCACGCCATTCATAACAACAAAAGCCCCGCCAAAACGTGTGCCTTTAAGGCCCTCCATGTAATTATTGCGTATCGTTTGACCTGCATTAATCACCCGAATGCCACCCGTATGATCGGCATCATTACCAAAAAATACATTGCCTTCGACAATATTATTATTCCCGTGCCGCATGGTTAGCGTGCCGCGGGACTCATAAAACGTATTGTTTCGGAATTCGTTTCTACCGGACTTATTTGAGATAATCTCGAGCTCGCCGTCACAACGATCAAAATAATTGTTTTCGACAACCGTATAACTATCCGTCCGCGAATAATGGCTTGTGCCAATTCGCAGGGTCTCGCCGCCATTAGAGCCCAAGATCGGGCGTGGCCCGAAATAGTTATGGTCTATACGATGATAGTTTTCTTGGCTGTCATCAGTATTAAGCCGGACAGCCATGGTGACACCTTTATTACGTTTTCCAACGAGGTGATTGTGATCAAACCGGTTATTTTTCCCATACATCATCACCCAAGAATCAACTTCATAACGCTCCGGATTATTATAATTATCGATGACGATTTCGGTGACGCGGGAGTTATTGGCGAGATTCGTTGAATTACGGCGAAAGGAAACAACTTCGCTTGTCGGCGTGTGACCATGTTTGAAAACCAACCCAGAAACTTCGAGATACTCACCTGCAAGACGTAAATTGGACTGACCCGTTAAGAAGACCTCCCCTTTCGTTTCGACCGTTAATATGATGGGCTTATCTTTTTTACCCTTCCCTTCAAATAAGATTTCAAAGTCTTCCCACGTTCCGTTCGCGAGCTTTATAACATCTCCCGGCTTGGCTTTTTTCAAAGCGTCCTGATAAGCCTTTTGATCTTGCACAAGATAATCTGCCGCCGATGCTGAACATGCAGATAACATCAAACTTAGTGCCAGCGGCAGTGTCTTGGCGACCAACGCCCCGACATAAAAACTTTTTGATGTCTTGACCACTGAAACCCCGATTCCACTCTTTTTGAATTATAATTTTTTTAAATAATCAGCAATTTAGCCCATATTGTCAACCAATATATATAACCAATTTAATAAATTGGTATGGATATTAAAATTATTCTATTTGAGAGCTCAGAAGAAATCTTGAACGGCTCTCAGAGGCTTTACGTTTCACTTCACGATAAGCTTCTTCTTCGGAGGCCACTAATAGCGCTTCAATCATCCTGGTAAAATGCGCCCGCATCGCTTTTCGGGCAGCCGACGAGTCCCTTGCCTTCAACGCATTCAGGATGGCGCTGTGCTCTTTCTCAAGCAATACATCATCACTGTGACAGACGGAATCATATATGGTTTGAATCTTCATCGCTTCAGATCGCATTTTCCACATATTATCAATCGTATAAATTATAGCGGCATTATTGGTGGCTTTGGCAATAGTGATATGGAAAAGTCTGTCGGCTTCTTCGTGACTTAGGTCGTTATTCTCACCTTTACCGACCATAGCTTTCACATAGCCGTCTAGCTCCTCAAGCGTCTCATCCGTAATGATAGGCGCTGCCAAGGCTGCAGACTCAGCCTCGAATAAAGCGCGGGCCTCCGTCAACTCAAAAGGTCCAACTTTCGGCATGCCGCGTCCAAGTTGGCCTGCCCCGTCAAGGACATAAGCACCCGATCCAACTTTAATTTCAAGACGCCCCTGCGCTTGTAAGGCGATTTCGGCCTCACGAATGGACACACGGCTCACACCAAATTGCTCGGCCAGATCGCGCTCGCCGGGCAAGCGGCTTCCGGGAGGAAAAACGCCTGAGTCTATCAACTCTAAAATTTGGTTAGCGACCTTATGATATAAGCGTTGATCAGCCATAATTCCCCTCATTCATCATACCAATATAAACATATACCTCGAAATGACTATACCAATTCCTAAAAAAATAAAGGCGCAATTCTGATTAAGAATTACGCCTTAGAATGCTTTAAGTGAGTCAGGGCCTCTTAGAAACGACCACGTATGCCGAAGAAGATACGCGGGCCGTAATCATTTATCTCATAACGGTCATCACGAACATATGCGAATTGCTCTTTCGGTTCGCTGAAGAGGTTAATTGCCTCAACGGATACACGGAAATTATCCGTGACATTATAAGATGCACGCGCCTCCCAAACACCGACATCGCCAACATATCTCAATCGGGTGCCATCAGAAATAAAGGGCTGAAAATACTCATCGCGATATTTGTAATTTACAGCCATATCAAACTCGCCGACTTGATAATAAACTTGTGCAGAGAGCGTGTGCTTTGACAACCCTGGCAAACCACCAGGCGCGATTATACCACTATTTGTTTGAACAACACTTCCGTCAGCTTGGCCTACAAAAATATCCCCATAACGACTGTCTTCAAACTCAAAATTTGAGTCGGCATAGTTATAGCTGACTCTTGCTCCCAACCCACTCAACAGACCTGGAAGATAGCTAAAGCGATGAGAACCCGTAAATTCGACGCCGAACAGGTTATTTGTATCATCATTAACTTGCTGCAGGCCGGACACATCGAAAGACACCTCTTGGCCATTCAAAAGATAAGTCTCTTGCTCAACCACATTTGTGAAACCACCTTGGAATATCTTATAATATGCCCCGACAGCAAAGATTGAGTCTTCATTCGGATACCATTCATATCCCGCGTCGAAATTCCATGACATAAGCGGATCAATGGCCGGATTGCCATTCCCTGTAACACTGGAAATCAAGTCATTAACACTCCCGACTTCCTCATCATCACTAAGATTAGAATTAAACGAGCGACCTGCCCCCATATCTGCAAGATCAGCACGCGATAAGGCACGGAAAGCACCAAGACGCAAAAGCTTATCATCCGCTAGTTCTACAACCGCAATCGCACTTGGTAAAAACCGTGTATAGTCATGCTCGACGGTAAAGGGCTCCAAATTATCCCCGAAACTTAGAGAAAGTGCCCCATCACTACCGGTTACAATCAATTCCGGGCGATAACCCGTCGCCGTAATGTCAGTCTGGATAACCCGAAGGCCAATATTACCTGAAATCGGTAACCCATCGAAACTTGTTTCATAACCCGTCATGGCATAAAACGCCGTCGTTGTTTCCTGAACATCAACCGTTGAGGTATTCGCCTCAATGAGCCCGGGTGCGCCACTCGAAAATGCGCCTAGCGCCGCATCAAACGTATTTTCATCCGCGTCTGGGTTGGTAAGAAACCCATTAATATCATTCAATATGGAATTCAAAGAACTTACGGCTGTATCTGCAACACACGTTGCATCAAAAGTGGCCCATGAGTTTGTTGAACTGATAACAGTGCCGTCATCAGCAACGTTTGTGACAAGATCACCATCACGCAGACTGCTTAAGAATGAGTTCCCTTCGGGAAACGCTGTCCGGCAAGCAGAATTTGTTGAGGAAATGATGTCTATGATATTGGATTGAAAATTCTCAAAACCAGGCGTGTCATAAAGGTCATCATCACTATCATCAATAACCTCTTGGTTGTTAACCGTCAGCTCACCGTCATTTTCAATCTCAAAAGAGAAACGACCACTATTTGCAAGGAGAGGATTGCCACTGTCGATCCCACCGGGAAGCTCCAAATAGTCTTGCTGTGCCCACCTTACGCCAGCCTCAAAATTCGTAAAGAATTTACCATCAAGTTCATAATTAGCATCGAAGCGCAAGGAATTAACCGTGTTATCACGTAATACGTCATTATCAATTCTCACGAGCAAGCGGTCTACATAATTATCATGATCATTAACGTCGAAGACCTCATCGTAAAGCGTATAAACAGGCACATCGAGATTTCTCTGATCAAACTCTATAACAGGCGTAATGTCTGATTGAATGCGGAATTCAATCGCATTCTCAACACGTTTTGTGTTTGAATATCCATAATCCGCAGAAACCGTGAGGCGATCAGAAACATCATAAGCGACATTAATACCAGCCCCCGTGTAAGTTTCTTTCTGCTGCCAATCACCCCCTTGCACCTCGATAGAGTTGTCGGTAATCGCACGAAGTATACCGCCTTGAGGTGTCAGCACCAAAGAATCTAAGGTCGTTGTCGTTCCACCTGGCCCAACATTTAATGACGTATCATTGAAGCGACCTCCATTAAATGTCAGATCATTACGGCGCTCTGTGCGCAAGCGCTCTGACCACTGACCATCGAAATTAATATCAAGCCTATCATTTGGCTGCCACTGCACTGTTCCGAATATGGCGTCACGTTCATCCCGAGTATCATTTTGACGATAATGACGCTGGGACGGCGCGAAAGCGAACGGCACATCCCCATCTACACGACCACCATTGAAAATCGAAGTGTCAAAACCCTCTACCCTAGAACCCGAACCATTTCTGAATCCAGCCAACTCCTCTGGGGTAGGACTAGCACTACCACTTGAGTCACTAAGGTCGAAGCCTTCAAGGTTTACATCGTCACAATCATCATTGTTAAAACGTCTTGTTTCTGGGTTATTAGAAAAACCGGTCACCGTCCCTCCAGTGGTCGGCTCGATATAACTTCCGATACCGTTTGTAATCAAACAAGCTGGACGCGAGTCACTTGTTGAACTTGTTTGGCGGCTCTCTGCCTCCGGCTGTGAAATGTCACTGCGCTGTAAGCCAATAGACACACCAATATCTCCCAAACCCTTCACCTCATATTGATCAACATATGAAAAAGTCCCGCGATAACCGATGTCGCCCGCTTCTGTATCGTCTTGTTTGAGTTGATCCGGATTTATATTCCCTTTGATTTCACCTTGAATACGTCGTTTCCCGAAATCCAGTGGCTTTAAGGTGTCGATCTGGATTTGTCCGGCCACACCGCCTTCGATCTGACTGGCATCTTGTGTTTTAAAAACCGCCAATTTGTTGACGAGCTCTGACGGGAACTGCGAGAAGTTGACTGAGCGGTCACCGGAGCCATTTGTGGCGGCACGACCATTTATAACCGTGGAAGACAGATATGGCCCCAGACCCCGAATGGACACTTCTGTGGCGCCGCCATTTTCTCTGTGGGAAGCTACACCTGTAATATTTTCCAGAGCCTCACCAATTGAAAGCGCTGGAATATCACCAATCTCGTCAGCAGACAAACCATCAACAATTTGTGTATTACTACGCTTCAAAGCAATTGAGTCTTGAATGACCTGCCGGGTACCTGTGACAATTACTTCGTCAGGGTCTGAGTCTTGGGCAACGGCTACAGTTGACATCGCCAGAGTCGATAACCCCACACCTAAGAGTAATGAGCGCTTCAATAAAGATGTCGTTAATTGATTGGTTCTGGAATCATCATTGATTGGTTTGGACATAGTATATTTCCCCTGAGAAAATTATTGAATCTTATTTAAACAATTAATGAACCAATGATTCCCAGTATGTCAACCTCTTATATTTACCGATTTATATTTATTGGTAATACCAATTTGCAATTTTCAGTACAACCGTGCCTCGCCAGATATCTGCTTGGCAAGGACGACGGAACAACGAAACGAGGCTCGGCTTAAAGAGCGCACATATGTTAGGAGGCAATAGCAACCTTATTATGTGATAATCCAAATTCAGCCCAAACTTTGCTCAGTGCAAACATGAGATGATCCAACATCTCATCTGTGTGCATCGGGCTGGGCGTAAAGCGGAGGCGTTCGGTGCCTTTGGGAACTGTGGGATAGTTGATTGGTTGGGCATAAATGCCGAACTCATTTATCAGCCTATCAGAGATAGCCTGACATTTAACGGGGTCGCAAACCATCAACGGCACAATATGTGTCTCCCCGTCGATGAAATTATAACCAGCAGATCTGAAACGACTCTTTAGCGCATTGGCGCGGTCTTGATGCTGCATCCGCTTTTCAGGACTGACTTTTAACACGCGAACAGAACGTAACGCCCCGGCCGCTGTGCTTGGCGGAATAGATGTCGTAAAAATAAAACCAGAGGCAAGTGAGCGCACAGCATCAATAATGATGTTATCAGCCGCAATATAGCCGCCTACCATCCCGTAAGCTTTCGCCAATGTGCCTTGAATAATATCGATGCGGTTCATTAGGCCTCTCGCTTCTGCGATACCACCGCCTTGCGGACCATACATTCCCACAGCATGTACTTCGTCTAAATACGTCAAGGCTTTGTATTTCTTTGCCAAATCACAAATTTCTTTGATTGGGGCAATGTCAGCATCCATTGAATAGACACTTTCAAAAGCAATAAGTTTCGGCGCGTCAATCGGCACCGATTTAAGTTTCTCTTCCAGATGGCTAAGATCGTTATGTTTGAAAATGTGCTTGTCGCAGCGGGCGCGTTGAATGCCTGAAATCATAGAGGCATGGTTCATCTCGTCTGAAAAAATGATGAGGCCCGGCAGAATTTTGCTCATAACGCCCAAAGTCGCTTCATTTGCTACATAGCCAGAGGTCAGCACAAGAGCGCCGTCTTTTTCGTGCAAACTCGCCAATTCTTTTTCCAATTGCACATGATAACGCGTTGTGCCCGAAATGTTACGCGTGCCGCCTGAGCCCGTGCCAGCCGCATCCACGGCCGTTTTGACGGCTTCAACAACACACTGATTCTCGCCCATACCGAGATAGTCATTAGAGCACCAAACAGTTATCTCCTGCTCGTCTCCATTATCTTTGAACCAAGTGGCTTGCGGGAAATTCCCCTTCGAGCGCCGAATATCGCGAAAGATGCGGTAACGACCCTCTTCTTTAACGGTCTCAACAGCCTTGAAAAAAGAAGCGTAATAGTCAGGCGTCATAGAAATCTCCCCAGTGAAGTTACCTGATTGTCGAAAAATCTATGGTTAACTTTGACCCCGGACAAAAAAACCGCATTTGGATTTTCGAATCTGCTTTCTTAAGAATTAAAGAGGCTATTATGAATATTACTCAGGATTGGACGGAACAAGATCGTCGTTATTATGGCAAAGTGACTCAAGCCAAGTCTGACAGCTTTGCAGAGAGCAGGCTCTTTACCGATAACGCCCTTGCCGCATTATTAAACCGCCATCTTGTCGAGAAAATCGATGTCTGCACGATGGGACATGACCCTAATTTCC
>CAYGTR010000002.1:0-11362 GCA_964352855.1 uncultured Algimonas sp. | reverse complement strand
AAACACTCTATTTGTGTGGCCACACACCTCACCCTATTGTGTTGAAAACCAAACCTATTGTATTTCAATAGTCATGGAGTTCTCATCAAAAACAATCGATTACAGAAACGTTGTGATGTAAACAAACGGTCTATTGCGATGTCATTTCGTTATGAATCCCTCCTAGGGAAAATTCGGAGGTATTGAACGCGGCATCAAGTCAGTTGCGGGACACGCCTTGAGACGCTTAGGGGCACACAAGACACATATTCGTCGTGAATTTGTCTATTTCGTTCTGGATAAATCTTCGCGGAATTTCCTGAAACCCATACCAAAAATACAACGTAATTTCTAAGGCCTATATTCATGCAATTGTTTTTGTTGTCTGAAATTTGACCCCAGACAATTTTTACAACGCGAATATCACTAAGCCCCTCTCAACTATTGGAGGGTCGGGTGACGTTATATTCTCATGAATTAATCAAAAAATATGCGGCCCCCTTGCCGCGTTATACGAGCTATCCGACAGCGCCGCATTTTAATGAGAGTGTCCAACATCAAACTGTCACAAAATGGATGCAGACGATTCCCGGGGATGAAGCAATTTCCGTCTATATTCATATTCCATTTTGCGACAGGCTATGCTGGTTTTGTGGCTGCCATACAAAACACACGCTCAAATATGAGCCCGTAAAGCGTTACCTGCAGACATTATATGATGAAATCCGTCTGGCAGCGAAAAAGATCGGTCGGAAACAACCCATTGCGCATCTTCATCTCGGCGGTGGCTCCCCGAGCCTCTTACAAGCCGTCGAGCTTATGGAGCTTAAGAGCGTACTCTTGGAGTGTTTTACCTTTACGGATGATACAGAAATTAGCTTAGAATTTGACCCCACGGATCTGGACGAAGATGCCCTATTGGCGTTTGTTGCCTTTGGCGTCACCCGCGCGAGCCTTGGTGTACAAGATTTTGATCCGCTTGTTCAAAACACAATCAATCGCCTCCAGAGTTTCGAACAGACCAAATTTGTGATTGATACACTGCGCAATTATGGGGTGAAGTCTCTCAATATTGATGCGCTTTACGGTCTCCCGCATCAAACTCTTACCACGCTCGAAGACACACTCGCGCGTGTGACGGAACTTAATCCCGACCGTATCGCCCTCTTCGGCTATGCGCATGTGCCGTGGGTGAAAACACATCAGAAGCTCATCCCGGATGAGAGCCTCCCGGATAATTTAGAACGCTTCGCTCAAGCCCGGTTTGCCGAAAACTATCTTCAATCAATGGGTTATACGGCCATTGGTATTGATCACTTTGCAAAACCTACTGACGGTCTTGCCATCGCTTACGCGCAAGGGGCTGTACGACGTAACTTTCAGGGCTACACAACTGATAATTCTGACACTTTGCTGGGCTTTGGCGTCTCTTCGATTAGCCAGTTCCCCCAAGGTTACACGCAAAATGTCAAAGACACGCACAGCTATAAACGCGCCATTGAAGACGGCTACTTGCCCACACAAAGAGGCATTGCGATATCACCGCGAGACCGTCTCTTTGCCAGTGCCATTAATGAGCTGATGTGCTATTTCACACTCACCCCGGACAGGGTTTCCAAAGCGTTTGGCGAAGATGCACGCATGATCTTAGAACATGCAAACAGCTTGGCGGAACAAGACAGCGACGGCTTCTTTATCAAAGACGGTAACGGCTTCAGAATCACGCATGAAGGCCAGCCCTTTACACGTAGTTTCGCAGCCGCTTTCGATGAATACCTCGCGTCAAATAAAGCGCGCTACTCTATCGCCGTATGAGAATTTTGTGAAAGAAATTTGTTGTCTCGGCCAAAATTGACCGCGGTCAATTTTAAAAACTGCTCTCGGATTAGGTGTGTTTTGATCCTCGCATGAATCGCGAAAATCCATGTGTTGAACCAAAAAGGGTTGAGTGAAATATGACAACGCAAACAAACGCCCGTCACCTTAAAAGTGACGACTCTCTGATATTCATCGCCATCATAATGGTTCTGGGACTGATCTGGTCCTTATTCGCGGCAAAGCCAACGGATGTTCAGACCATCCTCTACCCGACACTCGGTATGCATGGTTATATGATGATGTTTGCTTTCCTATTGGGGATTGCCGCCGTCATTTATAAAATCAGTAACGGGATGCCAAAGATCGACCAGTCTGAATATGAAGACGGGGTTATCAAGGCAGGTGTAATTGCAACGACCTTTTGGGGCATTGCGGGTATGTTGGTGGGCGTTGTTATCGCGCTTCAGCTAACTTGGCCGAGTATTTTCTATTTTGACGCCGCACCTTGGACGAATTTCGGACGTCTTCGTCCGCTGCATACATCTGCAGTGATTTTTGCTTTCGGTGGTAACGCCCTCCTCGCCACATCATTTTATGTTGTTCAGCGCACCTGTCGTACGCGGCTTGCAGGCGGTATGTGGCCTTGGTTCGTGTTTTGGGGCTACCAGCTCTTTATCGTTTTGGCCGCGACCGGTTATCTAGCGGGTATTACGCAATCCAAAGAATATGCAGAGCCGGAATGGTATGTCGATATTTGGCTGACCATTGTTTGGGTCGCCTACCTTTTGGTCTTCCTTTGCACATTGGCCAAACGTAAAGAACCGCATATTTATGTGGCCAACTGGTTCTATCTTGCCTTTATTGTTACGGTTGCGATCCTTCACTTAGTCAACAATCTGTCACTCCCTGTCAGCTTTACAGGCGCGAAAAGTTACTCTGTCTTCTCAGGTGTGCAAGACGCAATGACGCAGTGGTGGTATGGCCATAATGCGGTAGGTTTCTTCCTGACGGCCGGTTTCCTCGCGATTATGTATTACTTCATTCCGAAGCGTGTGAATCGCCCTGTCTGGTCTTACAAGCTCTCAATCGTTCACTTCTGGGCCGTTATCTTTATCTATATATGGGCCGGCCCTCACCATCTTCACTTCACAGCGCTTCCGCAGTGGACACAAACATTGGGTATGGTCTTCTCTATCATGCTTTGGATGCCGAGCTGGGGTGGTATGATCAATGGCCTGATGACGCTCTCTGGAGCCTGGGACAAGCTTCGCACAGACCCCGTTTTACGCATGCTCGTTGTTTCTGTAGCCTTTTACGGCATGGCGACATTCGAAGGCCCGCTCATGTCCATTCGTTATATCAATGCTCTGTCGCATTACACTGACTGGACGATTGGGCACGTGCATTCCGGCGCGCTCGGTTGGAATGGTTTTATCACCTTTGGAGCCCTTTACTGCCTCACACCTTGGTTGTGGAAGAAGAAAGAACTTTACTCTCTACGCCTAGTCGAGTGGCACTTCTGGCTCGCCACTATCGGTATCCTCTTCTACATCACATCCATGTGGGTCTCGGGTATTATGGAAGGTCTGATGTGGCGTGCTTACACTGACCTTGGGTTCCTGGAATATGCCTTTATTGAGACTGTCTCAGCCAAGCACATCTCCTATATGGTGCGTGCACTCGGCGGAACTCTCTTCCTCCTAGGAACCTTAATCATGAGCTTCAACCTGATAATGACTGTCAAAGGTCGTGGGATGGCTGAGTCGCTCGACGGTGAAGTCCCTATTGCTCGTAAACCTGCCATTCCTGAAGCTGCACCTGTCGCAGCTGGAGAATAATTATGTTTCTTAAAATTCACCAATATCTTGAAAAGAAATCCTTCGGGCTTCTCCTCGGCATTATCGGCGTTGTCTCTGTTGGCGGCCTGATCGAAATCACCCCGCTCTTCTATATCGACAGCACGATTGAAGAAGTCGAGGGGATGCGTCCTTACTCGCCTTTGGAACTTGCAGGCCGAAACATTTATGTGCGCGAGGGCTGTTATGTCTGCCATTCGCAAATGGTGCGTCCTTTGCGCGATGAGGTCGAACGTTACGGCCACTACTCTCTTGCCGCAGAGTCCATGTATGACAAACCCTTTCAGTGGGGATCGAAACGTACAGGCCCTGATCTGGCGCGCGTTGGCGGAAAATACTCAGATGATTGGCATAAACTTCATTTAGAAGACCCCAGAGCCGTTGTGCCGGAGTCTATCATGCCACCTTATAGCTTTTTATCGAGACGCGAACTCAGCTATAAAGAAATGGAGACGCATTTGAAGGCCAACAAAGCCTTGGGTGTCCCCTACACAGAAGAGATGGTAAGGCTGGCTGTTTCCGACGTAGAAACACAGCTCGACGAGTTCGCAGATGATTATGACGGATTTGTCGCGCGTTACCCAAAGGCCGTCATCCGCGAATTTGACGGCAACCCGGACATGATTACCGAAATGGACGCTCTGATTGCCTATCTGCAAATGCTCGGCACATTAGTTGATTTCGAAGAATACCAAGCTGAAAAGGATGAAAATTTACGATGAGCTATGACGTCCTTGCACATTTCATCAAAATGGGTGGAACGGTGTTTTTCACCGGGTTTTTCACCCTCACCATCCTCTACGCGCTCTGGCCCAAAAACAAAGCGCGTTTTGATCGCGCAGCGCAGCTCCCTTTAATGAGCGATGACCGTCCGGAAGTTTGAGAAAAGCCATGTCAGAAAACAAACCAAATATTGATGCCCATTCAGGCACAGAAACAACAGGTCACGAATGGGACGGTATTGAAGAATTAAACACCCCTATGCCGCGCTGGTGGCTCTGGGTATTTTATGCCACGATCATTTTCGCCATTGGTTATGCTGTGGCAATGCCGTCAATTCCACTACTGAATTCACACTTCAAAGGCGTAATAGGTCATTCAGATCGTGCCGCAGTGGCGCAAGCCGTCGATCAAATGCGGAGTGATAGGTCTGTGTTCGCAGCCCGGCTTACGGATGCGAGCCTTGAGGAAATTCAAGCCGATCCTGAATTGTTCCGCTTTGCGATGGCAGCAGGTAAGTCTGCTTTTGGGGATAATTGCGCGACCTGTCATGGGTCAGGCGCACAAGGTTTCAAAGGCTACCCTAACCTCAATGATGATGTTTGGATATGGGGCGGGACGTTTGAGGATATCCGACACACATTGGTCGTCGGCATTCGCGCGGCACATGAAGACACACGGTCTAACCTCATGCAAGCGTTTGGGCGTGATGGCCTTCTCACCTCTGCTGAAATTGACGATTTAACACAATATGTGTTGAGCCTTTCGGGTCAGTCGACTGACAATGAAGCCGTTGCCCGCGTCGCGACCCTCTTCCAAGAGCAATGTAGTTCTTGTCACGGCACAGACGGTAAAGGCGACCAATCACAGGGCGCCCCTAATTTAGCTGATAATGAATGGCTTTATGGCGGTGACGCAGCCGATATTGAAGCCACGCTTATCAATGGTCGCCAAGGTGTGATGCCAAATTGGAATGAGCGGCTTAGTCCTGAAACCATTTCGGCTCTCGCCGTTTATGTTCACAGCTTGGGCGGCGGCGTGGATACAGCCATGGAATTAGACACAGACGCATCACGAATGGATGATGCGCAATAGTCAGGTGATATGACCACTCTTATTGATAACACAGAACCTCGTAAGAAGGTTGCAGAGGGCGTTGAGCAATCTCGAGCGGTTGCATCTACGCCCTCAACGCCACAGAGCCTTTATGTCAAACGCGAGAAACTCTACCCCAAACTTGCACATGGTTTTTATCGCAACATCAAGTGGTTCGCCCTATTTGTGCTCTTGGGGATTTATTATATCATTCCTTGGATACGTTGGGATCGCGGCCCTGATCAACCGTCTCAAGCTGTTCTCGTCGACTTTGAGAACGCCCGCTTTTATTTCTTCTTTATCGAAATTTGGCCGCAAGAAGTTTATTATATTACAGGCCTTTTGATATTGGCCGCTTTAGGTCTTTTTCTGGCGACCTCTCTCTTTGGGCGTGTATGGTGCGGTTATGCTTGTCCTCAAACCATTTGGACCGATCTGTTTATCCAAGTCGAGAAGTTCTTCGAGGGTGATCGTAACGCGCGCATGAAGCTCGACAAAGCCCCTTGGACGGCGTCGAAAGTCTTTAAAAAAACGTCTAAGCATATCGTTTGGCTGATTATTGCCATGGTCACAGGCGGGGCATGGATTTTATACTTCCACGATGCCCCCACCATCGCGCGGGACTTCTTTACAGGTCACGCACCGACGACCTCTTACGTTTTCGTTGCCATGTTGACCTTTACGACCTATTGGCTCGCCGGTCATATGCGCGAGCAAGTCTGCACCTACATGTGCCCTTGGCCGCGTATCCAAGCGGCGATGATCGATGAGGAAGCGTTGAACGTCACCTATCGTTACGATAGAGGCGAGCCAAGAGGCCCGCATAAAAAAGGTGCCACATGGGAGGGCCGCGGCGACTGCATCGACTGTCGTCAATGCGTCGCCGTCTGCCCGGTCGGCATTGATATTCGGGACGGCCTACAGCTTGAATGTATTGGATGTTCCCTTTGTATCGATGCCTGTGATGAAATCATGGAAAAAATCGACCGTCCTAAAGGGCTGATTGCTTTTGACACAGATGCGAATATTCAGAGACGATTAAAAGGCGAAAAAAGTCGGTTCAACCTGATCAGACCCCGGACCGTTATTTACGCGGTTCTGTTTTCGGTCGTCGGGCTTATCATGCTCGTTGCTCTGATTAATCGGCAAACCCTCGACATGAACGTTTTAAGGGACAGACAACCCAATTATGTTATGTTATCTGACGGTAGTGTTCGCAACGGTTATACAATCAAAGTCCTGAATAAAGCCGCTGAGCCACGAGAGCTGACTTTAATCGCCGAGCAATTGCCCTCACCTGTGATCGCAGTGGCAGGGCAAAGACAAGATGAAGAGATTGTTCTCAACGCGCCTGCTGATGAAACCATTGATTTCAAAGTTTATGTCAGTGAATCACAAATTACGGGTCTAGATCAAAAAAGTGATTTCACTTTCAGGTTAGTTGACCGCACCACAGGTGAAGTCACATCTGCGCGTGCTATATTTATTAGTGGCGGTCCAAAATAATGTCAGAAACTATGTCGAAACAAAAAGAACTCACCGGTCGCCACGTCTTAATGATGTTGCTTGCATTTTTTGGCATATTGATTGCCGTGAATATTTATTTTGCCGTTGTCGCCGTTCAAACCTTTAGAGGCGAAGATGTAAAGCGCTCCTACAGACAAGGTTTGGAATATAACCAAACTATCTCGGCCAGAGAGGTGCAAAGCCATTTGGGGTGGACGGTTAAAGCTAATCTCGTCAGTGAAACAGGCGATGAAAAAACAATCGTCGTTCAGTTTACCGATGCCGACCAAACCACACTTGATGGCTTAGACGTTGAAGGCGTTTTGCGTCACCCAACTGATCTTGGAGAGGATAAAGCCATATTATTCCTGCCGCGCGGTAACGGGCGATATAGTGTGGAAGTGGACGGGTTAATCGGTCAGTGGAAATTACGAGCAACGGCCACAAAAGGCGACGATACATTCGTATTTGAGCATGAGATAACCACGCAATAATGGGAGTCATTGAGCCTATAATAGTCGATAAACCCGGCTGCCCTTCAGGCCTTCAAGACACCCCGGTCGCAGCAATTGACCCATTGGGTCGAGACATGGATTTATCCGAATATGTTGTGCATCCGGATGAAGACACTCAAGTCTTGGAACTCATCGTACAAGGTGCGCATTGCTCGGGCTGTATGAACAAGATTGAGCGGGGTTTGAGTGACATTGACGGTGTGAGCCAAGCGCGAATGAACCTGTCGACCCTTAGACTAAAGGTCATCTGGCACGGGCATGACTTATCGGCCAATGACATTGTTCAGAAATTATCTGATCTCGGTTTTGGAGCTGCGCCTTACACCCTATCAGAGGCACACTCCCAGTCGGAGAAAGAGCTTAAGTTTTTACTTCGCGCCATCGCCGTTGCTGGCTTTGCCGCGATGAATGTCATGATATTGTCTATATCCGTGTGGTCAGGTGGCTCTGAAATGGAGGAGTCCACCCATACGCTCTTTCATTGGATATCGGCGCTGATTGCCTTACCGACCGTTATCTACTCAGGCCGTCCATTCTTTAGCTCGGCTTGGAAAGCGCTTAAAAACCGTCAGACGAATATGGACGTGCCGATTTCTCTGGCTTTGGTTCTGGCCTGTAGTTTGAGTGTTTATGAAACAATCAAAGCGAACCCGGATACCTATTTTGACGCGGCCGTTATGCTCTTATTCCTACTGCTTATTGGGCGCTATTTGGATGCACGGCTCAGATTAAGAACCGGCGACGCCGCAAGGCGATTGGCCTCTCTACAAGTGACCTCTGCCACACGTATCTTGGCAAATGGGAAAATTGAAACGGTTCCCGCGAGCGCCATTCATCCGGGTGACATACTCCTCATCCCTGCCGGGCAGCGCATTCCAGTCGACAGTCGTATTATAAAAGGACTGTCAGATATAGATGTTCAGATTGCAACGGGGGAAACGGCGCCGCAACCTTGCGGCATGGGTAACGCTGTTTATTCCGGCACAACAAACCTCACCTCTCCTCTCACAGTTGAGGCCATTGCAAGCTACTCCGATAGCTTCCTTTCAGAAATCACCTCTCTCGTAGAAATGGGAGATCAAAAGAAAAGCCGCTTCGTACGTATCGCCGATAAGGCTGCACAGGCCTATGTTCCCGTTGTGCACACAATCGCACTTCTGACATTCCTTGGATGGTTCTGGATAAGTGGGGACCTTCGCACAGCCGCGCTGAACGCCATTGCCGTGCTTATTATAACCTGCCCTTGCGCTTTAGGCTTAGCTGTCCCGGCCGTGCAGATTGTGGCTGCTGGCCGCCTGTTCAAAAAAGGTATCTTAATCCGCTCCGGCGACGCATTAGAGCGTTTAGCAAAAACGAAAACCGTTATTTTTGATAAGACGGGCACGCTTACAACCGGACGGTTTACATTGCTTAATAGCGATGACATTGATACGCGAGCGATTCACGTAGCTGCGGCCCTCGCCAAACAATCCAACCATCCTGTTGCACGAGCTTTACACAGCTATGCGGATGAAACTGAAGCAACAGATGTCAAAGAAATATCCGGGCTAGGCCTCACCGGCATTGTCAAAGGCAAAGCCGTAAAGTTCGGGTCAGCAAGTCTAACGAACGCGCTTCATTCTGAAGGCGGCACAGGTCTGTCTTGGTTGAAGGTTGATGATGCACCTCCAATTGTTTTTCAATTTTCGGACCAACCCCGTGAGGATGCGAAAAGCACTGTCGAAGCTTTACAAGAACAAGGCCTTACGCTCGCACTCTTATCCGGTGATCGCCCTGAAATTGCGCAGACTATGTCAGCTAAACTCGGTATTAAAACATACTGGGGTGGAGTGAGCCCAAAGGATAAAATGGATATTATCCAAGAGTATCAGTCTAAAGGACAATTTCCACTTATGGTGGGCGACGGGATTAATGATGCCCCTGCCCTCGCAACTGCTAACGCCTCAGCCTCTTTGGCCACAGCCTCAGATATTTCGCGTTCGGCCTCGGATATTATTTTGCAAGGCGATAAGTTAGGGAGCCTTCCCTTTGCCATTGATACAGCACGCAAGGCACAAAAACGAGTTGTCGAAAATCTCAGTCTCGCTATTTTATACAATATGTTTGCTATACCCCTCGCTATATTTGGATTTGTGAATCCGCTGATTGCAGCACTGGCGATGTCAGGATCTTCATTGGTCGTGACGCTCAACGCGCTGCGGATGACGCGGGCATGAACGCCCTTTTATGGCTCGTTCCCATCGCCTTGGTCATGGGGCTCTGCGGTCTCATTGCCTTTTTCTGGTCAATGCGTTCAGGGCAATTCGAAGACCCGCAGGGCGATGCCAGCCGCATACTCCATAGTGACGACAAACCTCTTATCGATGAATAAAAAAAAGCCCTCTCAAAAGAGAGGGCTTTCATCATTTAATCTAAGAGCGTATTAAAAACGACGCCCAACACCGACGCCGATGACCCAAGGGTCTATATTCACATCAGCCCCAACAACACCAGCGGCCCCTGCATCAACAGTAACGTCTGTTTGTATAAACACCTTCTTTAAATCCAAGTTCAAAAAGTAAACGTCATTCATAGGAAGATCGATACCCGCTTGAAGTGAGAAGCCGAAACTGTCTGAATAGTCCACATCAACAACATCACCTGAATTACCACCGAAAAATGTGGTATAGTTCACACCAGCACCAATATAAGGACGAAACCTAGCGCGTGGGGCGAAGTGATATTGCACATTCAAAGTCGGCGGTAATAGCCAAGTCTTGCCCAAATCAACATCACCCAACGCAGACTGTTCGACATCAACGCTATGCGGAGTAACAGCCAAAATTAATTCCGCTGAGAGATTCTCACTAAAGAAATAAGTAATATCAAGCTCAGGCACAAACTGATCACCAATTTCAACAAAACCCTGAATAGTTTCAACAGTGGCTGTCTCTTCCGGCACAACCGCCAAAGCACGAACACGAATGAGCCAAGGATCGTCAACATCAGAGGCATAAGCCATTTGTGTCGACGCACCGCACATGAGCAATGCGCCCAGTCCGATAATTGTTTTTAAATGCGGCATAATCTTCTCCATAAGTGCCATTTATCTGATGACGCAAATTAGGCTTTTTGATGGCTAGAAAATTGACCTCGGACAAGTATCCGCAACAGATTAGACAAAGCTCTCATGCAGAAATGCAAGACCTAGGATAGGAAGATTTGTGTTGGGCTTTAAGGTTTAAACCAATTCATCATCACTGTCAGACGGCTCGAGCTCATCTTCATTTTGACAGCAAACGGCGTGGCAAACTTTGTTATGAATAGGTTGCTGAGGTGGCTTTTCTTCTTCGCCCAGATCAAGTCTCACGAGCTTTCCAGACCCACATATTTGCACCCAGATACCAAAGTTTGACTGAGGTGTAGGCAAAAGATCGCTTACGAAACCTGCCATTAAGCTTAGGCTCAAAATATAGGCAACGGGACGTAACATAAAGATAGAATTACAGATCTTTGTGAGTCGAAAATTGTCGACGGTCAAATTTGATTAATGTGCGCCCGCCATGGCTTCTAATTTTGAAAACTGACACACATGCGCTGTATTCCGATCCGGCAGACTAATCACACCCTCAGACTTGAGCGCTGTCAAACGGCGACTGACGGTCTCGATCGTGAGGCCCAGATAATCGGCAATATCCAATCGGCTCATAGGCAGACGAATATCAAATTCTTCACCTTGACGCTTTTGACGTTCGGCCAGCATCAGCAAAAAGCTTGCTACCTTCTCGGAGGCTGTCTTTTTTGTGAGCGTTGTAATCAAGTTCTGTGCCGCATTGAGTTGGCTACAAGTGATTTCAAACAGTGCCTTTTGTAACTCAACACTCTCTCGCACAT
>CAYGTR010000001.1:195116-223196 GCA_964352855.1 uncultured Algimonas sp. | reverse complement strand
CTTTATTTCCAAACAAAAATGCGGTCTAAGGGCGCAAATTCAAACAAGAATGAATAACGAAAGGCTTTTTCAATGACTGAAGCTTACATTTATGACGCCGTGCGAACCCCGCGCGGCAAAGGCAAATCAGACGGCAGTTTACACGAAATAACTCCGCTTAATCTGACCGTTCAAGTTTTACAGGCCCTACGTGACCGCAACAATATCGACAGCGCAGAAGTCGAAGACGTCGCTATGGGCTGTGTCTCCCCTGTAGGAGAACAAGGGGCCGTGATTACGCGCACAGCCTTGATGAATGCAGGTTATGCGCAAACCACATCCGGCATTCAAGTAAACCGCTTCTGTGCGTCCGGCCTCGAAGCCTCCAATATTGCAGCGGCGAAAGTCATGTCAGGCGAATGTGATCTGGCCATTGGCGGCGGTGTTGAGAGCATGTCACGCGTCCCGATGGGTTCTGACGGCGGAGCATGGCCAACAGACCCCCAATCTGCCTTTCACAATTATTTCGTCCCGCAGGGCGTGTCTGCCGACTTAATCGCGACGAAATATGGTTTGTCTCGTGATGATGTCGATGCCTATTCAGTGGAAAGCCACAAACGCGCAAAAAAGTCTTGGGATGAAGGTCGTTTCAAAAAGTCTATTATTCCCGTGAAAGACGTCATGGGCGTCAATGTCCTCGATCATGATGAAACCATCCGACCTGACACCAACATGCAAAGCCTTGGCGCACTGAACCCGTCTTTCAAAATGATGGGTGAGAATTTTGGCTTTAACGGCGTGGCACAGCAAAAATATCCGGGGATCGAGAAGATCAACCACGTTCATCATGCCGGTAACTCCTCAGGCATCGTTGACGGGGCAGCGGGCCTTCTCATCGGCAATAAGGAAGTCGGCGAGCGTTTGGGCCTAAAGCCTCGCGCCCGTATCCGCGCTATGGCCTCTATCGGCTCAGAACCAACAATCATGCTCACAGGCCCGGAATTTGCGGCCAAGAAAGCGTTGAAACGCGCAGGCATGGAAGTCTCTGACATTGATATTTATGAGTTGAACGAAGCCTTTGCGGCGGTCGTCCTTCGCTTCATGCAAGCCCTCGACATTGACCACAATGATATCAACGTCAACGGCGGCGCGATTGCGATGGGTCACCCACTTGGGGCAACCGGTGCGATGATCCTCGGCACAATGGTCGATGAGCTTGAGCGTTCCAACAAAGAAACATCACTCGTCACACTGTGTATCGGTGGCGGCATGGGCACGGCTACAATCATTGAGCGCGTTTAAGCCGCGAGCTTTAAAGCCAAGACAATAAGGATATTATTATGAGTGAATTTAAAACATTTACCCTCGACTTGGATGCAGATGGCATCTTGTTGATGACAATCGACGTGCCAGACCAAGGCATGAATGTCTGGGACGAACATCTGATTTCAGAATTCCCGCACTTTCTTGATCGTTTAAGCAATGATGACGCCGTGAAAGGTGCCGTCATCGCGTCAGGCCGTGACAATGCGTTTTTGGCCGGAGCCGATCTACGTATGCTCGAAGGTCGCGACGGAGCGTTGGATAAAGACGCGTTTGACCAAGGCATGGTCCTCACACGCATGTTCCGCCGTATGGAAACAGGTGGTCATACTGTGCGTCAAATGCAGCGTGAAGGCAAAAAAGCCAAGCCTGTCGCTTGCGCAATTGAAGGTCTGGCGCTTGGCGGCGGTCTTGAAGTCGCCCTCGCCTGTCACCACCGTGTGGTTGCGGATAACCCAAAGATCAAACTCGGCTTGCCCGAAGTTCTTGTTGGCCTTCTGCCGGGTGCCGGCGGCACGCAACGTGTCCCGCGCCTGATAGGCCTGCAAAACGCAGCCATCATGTGCACACAAGGTAAATCATTGGATCCGAAAAAAGCGCTCGCCCAAGGCCTCATCAGCGAAGTGGTGGAGCCCGGTAAAACGATTGAAGTGGCCAAAGCCTGGGTCAAAGCCAATTCCGAGAAAGGCGTTCTCGCCCCTTGGGATGTCAAAGGCTTTAAAGTCCCCGGCGGTGCGGGTGCGATGAACCCGAAAGCAGTTCAGTTCTTTATGGCCGCCAATGCTATGGCTCTGAAAGAGAGCAAGAATAATTATCCGGCGATTAAAGCCATCATGTCATGTCTCTACGAAGGCACGAATGTCCCGATGGACACAGCGCTCGCGATTGAAGTGAAATATTTCTGCACGCTTCTGGCGGACCCTGTTGCGAAAAACATGATCCGCACCTTGTTTGTGAACAAACAAGCCGCGGAAAAAGGCGCAGCTCGTCCCGAAGGCATTCCACCAATCGACATCAAAAAAGTCGGCGTCCTCGGCGCAGGCCTTATGGGCTCAGGTATCGCCCATGTGACGGCCAAAGCAGGCATGCAGGTCGTCTCCCTCGACCGCTCTATGGAAGAAGCCCAAAAATCTGTTGCTTACACCAAGAAGATTTTGGACAAAAACGTCTCCCGTGGTCGCATGACCAAAGAAGCGGCAGAAGAGTTCCTCGCCCGTATCACGCCAACCGATAATTATGACGATCTGAAAGATGTCGATTTGATCATCGAAGCCGTGTTTGAGCGCCCCGATGTCAAAGCCGACGTTATTAAGAAAACAGAAGCCGTTATTGGAAAAGATGTTGTCTTTGCGTCCAACACGTCAACACTGCCCATTGGCGGCTTGGCTAAAAACTCATCCCGTCCGGACCAGTTTATTGGCATGCATTTCTTCTCACCGGTTGAAAGAATGCCGCTTTTGGAAATCATTCCGCATGAAGGCACAGGTGACCTCGCTCTGGCCGCGGCGTTTGATTATAACCGCAAAATCAAAAAGACACCGATTGTCGTCAAAGACGTGCGTGGTTTCTTCACCAACCGCGTCTTCCCGCCTTATGCGAATGAAGCGAGCTTGATGGTGACAGAAGGTATTAGCATGGCGCTGATTGAAAACTGTGCCGCAAATCTCGGCCTGCCCATCGGCCCGCTTGCCGTGTCGGATGATACAACATTGAAGCTTGGTTATGACATTATGACATCAACCAAGGAAGAAATGGGCAAAGATTATGTGCCGACGGGATCAGAAGACTTCTATGAAAACATGGTTGTCAAATGGGATCGCAAAGGCCGTCGTTTCGGTGCCGGATTCTATGACTATGATGAAAACGGCAATCGTCTGGGCCTCTGGAAAGGCATGACGGATCATTATCCGCTCTTGGAAAAACAGCCTTCCGCCGCAGAGGTTGAAGAACGTCTGATGTTTGCACAGCTTATCCCGACAGCGCATTGTTATGCCGAAGGCGTCGTGCCGGATCCACAAAGTGCTGACCTCGGTGCGATCTTTGGTTGGGGCTTCCCGCCTTATACAGGCGGGCCCTTATCGCACATCGACACAATGGGACTAGACACGTTTGTCTCAACAGCTGACCGCTTGGCACAACGCCACGGCGCCCGCTTCCACCCCCCACAAATGTTCCGCGACAAAGCGAAAGCCGGCGAGAGCATTTACGGCAATGCAGGTAAAAGCAAAAAGAAAGCTGCCTAGAACTTTTTAAATTAATCAGGTTGAAGCGCCTCAGAAATGAGGCGCTTTTTTTGTTTCAACTTTTCAGACAAGCAGGAATTGCCATCGACGTGTATTTAGATATGTTCTCGCAATGACCAAAAGCAGAGATAATGCTGTAAATACCGCCAAAAGAGTTAAGCTACAAACACGCCTTAAAACGCGTAGTGAACAAGAAAAACTCGAGAAAGTCTTTGGAAAGAAAATATCATTTCTCGACCAAGAAACCTCCCTCGCACTCTATAATAAAATAAATGCCAGCCACCTTTGGCATTCGAAATTTTGTTATTCCAATTTTACGACAATAGAGTTTGAAGAAAATTTTGGAACAAAATTGGAAATGATTGCTCAATGTTTTTCAGACAATCCAGAAACAACGGGCTATTGTTTTCCTTTAAGTTGGTCAAGTTCAGGAGCTATCTTAATAGAGCTATCAGAACTCATTAGTAGGTTAAATGAACACATGTTTGCTTTTAATGATGAACTTAGATTTTACACACCTGATTTAACAAAAGTCATTCATCTAACGGGAGAAAGAACAGGCTCGTGGGACCAACTGAATGAACTCTCAATTTCAGTATTGGGGGCTGATTGGGTTAGGAAAATTGAAAAATTAAACTCATCCACGAAGTAAATCCGCCATCTCGCTAATCGTGCGATGTCTATCTTTGGTTGGGTAGAACATCCAATAATGACCGAAGTCTGGCTCGGCGCGATAGGTTTTGAGAATGCCCGCCTCTTTCGCTTTATCCGCAAACACTTTGATTTGGGGAAAGAGCAAATCTTTTTGACCCGTGAAGATATGAAGTTGGGACAAGCCTTTTAGGTCAGCGAAAACGGGGCTAATGAGCGGTTCATTCGCTTCACGACCACCGATGAAGCGTTCACCCGAAGATACGATACCTTCGACGGATAACAGCGGTTCTTTTGGATTATGCGACACATAATCTCGCGTCATGGTCATATCCACCCAAGGCGACCATAGAATGGCATCGCTAGTGTTATCCATTTGGGCCGCGCGTCGCATTTGCAAGACGGCTAAGGCCAGATTACCGCCTGCTGAACAGCCGCCAATTGTGACGTTCTCTAAGCCATATTCGCTGACGACTGAGTCGAAATAAGCGTGACTCCAGTCGTGTGTCTCTTGGGCTGTTTGCGGGAATATCGGATAGTCCGGTAAGGTAATGCTGACACTGCTTTTATCCGCTAATTCCGCGATTGTCGGAAAATGAATATCAATGATACGGTAAACATACGCCCCGCCGTGAAAATGGACATAGCGAGAGTCACTTTCGCCGGATTTAGGATGAACCGTCCACACGGTGCGCCCCTGAAATTCTGAGCGCATAAATCGGTCTTTATATTTCCCTTTGGGGCGGGCGCTCCTGATACGCGGCTTCTGCAAATCTTTCAAAATACGGTCGCGATAATTCAGCACCCGTAACACATTTTCAAAAAGTTTATATTTGAATGTTGTCATTTTGAGACCTCGAAAGCCGACCAATCGGGCTTGGACATCTTACGTTTAAACTCCCAAGACGACCCCGGCCAGTTATTGGTGACGCGGTCGCCATCTTTGTACCAACTCTCCTCTATCTTGGCCCATGCGAGCTTTGATAATCGAGCTTGAACCTTTTCGTTATAGCTACCTTCCGCATCAGGCTTGACGTTAATATGACCGTCGCCTGCGCGCGACATAAGCTGCATCACATAGCCAACCTGTTGCTCTAATTTGAAGATAATCGAACTGTGCCCCGTGTTGGTATTTGGCCCATAGAGAATAAATAGATTTGGGAAACCCGATGTCATTGTGCCGTAATAGGCATAAGCGCCCTCGTGCCACGTCTCTTTCAAGGATTGAGAGGCTTCACCAAGGACATCAATTTCTTTCAAAAATGGGTTGGAATAAAACCCTGTCGCGAAAACAACAACGTCATGTTGGCGGGTGATCCCGGCGCTATCAATGATGCCGTTTTCATCAAAGGTTTTCACACCCTCAAAAACAAGGTCGACATTATCCCGCATGAGCGCCGGGAAGAAATCGTCCGAGAGTAGAACCCGTTTCGCCCCAATCGGATAATCCGGTGTGAGCTTTTCCTGCAAAGCTTTATCGGTGACAGATTGTTTCAGGTTCTTGCGAAACCATCGACGGCCTATCCAAGAGGTCATTGGGTCACGCTTAATCATGCGCCACAAACCAAACTCTCCTAAAGCCCAGGTTTGAAAGCGATCAAAATTTCCGAATTTTTTGAAAAGCGGGCCCATCATCCGTTCAACGATCCAAAATGGCAGTTTTTCTTTACCCACAACCCAATTGGCACTTCGGTGATAAACGGTCAGCGATTTGGCCTGTTTCGCGACTTTGGGTATCAGCTGCACCGCGCTGGCGGCGTTCCCGATCACAGCGACACGCTTATCCGATAAATTAACAGCGTGATCCCATCTGGCAGAATGAAAGGCTTTGCCTTTAAATTTATTCAATCCTACGAAATCTGGCGTTTTAGGGTGATGTAACTGTCCGACGGCGCTGACCAAAAACTGACAGGTCAGGCGCTCATCATTATTCAGTGTGATAACCCAATGGTCTGTTTTGAACGCGGCTTCTTTAACACTCGTGTTGAAACTCAGATGGGGTCTTAATCCAAAGTCATCGACACATTTTTCGATATAGGCGAGTATTTCAGGCTGCTTTGCCCATTTGGATTGCCAGTCATATTTGCGCGCAAAGGAATAGGAATAGAGCGCACTCGGAATATCACAGCCCGCACCAGGATAGCTGTTTTCCCGCCATGTCCCACCGACACCCTCGCCTTTCTCGATTATGAGAAAATCATTGTCGCCTTTTTCTTTTAATTTGGCGGCCATGCATAAGCCGCCAAATCCTGCACCAATAATAAGCGTCTTATATTTAGTGGCCATGCCCTGCCGAATCGCCAAAGTCTCGATATTTTCCGAGTGTCAGTAGTATCGCCCCCCCTATCAAAAATCCAAACGCGGCTATGGCAAGCACACTTGAATAATCCGGGCTATCGCCACGCAGCAGATTAAAGATAATGGGCGACGAGCCTGAGCCTAATCCAAAGGCGGCATACACCAGACCATAAATGCGACCATAGGATTTCGTGCCAAAGTAACGTGAAACAAAATAGGCCATAAGATCAAACTCTACCCCTGCTGCCAGACCCACTGTGATCAAGGCAAAGGTGTTCAGGGCAAGCGAATAATCATTCATCAAAATATAGCAGCCAATGGCAGGTATCGACATAAAGATGAAGGCCACAAGAGGTGCCCATATAAAGTCAACAAGGAAGCCCCCCACAAGACGCCCAACAAGTGTAGACAGCCCAATAACGCCGGCGCCAATAAACATGTTCGTTGATTGGCTATCCGTATATCCTTTGTCTAACAAGATGAATTTGGAATTGGCAATAATTCCGGAAACCACTGCCCCTAAAATAATAAACGCAAACAGGATTATCCAGAAACGGTAATCAGCATAAATCTCTCGAATAGATAGGCCCGGCAAAGTGCTGACCTCGCCCGTGTCTTTACTGCTGAGATAAATATAACCCACATAGCCGAGAAAAAAGGTCAGCATCAGGATCAAAACAAGATACACACCGTTGGGCTGTGAGATGATATAAATAAAGCTGACGCATAAAATGGCCGCAATGAAAATAGGTTTCCAAATCCAGCTTTTCAGGGACACGGAGGCAGAGTTATCAACCGCTGCTAAAGCTTTTTCTTCTTTGTGATCACGGAACAGGAAAGACGCCAAAGGCAGAGAAAATAAAACGGGCAAAACGCCGACGCTGACATAAGCCCATCGCCAACCAAAAGTATCAATCATCAGTTGGATACTGGGCGTCGCGATAAATCCGTAGAGCCCTGTGCCCGTCAGCGCGATACCAAGCGCCAAACCGCGATGTTTGTCAAAATTATTCACGATGGCTTTAGACCACGTAATCGGAAGCGTCGCAGAGCCGAAAAAAGCTGTTACAAAGAAAATAAAGTAAAATACGGCTGGATTAGATGTCATTAGTGCAAAAGAACTTGTGCCGATACCTAAGGCGACAATAGAAGGTAGTAAGACCCGTCTGGCTCCGTATCTATCAACGAGCTGGCCCGCGAGAGGTGCGCCGATTAAGACACCTGTTGTCATGAAGAGAAAACCTGCCGTAATCACAGGTCGGCTCCAGCCAAACTCAGCCGCTAATTCCGAACCTATAACAATAAGTGCCCAATAAGGCAGCGGGCTCAAACATAAAGCAATGCCGACAAGGGAAGCCACCACGATCGGCCACCCATTCTTCCATTCCTCCAGCTTAGACATGGCTTGCGTCTTCTGACCGCTTTGCGAAATGTCAGTCATAAATTTCCCCAAAATCCTATTAATATCTTTATACTCATGAAACGCAGCGTTTGGAAAGCATTGACCTATGACAAGAGCGCTTAATCGACGGATCGTTTTAGCGGGTGTAGGCGCAAGTCTTGCCCTGCCCGCCTGCCAACCCTCAACAAAAACACAAGACGCGGATATTATCGTGATGGGGGCCGGACTATCGGGCCTGCATTCGGCGCAATTGCTAAGTGAAACAGGATATGAGGTTCTCGTCTTAGAAGCCAATCCGCGTCCCGGCGGTCGTTTATATACGCTGACGCACTCAGAGGGTTACACTGAAGGCGGCGGCGAACAAATCGGGGCGAGCTATGCCCGCATCATTGATACGGCACGAAAGCTCAATGTGACTTTAGTGGAGGATGTACCGAAACCTCGTGAAACAGGCTATTTTTATCAGGACAAATGGTTTGATGAAGCGGGCTTTAAGGCTTTACCTCTATTCCCAAAACCCTTTGCAGGCAGCACCCCCAGCGCACCCCTTTTTCGTTTTGCCGGACAGGCCCGCCTCTTTACGGCAGCGGATGATTGGCGGCAGGCAACGGCTAAGGCGGATATCTCAGCACTCGACCTTCTGAAAACGCAAAATTTTTCTGATGAGGCTATGGCCGTTGTGGAGCGCGCCTTGAACGGCAATCAACTCTCTAACTATTCCATGTTAAACCTGCACCGCACGATGCAGCTCTATGCGCAATCGCGCGGTATGGGGACGGGCTATTTCGTCAAAGACGGATCGCAACGATTGACCGAAGCTATGGCGAAGCGTTTGCCGCGTCCTGTAAGATATAATGCAAAAATCAAACATATTAAAACATTAGCGTCCGGCGTCGAGGTAACGCTCGAAAGCGGTAAAACACTCAGAGCCAAGCAAGCCGTTTGTACTTTGCCTTTCGGCGCGCTACGCAATATTCAATTGGACGCCCCCTTATCTGAAATACAACGCGCGGCGATTGGCGCATTGCCTTATACGCAGATTTTTCAAGTCCATTTCCGTGCAAGCTCACCCTTTTGGGAAAATGACGGACTCCCCGCTGATATGTGGACGGATAGCCCTATAGAACGCATATTTGCCAATCGTGCCGCGGACGGAAGACCGACAGGACTGTTTCGCGCCTGGATTAACGGTGAACCGGCCCGAAAAATGGGGCAGCGCAATGAGACCGAAAGACGCTCTCTCTTCTTGGATGTGCTGCACACCATCCGCCCGGTCACAAAAAACAAAGTCGAAGTTTTAAACACAGTCAATTGGACAGAAACAAACCCGTTCGCAAATGGCGCTTATATGCATTGGGCACCGGGGCAGGCTTCGGAATGGGCGGAGACAATGGGACAGTCTGTAGGTGCCCTCCATTTTGCGGGGGAGCATTTAGGACTTTTACACACCGGAATGGAAGCCGCCATGGAAAGTGCTGAAAATACCGCCTTCGCTATCATTGATGGCTCTTGAAGCAATTTAAAATCCGCATTAACAACATAACATGATCGAACGACGTGGACATTTAGGTGAAATGACGGAGGGCGAAAATAGCCCTGCTTTGAACCACTTATTTAATGAGGGGCGGGAGCGTCATTTTGCGCCCGGAAAACACCTGATCACCGAGGGTGAACGCACTGATTATTTTTACGATATTATTGAAGGCACCGTCGCTTTAGCGCGAAACGGGCGGGACGGTCGCCGCCAGATACTTGCTTTTATGGGCGCAAGACAAATACTCGGTGCCTCTTCCACGCCGGCTTATCCAAATTTGGCAACCGCTCTGACACCTGTGACAGCGATTTGTTATCCCCGGGCTGCGCTGGAACGCGCATTGGAAACAACGCCTAAATTCGCCTCAAATTTTCGGGTTGTTCTGACGCGTATTCTCGAAAGCGCGCATGACCACATTTATACAATTGGTCAGCGCTCCGCCGTCGAACGGGTCGCATCTTTTCTGCTATACCTCCGGGCTAATCAGGCACGGTTTTCAGTGGACGGCCCACGCCAAAAAAGTGACCATATTGATTTGCCGATGACCCGTCTGGACATTGCCGATTTTCTGGGCCTGACGATCGAAACGGTGAGTCGGGCTTTTTCCTCCTTAAAGAAAAGCGAAATCATCACCTTTAAGGACTCTCACTCTTGCGATATTTTGAAAATAGACTGTATTCGCGATCTTGGTGGACGAGAAGATTTCACGCAGCATCGCGGGAGTGTTTAAGTCGCACTGAGTTGTTGAGATTTCTCAACTCCCATGAAAGCTAAGGCGCTAAAACACCTCAAATTTGTAACATGTCTTGGAGGCCGCTATGAGCGCTGCAGAAATCACAACTGTCAATGAGTTAAAAAAACGGCATCCCGTTCTGGCTCGACATGAGGGTGTGTGGGAAGGCGTCTATCGTCATTATGATAAAGACGGCAATAAGGTGGATGAGCATAAATCAAAGCTTGTATGCCGGTTCCCAACAGACAGTGATGTGCTTTATCACCAGACAAATTATTACACATGGGATGATGGCCGCACGGAAACGCGTGATTTTCCGGCTGCAATAAAAGATGGTCGCCTTTGGTGGGATAATGATTTCATTCAAGGCTGGGCCGCAGACATGACGCTCGACACACATGGTCGGACAACCGTCTTAAATTGGACACGGACGGGTGAGCCTGACCTTTATCTTTATGAGATGATTCAAATCTCTGATGACGGACAGAAACGCGCGCGCACATGGCATTGGTTTAAAAATGACGCGCTGTTTTCCCGTACCCTTGTCGATGAGCGTAAAATCAGTGATGATTGGACGGGGCAATAAGCCCCTATTCATCCGTCGTAAATTTCGGCGCCTGAATTAATAAGACCTGAACCTCTGCGAGACCTTCGCGGAGCTTTTTGGCCTCAGCATATTCAGGACTATTCCAAAACGCCAAAGCCGACTCTTTATCGGGCCACTCAGAGATCGCCATAGATCCGCCATGGCCAAAATCACCTTCGAGAAGCAAGGCATCGGGAGCCCGCATAACATAATGCCCGCCAAATCTAGCGACCAATGGCGCAGTCGCTTTACTATATCCCTGAATAAAAGCATCACGGTCTTTGATGATCGCTGTGATAATCATATAAGCTGTCATATTCTATCCTCTCATGTTTTCATCTTGGACTGTCGTTTATCTCAAACCTCACCTTGCCTGTATCTGGATGATTTATCGGAGATCCTTCCAAAAAATAAAATGCTGAGGCCTAAAAGCCACGACACCCATTTTTCTACTAAATCAGCAAGGCTGCCATCGAGATTGGCGAATATGACAGCCGTCAAGAAACCAAGGATAATTGCGCTGAACATGAATCCCCCTTTGACTTGCCAACCGAGGCACTTTGTTAAGACGGCCGGCCCTAAGGCTGCGCCGAGAGCCACCCAACTGAACAACACCCGACTAAAAATATCTTTTGGCAAATAAAGCGTCAACAGAACAGCGAAAATTGCGACCCCAACCATCGCAAGTCGTCCAAACAATAAAGCCTGCTGCGGGTCACGATAGGTTGCCCCCATATCGTGCGAGACTGCAGATGCGGCAGCGAGAAGCAAACTATCCACTGTCGACATAACAGCAGACAAAACAGCTGCTGTCACGACCCCTGCCAATACCGCAGGCAGGAAGGCTTTCGCCGCCGCGAAGAATAAACCTTCTGTGCCTGTCTCAATCCCGCTCGCGCGGCCTGCAAAAGCCAGACAGATAAGACCTGAATAAATGATCACGCCCCAAATTATGGTAATGGCTGCACCTTGCATTCGTTCCTTTTGTGAACGCACAGACATTATCCGGTTCAAAAGTTGTGGTTGGCCCAAAGCGCCCAAACCCGTACCGAACAAGCCCATCGCCAAACCAATGCCGGCCATACCGACGGCCTGCCCTGTAAAACTGAAGTAAGCCTTGGGCTGAGTTGCATAAAGGGTATCAATAATCGCGCCGAGGCCGCCGACTGCATTTACAGCCGCCATGGGTACCAAAATACAGGCAAGCATCATGACGCATGCCTGCAAAGCATCCGTAACACTCGCCGCTAGAAATCCACCCAGCAAGCAATAAACAACAATAACGACTGCGCCCAAAAGAATGGCTTCTGTGGCGCTCATGCCGAACACTTCGGTCAGCGCATTCCCCGCCGCTTGAAATTGAGAGGAAATATAAAACACGAAACAAAATAAAATCATCAGCGCACAAATAATACCGATGCGGCGTTTCCACACCCCGCTCACATCAGAGGTGATAAAATCAACAATGGTTAAATGACCGCGCTCGGCCGTATCTTGATTAAGCTTTGGCCCCATTACCAGCCATGTTAAAAGATAACCGCCGAAAATGCCGGGTATGAGCCACAGCCCGACGACGCCTTGCGTATAAACTAATCCTGTAAAACCAAGTAGCACCCAAGCCGATGACGTTGACGCCGCATAAGACAATCCTGCCGTCCAAGCGCCGAGCCCTCCTCCTGATGCTTTACCGGCTAGGAAAAAATCATCTTCGGATTTAACGCGCCGCGACGCCCAAAAGCCCACGCCCAAAAGCACGACTTTATACAAAATCAATGTAGTCAAAACGATTAACGTGGATGACATGAACTTCCCCTCCCTCAAATGAATAATCATAGGGCTTTGGATGAACTTGATTTAAGTCAGCCTGAAAGTAAATGATGCGCCTAGTTTATGTCGAAAAGGAGAATTTCATGCCGAAAGCCAAACGCATTCCAAAATTCGAAAAAGCGACATTTATGTTCACCTGTCTTGACGGGCCAAAAACGGCACCACTCCGCCATGAACACCTCTTTGGTCATCTCGATCATATCGAAGCCAATAATAAAAAATACCGCGTGGCAGGGCCGATGCGTAACAGGCCTGACGGAGATATTTTCGGAAGCTTTTTCTTGGTTGAAGCTGAGACAGAGGAAGAGGCTTGGGCCTTAATGAACGGTGATCCCTATATCAGCTCTAACATGTATGAGACCATTATCGTCAATCACTTCGTCCCGGCCTGTGGTGATCTCCTCGGTGGTGTAATTTGGGATCAAGACGAAATCCGCGCCAATATGAAAAAATATACCTAGGGTATTTCCTGAGTCATACTCATAAAGCATTGAAAAATGGGCAATTAAGCCCCAATTTCCAATTTCGAATAAACAGGAATTACACGACTTATATGATGCCCTTATTAGAGAGGCTTTCAATTACAGCGTTCTGTCGGGATTTATAAAAATCTTTCGCTGGCGGACTTGTGCCGTCACCTAAGCTTCCTTGCGGATGTAAATCCAGCTTTGCATATTGTGCCGCGTAAAGTGCCATAGGTTGGCGCGCAAGCATATTGTCCATGCCGTTGCGGCGACGGCGATATCGCAGTGCTGTGATGTCAATATCCGCACAGGCCGTAATGCTTTCTCCGCCTAATGTTTCGGCAAGAATGATGCCGCGGTCATCGACGATTTGGCTACGCCCATCTGTACTCATGGCCGACAGAGCGGTCCCTGTTATGCCCGCGCTGTTCGCAGATACAACATAGCATTGATTTTCCTGCGCCCGTGCCAGTTTGGCCACATTTTTATAGGTCATTTGCGTGCTGGCGGCTTCGGAAGTCGGGTGCAAAATGACTTCCGCGCCACGCGCTGCCAAAATACGGCTCACTTCAGGATAGCGAATTTCCTCACTAGCGAGACAAGCTAAACGCCCCAACGGCGTGTCTAAAACGGGGAAAACATCATCTTCGCTATAATGCTTTAAATATTCATCCCACACATCATAAGGCGACGGAGCGTACATCGAGATAAGACGACGATAGCGCAACTCAACCTTACCACTCGGCGCAATAATAAAACTGGCTTGAAAATAAAGATCAGGGAAATACGAATCTGTTTCATAGGCATTGCCTGCAATATACATGTCCGCATCTGCCGCAATTTTACCAAGCGCCTTGTATTCAGGGCCGTCGAGTTCGAGCGCGGCCTTACCTTGCCAATCCTTTGCACTCTCGCCCGCCGGAAAACTTGTAAGAAAATACTCGGGCAAACAAACCAATTTCAAATCTGGACCATGAAAGGCTTTAGCGGAAAATACCTGCCCTCGAATGCGGGCGATGGATCCCATCATTATCAACCGGCTTTCCTCGCGAGAGGCACATCGGTTAACGGCCTTACATTCTGTTTGAAGAGCAAGGGCTTTATAAATAATCGGTGTATCGGTCATGCGGCTCTCTTGCTTGATAGCAATTCGAAAGGTTTTGATTTAACGCATCTTATGACGCGGCAATTTCGGTAGAGCAAGTCTATGACAAAGCAAATTATTGATGTGAAAAACCCGCGAACAGGTGAAGTCGATTATCATATCCAAGCTATAACGGCTGACAAGATCACAACACTGTCGACCCAAATGCGAGAGGCTCAAAAGCTCTGGCGCGCCCAAGGCTTAGATGCGCGTATAAAAGCCATTTGCAAACTGGCTAATAGTTTGGAACGGCATCAGGATTCCGTTATCAAGGCGCTTGAAATTGACACGGGACGCAGACGTCTGGCGCAGTCCGAAGTTATGGGGGTGATCGGTAATTTACGCGCTTGGACGGGCTTAGCTCCGATATCAATGCCGAAAACAGACTGGGTGCAGGGGCGCATGAAACCCAATTTCAAGCACCAAAATGAGTGGGTGCCTTATGCACTGGTCGGCGTTATCAGTCCTTGGAATTTTCCGATTACGCTCTCTTTTATTGATGCCATTCCTGCCCTTTTGGCCGGTGGGTGTGTGATGATTAAGCCTAGCGAAGTCACGCCCCGTTTCGCTGATGCCCTTACCCCCGTCATTAAAGACGCAGCTATGGAAAACATTCTCCGTTTTATCCAAGGAGCCGGGGCGACAGGCGCGGCGCTGATTGATCATGTCGATTGTGTGTGCTTTACAGGCTCGGTCGCGACGGGCCGTAAAGTGGCCATAAAGGCCGCTGAAAACCTCATCCCCGCCAACCTCGAACTCGGGGGTAAAGATCCACTGATAATTACTGAAGACGCCGATCTAGAAGTCGCCACCTCTTTGGCGTTACGTTCAAGCGTCTTGGCAACAGGACAGGCCTGTCAATCAATCGAACGCGTCTATGTACCAACGTCACTTTATGATGCCTTTGTCGAAAGTTTGGTCACTAAAGCCAAAGCTGTGAAGCTCAATTTTCCTGATATAAATTCCGGTGACATCGGACCATTTATTTTTGGCAAACAAGCCGATGTTGTTGCTAGTCAAATCAAAGACGCAGTCCACAAAGGCGCTAAAATCCTCTCCGGCGGAAACATATTGCGCCATGGGGGCGGCTATTGGTTGGAGCCGACTGTGATCGCCGGCGTCACACATGATATGGACATTATGCGCGAGGAAACTTTTGGTCCTGTGATACCCGTTATGGCTTATGATACTTTAGAACAGGCGATAGAGCTCGCCAACGATACAGAGTTCGGCCTGTCAGGCGGGGTATTTGCAGCGACCATTGACGCCGCACATGAAATCGGAAAGCATATCGATGCGGGTGCGATTAGCCTGATGGATGCCGCGCTAACAGGTCAATATTTTGAAGCGGGCAAGCAAAGTTTCAAAAACTCCGGCCTCGGCCCATCTCGCATGGGCGCAAACGGTTTCTTGCGTTTCTTTCGCCAAAAAGCCTATATCGCCAATACGATATCGCCTCTCACACTGAGCGATTTTGCAGAAGGATAATACGTGGAAGCCGATGTCAAATTTCAAATGGTTACTGCCCATATCGGTAATATCATTTTGCAACAGCCCGCAAAACGGAACGCACTCAGCGCAGATATGTGGCAACAATTAATTGATTGTCTGGCCCAAGCTTCAGAGAACAAGAAAATAAAAGTCCTCGTTATAACAGGCGAAGGCAAACACTTTGCAGCAGGTGCTGATATTTCAGAATTCAGCACACTTTATGCGACACCTGTAAGCTCTAAATTAATCTCTCAAAAAATTGCCCAAGCGATGGACGCGATTGCGACCTTCCCGTTCCCTACGATCGCAAAAATTCGTGGCGTTTGTGTCGGCGGCGGTTGCGGTATTGCATTGGCCTGTGACATTCGCATTGCCGACGGCACATCAAAATTTGCCATCACGCCCGGCAAACTCGGGCTCGTTTATCCTTTTTCCGACATTAAACGGCTCATTCAAGCTGTTGGTGTCAGCTATGCAAAAGATATCTTATTTTCAGCGCGCATTGTACTCGCAGAGGAAGCCAAAGAGATTGGACTTATTAATCGACTTACAGATCAATATGAACTTGACCAGATTGTCAGGGATTATGCACTTGCCATTGCAGAGACCAGCAGCGACTCTGCTAGAGTCACCAAGCAAATGTTTATGGCTTTTGAAGCCGGGCAAAGAGGTGAAACGGCAACAACTAAAGAGTGGTTTTACAGCGGGTTTTCCAGTAAGGATTTTGAAGAAGGCTACAAGGCTTTTTTAGAAAAACGAAAGCCTGATTTTTAATCCAACAAGGCTTTCAATGTGGCGACAAGGTCAGCTTCGCGCCCTCTTGGCCCCACCAGTTGCGCGCCAATGGGTAGTCCGCTCACATTCTTACTAATCGGAAATTGAATAGCGGGCCGATCTGCTAGATTAGCAAAAGCTGTAAAATCTGCTTGATTGGCAGGTATAGGATCGCCGAATTTAAAGGCTATCTGTGGGGCTGTCGGCATTAAGATGAAATTAGGAAAGTCAGCTTCGCGCAGCACTTTGACATGGGCATAAGCAGCATCAACTTTTTCGCGTGGCAGCTTTGCCCCATATTCTAACATCCCTCTGAAAAAGTCAGAGAATCCCTCAGGCTTCATATCAAGCCTATGTTTGTGAAATTCATACCCTTCAACTTCGGATAGGATAAGACCTGCCCGGCGCGATTGCCCATAGGCATAAGGCGCCAACGTTGTTTTTAGAGTTGTTGTCAGAAACTTTCCATGTTTCGAAACAAATTCGGCAAAAGCGCTTTGAACATCTGCTTCGCACTCGACCCGTCCGTTCCAATCCAAAAGCGTTATCTCCCCCGCATTGCCATCTGCGAATCTATTATCACATATAATTTCGGTTGCACGCACGACATCTTCAAAACTATGTGCGTGAACTCCAACCGTATCAAGCGTTAGCGAAAGCGGCATAACACCTTTAAGCATTTTATTATCATATGAAGGCTTAAATCCCCAAAGTCCGCAATAGGCAGAGGGAATACGTACCGACCCCATGGTGTCAGTCCCCAGCGCAAAATCAACTTGATGTGCGGCTACAGCGGCGGCGGAACCTCCGGATGAACCGCCTGGCGTATAGCCATATTTCAATGGATTATGCGTTTTACCGAACCACGGGTTATCCGTCTGCGCGCCCAAAGCTCCCTCTTCCATATTCAGAATAGCTGAGGGCGCATAACCTGCCTCTCTCAAGCGTTTAACAACAACAGCATCTTCTGAAGCAATATCATTTTCATAGGCCTTGATACCGCCGTGGCAAGCATAGTCTTTTATGGCAATATTGGCTTTGACGCCCACGCCTTTGCCATTATTTGGCGTTGCTATGCGCGTGAGAATAGCATTGATATCCCGATCTACCATTTAAAAACGCGTATCCACGAGCCGGATAGGTTTTTGCCGCACATCAACTTGCGTTGTCTCACACGTTGTGCCCATCGGGACAAGTTTAACAGACATCCCTAAGCCAAGTTTTTCTTTCAGCAGCGCTTCAAATTTAGGGGTGAGTTTTGCCATTTCAGGTGATTTGCATTCGGCCACAACCGTCATTTCATCACGACCCGCATGATCACGATCAACCTGACAATAAAACTCGCCGCCAAATGAATCAATCTCTTCCATGAGCGGGCCTATAGCTTGCGGAAAAATATTGATACCGCGTAACTTCACCATGTTGTCGGAACGTCCCAGAAACCCTTCAATGCGCCGATAATTCAGCCCCAAAGACGATTTTCCGTCACGTACGGCCGAAACATCATGTGTATTAAATCGAATGATCGGGTAAATATCGTCTTTAAACAGGCATGTGCAAACCATGTCGCCTGTCTGTCCGTCTTTGACGGGCACGCCCGTTTCAATGTCGCAAATTTCGAGATATTGCGCATCTTCCATCACATAAAGGCCGTCTTGATCCGGGCCTTCACCTGCAATCGCGCCTGTATCGCCGACCCCGTACCAATCAAAACAGGTCGCCCCGCCCCACATGTCAGAGATAGAAGATTTATCTTCACGGCCCATGTGACCTGAAATTACACGGACGGGAATGTCTATACCGGGCTCCAGCCCTGCCTCGCGCGCGACCTTGGCCAATTTCTTGATATAATCGGCAAAGCCCACAATCGCCGTTGCGCCAAAATCAGCCATCATTTGCACTTGCTTGACAGAGCGTGTTTCTACGCCTGTTCCTGCCGAAACGAATATAGCCTGCGTCCAATGCGTGACGGCTTCGCGGACATAATGCCCACCGTTAATCGGTCCGTGTCCATAAACTGAATGCACAATATCGCCATTACCAATACCTTGCAGTGTGTAAAGTCTACCCAAGAGTAAGTTTTGCACTTCACGAGATTTTGGGCCGAAAATCAGAACTTGCGGCTTCCCTGTTGTACCTGACGTCGTATGAAATTTAACGGGCGGGCGCTCTTCTTTGGAATAGCTCTCAAATCCCGCAAAATCGCCGAAAGGCGGCGCAAAGTCGATAGAGTCCATAATATCAGATTTATCATATATGGGCAGTTTTTGAATATCCGCGAGGCCATTTATATCGCCGGGCTCGATACCCTGTGCGCCCCATAGACGCTGATAAAAAGGCGTTTGCCACGCCCGCACCAACATACGTCGAAACAGCTTATCCTGATGGACGAATAATTCATCGCGGCTCATGTTTTTAGCAAAAGCTAAAAATTCATCCCCGATAGGATGGTCTGCGCGAAGGGCTTTCGCATCTACAAAATCAAAATAGGTTTTGTGCATATTAATTCAGACCTGCAGCAAGTTCGTAAATCTCACCACAGTTTTCGAACCGCTCCAAATTATCAATTAGCTCTATGAGCCTGTCTGCGGTCTTTTCCGCATTGACCTGACGCAATCCGAACGTGACGCAATTGCGAAATTTCTCAATATGCTGCTCTCGCGTGAGTGGAAACGCAGGAGAGCCGAAAAGTTTTCCAATGATTGCGTTTTTGACCTCTCCATCTTTCAGCGTAGCCGATACCGATTGCGGCACAAATTCCGACGGATTTTTGATGTGATTTATTTGAACAGAAACACGTGCGGCCAAATCCAGTATTTCAGGATCGGTCAAATCCTTCTCCGAAAAGTCATTTAGTCCGACTGTGCCGCGCATCAATGTAATCGCGGCAAGATAAGGAAAACAAAGACGGGCATAATTCGCGCTCATCCCGACTTTGGCAGGGCGGTTGACGAGGCGCGGAATGATGGGCGGGCCTGACAAAGTAAGAGTTTCCACATTTTCTGAGGTCACGCCTTGCTCCAGTAACCGCTGCACCAGGGTGATACCGCCTTGGGCGGCGCGACCCGTTGGAAACGGCTTCCAACTGACTTCGGTGATACGGTGTTTTTTTCCAAGGCGCTCTGCTGCTAAACTCGCATTCGCTTCATCTTCAAACATTTTGAAATATCCGAACGGGCCTTCGAGCGAGCTTTCGGGGCCGTGAAGTCCATTTTCCGCGAGCTCACAGGCCACAATCGCCGCACGGGCCGCCCCCGCGATTTGAACGGGCAAAGTAGGCTTGCCTTCGACATGGGCCTGCATAACGCCTGCACATTGCGCCAAGGCGCAGCCCATAGCCGAAAGCGCTGTATCTTCATCAAAGGAGCGTAATCTCGCAATACCAAGCGTCGCTCCGAACAACCCCGCAGTCGCGGGACGGAAAAATTTAAGCGGCGACGTCACTGCGACACCCAACTCCACCGCCACATCAACAGCAACGATCACGGCTTCCATCAAGGCAAACCCGCTTACTCCGCCCTGTCGCTCGGCTTCGGCGGAGATCGCGGCAAATATGGTCGCCATGGGATGCACGACAGCGGGTTCATGCACGCAGTCATATTCCATACAGTGAATTTGAAAGCCGTTCATATAGGCGGCAGACGCCGCTGGGACGCGCTCGCGCTCGCCCCAGACATAAGCATCATCACCCACGCCGAAAGATGTCATGACCTTATAAACAGAGTCTCGAAACGGCGCCTTAGATCCTGCGATACCAACACCGAGGCTGTCGAGAATGAAGATTTTCGTGCTGTCATAAGCGCTATCGGAAAAAACAGATTGCGTCAGCGCACAACGGGCAAATTTACGGGAAATATCGCTCATGGAAGTCGCTCTAAATAATCTGAAAGGCTTGCCGGAGCTACACTTAGAGCCGCAGCGTTTCCACATAACATTTTGGCAGCGTCAAAATCCATGCCCCCATGCTCCATAAGTGTAATGCCTTTTCTAAAGAGTGTTCCATCATCAATAGGTTTTTCTGGATCACCATACGTATCCTTTACCTCAAAACGTCCTTCTCCAATAATAATTGCCGCACCGTAGTGCGCCGGATAAGCTTTGTTAAACGCTTTCCCCTCTTTCACCTGCACCAAACCCCGTATCGCTGCTATCTGTGAATGATTAATCACTTTTATATTGAAGGCACTGAGAGACAAATCGTGCCCCGCGAGAACAAGCGCCACAGAATGTTGGAGCGAGAACTTCGCTTCAATCGTTGTTTTGGGGTTGGGACTGTCGCAAAACTTCAAGGCATCCGCATAAGTCTCTACAATGACCGACGTCTTTCCATCCCAACCTTCGACCAATTTCGCCGCATCAATCGCGGCATGCGCGTGACGACAGGCGGGATAAGGCTTTATCGACGTCTGATGAATCAGCCAGCCCTCACCATAATCAGCTAAAATATCCTGCGGGTTGCCGTCCGGGCACGTCGCTGCGAAAAAGCCCTGCTCACCCTCCAGTATAGAGCGCGGCCCTTGAAAGCCCTGCGCAGATAATAATGCCGACTGCACCCCGGCTTGCGCGGCATGTCCTGCATGGAGTTGTTTCGCCATAGAGTCAGGTTCGTGCCGTGTTTGCCAAAGCCCGGATGCCTGCGTGCCCGCAAGGCCTAATGCAGATACAAGGTCGCTCCCTTTCAGCAAATGGCAAGCCGCCGCCGCGGCCCCAAACACGCCGCAGGTCGCCGTATTATGCCAGAAAGCATAATGTCTCGGCCCGACGGCACGGCCAATGCGGATCGTTGTTTCATATCCGATAATAATGGCGTCCAGAAAATCTTTAGCGCTCGCGCCGATATGTTCTGCCATAGCCAGGGCTGCCGGAATAACTGTTGGCCCGGCATGAAGCACGGCACGTTTGTCGACATCATCCATTTCCAACACATTTCCGAGACAGCCATTGTGAAACGCCGCCATTTGCGGGGACGCTTTGGACGCGCCGATACGGGTGCAGTTTCCGGTTTCATCCACAAAAGCAGCAGCCACTTTCCTGCCTGCAGGTTCTTGTCGTCCGGCAACGGCGCATCCCGTCCAATCTAAGAGCAGCAACGCAGCACGATCTCTATCCGCATCGGAGATCGATCGGTGTAAAAGTTCAGCCAAGTCCTGGGTGATAGTTTGCGTCATGGTTTCTTTGACACAAACCGAATAAAACCGCCATCGGGCGCTTTGATCATGACACTGTCTTCATCAACTTGGTGAATCGCAATAGTGTTCATAGTCAACTGTTCCGCTGCATCGTTAATATGCTCGACAGGGAAGCGCACTTCTATAATACCTATATTGTTCGCTTGGCATAAGGCAGAGAAATCACGACTTGGAATACGCTCATCTTTTGCGAAAGAAATCATCTCTAATCTGCCGACTTCATCACCTTTATTCGGATAAACAATGGCCGCTTCATAAGCGATTTCCGTCGTTAGCTCTTTGGGCAGACCGAGCGGCATATTTTCGGTTTCTGTCGCCAAGTAAGGTTTGCCATAATAAAAAGTTTCGAAACCCAAACCTTGTTGCACAAAATTGTAAGTCGCGTCGCGATCTTCCACCATCTGCATCAAGTTAAACGGCATCGAAATGCGCTCAAATTCCGGAAAATTTTCAGGTAGAGGCGTTGTTAAACGCTCATAGAGCTGAAGCTGAACGCCAGTTTCTTGATGCCCTAAGACAACGACATGCAGCTCAGATGGCCCAAATTTCAAAAAGGTAATTGGTGCATGAGGTAGCCATCCAAAAGCGGCGGCATCTGATACGATAGACTCGACATCTTTAGCCCGCATCATCACAGACCAGTAACATCCCGTATCCCATGCCCTTGCATCCAGAGGGCGCGTTGGTTGAGCCGTCGCGTCAACTTTGCGTAACCGAATAGCCCCGCTGTCGGAGTCGGTTGCACGAAGGACAAGGTCCGTCTCCGTTCGCAAAAGCGTTTCATAACCGCCAATTTCGGTAAATAATTGCGAGAAACTCTCAGGATCCGGCACATTAATAACAACCTCCGACCAAGGGTCGGTTGTTATGGCGTCAGGCTTATCGCGCAGGGATAAATCCACAAAACTCGGTACAGCGTTTTCTAATACAACGCTATCTGTTGACTGAACAGCAGACTGACAAGCCATTAAACAAAGTGAGGCTGCAAAGATTATATGTCTCATTTTACGTCCCAATTTTTGTCAAACCTACTGCCAACATATTACCCAGAACTGCGATTACGACTAGCACCAAATAGGGCCAAAGCGTTTGGTCATAAAGCTTCCCGGCGATGACAGAAAAAAGACCACCCAAGACCAAGCCCATTGAACTGGAAAGTCCCGCCGCTGTGGCGGCCAGTTTGGGATCAAAACTGATAGAGCCTGCCAAGGACAGAGGACAGATCAAACCTGTACCCACCATGAGTAGCATAAGCGGTAAGATAAGCGCCAACACGCCCCCACCAAAGCTTTGATAAACGCCGAATTGAATAATGACGCCAAAAATAAGCCAGAGACTGGCCCATAAAATGGCTCTATCCATACCGTATCGTTTCGTCAGTCGTGTTCCCAAAAGTGAGCCAAACATGAAAGCGATAGAGAGCGCAATCCAAGACATCACAAAAACTGTTGTGCTTTTTTCCAAAACATTTTCGAAGTAATCCGGTGCAAAGGGCAAGAAGGCAAAAAACACGCCCTGCCCAAACCCAAACATCAAGGTGTAGCCAATAAATTTTGAGCTGCGGAATAAGCGTGCATAGTCTTTCAAAATATTGCGCGGTTCTTTATTGGCCGGGAGTGTTTCGGGTAGTCGTAACATACCCATGACCCAAATAATCACGCCGGCGACAAAACAGCCAAGAAAGATACTGCGCCACCCAAAACTACTATCCAAAACACCGCCAAATATAGGCGCCAATATCGGCCCTAAACCCATTGCAATGGAGATATAGGACAATGTGATCGCAGCCTCTTCTCTCGGTTGTACATCATTGACGATAGCGCGGCTCGTGACTGTTCCTGCACTCACGCCAATCGCTTGTAGGAAACGACAAATTACCAAAGCGGTCCAACTCGTCGTAATAACGCTCGCTAAACTCGCCAGAACGAAAATCGCAAATCCCATGAGTAAGACAGGTCGCCGTCCAAAACGATCTGCCAACATACCATGGATCGGCTGAGCCACGCCCAAGCCTATTAAAAACACGGAGATCAAAAACTGAATGTCGCCGACAGGCTTATCAAACTCGAGCCCCATGCTCGGAAAGGCAGGAACGAGAAAGGACATCGCAAAAGGCGACAAGCTACACATCACCGACATGAAGGCGATAAACCCCCATCGATTTTGCGTTAGTCTGAGGGCTTGAGCATTCACGCAAAAGCCAATCGAAGAAAGGTGTCCGCAACCAGTTCGGGATGCGTCACCATACCGTCCCGTGCAATGTCTAGTTCTATAAATTTCCAACCAGGTTGCCGCGCAGGACCAACCATTTTTTCACTACTCATGGCAAAGTCCTGTCCTACGCAATGAATGAAGCTGCGGGACATATTTTCCCATCCATCATTTTCGAGCTCTAAAATATCTGTCCAGGATTTTGCGGGATGGGTCGTAATTTTAGACCGCACCCATTCTGCCTTTGAGTGGTCTTCGGGCAACAGCATTTTGAGCGGATAATCCGCCCAATAATCCATTTTATAGCCATCGATAAATCCAGCTTGACGTTCGACAAAATAGTCTTCCAAAGACCCATCTGCTTTTCGTGGCACGCCACTCATACGGTCGCCAAACGGCACGAGCGCATCAAAGAAGCAGATATGTTTGATCCGGTCTTTAAGACGGTCCGCCACGCCCGTAATCGCAACGCCCGTGAATGAATGCCCTACCAGAACTACATTGTTCAAATCTTCAAATTCGATGACATTCACGATGTCTTGGATATGAGTATCCAAGCCGACTTCAGGTGACGATAAATGCTCTCGCTCACCACATCCCGTCAAAGTCGGCGTGAAGACGCGGTGGCCTTTATCTTCCAAAATATTGCGGACATATTTCCAGACCCATCCGCCATGCCATGTCCCGTGGACGAGAACAAAGGTTTGGCGGGTTTCAGGCAAAGAGGGACTTGCGCAGGACGCTAATCCCGCCACCGCCGCGCCTGTCAAAACTGTGCGGCGATCAACCATCTGTTGTCTTTATCTCGGCAGACCGGGCGAAGGAAAGCGGCGTGCTTTCAATTTCAGTTGCCAAAGTCGAATTCCAGCGATTGAGAAAGCCAAACATACCAATGACAGAGACAATTTCGACGATCTCATTATCGGTATAATAGTTTTTCAAGTCAGCAAATTCTGCATCTGTTACAGCATTTGGCGATTGCCCCGCCCCTTGCGCGACCCGCAGCGCCGCACGCTCGGCCTCCGTGAACAGATCAGAGGTTTCGTACTCCCACGCCGCTTTTATCTTCGCGTCTTCTAATCCGGCATTATGCGCGCCATGCGCCGTGTGTACTTGGCAATAAACGCAGCCCGCCGCCGTTGAATTAATGTAGCCAATCAAGCGCTTTAATCCCGAATCAAGTGTGCCTTGGCCGTAAACGGCATCTACCAATGCCCAGAGCGCTTTGGTCAAGGCGGGATTGCGAGCCATAATCAGCGCATCATTGGGCGTGAAGCCCATCATTTGCTCACCCATATCCATCACGCGCTGCATCTCGTCCGAGAGGTCTTCACGCGCTATGGGATCAAGGCGCGCCATTAGTCTCCTCGCTTTAGAGCGGCGGTCTGTTGACCAAATTCAGGCAGATCAAAAGAGAGCTGCGCGGGCTCTTCCTGAAAGCGGATGGGATTATTGATATGGGTCTTTCCCTCCGCCTTTGTAACAGGCGCACCGTCTTCGGTCAGAGCTGTATGAAGTGTTCGGATCGTTGACCAACAACAATCAATATCACTCAAAAATGTTTCCCAATCTGCCTGGGTTTTAGATACGAAAGTTTTGGACAAAAATTCTTTGACCTCACCCTGTTGTCCAACAGGCTTTTTCATCTCGCCAATCAATTCGGGGGCTTCCAAAGCGGCCAATAAATTCGCGACAAATTTTGGTTCAGACCCGCCCAAGACAATGTGACCGCCGTCTTGCGTCTCGTAAATATTGACGAACGCATTGCCGCCAAAACTTCGCATCTCTTCGCGCACGGGCTGTCGGTCTTCGGCAAATATAGTGCCTGTCACATTGGGCACCCAAGACAGCAAGCTGTCATACATAGAAATATCAAGATAATCGCCCTGTCCGGTTTCTTTACGACGATAAAGCGCCATCAAAATGCCGGAGAGCGCATGCAACGAGGCCGTCATATCGGCGCTCGGCATGGGCGTGAGCGCGGGTGAACCATCCATGCCGCGCGTGAGATCCGCCGTCCCGGCCATGGCTTGCACAATCAGGTCATGGGCGGGTTTATCCCAGTATTGCCCGTTCTGTCCAAAGGCCGAAATCGAGCAATAAATAATACCCGGATTGATCGCTTTGATAGCGTCGTAATCCACACCCAAACGTTTCACTACGCCGGGCCGAAACGCTTCAACGAAGACATCCGCTTCAGTCGCTAATGTGAGAAATTCGGCATATTGCTCCGCGTCTTTTAGATTAACTTTATAGCTCTTTTTGCCACGGGCGATATTGGTGAACCAGACAGAGTTTCCATCGGCATATTTTTCACCCATAGCCCGGGTTGGCTCGCCTACGCTATTATCCGGCTCGACCATGATCACCTCAGCCCCATGATCAGCCATCATCATCGTGGCATGCGGCCCGGGCAGAAAGGCCGACAAGTCCAGAACTTTAACGTTTGAAAGTTTTCCTGCACGTTTTTTTTCATTCCGAAGCTTGAATGTTTCACTCTTTATAGGTTTTTTATCTAAGTAGGCTTGAACCAGTTCACTTGAGGGAGACAAGATTAGACCTGTATCAACATCACCAAACACCCTGACATTTTTGGGGTACCGAAACCAATATGCCCCAATAAGCACACAAATGATAGAATCCAATTTATCCTGATCTGCTTTTTTTGGATTTTCTAAACCTCTTAAAGAACTTAAAATATCTTCTAAGCTTTCAATATTCAAATCTCTAACTACCCTCAAGCAAGTCAGACAAACAGAATGCCAATCGGTAAGAGAAAACTTTTGCCTGTTAACAGGATTATATTTAGGCGCCGAATAGCGGCCAAAAAAGCGAGAATTGAAAGATAAAAGGGCTAAAGCCGGAAACACTTCCACTAGAGAAGCCTTAGTGCAATTCATGAAAGCACGTTTTGGATCTAGATTAAAATTATACTCCTTTTGAAATTTCCATATCTCGGCGTCTGCACCAAACATGCTGATTTTTGATTTATTAGAAGGCTGAACTCCCCCTCCCACATAAGATATTGCACGCGCAATATACTTCTCAACTGGTCTCATCCCTACATAATTAGGAACTATCGTTGGCTGATCAATCATTATAGTTACGCGCGTTTTTGCAGAATCGAAGTTATCAACTAAGGATGCCGCATCTTTGAAAGATGCGATACTCGGAGCGTGTATCAACTCAAATTTATCATCAAGAATTTTTATAGCACAGATAGCTCCCTTCCCTTTTGGCGACCAAGCAGAGTCAAAACCGAAAATAATTTCTTCTTTGGTTTTCTTCATTTACTTAAAAACTCATCCGTATGTTCGCCGAGCTCAGGAGAAATGCCCCCCTTAAGGCGCTGACCGTTTAGTTTGTAAGGCGAGGACATGAGGCGAATTTTGCCATTTTCGAAGCCTTCATGCTGATCTTCATAGACCATTTCGACTTCGTGGACATAAGGGTTTTCCATCGCCTTTGCGATATCATAAACAGGCGCAGCGGGGACATAGCCGCCAAATTTTTCCATCCAATGAGCGACGGTATTGGTTTTCAGCACGGCTTCCATTGTATCTTGTACAAGTGCACGGTTGGCGCGTCTGTCCTCGACTTTTAAGAAACGCGAGTCCTTGACCCATTCCGGATGACCGAGACGTTCAGCCACGCGTTCCCAAAATTTCTGTGTCTGACAGCAGAACATAATCCAACCATCGCCTGCTTCCATGAGCTGGCTCGGGACTATCGCCGGATGCGCCCCGCGCGGTTGGCGCGTCACAACATCACCCGCATTTAAATACCATGTCGCAGGATAGGAAAGCTGATGCAGCGCCGTATCAAACAGTGAGACATCAATATCGCAACCTTCGCCTGACCGATAAGCTCCAAAGACAGCCGCGACCAAACCTGTTGCAAACATAGACCCCGTCATGAAGTCGACCATGGAGAGACCAAATCGCACGGGCGGACCATCCGGCTCACCCGTCACAGAGCAGAAACCCGCTTCGGCTTGCATCAAATAATCATAACCCGGCCACGCTTCGCGGCTATTGCCTCGTCCATAGGCCGATAAATGCGCACAGACGATTTTGGGGTTGATTGCTTTGAGAGACGGATAATCAATTTTAAGCTTGGCGGGTAAGTCGCCGCGCAGATTGTTGGAAACCGCATCGGCCGTTTTCACAAGGTCTTCAAAAGCCTTACGTCCCTCTTCTGATTTTAAATCCAGTGAAAGCGATTTTTTATT
>CAYGTR010000001.1:0-195016 GCA_964352855.1 uncultured Algimonas sp. | reverse complement strand
CAAAAGCCTTACGTCCCTCTTCTGATTTTAAATCCAGTGAAAGCGATTTTTTATTGCGATTAAAGGTCTGGAAAAACTGACTGTCTTTATCGCCAATTAAATGCGGCGAGACAAACCGCGAGACGTCACCGCCCGTCATTGGGTTTTCAATTTTGATAACTTCCGCACCCAAATCCGCCAAAAGCTGTGTGCCATAAGGCCCAGCCCCATATTGCTCCACCGCGATAATGCGTATGCCTTTGAGAGGTAAGTTTTGTGTCATTTTATATCTCCCCCTTCTCCTTGGGGAGAAGGTGCCCGAAGGGCGGATGAAGGGAAACTAAGTTTGGTATTAGAGCGCTCCCCTAGGTCGTCTGCGTCCCCTCACCCCCGCTTCGCGGACCCTCTCCCTAAGGAGAGAGAGGGAACAAATCATTGCTATATCTTATTCCGCGCGATCTGTTGCTTCGCGATAATAATACGCTGCATTTCATTTGTGCCTTCACCGATACACATCAGCGGGGCTTCGCGGAAGAGGCGCTCGACCGGATATTCTTTGGAATAGGAATATCCGCCATGAATGCGCATGGCTTCCAACGTATTTTCAACCGCCATTTCAGACGCATAATATTTCGCCATACCGGCTTCCATATCGCAGCGTTCACCGCTGTCATAAGCGCGGGCTGCGTCCAGTGTCATTAACTCAGCCGCTTTGGTTTTCGTCGCCATTTCACCGAGCTTCAGCTGTATAGCTTGATGCTCACAAATCGGTTTGCCGAATGTTTCGCGTTCCTGCGCGTAACGTGTGCTCTCTTCGAGTGCACGGCGGGAAATCCCGACAGCACGGGCGGCGATATTGATACGGCCCAATTCCAGACCGCCCACCGCCATATAGAAACCTTTGCCCTCTTCGCCGCCAATCAGGTGGCGTTTGGCATCAATTTTGTAATTGTCGTAAAATAGCTCGCAAGAATCGATGCCTTTATAGGCCAATTTTTGCATCTTGCTTCCAGTCGTATAGCCCTCATAGGCCTCGCCTGTGTCCGGATCAACCTTTGGCGTGATGAGCATGGACATACCCTTATAACGCGGGTCAGCGCTTGGATCAGTTTTGACCATGAGCGCAACTGCGCCGCCCATCATACCGTTTGAAATCCAAGTTTTCGCGCCGTTGACGACATAATGGTCACCTTCGCGTTTGGCGACGGTTTTGATCGCTTGCAAATCCGTCCCTGCATTGGGCTCGGTCAGCCCCAAACCACCGCGCACTTCCCCAGAGCAAAATTTCGGAAGCCAATAGTCTTTTTGAAAATCCGTGCCATATTTCTCGACGACCGTCGCCATCATCAAATGCGAGTTGAAAATACCCGTCAGAGACATCCACTCTTGCGAAATGCGCATCACGATTTTGGCGTAGGTAGACGCCGACAGACCCAGCCCGCCATAGTCCTGCGAAATTGTTGCGCCGAACAAGCCGAACTCTTTCATATCTTCGACGAAAGCGTGCGGATACTCATCCGCATGTTCCATCTCCATGACCTTGTCTCGGACTTTCTCGCGGCACCATCTGTCGATGGTGTCGAGCATCATGTTTTCATCTTCAACGGTCCAAGCGTTGGGATCGACTATCGCATTCATAATAATCCTCGTCTCAAAATCTGAGTCTCAAAATCTGAGTCTCAAAATCTGACGCTTCACTAACCTTTCACACTCAATGCACTATGATTTGGCGCAAACACGGCAAGTTGACGCAACCATCACCCGCAGAAGGCCTCTCATTTTGCAACCCTCACTATTCGTGATATATTACATACACGTTGCTCATGAAAAAGGAGAATAATATGACCTATATTGATGGTTTCGTTTTGGCAGTCCCAAAGGCCAACAAAGAAGCTTTCCGGAAACATGCGGAAAAAGTTGATGTTATTTTTAAGAAATATGGCGCTTTACAGGTCATCGAAAGCTGGGGTGATGATGTCCCCAAAGGTGAAACGACAGATTTTTACCGCGCCGTGAAAGCGAAAGACGATGAAGCCGTCGTTTTCTCTTGGGTTTTATGGCCCGACAAAGCGACCCGCGACAAAGGAAATGAAAAAGCTTTTGCCGACATGCAAAATTTAAACGAAGAGATGGAAAACATGCCTTTTGACGGCAAACGTGTTATCTATGGCGGGTTCCAAACTATAGTAGATCTTTAGTTATCCGCTAGTAATTCTCTACCTTGTCCTCGACTGCATTGCCTTCTGACGGGATGAGCATATTGCGTTTGAACGTACAGACCATTGTACCGTCTTGTTTGTAACCGCGTGTGACGATCGTCACGATGCCCTGTCCTGGGCGAGATTTACTTTCACGCTTGGCCAAGACTTCACTCTCGCCGTAAATTGTATCGCCTGCAAAAACAGGAGCGGTGAATTTCACCTCATCCATGCCGAGGTTAGCAATCGCTTTTTGTGAACAATCGGTGACAGACATGCCAATTAAAAGCGCGAGCGTGTAAGGGCTGACAACCAAACACTGTCCAAATTCCGATGCCTTGGCGAATTCATTGTCAAAATGCATCGGATGGGTATTCATCGTCATCAGCGTAAACATATGATTGTCATATTCCGTGACCGTTTTACCGGGGCGGTGCTCGTAAATATCGCCGACTTTAAAATCATCATAATAACGGCCAAAGGTTTCGCGATAACGATTAGGACCTACTTGCTTGACTTTACCAACCATGTCTTACTTTCTCATACGCATAATCCGCTTTGCCTTACGCAGAAGCGGCATTTCAATTAATTTTCCGTCCACTAACGCAACGTCACCATCCGCCTTTTGATACGCCGCAATCACTTTTTCGGCTTGGTCTATATCTGCGTCTGTGGGTGCTAATGCCGCATGGATTCGCTCGATTTGCGCAGGGTGTATGGCAGAACGGGCGTGGATGCCGAGCGTTTTATTTCGACGCGTCGTCGCTTCGCAATCGTCCAAATCACGCACATTGATATGCGGCACATCAAACAATGTCACGTCGTGTGCCGCCGCAGCAACCGATAAGACAGACCGGGCATGGAGCAGCGCATCCCAGCTGAGATCGCAATCCACATCAGCGCTGAAATCAACAGCCCCGAAAAGCGCCAGTTTAACGCGGCCATTAGAAAGGATGTCCGCCGCATTCAGCAGGCCTTCTGCGCTTTCAATGATGGGGCAAAAGACGCCTAATGCATTGGGCAAATCATCGTCCAAATCGCTCATTTCGCCTTTGGTTGCGACTTTGGGAATCATCAGGAACGGCAGGGTGAGACCGCTAGTTTTTAAAGCGGCAATATCTTTTTTGCCTTCCTCTGTATTTATGCCGTTAATTCGAATTCCAACTGGCGATCCTGTATGTCTTCCATCTTGTCTGGTGAATACAAAATATAAAGCTCTTTTTCTGGCATTATCTTTTTCATGTGGACTGACGGCATCTTCTAGATCAATGCACACTAAATCAGCACCCGCCGCACAGGCTTTCTCAAATCGTTCTGGACGGTTCCCCGGAACAAATAAAACAGAGCGGTAATGCATTAGGACTTAACTTTTTGAGGTTTAACTTGCGAGGCAAAATGATCAGCAATATCTTCACGTCGTGCGATCCAGACATCTTTTCGTCCGCTCACATAATCTAGAAACTCACGGAAGGCCCAAATACGGCCCGGACGCCCGATAATGCGCAAATGCAAGCCAAGGCTCATCATGCGCGCACCCTCTTCATTGGCTTCAGACAGTAATTCATCAAATGTGCGCTTGGCGTAATCCAACCACATCTCGGCGGTGAAGCTCGGGTCGATCCAGAATTTCATATCATTAGAGTCAATTGCATAGGGCAGAATAATCAGGGGTTTCGTCGTACCGTCACCCATATCGACCTGTTCCCAATATGGGAAATCATCGGAATAATCATCCATGTGATAGAGATAACCTTCTTTGACCAAAGAGCGCCGAATATTATCCGTGTGGAGATAGCGCGAAAGATAGCCGACAGGTTTACGCCCTGTTGTGGCCAAAATTGAGTCGGTCCCTTTAGCGATGAAAGCTCGCTCTTCCTCCTCACTCATAAAAGCGGTAAAGAGCCAGCGATAGCCATGCGAACAGGGCTCATCCCCGCGCGCAGTAATCGCTTCGGCAATCCAAGGCGCTTTTTCCAAGGCCTGCGCGCAGACGGTCCATGTGGCGGGCATGCCCGCTTTATCGAGCAGTTTCAAAATACGCGGCGCGCCGCGATTGATGCCATATTGGTAATTGCTCTCATTCCCATGCACACGCACTTCCTTACGCGGACTGGCTTTTAATTCATCAACGGGCTCTGGGCCCTTGTCCCCTTGCAGTATAGACTTCTCCGCCCCCTCCTCGACATTGATGACAAGAGACAGCGCGAGTTTTGCGCCGTTTGGCCAAGTAAAGTCTTTTGGGGCAGGTTCATTACAGGTCATTAATGCGGTTCCTCACCACCACTGACATTCATGCTCTCAGCCGTGATATATTTAGCTTCATCCGAGCATAAAAACGCAACGGCATTGGCTGTATCTTCGGGTAGGCCGGGACGGCCCATGGGGATACGGGCGGCCATGGCTTTCAAATATTCCTCCACGCTCGCCGCGCCTGTGACTTCGGCAAAATATTCGTTCTGCCAAGCACCGAGGCCCGTTGTGACATGATTCGGGCAGACATTATTCACCGTAATATTATGTGCGCCGAGTTCTGTCGCCGCCGACCGCACCAGACCTACAAGTCCGTGTTTAGAGGAGGTATAGGCCTGCGCATGGGGAAAACCAGACTTAGCCGCTTGCGACGCGATGTTTATAATGCGTCCGCCGCTACCTTGTTCAACCATGATTTCTGCCGCAGATTTCACGCCAAAAAAAGCTCCTGAAAGGTTCACGTCAATCACGGCGCGCCAGTCGTCTTCGGTCACCTCTAAAAGCGGCTTCATAATATAGCCAATGCCCGCATTATTGATCCAAATATCGAGCGAGCCATGCGTGTCTTTCGCATGTTTGGCGAGTTTACGGACGTCTTCGAGAGAGCGCACATCACACACACAGGTCGAGCTTTCTACGCCCATTTTGCCGATTTCTTTGGCAATACTTTCCATTTCATTCGACTTTCCGATATGGGCTTCACCTGTGGCCGCATCGCGTTGTTGCCCAATATCAGAGATAACAATATTAGCCCCGTCTTCGGCCAAGCGTTTAGCAATGGCTTCACCCAAGCCGCCGCGACGGCCTGAGCCTGTAATCACGGCCGTTTTTCCGGCCAAACGGCCTTTTTTCGCTTTACGACCAAACATCAGAGCTGTTCCGTCGTCATAAAGACCAAATCCGCGGCCATATCTTGAAACTTAGCCGCCACTTTTTGCATGGTCTCTGATCCAGCCTCTTCGCCGAATTTATCCATATCTAAAATATCAATCGTTTCGAAATATTGATAAGGCGGCTTATCTTCTGAGAATAAAAGACCCGTCGTTTTGAAGACCTCAAATTTCTCAATTGATCCCAAGCCGTTTACGGTTGGAATATCGACGGTTTTCGCCCATTTCTCGTAATCCTCAACGCTGACGCCCTTTTTCAGATTGAACAGGGCTAAAATTTTGGCTGCCATATCACTCTCCATTTGTTGCGGACACTATTGTGAAGCTATGTCACATCTTGCCTTGATATTACTCAACTCTTTTTCGGCTCTTATGACTATAGAGATTAAGACTACACGGAGAAAAGACTATGACTTATGATGGCCCGCCCGATTATCGTAATGTTGGCATTCACGGCATGTCACCCGAGACATCGCATGATGAAAAGGCCAGGTTTAATTTTCTGGCGCATATGAACCGTCATTTAGCCTCAAACATTCTTCCTGGCGTAAAAGCCGCCTATGAGACACGGGTTGAGCCGAAAAATCCGAAGCCTAATCACCGCAATCAAGTGCGCAAAGCTCTGCTCGAAGACCCACTCTTTCAACATTGGAGTGCGCTGCGCCGGGGGACGATGGAATTGCGACAACAAGCCGGACGTTGGGTGACATTGCGCCAAGCAGAAGAACTCAACAAAAAAGCCGAAGAGCTGACGAAAGACGATCCGCGTCTGGTGCTCGATCCAGATCTTGAGTTGCCGAAATATCTTTCCTCTATCGACCATCATTGTATGCCGGGCAGCTATCATGATGAGCTTGTCCCCGGAGACGTGACGGGTGCTGCCAATTATGATGTAGGTATTTTCGTTACGACAGGCGGCGGACTTGGTCGTTTCTCTGATGGCGGCGGCGAAGCCGTTGTGGCATGGATGAAAAAGAACCGAGCCGACTTTAAACCCAAGCGCATCCTCGATATTGGCGGCGGTCTTGGCCAAAATGTTGTGCCGATTGCCAACGCCTATCCCGACGCTGAAGTTGTCTGCGTTGATACGGGCGCGCCCGTTTTGCGGTACGGCTTGGCCCGCGCGAAATCACTGGGCGTCAATAATATTACCTTTGTCCAAGCGAATGCCGAAGACCTCTCCATGTATCCCGATGGTCATTTTGATTGGGTGCAATCCACTATGTTCCTGCACGAGACCTCAGTCAAATCAATGCCGAAGATCATGAAGGAAAGTCACCGCCTCCTCGCGCCCGGCGGCCTCGTCATGCATGTGGAACAGCCGCAATATGCGCCCGAAATGCCGCTTTACGAGCAAGCCATTCGCGATTGGGACGCGTTTTACAATAATGAACCGTTCTGGACGAAGATGCACGAACTCGACCTCGATCAGTGGATGATTGATGCCGGGTTTTCACGCGATGAATTGGTTCATGGCGGCGTAGCAGCGGTTGTCGATGCCAGCCTCTTTCCTGAACATGCCAATGATGATGTGGAAGATTACGGCCGTAAAGCCGCTTGGCACATTGTCGGCGCAGAGAAAAAGGCCGCCTGATGACTGCCCACATTGATCCGCTAAAGTTGGCCGGGGCGAAGCCAAAAGGGAAACGCCCTTATTTCCTCAAAGACCCAGATGTAGAGCGCGTTTTGGCCGTGACGATGGCCATCGCCCAGGAGGTCGCCGTAATGCGGGAGCGTATGGACACGATTGAACGCCTGCTTGAGCAAAAAGGCAGTATCACCCAAGCCGATATTGAGGCCTATACACCGCCCAAACCCGCCGCAGAAGAACGTGGCGCTTGGACACAAGAATATCTCGCCCGCATCCTGCGCATTTATCAGCAAGAGATTGAAGCGATAGATAAACCAAATGAACCATCATCAGAGGATATCGGACATGAATTGGGTAAAGAAGACTAGCCTCATTGCTTTGGCGTTATCGTTGGCCGCCTGTTCTGCAAATTCCAGTGAAACGACTATCAATGATATTGCCGGGACAGCCAAAGACGCGATTGCGCAAACAAGTTTCCCAGACCCAGCCTCTGTAGAGGCGACCGGATGGACGCCGGAGCGCTACGATACTTGGGTCAACTCCCGCGCAGGGACGGGTGAGCCCGTTTATTGGTATTCTATCGGCACGCTGCGCGCGTTCCCTGGCGGCGAGCATCTGTATAATTTTGAAGGCTATGACATTGCCCGCGCTAATCGCGTTTCTGACACGATGACGGAGCAATATTCACGCAAAATCTATGTGTACCGTGACAAAGACACGAATGAAGTTGTGCGTGAGGTTAACAGCGAACCAATTGAACCGATTGCCTACCCATATCAGTTCATCACCTATGAATATAAAACGGACAAAGATGCGCCCTATCTCCAAACCATGGTCGAGCAAGGCAAAGGCGCAGCTAAACGCAGCATTGGCCCTGGCACGGACATAACGGTTCGCCAAGTCGGTGATTTAGAGCTTTATACGGCGCCTCTCTTCCTCGACTTTCCCATCCGCGGAACGGATAAGCGGTATCAGACCTTTGAGAATTATGATTTCGTTATACCACAAGATCAGAGCAAACCGGGTATGATCACGTTCATGCGCTATGGGCCTTTGCCCGAATGGGCACAGAAAGACGGTATCACGATGGGAGCGATGCATATGGTGACATGGCGTATCACGGATTATGAAAACGTGCCGAAGTCACTTCGCGACTATGTCGAAGCCGATGCACCGCTCTGGACGGCACCACCCGAAGACTTGGCTGATATTCGTCGTTTGCAGCAGGCTGACTGATGGCGGACATCAGACGCCACTTCGTTGATGGGCGTTATGGCCAAGTCCATATTCGTATGGCTGAGCCAAAAAACAAAACTGATAAACTGCCGCTCATCTGTTTGCATCAAAGTCCAAAATCGAGCCGTGAATTTGTCAAGTTTATGTCTTTGATAGGCGACACGCGACAGGTCATCGCTATTGATAATCCGGGTCACGGTGAGTCAGATTTACCCCCGTCTGAGGACGAGGCGACAATTGAGAATTATGCCAAATCCGCTTGGACTGTCATCAAGCGTTTAGGCTTTAAAAAAATCGACTTATTAGGGCATCATACAGGCGCCAAAGTTGCGACTGAAATGGCCTTTCAGAAACCGGATAAAGTCCGTAAAATTGTTATGGTCTCTGCGCTCGTTCTAACCCCCGAAGAACAAGCTGATTTCGAAACCCAATTCCAACCTATTCCTCTGGATGAAGACGGCACACGATTTAAGGACATGTGGGTGAAGTCCGTTCATTATAAAGGCGACGGCGTCTCGCTTGAAGACCTCGCTGCGAGCTTTGCTGAAAACCTGCGCGCAGGTGAAGCTTATGAATGGGGTCATTCGGCTGCATTTAATTATAACAAATATTTTCCAGAGCGCATCAAAACTTTAAAACATCACATTACGGTGCTTAATCCCGGCGATATGCTCTATGACTTAACCCCGCGTGTTGCACCGCTTTTGTTAAATGGAGAGGTTATCAATCATCCTGAATGGGGTTTTGGCTTTATGGACGCTTTTACTTCGGATGCTGTAGCTGCAGTCAATAAAGCACTGAAATAATTATATATATATTTTGGCTTTAGAGCCCTTTAAGCTTTTAATGAAGTTTTCAGCCTGCTCATTTAAATCTGATTTCACCTCATCGTCCATCTTATCCCAATTGCGATATGGCATAGCGAGACGGTTATTCCCCCGCAATTTATCTTCATTCCGAAAGAGGAAATTCCAATAGAGCGAATTAAACGGACAGGCGTCTTCTCCTATTTTTTTCTTCACATCATAGCGGCAATTTTTGCAATAATCTGACATACGGTTGATATAGGAGCCGCTGCTGGAATAGGGTTTTGAACCTAACAAGCCACCATCGCCAAATTGGCTCATGCCCAACGTATTCGGTAACTCCACCCATTCAAACGCATCGAGATAAACAGCCAAATACCACTCATGCACGGCATAAGGATCAACTCCGATTAAGAGTGCAAAATTACCCGTAATCATCAAACGCTGAATGTGATGCGCGTAAGCGTAATCAAGTGTCTGGCCGATAGACTGAGACAAGCAGTTTAAATCTGTCTCACCCGTCCAATAAAAGTCGGGTAAATCCAACTCTGCATTTAGATAATTCTCGAGCTTATAATCCGGCATTTTCAGCCAATAAATACCGCGTACATATTCACGCCATCCAATGATTTGTCGGATATAACCTTCGACAGCATTAATGGGCGCCTTGCCCTCTTTATAGGCGTTTTCAATCCGCTGACATATTTCTAAGGGTGAGAGTAGACCGGCATTGAGATAAGGCGATAACAGCGAATGAAACAAAAAGGGTTCGCCATCAACCATCGCATCTTGGTAATCCCCGAAACGCTCCAAACCCTCTTTGACAAAATAGTCCAAACATTCCAAAGCTTGGTCACGGGTGACGCCGTAGAAGAAATTATCGACCTTCCCGATACGCGATGGAAATTCAGCACAGACCATCTCAATGACATCTTGAGTAATAACGTCCGGTTCAAATTTCAGAGGCCCAGGAAAATTCAAGCCATCTTTGGGCGGTTTCCGATTGTCTTTATCAAAATTCCATTGTCCGCCTTCGGGCTGATCTCCCACCATTAAAAGTTCAGTTTTACGGCGCATATCTCGGTAGAAATATTCCATACGGAATTGTTTGCGGCCTTCGGCCCATTCTGCGAATTCATCATTCGTCGCGATAAAGCGGTCATCATGGGTGATAGAAACAGGCGCACCGACCTCGTCTTCCCATCCCTCAACCATCTCCAAAACACGATATTCCGAAGGCTCACAGACGCGAATTTGTGTTGTGTCGTGGCGGCTAACCGCGCGAGCAACCTCATCGGTGAAAGAGCCCGTATTTTGGGCATCTGTGAGCGTGATATAATCAACCTCCCAACCTTCTTCTCGCAATTCTTCTGCAAAATGACGCATAGCTGAGAATAGAAAGACTAGTTTTGTCCGGTGATGCGGGACGGTTGTGGCTTCTTCATTTACTTCCATCATCAAAACGACGCTCTCCTCTGGGTTGCTGAGGGCGAGCGAAGACAAATTATGTGATAATTGATCAGCAAATATGGGAATAAGGACTTTAGGCATAGTCTACATACGCATCGCCTGCGCGAAAGTGCCGAAATTCTCTCGTCAAATCGAAATGCGCCCCTTATGTAGGCTCTATGAGAACCTTACCCGCCCTGCCCCAATCTGTCATTGAGCCTATTGTACGCTTCGCCTTGGCCGAAGACTTTGGTGTGTCCGGTGATATTACCGCGAATCTCCTTGTGCCCGAAAGCGCTGAAGGATCGCTTGTCATGCGGGCCAGAGAGACAGGTGTCCTGGCCGGTCTTCAAGCTGCCGCATTGACACATACGCTCGTCGATCCAAAGATCAGCTTTAAACCACGCATAAAAGACGGTGCAAATGTCAAAGCCGGAACCATTATTGCTGATATTAAAGGCCCAAGCCGCAGCCTGCTCTCGGCAGAACGCGTCGCCCTCAATTTTTTAGGCCGCTTATCGGGCGTTGCGACCCTCACCCACCATTATGTTAAGCAGGTGGAAGGCACGAGAGTCCGTATTGCAGCGACTCGCAAAACAACCCCAGGCCTTCGTGCCCTAGAAAAACAAGCCGTCCTCGCCGGCGGGGGCTTTACCCACCGCGAAAGCCTTGCTGCCGCCATAATGATTAAAGATAATCATATTGCGCTAGCGGGCGGTATGGATGCCGCACTGTCAGCCATTAAAGCCAATGCCGACCATATGGCGCGGATCAGTGTGGAAGTGGATACGTTAAAACAGCTTGAAATCTTGCTGACTTATGAGCCCGATGTCATTCTGCTGGATAATATGGATGCACAAAAATTACGCAAAGCCGTCGCTATCGTTAATAAATCAACCTATCGCCGCCCGATATTGGAAGCTTCAGGCGGCGTAAATCTCAAGACCGTCAGAGGACTCGCCGAAACAGGTGTTGATGTCATTTCTATCGGCGCTTTAACCCATTCAGCCCCGAATTTTGATATTGGTATGGATGCGACCTAAAAGCTGACGGTTTGCTTAAAGTCGACATCGTCAGGACTGCGAAGAGTCATATTGACGACCCGCTGATCCCAATCAATATCGAGTAAGCCGTAATTGACTTCGAATTGCATGGTTGTGAGGCGGTGTGGACCATCTTCCACTCGTGTTTCTCCGCTCTCAGCCCGCCACTTGCTTGCAGGCAAGTTCAAAGAAGAGGCCGTTATTTCATAGAGGGGGGTCTTCGTCACATCATCCCGACGGTATATACCGCCTGCATGACGATCACCTGAGAGCAGAATGGCATTCTCAACATTTGTTTCGTCAATCAGCCTATAAAAGCGATCCCGCTCTGCAGGCATCATTTTCCACGCTTCCCAACCATGACCGTCGGCGTGAACTTGAATAGAACTGGCAATCAGGCGTAAATCCGCGGGCTTTTTTAATTCTGCTTCCAACCATTCCCATTGCGCGTCACCCAACATTGTGCCGTGACCGCCTTCCAAGGGAACATAGCGTTCTTTGCCGGGAGCATTACGCTCATCTGTGGCTTGTAAATAGGTTCGGAAATAACGCGTATCGAGCATAATAATTTGAACGCGCCGTCCTTCAGGGCCAATCATTTCAGAGCTGTAAATACCCTCGCGCTGGCGCCGCTCATCATTCGTTGGGACGTCCCATGCCTTTAAGAAGATCGCTTCCGCCTGTTCACGGAACGCGAAATCCGCACCGCCGTCATTAATCCCGTAATCGTGATCATCCCATGTCACGAGCATGGGGGTTTCTTGACGGAATTGTGCAAAAGGTTCGCTTTTTGCCAAAACATTATAGCTCTCACGCAACATTGGCAGAGAAGGGTCGGTAAAGGAGGGATGATTGCGATAGACATCGCCGTAAACATTATCGCCAAGAAACAAAAATGCATCCGGATTTTCGGCGCGAATTGTATTCCAAATGGTCTGGTCTTCTTTCTCGGACAAACAAGACCCAAACGCGATGCGTGTCAGAGGTTCTGTTTTAGAAAGAGGTGCAGATGTCATCGTCGTGACATCAGACGCATCATAATTGTTAGAATATTGCGGTAAGGTCGTACACCCCAGCAAAAGTGTTGCAGAGAGGAGGAGGAAAGAATGTTTTATCATACGTCCCTATACTTAAGAATTACGACAGAGTCTTGTCAGTCCGTGAAAAAAATCGTGTCTAACTTGGCGGCGCGATACTCATATTTACACTGCGCACAATCGGACGCTCATTCCATTTAAAGCGATAGAATTTATGCGAGCCGATTTGGCCGTTATAACGTAAGGTTGGTGCCCAATCCGGATTTACATCCGTCGTATGGTAATGCGTCGCTTTTTTGGTCAATTTGGGGGCCATACCCGTCATCGTTAAAGTGGCGATCTCTTGTGACCGCTTCCAGGCACGCCCTTTTGGGTCACGGTCCATAGATCCGTCACAGGTAAAACTAAATTGGCACCCACTTTCACGCTTAGAGCCTTGATAAACAACCCCACAGATCGTGTCAGGATAGTGTTTTGAAGCCACACGGTTCATCACAACTTCTGCGACACCGATTTGACCTGATTTCGTCTCTGAACGGGCTTCATAATAAACCGCTTCGGAAAGACACTTATGCTGACGCATTTCATAATCTGCCCAACGACGAATGAGAGGTTGTGATTTTGTCAGTGTTTTTACGACAGCGATGTCGCGTTGCGCTGTATTGTCGATCTCAATATTTGATTTCAACTCGGCCAAATCCGCAATGTGCGTGTCAACTAAATCAAGATTTGCGACCGCGTCAGATTGCACGGCTTCAACAAAAGAGTCTGCTTTCGCCGCCCAAGCCGCAGCGGAGCGCTGATCCACTGCTTTTTGCGCAATAGCTGGAAATGCAATACTAGCTGCCCCCACAGCCACTAAGCCTAAACTCCAACCGGCGATGATATACCGTCTTTGTTTCATATTGGCGCTCCATATAAGGCCTTAAGCAGCCTAAACAAGGCTTATCGCCAGCCTCTACGCATTCACACGCAAGAAACGCGCCATCTGTTGCAAAGGAGACACGCACTTACACAATATATAGTTTATGAGCCCCCAAATTTAGCCCATATAGTATTTCTATCCTAGATTTTGCCCCATAAAATTAGAATACTCACCCTAACGAAAACCGCTATTTTTAGCTTTGTTGTTTTATAAAGAGACTGATTCCATGCGTTTGTCACAAAAAAACCCGACATTTTGGCCGGGTTTTTTAATTTTATGACGGGACGATTTAGACCGCCTTTAGACGTGGACTATAATCATGTTCAGAGGGCGCTTCCTCTTGATGCACAAAGACCTGCCCTGTGACACCGCCGGAAATAGCAGCATAACGTTCCAATTTCTGCTTCTGAATGGAACAGAGTTTACGTAGTGTATCGAGGTCTTCTACAGCCGTACTGAACTTTGCTTGTAATTGCTCATATTCGGCCTTGGATTGCGCCAAAGCCCGATTGTGACGCTCAAGCTCTTCTGACTTGTTATGTAGTGCATTCGATTCACGTGTCGCGCGGCTACGCTCAGAGTCCAAAGCAACGCGGAGGCCTGAGAGCTCCTCGTCAAAATGCGCCGTCATATTGTCCTTTATCCGCAATTGTGTGTTCAATTGTTCATTCTGGTTCTTCAGTCCCAAAATTTCGTCTTCACGGCGCTTTAATGTGTCCTCATACCCGCTCTTCTGGGATGTCAGATTATATGTCAGCGATTGAACTTCGCCTTTGAGAGAAAAAAGCTTCTCTTTCTGTTCATTAAACCGTGTTTGAACAACCTTTAATTCCGCCATAGCTTTGTCATTTGAATGGCTTTTTTCAGTTAAGCGCGATGTAAGTTCTTCCGTCGATTTTTGAAGCTCCAGCGACCGATGACGTTCCGAAGAGATTTCGGCCACAGCCTGAGACAGTTCCTCTTTCAGGTTTTGCTGTGTCAGTTCTAATGTTTGTAGGGCTTCTTCTTTTTGCAACACCTTCGTTTTGAGGATATCTAAGTCTCGGGACTGCCTCAAAAGCGCCTCGCGGGACGCTTGATCGCGTTCTTCATATTGGGCCAAAGATTTCTTCGCCATTTCCATTTGTGTGCGGAAATCATCGCGTTGACGACGCAATTCTATAAGCGTCTTTTCTTGCTCTTCCGACAAAAGGCTGTTCTGTTTAAATTTCTGGCTTAAATCCTGAAGCTCTTTGGCGAGTTTATGATTATCAGACTCGACGCGGTCAAGCTGACGCAACCGAGTTTCCATTTTCGTAATCGTCTTAGTCAAAGCGCTCATGCGCTTCGCCGCCATTTGTTGCGCGTCAGCACTCGATTTAAACTGTGACGAAAGCTGTGTCACCGCCTCTTGAGCCAGCGCAATATCATCGCTTGAGGCGGCATGACTACGAGTTTCTGATCTCGCATAGGTCCGGATGAGTTCATCCGCTGCTGTTATCTCAGAAGAGGCCTTATCGCGTTTTAGGAATTTCATAATTGCCCCCAGACAATAAAATGAGTGTTCGAATCTAGGTGTAATGGCTAAGTCGGCATGGTTAATAGGACGTTAAATTATGGACGCTTTATTAACTAAATCTACTTAAGAGAGATAAGTCACAACTGTCTGAATCGCCCATAGGACTGCCTTTTTTCATGAAAATCGCATTAATTATTCTTACCGCCGCCTTTATCACAGCCGGTATTTCAGGCGTGTTCGGCATGGCGGGCGGATTGATTTTTATGGGTGTCATCGCGACATTTTTAGGCGTTGCTGAAGCGATGGTTGTCCATGGGGCCGTTCAAAGCGTGAGCAATGGTTACCGCGCCTATCTCTTGAAAGATGGTGTCAGATGGGACGTGTTAGGATGGCAATTAGTGGGCGCCGCACCCGCAGTCGGTCTAATGCTTCTCGCCGCAATAACGCTCAATAAAGGACAATTATTTTTAGCCCTCGGACTTTTGCCTCTTTTGCTTTGGCTACCCCGTGGCTGGCTGCAGGGTGACGCGCAAAAACCGTCTCATGCTGCCCTTTGCGGCGCGATGGTGATGGGTCTAAATCTTACGGCAGGAGTCGCCGGCCCGGCCCTCGATTTCTTTTATGTCAAAACTACCCTCACCCGACAGGAAATTGTGTCGACCAAGGCTGTGACCATGCTGGCCTCACACCTCGTAAAAATTGTCTATTTCGGAATCCCGTTAGCCCTAACCGCAGGCCTCTCGGGTTTGCCGCCCTTTTGGATTTTTATTGCGGCGGTGCCTTGCGTCATGGCAGGCACGTTTCTGGGCACGCGTCTGTTAAAGCATTTCTCTGATGTCGGTTTTAAGTCTGTGAGCCGATATTTGGTCACCGCCATAGGCGCCGTTTATGTCTGGAGAGGTTTAGACTTGTTAGGGACTTTCTGAGACCTTTTGGCGTTGAGCCACATATAGAGGCTTATGCCCGACAATGTCACAAGCGTCCCCACCCCGTCCCAAAAGGCGAACGGCTCTTTCAAAACCACAATCGCTGCGACGATTGTTGCTAATGGCCCAACCATGCCCATCACAGCCACGGTTTGCGCGCCTACGCGACCAATCGCGATGTTAATGAGGAAGCTCGGCAAGATCGTCGAGAAAAACGCAATCGTTGCCCCGAGAACATAAATACGAGGCGGCAAGTCAAGGGCGACACCAATGCCATCCTGGCCCAAGCTATGCACTATGAAATAGGTGATAATTGTCGTGCCTGCCGTAATCATCGCCAAGCAAGTAAAGACCTTAGACCCCATTTTATCGATCAAACGTTTCGCAAAAAGCTGAAACAAAGCGAAGAAAATCGCCGTTGCCAGAATGAGGGCACTCCCCAATGGCACATTTATACCCGTCGCAATATCGCCGCCGATAAAAACAATAACGAGACCGCTATAGGCCAAAATAATGGACGCCATACCCGCTTTGGTAATACGACCTCCGAAAAAGAGAGCACCAAAGATCACAACAAAGGCAGGATAGGTAAAAAGGATGAGTCGCTCCAACTGTGCCGTGATGAGTTTGAGCCCTGTAAAATCAAGATAGGTACACAAGTGGTAACCCAAAAATCCCATAAGCGCCGCTTGCGCGACATATTTGAGCGGCACATTTCCGCCTTTGCGTTTCAGACTATATATCAAGATGCCAATATAAACGGGCAGAGAAAATCCCATGCGCAGCGCCATGAGCGTGATGGCGTCCAAATCATTTGCCGCCAGTCCACCACCTGGTAGATAGGCCAGCTTCACAAAAATCGCCTTCATCGAATAGAGCATCGCGCCAAGCGCCGCAAAAACATAACCCCATCTGGCTTTGCTTCGCGGAAGATCAAGTTCATGCGATAAAAGTGCGTCGCCGGTTGTCTCTCTTAACGTGGTTCTCATTTTCTGCGCGCTTTGAAGAAAGCCTTGAGCATGGCCGAAGAGTCTTCCGCTAATATCCCACTCACGATTTCAGGACGGTGATGACAACTCGCCTGCTCAAAAAAGCGTACACCACTCTCAATCGCACCGCCTTTGGGATCAGACGCGCCGTAGATAACCCGTCCAATTCGGGCGTTCGAGATTGCGCCGGCACACATGGTGCAGGGCTCTAATGTGACATAGAGATCAAATCCTGTCAGACGGTAATTGTCCTCTTTATAAGCGCCGTCGCGTAAGGCTAATATTTCAGCGTGGGCCGTGGGATCACAAATACCGATAGGCGCATTGCCCGTTCGGGCGATAATTTCCTGTGTCATGGGGTTGACCAAGACAGCCCCAACAGGCACTTCGCCGCGAGCAGACGCCGCTTGCGCTTCCTCCAAAGCGATGCGCATATAGTCTTCATCAATCATAGAGCGCTTGTTTCGCGCAAAACCCGAACGGTCAAGTCATGCCAGATATGAAAAAAAGCGACCACGCCCAAAAAAAACCTGAACTTAAGGATAAAGAGGGTGATCGTATTGCCAAATATTTGGCGCGCGCAGGTGTGGCGTCACGTCGTGACGTTGAGAAAATGATCGCAGAGGGGCGCGTGAAAGTGAACGGAACCGTTCTGACAACCCCCGCTTTTAAAGTGACAGGCAAAGAAAAAATTCTCGTTGATAACGAACCCATTGCGGAAAAAGACATTCCGCGTATGTGGCGTTACCATAAACCCGATGGTTTAGTGACATCGCATAAGGACGAGCAAGGGCGCAGAACTATGTTCGAAGCCCTGCCAACCAATATGCCGCGCGTGATTTCTGTGGGGCGTCTCGACCTGACCTCAGAAGGTCTTATCCTTTTAACAAATGACGGCGAGTTAGCCCGTAAATTAGAACTGCCCAGCACAGGGTGGACACGGCGTTACCGCGCACGCGCTTACGGTAAAGTCACACAGGAGCAGCTCGATACGCTCAAAGACGGTGTTGTCATTGACGGTATCCCGACAGGCGAAATCATTGCAACGCTCGACCGCCAACAAGGCGATAATGCCTGGATCAATGTCACGCTGAAAGACGGGAAAAATCGGGAGATCAGGCGCGCGCTTGAAACGCTCAAACTCCAAGTGAACCGACTTATCCGCGTCTCTTATGGCCCTTACATGCTTGGTGACCTCGGCAAAGGGGCGTGTGAGGAAATTAAAACGCGAATCTTACGCGACCAGATTGGGCATCTGATTGATATTCCTGAAGAAAAAGTCATCGTTAAAAAACCCAAACGCGGCAGCTTTGCTAGCGCCAAACGTTTTCAAGACAAGCCCGCCACTGCCAAGGACGAAAACGCTCCTAAAGGACGTGGGAAATTTGCTAAATCGAGCGCAAAACCTAAATCCAAAGCAGGCACCCGCCCACCTAAAAATCCAGGCGGTAAGGCTTACGGCAAACCCGGCGGCAAAATGTCAGGCAAATTCGCCCCGCGCGGTCAAGGACGAGGGAAGAAATAGTGAGAATTGTCACGGGTTCATTACGGGGGCGAAACATTGTTACCCCTAGCGGGCGAAATACTCGCCCTACAAGCGATCAGACCCGCGAATCCATCTTTAATATTCTCGCTCACGCAGACTGGGCCCCACCTATGGACGGCGCGATTGTTGCCGATATTTTTGCAGGCTCGGGCGCGCTAGGGCTCGAAGCCATATCGCGCGGCGCCGAATTTTGCCTGTTTGTTGAAACAGACCCTAAAGCGCGCGGCGCTATTCGCGACAATGTCGACAAAATGGGGCTCTTTGGCTGCACACGCCTCCACCGTCATGACGCCACAAAGCTCAAAATCGCCCCTGGAAATCTGCGCGGCCCCTTTACCCATATCTTCATGGACCCGCCCTATAATAAAGGCCTGTGGAAACCCGTGCTCTCCCGCCTCAAAGAGCAAGGCCTCGTGGCAGAGAACGGCATCATCATTTTAGAAGAAAGTAAAGAGGCGGAAATCGACTCGAGAGGGTTTGATGTTTTGGCCGATAAAACATGGGGCGCGGCAAGAGTATTGTTTTTGAGGGAAATCAAATAAAAAATACTCACATATCAATTTCGGAAAAACTCATGAAGCACATTCTAATCGGATTAATTTGCTGTTTATTTACAGTCGCTTGCTCACCTCAGTCTCAAAGTAATAATTCGGATATGGAGAAGCGAACTAAAGAAGAGATTACGCAGGCATTCGATGCTTTAGCATTTGCCGCAGAGAATTTGGATTTTGATAGCTATTTTTCATTATTTGACGATAAAACTTTTACTGCGCTTAACTCAAATGGGACGACATGCGACTCATTTAATGAGTTTCAGAGCACCTACCTTCCGCAATTTAAAACTATCCATAAATACAATAGTCTTGAGTTTGGCCGTGTGATTATCAATGTCATTGACTCCGAAAATGCAGTTCTAATCAATGAGTATTCTGCCGAAATAGTGTTGGAGTCAGGAGATATTGTCTCGGCAAATGGTGCTGGGGCGCAGTTTTGGTCAAAACGAACGGGAAATTGGAAGTTAGTACATGTTTCAGACGTTTCTCAATAGATACATTCAGTAAACTAAAAAACCTTAATTCTGACTAGCAACTAACTACTAAACAAAATCACCGCCGCCCGAATAGCCTTTCTATATCCGCCAGTTTCAACTCCACATACGTTGGCCGCCCGTGATTGCACTGCCCCGAATGCGGCGTGGCTTCCATTTGCCTCAAGAGCGCATTCATTTCTTGGCCATTTAGCCTGCGCCCGGCCCGTACCGACCCATGACACGCCATTGTCCCGCAGACATGTTCGAATTTTTCTTTGAGCGAGAAGGCTTCGTCATATTCGGAAATATCGTCTGCGAGGTCGCGTAGGAGGCCTTGAATATCCATTTCACCCAAGAGCGCGGGGGTTTCGCGCACGGCAATCGCGCCTGTGCCAAAGGGCTCAATGATGAGGCCCATTTCAGCGAGTTCGTCTGCTCTCGCCAAAATCCGCTCTGCATCCGTTTCGCCTAAATCCACAATATCGGGGATGAGCAGCGCTTGGCGCTCTACCCCTTTATCTGCCATCGCCACTTTCATGCGCTCATAGACGAGGCGTTCATGGGCGGCGTGCTGATCCACAATCACAATGCCGTCCCGCGTCTGCGCGACGACATAGGTTTCATGGAGTTGCGCCCGCGCGGCACCCAATGGCTTTTCGGTCAAATCTTCGCTTTGCCCTTGATGCGTGGGGTAACCTTGCGGTGAATAGGCGGGAGCGGCACCCTCAAAGACTTCCATCCCTTCTTCGACCTTGGCCGAGAACCCATCAACCAATGGCTGGAGCGCAGGGTTATTGCGGTAAGGCGCCCCCAAATTAGAGTGATAATTTGGTGCATAACCCCCACGATTGCCGCCGTAATTACCTTGTAACGGCATGGCCCCTTGTTCCGCCTGAATACGCCCGAGCGCATAATCGCTCACGGTTGTGCTGACGCGATGTCCGGCCTCAGATAAGGCATGACGAATACCGCTGACGATCAAACCGCGCACCAAACCCGGATTGCGGAAACGCACTTCTGATTTGGCTGGATGGACGTTCACATCGACATGATCTTGCGGCAAGTCGACATAGAGCGCGACAACGGGGTGGCGGTCTCTGGCCAGATAATCTTGATAGGCACCACGCACTGCGCCGTGCAGAAGTTTGTCTCTTACGGGACGCCCGTTCACAAACAAATATTGATGCTGCGAATTACCCCGCGAATAGGTCGGCAGTCCGACAAAGCCTGTCAGTGCAATGTTTTCCCGCACTTGAGATATGGGGACGGCATTGGCACTGAAATCCTGCCCCAATATCCCTGCCAAACGCGCCAAGCGCCCCTCGGCGTCGTCACTTTGTCTGGCCAACTTCAATGTCACCCGTGCAGGCGTGCCGAGCGTCATCCCGACATGCGGATTTGCCATAGCGAGTCGTTTGACAATATCGGAAATGGCGAGCGCTTCGCTACGTTCGGATTTCAGGAATTTCAGGCGCGCGGGTGTCGCATAAAACAAGTCGCGAACTTCCACACGGGTTCCGTGAAGACCGAACCGCGCCGCAGGTTTCATGGCATGTACATCGCCGCCATCAACACGGAGTTCCCAAGCGCTATCCGATCCGATGATTTGACTGAGCAGCGACAGGCGTGAGACGGATCCGATTGAAGGCAAAGCCTCGCCCCGAAATCCCATGGTGGAAATATTAAGAAGATCCCACTCACCATGCGCATTGGGTGCAAGCTTTGACGTTGCATGACGTTCAATCGCGATGGGCAACTCGTCTTCGCTCATGCCGCGTCCATCATCGGTGATAGAAATTAGCGTTCGACCACCATCTTCGTAACGGATATCGACTTGGGTGGCACCTGCATCAATCGCGTTTTCAACCAGTTCTTTGATAACGCTTGAGGGGCGTTCAATCACCTCACCTGCCGCAATACGGTTGACCGTTTCATTCGGCAGGCGGCGAATCAATATGGGGGTAGCGCTCATAAGGTAAAAAATAAGCCCCACCGGACGGTAGGGCTAGGGTTAGGCACTGTATAAGCTGTAATTAGCTTACAAGCCGGGTAATTTTGGTCCGCCCGGGCGCTTCGTAATGACAACTTCACCGCCGCCGGTGGCAGCATTAATGGAGCGCATACGCTGGGCTTCAGCTTCTGGGTCGAGTGGAACGATTTTACCGTCTTGGTCGACGATTTGGCCATTACGCCAAAACAGGATGCTGTTGGCAAAACCCGCCGTTTTTCGCTCAACAGAATTTTGTCCGTCAATTTCAACGCGAATCTCTTGGTTTGCACGCCCGACATTAGCTTTGCTCATCAAGACAACCTCGCCCCGGCTTGGTTCAGCGGCATCCACATCACCGATTAAAGCTTCACGTGCAGCCTGTTGGGAATAATTGTCTTCGGATGAACTTTCACCCACACGCGGCGGGCGCAGATTATATTCCGGCGGTATTACGAGAGGCGCCTTCGTCAAAATATTGAACTCATTTGGCGCATCTTTGGTAAGACCCAAAGCGCGTGACGTCGATGTGCATCCTACCAACAGAGCAGAAGAAGCTGTGATGAGAAAAAGCGGTGAAATTATCCGGCGCATTTTATCCGTCCTACGTTATTTTTACATGGCTTTAACGCCAAATTTTCGGATGGCCAAGTGACCAATATTTTATTTAACAGCTTTTGATGTCTTTTTGGGCTCATCTTTACTCAGAAACGACCCGATAAAGAGGCCGATCACACCGACCGTGATCGCGCTATCCGCCACATTAAACACATAGTTGAAGCCAATATCGCTAAAATCAATAAAATCCGTCACAGCGCCGAAAAAGAACCGATCAATGGCGTTTCCGATGGCGCCACCGATGACCAATCCAAAGGCCCATTTTGACAATTTATCTTTCGTTTGCCCCAAAACCCAAAACAGCAAAACGCTCATGCCCAAGGCAAAAACCGTCAATGCCCAACGTTTAATGGACGAATCACCCTGTAAGAGCCCCCAACTTATCCCTTGATTACAAATAAGCGTGAGATCGACAATTGGGCTGAAATCGAATGTCAGTCCGGGTCTTGGGTTAATTTCGCAAATATTCAACGGCACTTTGAAAAATCTTATCGCCGCAAACTTTGTGATTTGGTCAAATATGATGATAATCAAAGGCAGAATTATGCCGAAACGTAGCCATGTTTGGCGGAGTTCGTTTGTGTCAATTACATCAGTTTCAATCTCATTCATGGCGGCGCGATTGCCATGAAAGGGACGATTTGGCAATCGCCTAAGCCCAAACACCTCAAAACAAGTCATTTTCTGCTGATTATGGGTGTAATTGTAACCAATCTTTCATTGGCCTTGCGCATCAGAGACGTTAGGACAGTTTCAAATAATCTATCGCGTGACTCTATTTTTATAGAAAACACGCACCGCAGTGGGACCTTGCACATGCTGAGTATTAAATCGGCCACAGTCAAAACCGTATCGCGTTATTTGGGCACAGCCTGTAGCGCCGCGCTTATTTTGGGCTGGGGCACACTCGCCGCCGCGCAAGTCACTATTAGTGATGCACGTACCGCTCCCGTTGATACAGATAGCGAAGGCGATGATGTCATTATCGACACCACAGGTTCGGTTACACTGACGACGGCAGGCCCGGCTGTTACGCTCAATTCTGACAATGACCTGACCAATCAAGGTGCAATCACCATCTCAGATGTTGATAACGCAACAGGTGTGTCACTCGAAGGCGGCGCTGATCGTAATTTTACAAATTCAGGCAATATTTTTATTCAAGAGGACTTCACGCCTTCCGACACAGATGGTGATGGGTTTACCGATGGTGGCTTCGCTTCCGGATCCGGACGTACTGGCATTCTCATTTCAGGTGCTTCGCCTTTCCAAGGTAATATTTCTCTTGCGTCGACGTCAAATATGAGTGTCGAAGGGAATGATAGCTTTGGTATCAATCTTGTCTCATCCGCGGCTTTAACCGGAAATTTGACCAATGAAGGGCGTATATCTTTGCTCGGCGATAATGGGGCCGCCGTCAATCTTGCAGGCAATGTTACAGGGACTGTCGAGAATGCAGGCGTCGTCAGCGCAAGGGGTACAAATAGCACAGGCTACGCAATATCCGGCGATGTGCAGGGTGGTTTTGTCAATATAGGCGGGATTGAGTCAAACGCTTTCCGCTTTAATGCAACGCGCCCAGGCTTCGGAGGAGCCGAATCCACAGGCCGTGAAGACTTGACAGCCGAAGATATGCAAAATGCCGGGTCGGCTCTCTCTGTTACGGGGAATATTACACAAGGTATTTTCTTAGAGATCCGCCAAGAGCTCGCCGTTGACGCAGACGGCAACCCACAAGTCGATGCGGATGGAAATCCGACAGGAGCTTTGGTAACGGTTGGCCGTTCAGCCATATCGCAGCTTGGCAGTGCGCCAGCTGTTCTCATCAGTGGTGACGGCACACCCATCGCCATTGGTCGCGTCAGCCCTATCAATGACCCAAATGCAGACGGATTTGATGCTGATCTCCAATATGGCTTTATCAATGAAGGCACGATCTCGGCACAAGGTGTTTTCGATGATTTTGATGCAACAATTATCTCTGTTTCGAATGCCACAGTCGAAGGCGGTATAAGAAATGCAGGCACATTAAGCGTTTCAGCCTTTAGAGGGACGGGTTTAAATCCAGTTGCGGGTATCACGCCGGGTACAGGCTTGGCACGTGTTATCGTTCTGGGTGAAGGCGCGATTGTAGATAATATAAATAATATAGGCGCAATTTCGGCTCAAGCTTCAGAAGCGATTGATGAGGTTTTTGCTGACGAGGCCAATCCGGTGGCGGCTGTGAATGTGCAGGCTGTCGCGATTGATATTGGTGCCGGCGCGACAACAAATTCGATTTTCAACCAAGGCATTATCAATACAATTGTGATTGGTCGACAAGGCGAAGCCTATGCAATAAGGGATGCGTCAGGAACCCTCAACGCAGTCACAAATGAAGGGGCTATTTTGGCCTCGGGTCAGAGTTCCGACTCGACAGGCAATTCCGAAGTCAGCTTTACATTGGTTGCAATTGATGCGTCAGCCAATACGAACGGTTTCACTTATCTTCAGCAATTGCGGGAAGATGAAGATACAACGGATACGGCCACACCAACTGCACCCTTCCTAAGAGGCGACATTCTTTTGGGCTCCGGTAATGATGTTATCAATGCTTCATCAGGCAGTATTGCAGGTGATATTGATTTTGGGGAAGGCGAAGACCAACTCCTTTTATCGGGTGGTGCAAGTTATTCCGGTGAAATTAGAAATGCAGGTAATCTCACAATAAACGTTACGGATGCGAGCACGCTTGCTCTCACAGAGGGCACACCTATTGCCGTAGCTGACGCCTCCTTTGGGGCCGCCTCGACATTCTCACCAACAATTGACGGATCAACAGGGACTGCCTCTACGCTTGCGGCAACAGGCACAGTCGCATTTGCCGATGGGTCTTTCATATCGCCTCGATTTAACTCTATTGTAAATAGCGATATTGGCGAAACTTTCACTTTGGCGAGTGCAGGAACGCTTAGCGTCACGGATATGCTGTTGGCCAATCTCAATGCTGCCGCAGAAGGCGGCACGACCCCTTTCCTTTATGATTTTGACTATGGCACTAGCCTGATTGATGGAACAAATGCCCTTATCGTGACCGTCACTCTACGGGATCCAAATCTCTCGATTGAACAAGGCGGGCTTGGACTTGATCCGGTACAAGCGGCAGCTTTCAATCAGACACGCGGCGCATTTGTTGCCAATAGTGAACTGGGTTCAGCTATCGCCAATATTACTGATGGCGCTGAATTTAACCGCGCCTATAATCAATTACTGCCGGAATTTTCGGCGGCAGCGAGAGAATTTGTCCTCGCCAATGTTGACGGTGCAACGGGCGCCGTCGGCAGTCATTTGGATACAGCGCGTCGTTCACCGGACAAACCCGGTGGCGCTTGGCTTCAAGAATTCGCCTATTTTGCAGATCGTGACCTCGCCGGATTATCCGAACAATATCGTGGTGCGGGTTTCGGTATTACAGGCGGCCTTGACGTGGCTTGGGGGCCGTTCCACGCTGTCGGTGTCAACTTTGGGTTTGCGTCAACAGAAATTGAAGATGTCGTAGGCCAAGACGAGCCTCTTGATGTGATTACGTTACAAGCCGGTCTTTATGCGGGACTGGCCAGAGCCTTGGGCAGTGGCGAGTTGGGCATGGAGTTCTATGCAGGCGGCGGCTATAATAGTTTTGAGCAAGAACGTCGCGTCAGAATTAATGATTTCTTTGGCCAAGCGAGCTCGGATTATAATGGTACACATATCAATGCTTCCGCGCGCGCCGGTTATGAAATGTTTATATCTGGTAAATATTGGATCCGCCCTGCCCTTTCCTTAGATTATCTTCGCCTCTCGGAAGACGGATATATGGAAACAGGGACGGAAGGTATTGCCCTTGATGTCGGCAGTCGCGTGAGCGAACGTGCTTCAGCAACAGCTATGTTGAATGTTGGCGCGAAATATCAAGGCAAACGCACATGGATCAGGCCCTCACTTCGCGTCGGCTATCGGCAAGCGTTCTTGAATGACCCGACGCTAACTGAATTTGCTTTTGCGGGACTAAACGAAGCCGAACGCGCAACACTGACGTCTTTGGCTTTCCCGGATAGCGGCGTGCTCGTTGGTTTCTCAATCGCAGCAGGTTCGGAATATTCATCTATTGGCTTTGATGTGGATAGTGACATTCGGGATGGCTTTATCCGCCACACGGGTCGCGTGGTTATCCGTCTCTTATTCTAAGGCAACGTGCCATCGCGTATTACGAACATAGCCCCTATTTGTCGGGGCTGTTAGAGCGCTATGGCGACATTACAGAGACACTCGAGACGTTAACGGCACTTGCGCGTTGTGCCGAAACGGCAGCTGACCTTCAAACGCTTAAAAGTCAATTTGCGTTGCGATGGGCTTTTGAAAATCAAGCGGGCAATCTTAATTTTGACTCTCTCGGTCGCGCCCAGAGCCTCTTCGCCGACAGCACAATAGACGCTGCTTTGCATCTGGCTTGGGCTGAGACACGAAAACGATTTTCCATTAAAGCAGAGGAACCAAAGGGGCTCTTTATTCTTGGCCTCGGCAAGCTCGGTGGGCAAGACTTAAACTTTTCGTCCGATATTGATCTGATTGGTTTTTATAACCCTGATATTTTACCTGTATCCGCCAATAAGGGCCAAGCCTTCGTGACGAATTATTGCCTAAAAGCGTTAACACAAATCCTCATGCCGCGAAATGTGCCGGAACACATTTGGCGCGTAGATTGGCGTCTTAGGCCCGAGAGCTCCGGCACGGGCCTGTCGATGTCGACATTGAAAGCCGAGAAGTTCTATTTCTTCCGGGCACTCCCTTGGCACCGATTGGCTCTTATGAAAGCGCGTGTCGTGGCGGGGGACAAAGAGACTGGCGCGAATTTTCTTGAAACACTGTCACCTTTTATTTGGCCTCAAAATCTCGATTTTCGGGCGCTTGATGATCTGGCAGATTTAAAAACGCGCATTAACGCCGAGCACCCCGGCCTATCGCATGAACGCAAATTATCAGCTCCTATTACAGAGCAAGCGGCGGGATTTAATCTCAAATTAGGATCAGGGGGTATTCGAGAAATTGAATTTATAACGAATGCACAACAGTTGGTCTGGGGTGGGAAACAAACATCTCTACGCACCCCGCATACGCGAACAGCTCTAAAAAAGCTCGCAGAACTCAACCATTTAAAAAAGGGTGACGCCGGTAAGCTCCGCGCCGATTATGTGAAATTGCGAAACATTGAAAATGCCGTGCAAATGCTGCGGAATGAACAAACCCACATCATCCCGCAATCAGAAACAGACCAAAAGGCGCTCATAAAGCTAACGGGCTATTCAGATTGGAACGCCTTATCGGAAAATATTTATACAATTCGTAAAGATGTCAATAAGCGCTTCACCGCCCTCTTTGAAACGCCAATATCGCCGCGAAAAAATATAGACACATTGGGACTGGAAAACCTGTCCCCCGTAGGGCGCGAAATTGCACAATCTTGGTTAAACGGCTTTGACTCTCACGGGCTGCAACAATCCTTGATCGGTAAATACCAAAATTTAGGCGAACGCTTATTAAACCGGGTTATTAAGAGTGTGGCTGAGACCGAGACGGCTTTAGAAAGTGTGGATCGGTTTTTGAAAACCATTTCGCGGTCGGCTCAGTATTTAGATTTACTCGAACGCCATTCGGCCCTGCTCGATACCTTGATCACACCTCTCCTTCACTCGCCACATATGACATCTCTTTTGGAACAGTCTCCCCATATCATTGATATTTTTCTACTTCCGCAATTCTCTGAAACACCGGATCCGGTTGCTGTCTTGTCAGATCAAGATTACGGTCTCAGGCTCGACCGCCTCAGACGTTTCGTGAATGAACATCTGTTTTATTATTATCACCGGTTCATGGAAAAGGGCGATAGCCTTGAGACGTTACAATTAAACCTGACCCGGCTTGCAGAAGTCACAATTGAAACCTCTATCACAATTGTCAAAGACGAGTTGGACATTCATGACTTGCCCATGACTGTCCTCGGTCTTGGCAAAATGGGCACGCAAACCATGGCACCTAAATCTGATTTGGATATTGTGTTTATTTTTGATGACGCCTTAGATAGCGAGACGGCGGGCCAAATCGTTCGTAGGCTGCGTACAATACTAACAACCCCGTTAAAAGAAGGCATAGCCTATGAGCTAGATATGAGGTTGCGGCCCTCAGGACGAAGTGGCCCCCCTGCGGTTAAATTCAGTAGTTTCACAGCCCATCATTTAAACCGTGCCCATACATGGGAGCATGTCGCTCTCGCCCATGCGCGCTTTGTCGCCGGCGATAAAGGTTTAGGTCACACAGTCGAAGCCTTTTGCCATTCTGTATTGACACGACCACGCGACAAAACGCAATTTCTTCAGGATGCCAGAATCATGTGGGGGCGCATTAAAAACGAACGCATCATGTCAACCGCTGATGATCACTCCAATGCGAAATTACGTCCCGGTGGATTGATGCAGGCGCAATATATTCAAGCCTGTCGCCTGGTCCTCAGCTTGCCGGTATCGGATGATTTAAACGCCGCCATTCGGTTCTGGCAATATCAGCAAATTTGGGAACGCCTTTTGGGTTTGAAGACTAAACCCTTCTCATTGGTGGCAGAGCGGTTCCATTCTAAAGTCTTCCAAGACAATGAGATATCACTGACTCAGGAACAATATGTCCTTGCGAGCGCAAAACACGCCAATAACGTCATATCTTTAACCCAATTGCTCTTCAAAGATGTCGAATTACCCGATGATGAAAACAGCGAAGCCATTCGCTGGCTCGCATAACCATAGCCAAGATCATAGACAAGGCGTTAGAACACGGCGAAATACACAGCTTGCTTGATAATTCCCTTGCCTCACACGGCAGAGACTCCATATTGCGTAACACGATTCACCCCTGTTCTTGCGACACCTTCTATGAACAACACCACAGACGACAATCTTTTTGGAAAGAAAGGCGAAGCCGCCAGTAACAATTATTCTGCCAAAGACATTCAGGTTCTCGAAGGGTTGGAACCTGTTCGCATGCGCCCCGGTATGTATATTGGTGGGACGGACGACCGCGCGCTGCATCACCTCTTTGCCGAAGTTATTGATAACTCTATGGACGAAGCTGTGGCCGGTCATGCCACACGCATAGAAGTGGAGTTAGACGCGCAAGGCTATCTCTCTATCTCGGATAATGGACGCGGCATTCCCGTTGACCCACACCCCAAATATCCAAAAAAATCTGCGCTCGAAGTCATCATGACCGAGCTTCACTCAGGCGGGAAATTCAGCTCCAAAGCTTATGAAACGTCGGGCGGGCTTCACGGAGTGGGCGTGTCCGTGGTCAACGCCCTCTCTGATGTCCTCGAAGTCGAAGTTGCACGCAATAAACAGCTCTACCGCATGGAATTTTCGCGCGGCAAGCCTCAAGGCAAATTGCAAAAGCTCGGCGCGATCAATAATCGTCGAGGAACGAAAGTCCGCTTTCATCCTGACCCGGAAATTTTTGGCACCAAAGCTCAATTTAAAGCCCCACGTCTTTTTCGCATGGCACGGGCAAAAGCTTATCTTGAACCCGGAGTTGAAATTCGCTGGAAATGCGACCCGGAACTCGTCAAAGTTACAGACGACATTGAAGCCGAAGCGGTGTTCCATTTCCCCGGTGGTCTCGCCGATTTCTTGACCGAAACCATAGGCAAAAAAGTGACGATCACATCAGAGCTCTTTGCCGGTCGGTCCAAAAAAGCCGATGGTCACGGGCGTGTTGAATGGGCCGTGACATGGAGCCCCGAAGGCTTTGGCGAAGCTGATAGTTTCATCCGTTCCTATTGTAACACAGTCCCAACACCGGAAGGCGGAACGCATGTGGCCGGTCTTCGCGGCGCCATCACCAAAGGCTTACGTGCCTATGCCGATATTGCAGGGATGGGCAAAAAATTCAGCCATGTGCAGCCTGATGATGTGATGTTCGGCGCAGGCGCATTGGTCTCGGTCTTCATTTCTGATCCTGATTTCGTAGGTCAGACCAAAGATCGCCTTTCCAGTGCTGAGGCGACAAAACTCGTCGAAAACGCTATCCGTGACCCATTTGATCATTGGCTGGCCAGTTCCCCGAAAGACGCGAACCTTCTGGTGGAATGGGCGATTGAACGTGCCGATGAACGGGTTAAGCGACGCAAAGCACGTGATGTTAAGCGCAAATCTGCCACAAAAAAACTCCGCCTTCCCGGCAAATTGGCTGACTGTTCAAATAAAGGCTCTGAGGATACGGAAATCTTTATCGTAGAGGGCGACTCTGCGGGCGGCTCTGCTAAACAAGCGCGTGATCGTAAGACACAAGCAATCTTGCCGCTCAAAGGTAAAATCCTGAACGTTGAATCCGCGACGATGGATAAAATCCAAAAGAATGCCGAGATCAACGATCTCTGTGTCGCATTGGGTGTCGGTATCGGCAAAAAATTCGATACAGACGACCTCCGCTATGAGCGCGTGGTGATTATGACGGATGCGGATGTGGACGGGGCGCATATTGCAGCCCTGCTCATCACTTTCTTTTATCGCTACACACCGGGCCTTATTGAAGAGGGTCGCCTTTTTATGGCGATGCCACCGCTCTATAAATTAAGCGCGGGCGGGACGACCGTTTACGCTATTGATGATGCCCATCGTGAAGAGCTGATGAGCACAACATTCAAAGGCAAAAGCAAAGTGGATGTCGGGCGCTTCAAAGGTCTGGGTGAAATGAACCCCGGACAGTTAAAATCGACAACGATGGATCCAAAATCCCGAACCCTCGCACGCATCACAATCGACCCCAGTGCCCTGCCGACAACAGAAGCCCTAGTGGAAACCTTGATGGGTAAACGTGCAGACTTACGCTTCCAATATATTCAGGATCATGCCCAATTTATTGAAGAGGTGGATGTCTAGCTTATGACCGATATTAAAGCCTTTATTCGCGCCTTGCCCAAAGCCGAACTTCACCTTCATATTGAGGGCAGTCTTGAGCCCGAACAAATGTTCGAATTTGCCAAGCGAAATCATATTGAGCTGCCTTATAAAAGTGTTGAAGACATTCGGGCAGCTTATAGCTTTAACAACCTTCAGGAATTTTTAGACATTTATTATCAAGGCATGTCAGTCCTGCAAACGCAGCAGGACTTCCATGATCTGACCTACGCCTATCTGAAACGGGTTTCCCAAGACAATTGCCGTCATGTTGAAATCTTTTTTGACCCGCAAGGACATACCGAACGTGGTGTTCCGTTTTCTTTTGCAATCGAAGGCATCTTAAGCGGATTAGAGCAAGGACGCACTGATTTTGACATATCCTCACATCTTATTTTGTCTTTCTTGCGGCATTTAAGTGAAGAAGACGCTTTTGAAACTCTGGCGCAGGCGGAGCCCTATTTAGACAAATTATTGGGTGTCGGTCTCGACTCGTCTGAGCTCGGTCATCCGCCTTCCAAATTTGAACGCGTCTTTCAAAAATCCCGAGAGATGGGGCTGAAGAGCTTTGCCCATGCAGGCGAAGAAGGTCCGCCCAGCTATATCTACGAAGCGCTTGACCTCTTAAAGGTCGACCGTATTGATCATGGTAACAGATCATTAGAAGACGAGAATTTACTCGCGAGACTGGTCAATGGCGAGATATTTTTAACCGTCTGTCCGTTGTCAAATTTGAAACTCTGCGTGGTTGACGACCTGAAAAATCATCCGCTCAAAACCATGTTGTCCAAGGGATTAAAAGCGACTGTCAATTCGGACGACCCGTCTTATTTTGGCGGCTATTTGAACGATAATTACGTCCAAACGGCAGAAGCTGTCGGCCTTACAAAAGCTGACATTGTGACTTTGGTGAAGAATAGTTTTGAAGGCGCGTATTTATCTAAAGAGAGCAAGTCTCAGCGCCTCAAAGAGATAGACATGATTGCCACAAGCTTTGCTTAATCAGCTCTGCCGCACCTTACAATCAATCACCCAGACGTCATACACACGATGATCCAAGGCGCTGATAGCAGGTTTAGAAGCAAACATCCAACCTGAAAATATCGTATCTGAATCTTCGGCTTCTGCGCCTGTTCCGTCTAAGCGCTTATCAGTGATTTGCAAAAAGGCATAGGTTTCAGGAATTTCTTCGGGTGGGCGTTTTTCGCAATGGCGCGCCGCAATTGTCAAACTGCCATATTCCAAAACCTCACCAATTTTAACGGTGTAATCTTGTGTCGTGGCCGTCACCTTATCCAAAGTGCGCAAGATAACAGTTTCACCTACCAGGTTTTTGCCCGTATTAGTTTGGGCAGAAGCTGTGAAGGCAAGACCTGCAAACAATAGTCCCGCAGTATTATATAGAAGACCAAACTTACGCATTCGGATCCCAGGCTTCATAATCGGCTGCGACCTTGTCTCGAACACCACCGCGATCAAGACTGCCCTTCGGTTTATAAGCATGGATAGTGCCTGTGAGATTCGGAATATGCTCTTCCTCCCAGGCATGTGGTTTATAACCATCTTCTGTTGGGGGTAACTCGCTCGTGTGGTTTAACCACCCCTGCCATCCAGGCGGGACGCGGGACGCGTCGGCATAGCCGTTATATTTGACCCAGCGGCGCTTTCGCCCATCATAAGTCATTTTCTTTTCTTCAAAATAGCTATTCCCAAAGGCATCATCGCCAATTTTCGCCGCACGACGACCAATTGCAATATTTGTGCCAAAGGTAGAGCCGTTCCACCACGTAAATATGCGTTTTATAAAAGACATGGATCGCCTTTGTCCTGACTAAGCTTTACGAACGTTATGCCTCCGCTTGACACGAAGGTAAAGCCGCGATGTGACTGAAATAGGGCCACATATCTGTCTAAAAGCAGACTGTGTCCAGATTGCCACAATATCGATGATTCTGCAGCACCTTACGACTTATTTACTCAACCCTAAGACTTTCCAAGCCTATAAGGCTGTCATGAAGAAACAATCTTTACAAACAATATTGATAGGCTTCATCTTTGTGGCCACGACGTCACCTGCTACAGCCCAGTTGCGTGTTGATGCTCGTATGCATGCCTCTTCAGGCTCTTGCTCGCAATGTGATCTGTCGAATAAGCGTTTAAACGGCGTTGTCCTAAAAGACGCCAATTTCGCCGGTTCCATTTTCAATAACTCGAATCTTTCCGGCGGGGAACTTGACGGTTCTGACCTTCGCGGCGCACATTTTCGCAAAGCTCTGCTTTACCGCGTACATGGTGATAAGGTGATGATGGAGCAAGCCATTCTAGAAGACGCGACTTTGACAGAGGCCAATGTGTCAAACTCCAGTTTCCGTTCGGTCAATTTACGCCGTGCAGACCTGTCCCGCGGGCAGTTCCAAGGCAATGATTTCACCGATTCTAATCTTGAGAGCGTGAAGGCCCCCGCTGTCGATTTTACAGGATCTAATTTCAAAAATGCACGTTTAGATCATGTCAATCTGACCGAAGCCAAGCTAGATAATTCTAAATTGACCGGCACGACCTTTGGTTATGCTGTTTTTAAAGATACAAGTTTAGTCGGGGCCGATTTTTCTGACGCTAAAATGACAAATGTACAGGGGCTGCAACAAACACAGTTGGATGTAGCGTGCGGTAATATGAATACGGAACTGCCGGAGGGGTTATTCATCCCTTATTGCGAAGGGTCCGTCTCAGCAGAAACTGATCACGACCATAATGATATATCGCCGGAAATGGCGCAAGCTGCCCGTCGATTGGACCGCGCTATCAAAGATGTTGAAATCATCTTGGAAGCCACACCCAATTCCAATCGTCCACTGAGACGGAAATTGCAAAGCATCCACTCTGACCTAGTAAAATCCAAGCGCGTTATAGAACGCTAATACACTTATTTTAGACCCATAAAAAAGGCCTCTTAAAGAGGCCTTTTCTTTTATTTTTGCTCCACCACCGGAACCAACTTCAGATTTAGCTCTTTGAGCTGCGCCGCATCCACTTCCGCCGGTGCATTCATCATGAGGTCTTGGGCTTGGCCGTTCATCGGGAAGAGAATAACATCGCGAATTGTATTCACACCCGCTAGCAACATCACGATACGGTCTACACCGGGAGCAATGCCTCCATGCGGCGGGGCGCCATATTTAAACGCATTGATCATACCTGCGAATTTATCTTCAACAACTTCCGGCCCATAGCCCGCCATTTCAAAAGCTTTATACATGATGTCAGGCTTGTGATTCCGGATAGCGCCGGAGGAAAGCTCCACCCCATTACATACAATGTCATATTGATAGGCAAGGATGTCGAGTTGTTTTTCAACCGTATCAGCCGCTTCCAATACGTCCATGCCGCCTTGCGGCATAGAGAAGGGATTGTGCGAGAAATCGACTTTCTTGTTGTCCTCGTCCCATTCATACATCGGGAAATCAACGATCCAACAGAATTTAAATCCTGCAGCTTCATCAATCAGGTCAAGCTCTGCCGCTACTTTGTTACGGGCCGCACCCGCAAGTTTATAAGCGTCCGTTTTTTTACCGGCTGAGAAGAAAATACCGTCGCCCGCGCCCAGTCCCATTTTTTTAAGCAGAGCCGAAAGATGAGCAGACTCGAAATTCTTTAAAACAGGGTCTTGCGAGTCAACACCCCCACCATCCGCCTCTTTCAAGCGCGCATAGCCAAGACCCGGCATTTGCATTTCTTTCTTCGCCCATTTGTCCATATTGTCAAAGAACTTACGCGACTGGTTCGAGGCCGCTTGCGGGGCAGGAATGGCAATGACTTTACCGCCGCCATTCGTGATTTTGGCAAAAATACCAAAGCCAGTTTTGCTTTCATCCGTAAAGAATTCCGAGACATCTGTAAGCTCAAACGGAATACGGAGGTCCGGTTTATCTGAACCATATTTTTCCATCGACTCTTTATAAGGGATACGCGGAAACGGCGTTTGGACTTTGCGGCCATCTGCAAACTCTTCAAACACGCCTGCCATGACGGGTTCAATGGCGTTGAAAACGTCTTCCTGAGTCACAAAGCTCATCTCAACATCGAGTTGATAGAACTCGCCCGGTGAGCGATCCGCCCGTGCATCTTCGTCACGGAAACAAGGCGCAATTTGGAAGTAACGGTCAAAACCCGCGACCATCAAAAGCTGCTTAAATTGCTGAGGCGCTTGTGGGAGAGCATAAAATTTACCAGGGTTTAGACGCGAAGGAACAAGGAAATCTCGCGCACCTTCAGGAGATGACGCTGTCAAAATCGGGGTTTGAAACTCGGTAAAGCCTTGCGCCACCATACGGGTGCGCAGGCTGTTAATGATCCTCCCGCGCAGAATTATATTTTTGTGCAATGTGTCACGACGCAAGTCGAGATAGCGATGCTTGAGGCGAATATCTTCGGGATAGTCTTGCTCTCCAAAGACAGGCAGCGGCAGACTATCAGCTTGGCTTTCTATATGTAATGTATCCGCTCGGAGCTCAACTTCACCGGTTGGAATTTCAGCATTTACAGCCTCTTTATCCCGCGCGAGTAACTCACCGGTGACTGTGATAACAGATTCAGATGGGCAACGTTTGGCGGCCTCGTAAAACTCCGCAACAGGATAAACAACGACTTGTGTAATCCCGTAGTGATCCCGAAGGTCGATAAACAGCGCATTGGCATGTTCGCGTTTACGGTGAACCCACCCCGATAATTTGACGGTTTCGCCGACATGAGACTGGCGAAGTTCGCCACATGTATGACTGCGGTAAGCGTGCATTTTATGCTCCTTAGCCTGTGTTCAAGGCTCTTAGGACGCTAAGCAGAGAGACGGTCTGCCGCATCAAGTTAATGTGAGCGGGGAGATAGCGGATAGAGGGGGTAAGTCAAGTGCGCGAGAGCTTGCATCCTAAGCCACCTACTATTTATCAGCACGAGGTGGCGCTCTTACGCCTTAACTTGGTAATTAATTAAAGTTTGGCTGAGCGATTCTTTAAAAACTAGAGGCGATTCTAAATATTAGACCCTATATTCTTGCCTAGATATGAGAGTTTTGACTAGTGTTTGCCATAACTGAAAGTGGGTAGCTCAATGAGAGCTTAGCCTCAGGGGACCGTATTATTAGCCATGTCAAATATTCAAAAACTTCTTTTATCCATCTGTCTCATTGGACTTGCTGGGTGTTCTGTCAAAGCAAGTTTAAAGGATGAAAACTATGCCATTTATCCGAGTTGGGAAGAGGGTATAGAAAGACTCGCGCTGAAAGAAATTGAAGCGACAGGCATTCCCTCATTACAAATTGCAATTGGTAAAGAAGGAGATATCGTTTTTGAAAAGGCTTATGGCTATTCTAATGTGGAGGAGAAGACACCTGCAACAATAAACACGCAATATCGCACAGCTTCAATTTCAAAATGGTTCACGGGAACTGCCACGATGAAATTAGTCGATGAAGGCAAGTTAGATATTTCAGAACCCATACAAACATATTGTCCTGAATTTCCAAAAAAAGAGTGGGAAATTACGACGCGACATCTACTGTCTCACACATCTGGAATACGACATTACAAAGAAGGTGAAGCTGAAAACCCTTCGACCGACCGATACACGGATGTCATTGGACCCCTCGCCTCCTTCAAACACGACCCGCTAGAATATGAGCCAGCTACGGATTGGAGATACAGCTCGCACGGCTATCGCGTTTTAGGGTGTGTTATCAGAGGCGCATCGCAGACAAGCTATAATGACTATCTTGAAAAATCAGTTTTTACACCCTCTGGTATGACAGCAACGGTTCAAGACGATGTAATGGTCCCAACACCCCAACGGGCGAATGGATATGAGCTGACAGGGCGGAAAAAATTAACCGCGGCACCTGTGAGGGATCTCAGTGAAAACATCCCCGCCGGTGGGCATCTTTCCACAGCTTCAGATCTTATTCGTTTTTCACAGTCCTTTGACCAAGGCAAATTGGTTTCAGCTGACTCAATTGCGTTCATGTCCTCGTCACCCATCACTAAAACAGGAGAGGTTGTTGACGTAGGTTATGGGCATGGCGTTGATTTTATGGGCGCCTTTGCAGGATCCTTAGGGCATAGCGGACGCCAAGAAGGCACAACAACGCTATTAGTTCTTCTGCCTGATGAAGACCTGTCTATTGCCGTCATGACGAATGCGAGAGGGTGGAGAAATAGAAATGAGTTCACTCAAAAAGTTTTAGGCACCTATAAAAACGGACAACGTCCTTAAGCTTAAAACTATCGCTTCGAGACTCTCTTTTTATGTTATGACATAAATATGTTGTTTTTCGACACTTTCATATTGTTTTCGGGTGTGGCTGTGCTGTTGCTTATTGCAGGACTTGCCCTAAGAGATGTTAGGAAAGTGAATAGTTCCAAGTATTTAGTTTGCATGGCCATCACAGTCGCGGCCACGCTCCTTGGCTATACGCCCGAAACCATACACCTCCCACAACCCTTATTGATAAGCTTTAAAGTAATCGATGTTACAAATCTTATCTTCGTTTGGCTGTTCGGATTATCCCTCTTTAATGATGATTTTGAAATGAAAGGCTTCCATCTGGGTGTGGCCTTAATGTATACATTTTTCGTTATCTTGCTGAGGCTGCAACAGTTTGGATTCGTTGAGTTTCAAGCCTTAATCCTGCTGATTATCATTGACATAATAGCGTTATGTGTTGTCGTTCATCTTGTCTTAGTGACGCTCTCTGGCCGAAAAGATGATCTCTTGGAATCTCGTCGAAAGGGGCGATTTTATTTCGTAATCGGTCTGGCGAGCACAATTACCCTTTTCACACTCGCTGATATTTTAGTCATTACAAGTCTCGAAGATTACATCCCCTCTGTCAAAACATTGATTGTTTTACCAGCCATAATATGGGGCGGTTATTGGCTCCTGCGCGTATCGCCGGAGTCATTAAAATTTGAGGCCAGAAAAAAATCAGACTCAGACAGCCTTTCTTACAAAAACAAACAACTGTTAGAAAAACTCCACTTTGTCATGCATCAGGAGAAAGCTTATTTAATATCGGGACTCACTATTGAGGCTTTAGCCGTAAAAGTCGGCTCAACACCACATGCCCTGCGCACCTTAATCAATGGGCATTTAGGCCATCGTCATTTCAGTGGATATATAAATTCATTACGTATTGCGCATGTAAAAAATGAATTCCAAAATCCTGAAAAAAAAGACGTTCCTATTTTAACAATCGCTTTGGAAGCAGGTTATAATTCTATCTCACCTTTCAATCGTGCTTTCAAACAGACCGAAGGCATGACACCGTCAGAATTTAGAAGCGGAATAGAAGACACTTGAGTTGCTATTTTTCTAGCATCTGCGGATTTACAAAAGCCCGAAAAGGATTACCTTGATTTTATGTTCAATCGCGTCCCCATATTATTGGCAGAGCATGTTCTGCGTCAGTGGCTGACGGGACACGCTTAGCTTCCCCTCTCCTTTAACCCCAACACAAAGAGAGAGACAATGGACAGACAAAAATACCAAAAAATGATGCGCGGCGCGGGCCAGCTTGATTATGAAATATATCTGAACACAGAAGCACTTCTGGCGTGCCAAAAAGAACCCAAAGACCTATGTAATCCCGACGAATTACAATTCATGATTATCCATCAGGTCGAAGAGCTTTGGATGAAGCTGATGGCGACAACTCTGTTGGATATTGATGATGAAATGCGCGCTCGCAATACGTTCAAGGCGCTGACCTTGTTTCGCCGCGTGCATATCTGCCAAGAAATGATGACAACGCAGCTCAGTCTATTGGAGACCATGTCACCCAAAGATTATCAGGAAATACGCCTCTTGCTAGGCAATGGCAGCGGACAAGAAAGCCCCGGCTTTCGTGTGTTATTACACATGCCAACGGATTTATGGGCCACATTCAAAGCGGTCTATCTGGAAGGCGGCAAACGCACGGTCGAAAACATTTATGACAGCGGTTACACGCATGATGACGCTTATATGATTGCCGAAGCCTTAGCTGAATTTGATGAGCAATTCCAAAAATTCAGAAATGCGCATATGCAGCTTATTTACCGTTCGATCGGTGTGGCGGCCAATTCTCTCAAAGGACGCCCCGTTGAGATATTAAATGAAGGTTTGCGACAAAAATTCTTTCCGGAACTTTGGACGGTTCGTGCGGAAATGACAGATCGTTGGGGTGGCACATACGGAAAAACGCGCGATAAATTAGAGCCCAAAACCTAATGCGTGATCATTTCCATGTTCCGGATAATTATTTCCTATCCCATAGTGTGGGTTGCTTGCCGAAACGTACAGACGCCCTTGTCGCAGATCATTTTTACATGCCTTGGAAAACGGGACAAACCTGGACGGAATGGATGCCGCTTTTGGATAAGTTTCGCGCAGGGCTAAGTCAATTTTTAGGTGTTTCATCTTCTCTGATTTGTCCGCAGACAAATATCTCAAGCGCCCTCACAAAAATTATTTTCAGCCTGCCACAGACAAAAGGACGCGACGCGATATTACTGTCCAAACAGGATTTCCCTACCATCGGGTTTGTGATGAAACAGGCCGAACGGTTGGGATATAAAATCAAATATTTGGACGGCGATCCTACTGATGTCAACGTTTGGGCAGACGCAATAAATGAGACCACGGCGATTGTTCATGCCACCCATGTTCTGTCGAACACGTCGCACCTTTTACCCATTCAGGAGATATGTAATCTCGCCCGCGACACAAGCGCGATTTCCATTATCGACATTGCGCAATCCTTTGGCGCTGTGCCTGTTCATGCGGTGGACTGGCAGGCTGATTTCATCACCGGGACAGGTGTAAAGTTTCTGTGCTTTGGTCCGGGCGCCTGTTTCCTTTATGCCTCGCAAGAGATGTTGGATTTAAGCCAACCCCTTGATGTCGGATGGTTTTCTCATGAAAATCCATTTGAGATGGAGATAGATAATTTCCGTTATGCAAACGACGCCATGAAATTTTTCGGGGGGACACCCTCACCCGCACCAATAGCTGCGGCCAATGCGGCAATGAGCCTATGGGATGAGATCGGTTTGGAAACGGCCCATCACATTATTGATTGTCACCTCACGAAACTTACGCAAATCGTTCCCGACAATATTCTTGTCTCGCCCAGAGACAGCGGAAAACGCGGCGCGACCCTAGTGATTAATCCTAAGGAAAGAGACGCACTAAGACACAAACTTAAAAGTGCTCATATCCTCCACGACGAAAGACGCGAAGGCTTTCGCTTCTCAATGCATGGGTATGTGTCTAATGAAGACGTAAAAATTCTCTCGAGTCTTCTTCGATAGGCTTCAGGATAAATAAAAACCCGCCTTGCAGCGGGTTCTCTGTCTTACATCTGAGACGCTACTACGCGTCCTCTTTGGGCTTATCTTCCGGCGACGGTAGTCCTTTAGACTTATCCGGCCCTTCGATATTTTGCTTCGCGGGCGGGACGATTTTGAAGGTGAGATTTTCCTTCTTCCGGTCCACACCCACTTTCACAAGTCCGCCTGTTTTGAGCTTGCCAAACAATATCTCATCCGCGAGCGGCTTTTTGATATATTCTTGGATTGTGCGGCCCAGCGGACGTGCACCATAGCGTTTGTCATAGCCTTTCGTTGCCAACCAAACATTTGCACCTTTGGACAATTCAAACTCAATTTTGCGATCAGCAAGCTGTGCTTCTAATTGAATGACAAATTTATCGACAACTTTGGCAATGTCCTCAGGGGTTAACGGCGCAAAGGACACGACCGCATCCAAACGGTTACGGAATTCAGGCGTGAAGCGACGTTTAATCGCCTCATTTTGCTCGTCTTCTTTCATACCGCGACCAAAACCAATTTCAGCTCTGGCAGCATCGGCGGCCCCTGCATTGGTTGTCATAATTAAAATGACATTGCGGAAGTCGACTTTGCGGCCATTGGCATCCGTCAAGAATCCATTATCCATAACCTGCAGGAGGATATTGTAAATATCCGGATGCGCTTTCTCGATTTCGTCAAGCAAGAGCACACTATGCGGATTTTGGTTCACAGCATCCGTGAGCAAGCCGCCTTGATCATAGCCGACATAGCCGGGAGGCGCACCGATGAGGCGCGAGACCGTGTGACGTTCCATATATTCGGACATGTCAAAACGGAGTAGTTCCAAACCTTGCGTCATGGCCAGTTGCTTGGCGACTTCTGTTTTACCCACACCTGTTGGGCCAGCAAAAAGATAGCTACCAATCGGCTTGTCCGGCTCGCGCAATCCCGCACGTGCCAATTTGACGGCAGAGGCAACCTGTTCGATTGCCTTATCCTGACCAAATACCATACGTTTAAGGTCCATCGGCAAAGATTTCAGTGCCTTTTCATCGTCACGCGAAATAGATTTCGGGGGTATGCGAGCGATTTTCGCAATAACAGACTCGATCTCTTTAATATCGATCTTTTTATTACGCTTTTTCTCTTCTACGAGCCGCGTACGCGCACCCGCCTCGTCGATAATATCAATCGCTTTATCAGGGAGCTTACGATCCGTAATATGACGCACGGAAAGGTCTACCGCGCCTTGGATAGCAGCTGACGTATATTTTACATCATGAAATTCTTCGAAATAGGACTTCAGACCTTGAAGGATTTTTACGGCGTCCTCGGCTGTTGGCTCGGACACATCTATTTTTAGGAAACGACGCGATAGAGCGCGATCTTTTTCAAAATGCTGACGATATTCTTTATAGGTTGTCGAGCCCATACAGCGCAGCTTACCTGACTGCAGAGCGGGTTTGAGCAAGTTAGACGCATCCATCGCTCCACCACTCGTGGCGCCCGCCCCGATGATAGTATGTATCTCATCAATAAACAAAACTGCACCCGGCGTGTCTTGAAGCTTCGAGACAACGGCCTTCAGGCGTTCTTCAAAGTCACCACGGTAACGTGTTCCAGCCAAGAGTGCGCCCATATCAAGTGAGTAAATTGTGGCATCCAAAAGGATGTCCGGCACTTCTCCCTTCACAATACGGAGGGCGATACCTTCAGCAATCGCGGTTTTACCTACGCCCGGATCACCCACGAGAAGCGGGTTGTTCTTACGACGACGCGAGAGCACCATGATGCAGCGTTCAACTTCATCATCCCGACCGATAAGCGGATCAATATCACCTTCTTTTGCTTTTTGATTGAGGTTGACAGTATATTCCTGAAGCGGGTCTTTTTGTTTAGCGTCATCGCCATTCGCTTCATCATTCGCGCCCAAAATGGGTTTAGAGACATTCGCCTCCCCCGTTTTGGAAATGCCGTGACTGATGTAATTAACAGCATCATAACGTGTCATATCCCGCTCTTGCAGGAAATAAACCGCATGTGACTCACGCTCGGCAAAAAGGGCAACAAGCGCATTCGCACCTGTCACTTCCTCACGACCAGAAGATTGCACATGAATAACGGCGCGTTGGATCACGCGGTGGAAGCCAGCCGTTGGGCGTGCTTCCTCAAAATCTTCGATAGTCAAAGACGCCAAGTCTTCGTCAAGATAGCGGGTCACATCAGCCCGCAAACTGTCTATGTCAACGTCGCACGCTGTAATGACGGCGGCGGCGTCTTTATCGTCTAAAAGAGCCAATAATAAGTGCTCAAGCGTGGCGAGCTCGTGTTTACGGTCTGTCGCCAGCGTCAGGGCACGGTGGATGGTCTCTTCCAAAACGGGGGAAAATGAAGCCATTTAATATTCCTTCCTTCTAGTTACTAGATTTGGGAATTTCATATCCAAAATCAAGGCATCTCTGTGTCGCGGCTGCATTACAGTTTCGTGAGCTGCATTTTTCACCACTAAACCTTCTCCAACGTACATTGAAGCGGATGCTGATTGCGCTTTGCTGCATCCATAACTTGCGCCACTTTCGTCTCTGCGACCTCAAAGGTATAAACCCCACATGTTCCCATGCCCGTTTGATGGACTTTGAGCATGATCTGTGTCGCCTCTTCTGCTGATTTCTTAAAGATACCCATCAGAATAGAGACAACAAATTCCATAGGCGTGTAATCATCATTCATCAAAAGCACGCGGTACATGGACGGCTTTTTCGTTTTGGGCTTAACAATGGTGGCAACACCACGTTCCGGTATGTCATCACCGCCTGCCCCGTCTTCTTGGCCATTTAACGTAATCTGAATCAATCGTGTCATCCTCTTTAACCTAGTCATTATACGGCTATTGAAAAGAGCCAGACCTGCGCCATTTCGGCATATTTATACTGTTTTCTGAGCTAACTGTGCATGATTAAGTGTCTGTTAACCATGAAGTAAGTCTTCACCTCTAGTGAGACGCTATGTGGCGTTGGCTCATATCATTTTCAATAGCCTGTCTGTTCTGCACCTTACCTCTGCGCAGTTTAGGTCAAATTGTGCCTAATGGCCGCTATGCCTCTGTCATCGTGGATAGTGACAATCTGGATATCATCCATGCACGACAGATAGACGAACTGCGCTATCCTGCCTCTCTGACCAAAGTCATGACGCTTTATCTGACCTTTGACGCGATTAATGCGGGCCAGTTGAGACTGGATGAAAAAATCAAAGTCTCACGCGCGGCAGCTGGTGCCGCCCCGACGAAACTTGGCTTGCGCCCAGGACAAGAGATTTCTGTTGATATGCTTATAAAGGCCGTCGCTGTGCGCAGCGCGAATGACGCGGCGGTTGTCTTGGCAGAGCGCCTTGCCGGAACGGAAGAGGCCTTTGCCTTTCAAATGACAGCGAAAGCCCGCAGCCTTGGCATGCGCCAAACGACATTTAAAACCGCCAATGGCCTGCCTCACCCCGACCAACTGACAACCGCGCGAGATATGGCAAAGCTCGCCAACGCCGTTTTGGTCAATCACAGACGCCATTATCATTATTTCGGGATCGAGAGCTTCACCTACAAAGACCGCACTTACAAGAACACCAACGGTCTACTGCACAATCGCGAAGACGTGGATGGGTTCAAGACAGGATATACGCGTGACAGCGGTTATAACCTTATTGTTTCTGCCCAAAGAGACGGGCGACGCCTCATTGCCGTGGTTTTAGGCGGGGCCAGCGGGGCATCGCGTAATTCACATATGTCTGACCTGATTGAGAGAGGATTTGACGTGATGGGCGTCGAACCGCAAATCATTACGGTTGCCGAGACGCGTCCAAAAGCACAAAAAGTTGTTAAACCCCTGCCGAATGCAACGCCTCAAATTTTGCGGCTAAGAGGACAAAAAACTGCCACCACATTCCCTGCCGGGACAGGGTCATTGCGCCTGCCGATAGGCAGTTGGTCGGTTCAGCTAGGGCTATTCCCTGACCAAGACCAAGCAGAAACCCATTTGAACAGTGTGACGCTGCTACCCGAACTATCGCAGGCCAAACCGAGTATTCAGCAACGCGGCCCTCAATTTGTGGCGCGAATGACCGAACTTTCCCCAGAATCAGCCCGCGCGGCTTGCAAAGCGCTTGAAAAATCCCGCTACGGGTGCTTGGTTATCGCTCCGAGTTCCTAACGTGATAGCTTTATATGCCAATACCCCCCCTCATTAGCCGCACGGAGCGATCCTTACGCGGGCATATTGCCGATTGGCGTGGCTCGGGCAACCGCATTGCCTTTGTTCCGACAATGGGGGCACTGCATGAAGGGCACCTCACCCTCGTCCGTTTGGCTCGCAAAAAGGCGGAACGTGTTGTCGTCTCCATTTTCGTTAATCCCACTCAATTTGCTCCCGGCGAAGATCTGGACGCTTATCCGCGCACCGAAAAAGAAGATATGGAAAAACTTTCCGTCGAAGGCGTCGATCTGGTTTACATTCCCAAGCCTGACTCCATGTATAATGCCCATCACGCTACAGCAGTCAAAGTCGGTGGTGTGGCTACGGGACTTGAGACAGATCACCGCCCGACCTTCTTTGACGGCGTCGCGCTCGTTGTGACAAAGCTGTTTAACCGTGTTCAGCCGGACATCGCTGTCTTTGGCGAAAAAGACTATCAACAGTTGGCCACGATCCGCCGTTTGGTTGAAGATTTAGATATGCCGATCAATGTCGTGGGCGCGCCCATTGCCCGTGATGAACAGGGCCTCGCCCTCTCTTCGCGCAATCAGTATTTTGATGAGGCTGGCCTCGCCAAAGCGCGGCAGCTAAACAAAATCATGTTTGATTGTGCCAAAAAAATGGAAGCCGGAGAAAATGTCGACCTCGCCGCAGAACGCGCGACGCAAGCGCTCTTGGATGCAGGCTTTGCCAGCGTGGATTATGTTCAAACGCGTAGTAAAAACTCTCTGACCGTGCTCGAAGGCGGCGTCTTAAACAAACCCGCTCGCCTCCTCATAGCTGCCCATTGCGAAGGGGTCAGACTGATCGACAATTGCGCGGTAAAGGCGATGGCTTAATCATGCTTGAACTGCGCCCGAATTGTGAAATTTGTGACCGTAATCTTCCTGCCGATAGTGAGCGCGCCCTTATCTGTTCTTTTGAATGCACATTTTGCACAAAATGTGTTGATGGCATTTGCCCTAATTGTGGTGGGGATTTGCAGGCACGGCCAAAGCGGATGGGTAAAGCCCTTGAAACCTATCCGGCGTCTACGCAGCGAGTTTTAAAAAAATAGACTTTTCGAGACACCGGCTTTGATCAGAGTGTTTTACCATAATCCGTAAAGGCGCCGGTGCAGTCCCGTTTTCATCGAAAATTCGTGCTGAACACGATATCCGCACGTCCGATAAAACGGCTGCCTGCTAGCGTGGCCGCCATTTCAAGCGCTTTAAACCCTTTTTCAAAATCCGCTGCTTCAGACGACTCTAAAATCATTTTTCCAATTTCTTTTTTTACATGATCCGGATGAGTGTACATGGCCTGAATTCTGGCTCTGTCAGTCACAGGATAAACGTAGCAGCATTAAGTCCGACGTTGTGATTGCCGCCATAAAGCGTATTGCGCAATGACCATCCCCCCACATCCTACCAAAACGGCCCCCCTCAATAATGCAAAAATAAGTGCCACCCTCAATTAATTGGGTGTCCAATCCATTCCCGCGAAAGACGCCTTGAACTACTCGTCTGTTAAGCAATCTTTCTGTAAAAAGGTAATTGATTGTTCCATCAGGCGTTTGATTGACGGAATAACCTGAGATGTTGCTAATCGCAGGAAAAGGTTGTTGTGCGTCATATCAGAGGTCACCTTTTCAATCCGATGGAATATTCATCATCTCGTGATAAAATTGTCACATTTTCTAAAAAAGGTGGAACATCCCGCAAATTTATTTCGTTTTACTTCAAAATAAGGCTACGAACGGCATGTTATCTCTGGTTGTGCTTAAGCTACAGAAAAACTTTCTATGCTGCATAATAATTCAGATGGTATGAATTAATATATCAAAGAGGAAAAAAATGACAAAATCGACACTTAAACCTTGGCTCATTGCGACGGCTTCAACAGCCATCTTAATGGGGTCATTGGCCACCCCCGTCTATGCCCAAAATTCAAGCGACACATCCGTTGTCGAAGACGAAATTATTACAATTGGTACTCGACGTGCTGCACGATCCGCAGCTGATACACCGGCGCCTGTTGATGTTATTTCAGCTGTTGAGCTAACACAAAATGCCGCAACAGATGTTCAAGATTTGCTCCGCACCTCCGTTCCGTCGTTTAACATCAATACGCAGCCTATTTCCGATGCCGCGTCGATTGTTCGTCCGGCCAACCTCCGCGGCCTCTCGCCAGACAACACATTGGTTCTTGTGAACGGCAAGCGTCGTCACCGTGGGTCTGTTATTTCCTTCTTGGGCGGTGGGATTTCTGATGGGGCACAAGGCGTTGATATTTCCGCTATTCCGTCCCTCGCCTTAAAACAAGTTGAAGTTTTGCGTGATGGTGCGTCTTCACAATACGGGTCTGATGCGATTGCAGGCGTGATTAACTTCGTCCTTAAAGACAACGCTGAAGGCGGTATATTCGAAGCACAATATGGCTCAACTTATGAAGGTGATGGCGACAATTACCGTATCGCCGGAAACATTGGTCTGCCGCTCGGCAACCAAGGTTTTGTAAACTTGACGGCTGAATATGGCGAAACGGACGGAACTGTACGGTCAGTTGTCCGCGATGATGTCTTGGGTTTAATTGCAGCAGGCAATACGGCTGCCGCAAACTTCCTCCAAATCAACAGTTATACAGACGAAGTGCCGCAATATTGGGGCCAGCCGGATGTAGAAGACGATCTGAAGCTCTTCTTGAACTCAGCTTTGGAACTTACGGACAATGCAGAAATTTATGCAACAGCCAGTTACTCAACACGCAAAGTCACAGGTGGGTTTTTCTATCGTAACCCAACAAATCGTGGAGGCGTTTATGCAGGTCCATTGGTTGATGCCACAACAGGCTTGGCAGATGCGAATGGGGTTGCTTCTGTACGGGTTGGTGATTTAGACGGCGTCGGTGTCGGTGAAGAGTGTCCAGCCGGTATTCCTTTGACAGGCACAGATGGTCTTATCCCGGACCCAACAATCCTCGCACAAGTTGTATCCAGTGCAAACTGTTTCTCTTTCGTTGAAACTATCCCCGGCGGCTTTGTACCGCGATTTGGTGGTGACAATCGTGACTTCAGTGTCACAGGGGGTCTTCGCGGTGTAATTGATTGGGGCACAGGCCTGAACTATGACGTCAGCGTTGGACATGGAGCCAACCGAACTGACTTCTTTATCAATAATACAGTCAACGCCTCTCTCGGGCCGGATACACCCCGTGACTTTGTCCCGGGTGCTCAAGAGCAAATCGAAACCATGCTGAATGCTGATTTCTCTTATGGCATTCCAATGGAAAGCTTTGCCTCTGATCTCTCCGTCGCTTTCGGTTTGGAGTATCGTGAGGAGCAATTTGATTTAATCGCCGGTGACCCGGCATCATTCGCTCTTGGGCCATTGGCAGATCAGGGCTTCTCCTCAAGCTCTAATGGCTTTGGTGGTTTCCCGAATAGTTCTTCCAACTCTCAAGACAGCTATGCGGGTTACGTCGAATTGGAAGCAGACGTCACTGACGCTCTGACATTACAGGCGGCCTTACGTTATGAAGATTACAGCGCTTTTGGTGATACGCTGGATTATAAAATTGCGGGTCTTTACAAAATCAATGACAGTTTCCGTATTCGTGGTGCCTACTCAACAGGCTTTCACGCACCAACATCAGGTCAAGCCAATATCACAAATGTGACGACTCAGAACGTGAATGGCGTCCTGATTGACCAAGGCACGTTGCCTTTGTCATCTGCTGCCGGTCAATTAGCAGCGGATTTCATTGAGGGACAAGGCAATGGTCGCCCCACTTTGGGAACAGAAGAAGCTCGTAATATCGCAGCGGGTGTAGGTTTTGATCTCGCTGGTTCTAGCTGGACAATTGACCTTTATGACATTGACGTTGAAGGCCGTGTTGCCCTTGGCGCAAATGTTGACTTCCTTGATGCTCTTCAAGCTGCAGGCGGCGTCGGCACAACAGTGAATGAGGCTTTGACAGACCTAAGCAATCGCAATGTAATTAATCGCTCTGACTTTATTGGTTTGGACGATTTGTCTCAGTTCCGTTTCTTCTCCAATAGCTTTGATACAAATACTCAAGGTATTGATGTTGTAGGTCGTTACGGCTTTGACCTAGCGGGCGGTTTCTCTAACCTGACTTTGGCAGCAAACTATACAAGAACAGAAGTTACGGATCGTGGTACATTGAACCCGATCAGCGATGGTCGTGTTCGTGCCCTTGAAGATCTTCTTCCAAACGTCAAAGGCAGTTTAACATGGAACCATACACAAGATAAGTTGCGTACCATGCTTCGCGCAAATTACTATGGTGGATGGGACGATACGGGTAATGGCGTCGATGATATCGGTTCTGAAATCCTTTTGGATGCAGAAATTGGCTATGAAGTTGTCGAAGGCTTTGAACTTATCGGTGGTATTACGAACTTTCTTGATAATTATACCGATGAAAACCCGGGTGCCGGAAGCCTTGGTCAACTGTATTCAGAGGCCGGGCCCTTCGGCTTTAATGGGGGCCAATATTACGTGAAAGCGCGTTACACATTCTAACGTTCAACCCCATCAAAAACAAAAAGCCCCGTTCGTAAGAGCGGGGCTTTTTTATGTGAAACTGTTTTATTTAGAGCGTTTATGAGAACCGCAAAGCTTAGTCCTCTAAGATGGCGGGCCAGCGGCTATCTGCCTCTTTAATAAAACTCTCTTTATCGGCTAACCACCGATCACGAATACGCTTGTTAAAGTTCAGATAGAGCTTTCCATCTTCGACATACCAATGTTTCGGGCTGCCTTTGGCCAATTTCCCCTCGGCAATAGCCCAAGCGCAATATCCGCCATATTGGGGAGCGAAAGCCGTTGGATTGGCGAGAAACAAATCGCGGTTGGCCTCAGTCTGAAAATACCACTCCGCGCCTTGATAAGTCGTAAAAAACTCTGCTTTGCCCTCTTGCGGATTACCCGCAAAAAAGCTGATCGCGTCATACCCTCCGACAGCCACATTATTGCGCCAAGACGTATAAATGGGCGCTTCCTCTGCCTGTGCGGCCAAAGGCGTGAATATTGAAAACCCGAAGACAGCAAAGATAAGAACAATATATTTCATAACGGGCCTATACAAAACTTTTGCAGCTCTGACACTCACGCTTACACAAGTTTGCGTGAGGTGTCGGCCGGATAGGTTCCCAATAACGTCACGCTTTCACTGAAAAAAGCGAGCTCTTCCAAAGCATGTTTCATAGCGGGGCTCTGAGGATGCCCTTCGACATCTGCATAAAACTGTGCGGCACTGAAAGAGCCACCTACCATATAGCTCTCTAGCTTGGTCATGTTGATCCCATTGGTCGCAAAGCCTCCGAGCGCCTTATAAAGCGCAGACGCCACGCTTCTGACACGGAAGACAAAACTTGTGACGACAGGGCCGTCTTCGATTTTCGGCGAGAGCGCTTCAGGCGACAGCACCAAGAAGCGTGTCGTATTACTCGCCTCGTCTTCAATATCTTTGGCAAGGACATCTAAACCATAAATTTCACCGGCGATAGTCGACGCAATGGCAGCAACGGATTTGTTGCCTAAGGCAGCAACGGCTTTCGCGGCGCCTGCTGTATCAACATCATTCACCGCCCGAATGTCCCATTCAGCCAAACGCTTTCTCACCTGACCCAAAGCCATGGGGTGAGAGCGCGCTGTTTTAACATCAGAAAGTTTTGCACCCTTCACACCCAGCAATTGATGATGGATCGCAAGATATCTTTCGCCGATAATATGCAGGCCACCTTCTGGTAAGAGGTGATAAATATCAGACACACGCCCCGCGACTGTATTTTCAACGGGAATCATGGCGAGTTGAGCTTCACCGCTGCGCACGCAGGCGAAAGCACTTGCGAAACTCGCGCAGGGCAGAGGTATATGGTCGGGAAAATAGGCCTGACAGGCGAGATGTGAATAGGCTCCCGATTCCCCTTGATAAACAATGACAGCGCTCATTTACAGCTTATCCCCTAAAAATTACGTTCAAGACCTGCTTAAACCCTTTGCGACTGTGTGCCGCAAGAGGTTTTCTATTTGCTTTCGCTTCATATCTTTATATTAAGGCACACAAATAACAGGGTTATAAAAGCAAAAGCCCTATAGACTAGGACCACAAAGGAAATCGTCCCATGGATGAACTTGGTTTCAATAAAATCGCCGCTGCAATTTTGGCAACCGGATTAGGAGTGATGCTGCTCCGCGAAGTTCCGCACTTCCTGATACATGCCGATGCACCTGATGTGCCTGTTTACTCGGTCGGTGCAATTGAAGTCGCCAGCGCAGTGGAAGAGGTTGAATTGCCTTTCCCGCAACCTGAATGGGTAGCTGCTATGGATGCTGAAAAAGGCGCCCGCGTTTTCAAAAAATGCCAATCCTGCCACAAGGTTGAAGAAGGCGCACCTAACGGAACAGGTCCGGGACTTTGGGGTGTCGTCGGTAATACAAAAGGCACACATGCAGGTTTTAGTTATTCTGCCGCTATGGGCGCTGCGGAATATGATTGGACATTTGAGCAGCTCGACGGCTTCCTCGAAAAACCCTCCGCGCACATCAAAGGCACAAAAATGGCCTTTGTCGGCTTGAGAAAACCAGAAGACCGTGCGGCTGTCATTGAATATATGCGCATCAACGATCCTAATCCTGAGCCACGCCCTGTACCGGTAGTGCCTGAACCTGTTGACATGTCAGAGGCGGCAGAAGAGATAGATGCTGCTGTTGTTGATGAACAGGGGCGTCCTGTTGAAGCGGCGATTATCGAACCCACAGTTGACCCGACAATGGCGGGAGATCAAACACAAGAGACAAATAACGAGACTCCTGAAATTCAGGAAGTCGACCCGCAATAATCATTTAAGTCATAGTCGTTTTTTACTTCGAGGCGGGCCTATACGCGCAACGGCCTCATTATATGGCTCTATAGCTGTTATCATATGAAATGCATTGGCATGAAGCAGAGTATCGGGGTTTATCATAATTCCGACATGTCCGAGCCAAAAGACAAGATCACCGCGTTCCAGCTGACCTCTTACCACCTTTCCTAATTGCGCTTCTTGCATATCAGCATCGCGTGGAGCATCAAAACCGGCAGCGCAAAGTGCCATTTGCACCAGACCTGAACAATCCAGTCCCATAAGCCCGGTGCCGCCCCAAACATAGGGCGCCCCTAAAAATTGCTCAGCAACAGTTACATAGTCTTTAGCAACATCTCGTGACGTCATAGAGGAGGCATGGCGGCGGTGAAGATAGGCCCCTGCCCCCATCTGTAAGAAATCCTCATTAAATTGTTTAGCCTCCAATCGCGAATTCATCGGTAAAGCATAAATAATATGAGATTTTATATCCGGCTTTGAAAAGATAGGTGCACGGACAGCTCGAACATAATAACCGGCTTTGAAAGGCATGTCAGATAAGGCCTTACGCGGAACATAGCCGACATAACCTTGTCGCTTGCTGCCTTTGATTAAAGGAACAGACTGCCCCCAATACCAATCTTTGCCCACGCCATAGACCTTGAATCCTTGCCCATGCAAAAGCTCCGTTTGCAGACCATTACGAAGCCCTTGGTTATCAAATAAAGGCGTGTTCGGCGTGACGACATGACAAAGCGAGAGTTGCGGCGTTTTTGGATCCGGCAAAGTAACGCGCGGGTCGGACATAGGGATTAAGCCACAAACTCATCTTGGATAAGACGGGCGAAATTTCTGAGATAATGAATACCGCCTGATGTCCGACGCATAATCACGGAACGCTTATCCCGAATATCCGGTGCTCTCTCCACATAACCATAAGAGGACAAACGATCAATCGCGCGGGAAATAACGGCTTTTGTGACCTTAAGATGTTTCGCAAGTGAGCGCACCGTATGTGGCCCTTCGGACAAGTAAATTGTCATTAAAACTGCCATTTGGCGAGTCGAAAGATCAGGCTCACTCGCTTGAACAGATTGTGTTGTGACGCGGTGCCAAAGGTCGAGACCTTGTGAAAGGTTGACTTTGGGGCGACGAAGCGGCGTAGGTGCGCTACGGGGTTGCGATGAGGTAGGTGCTAAAAAAAGAACCGTATTATCAACGCTGTTACTCATAATGATTTCATCCCGTTAGTGTGACGAATCATTGAATCGCACAGCTGCGATTCTTTGGTCAAGCAACAATCCGGAAGATAAGAGTCGTAATCGGCTAAGGCCTTATAACGACTCTAAATTTTTTCTTAAGCTGCTGTTAATTATTTGGACAGATCGGTATTTAAACCGCCGGCTTTCAACCAATGATAGAGCGCACGCACCCCATACATGTCTCCGCCTTTGGGGTGACCGGGTCTTGATGTCGGGTTCCACCCATAAGTATCGAAGTGCATCCAAGGCTTGTTTTTAACAAATCGCTGCAAAAATAAAGCGGCCGTAATGCATCCCGCAAAACCGCCGCCGGAGTTCTTCATATCCGCTATCGGTGAGCTTAACATGGAATAATAAGGCGCCCATAAAGGCAGACGCCAAATCGGATCAATCTGCCTGTCCGCCTGAGACAAAATATCCGCTACAGGTGTTTCCCGGTTGGAAAAGAAGGGGGGGAGCTGCGGCCCCAATGCGACCCGAGCGGCGCCGGTGAGGGTCGCAAAATCAATGATAAGAGCCGGGTCACTCTCAGTCGCTTTACTGAGAGCATCCCCTAGAACCAAACGTCCTTCAGCATCCGTATTGTCAATTTCAATGCTCAGCCCTTCACGGGAACGCAAAATATCACCCGGACGATAGGCCCCGGCCGAAATCGCATTTTCGGCAATCGCAACCAAGCAATGCAAACGAATTGGCAAATTATTTTGCATAATGAGTTTAGACAAAGCGAGAGCATGGGCCGCACCGCCCATGTCTTTTTTCATTAAACGTGCGCCTGTCGCGCCTTTTATATTCAGCCCCCCCGTATCAAAAGTAATGCCCTTACCCACAACGGCCAATCGCGGATGAGACGGATCTCCCCACTCAAATTCAACGAGCCTCGGGGCCTCATGCGCCGCACGGCCCACGGCGTGTATCATAGGGTAGTTTTGCGTCAGAAGCTCTTCGCCGATCACGTCTGTCGAAACCGCGCCATATTCTGCCGCTAAATCTGTCGCCGCCTTATGTAAGGCCACCGGCCCCATATCGCCTGCCGGCAGGTTAATCAAATCCCGACACAGTGTTGTCGCCTCGGCCAATGACTGCACTTCCGCCAATCGGCTACTTTCTTCAACAACGAGCGTTGGAAAACTTGTGCTGTCGGAGAGATAGGTTTCAAAACGATAGGCTCCCAGACCCCAACCTGTTTGCGCCAACACCATGCGCCAGTCCTTTGGTATTTGCGCTAATCTGTAAAACCCTTTGGGCAGTGTTGTCGACAGCCCCCCTGCCCGTATGGCGCCCATCGCGTCATCAACCATATTCCCGACACCGTAAAGAACAGCTGCAATGGTTCCGTTTGCATTCGGAATACGAACCCGTTGTCCGGCGTCACCTGTAAAGCCTCTGGCTTCGGCATAATTACGGCCTAGCGTGTCGAGCTTGTTTTGAAAAGATGTCCAGTCATCAGGCCGTAAACAATAAATCGGAATGATAGATGCATTTTCGCTATCACTGAGAGAAGATGCGAGCGCAAATATCGGCGCATCTTGCTGTATGTCTGACATAATTCTTCCCGTCTAAATATGGCAGGCCCCCTGCCGGATACTAACGAAGCATTAACCGTATCTGTTTACGTTTGTTAAAGGAATTCTACGCGGTCACAACCATAGTTCCAATTTTAATACGTGTGTCCGCATAATATGAGAGCAACTATGTCACAACTGAAATTGCGTATGCTTTTAGGATCAACGCTCATTGCGCTTGGGTTGTCAGCCTGTGCCGTCGCGCCGCAATATACAGCGACCGAGCGGGAAATGTCAGAAACAATGGGTAAAGACAGCTTTCAGCCCGCAACACGTGAATTAAGAGACGGCATCGAAACACAAGAATTATTGGCGCAGGCAGCTTTCTGGATGCGCGAATATGAGCTGAATCCTGCCGATTTAGAAGCCGCAATTAAGCTTTCTGCCGCCATTCGAAAAGTTGGCAATCCACAACGCGCCGTAGAGATCACACAAACAACGCGGGCCCTTTATCCCAGAGACCCTTATCTGGCGGCTGAGTTTGCTGCGGCGCTGATTGCATCTGAACGCGCCGTTGAAGCCATGAGGCCTCTGGACGAAGCTTTGGCCTATGCCCCTGCCTATGGTCGCTTATGGTCTCTCAAGGGCGCAGCACTGGACCAACAGGAAGAATATGACTTAGCACGACAGCATTATGCCCGCGCCTTGCAAATTACCCCGAATGACCCGAGTGTTATGTCCAATATCGGTCTGTCTTACGCTTTATCCGGCGACGCAGAAACAGCTGAAGGCTGGCTCCGTCGCGCAGCAGCCTCACCCGGTGCATCACAAAGTGTACGGCAAAACTTGGCTCTCGTTTTACAAATTCAGGGCAAGACAGAAGAAGCTGAAAAAATGACGCGCCTTTCGCAGCAACAATATTCAGGTCGACTGCCCGATCTAAATCCGCAAGCCGTACAGACAATACGTGAACCAATTTCAAACTCACAGGGCAGAGCGCCCATGAATGGAATGCAGCAAGCCTATCAACAGCCGCAAAACTTTAAGTCTGCCCCGCCAGTTGTAACGGTTAATAATTCACCTTCAGTTTCTTCTGGAACGGCTCAACCTTATTCGCAAGCACGTTCAGCAAGTGACGCAGCACGCATGGCCGCCGCGCAGTCCGGGCAAAGGCCTCAACAGGATATTATGACACCGGCACAGTTAAAAGAGCAGCAAGATATATTAGCGCTTTTGGCCAATAATGTTGGCGCTCGCCCTGCAAATGCGGCCCAACAATCACCACAACAAACGACACCTTACTATCCCGGTCGTCAACCTATGGCGCAAGGTCAAGTCCCGCAGGCAACGCAGCAGGCCCCACAATATAGCCAAGCTTACCCGCCTCAAGCGCCGCTTCGCCAAGGAGCTAAGCGCGAACGGCGCTAGTACTACTCAGCTTCATCAAACCATAAAAAAGCCGCTGACATCATCAGCGGCTTTTTTAATGCATCTCAATTCATGTGTTTTAGTTTAGAGCCGCCGATAGTCTCATACCTGCCGGAGTGAGGATAACAATGAAGAGTACCGGTAGAAAAAACAGAATCATTGGTACGGTCAATTTCGCAGGAAGCGAGGCCGCTTTTTTCTCAGCTTGCATCACCCGCATTTGACGGTTTTCATTCGCCATAGTTCGCAGTGTGTCTCCAAGAGGCGTACCATAACGCTCCGCCTGAATAAGAGCTGTTGCTACAGCACGAATACCTGGGTGATTATTGCGGCGAGCGAGGTTTTCATAAGCCACACGACGACTTGTCAGATAAGATAATTCAGCCGTTGTGAGTGAAAACTCCTCAGCCATTTCCACGGAACTCTCAGCCATCTCATCCGCAACACGCCCAAAGGCCAATTCTACTGACATACCGGATTCTACACAGATCAAAAGAAGGTCGAGTGCATCTGGGAAAACAGGCACAATACTGGCGAGCCGTTTTCCGGCGGCATTTTTAACGTAGATGTTTGGCAAATAGAAACCGAACAAGGTCAGGCACAAGGTCGCAAAAGCATTTTGCATTAAAGACCAGTCTCGCACATTTAGTCCGACGAATAGGATCAAACCAATAACAAAAAGAACAATCGGCGCTATCAAGCGGAACATGTAAAATGTGTAGATCGGTTTTTGTCCCCGCATACCGGCTTGAGCAAGTTTATCCTTAATGTCGGAGGCTTCCAAAAGCTTCTGGAGAGACAAGCTATCAACCAAATTTTTTATAAAGCCTTTGCTTTCAGACCTAAGACCTTGTTGTGCATTTAGACTATTATGACGGGCCTGTTTTAAGTTTTCTCGCACATTTGATACAGAATCCATGCGTTTTTTGAGTTTGTTACCCTCAAAAATCGGAGAAAAAATCGTATAAAGCGTCGCGACTGTGAGGAGTGAAATCACGCCATAAGCAAAGTTTTGGAAAAGGATTATGGATTCAGTTGGCATTATGTATCCCTCTCCCTAAAACTTGAAGTTAATCATCTTACGCATCATGAATGTTCCCATGAACATCATAACGGCACCGACCATCATGTTACGCTGACCCGTTGCCGTAAAATAGAGATCATCCATATAATCGGGCGACATAATCGTCACGAGGATCATCACAACAATCGGCAAAGCGCCAATAATCATTGCAGACGCTTTAGCTTCGCCTGAAAGCGCTTTAATCTTTTCTCGCAAAATTTTACGTCCACGCAGCACATTTGATAGGTTAGCTAAACTTTCACCTAAGTTACCACCTGTTGATTTTTGAATGTTCAAAACAGTTGCAAAAAAATTGACCTCGGAAATCGGCATACGTTCATACATTTGCTCAAGACAAACTTCGATTGGAATACCAAGGCTTTCACCCTCAACAACGCGGCGAAACTCTGCCCCCAGCGGATCAGGACTTTCATGTGCGATAATCTTCAAGCAATCCCCAAGGGGCAAGCCAGTACGCACACCCCGAACAATAATATCCATCGCGTCCGCAAAGTTAGCCGTGAATTTCTTTTGACGGCGCGCAATGGCTGCATTCAAAATAAAACGTGGCAAACCAAATCCAATCACCACAGCTAAACCTAAGCAAATTAAAGGCTTTAGCCCCATGATAAATGCAGGGCCGCCTGCGAGAACGGCCAATCCACCCGATATGATCATAAATGTTTGTGGCTTTATCGACCAGTTGGCTTGCACGAGACGCATCGCCAGAGACTTCGCTTTTTTCTTTTTCTGCTTCTGTCTCTCTTCAATTTTGGATAGGCTTTCTTCGATCTGTTTACGACGAGACCCCTGATCTTCAACTTTTAGTCTGCTTAAAAATGAGTCCGTTGCTGTCTTTTTACCGCTAACCGATTTTAGTCTGGCCGCCTTTTTACCGGTGCCATCCCCTAAAAGAATGTAGCCCACGGCTATAACAAAACCGACAGCAACGAGCGCTATAAAAGTCGATTGATCCATAACTTAGCTACCAGCCTCATCTAGGGCCTGCGCCAATTCTTTTTCGAGGTTGAAATATCGGGCGCGATCCCAGAACGCAGGACGCGCAATACCTGTAGATTTATGCTCTCCAATAATATTTCCTTTAGCATCTTCACCATCCATTTCATAAACAATGAGATCTTGTGTGACGATGACGTCGCCTTCCATACCAATAACTTCGGTAATTTTCGTAATACGCCGTGAACCATCTCTGAGGCGAGCCGCTTGCACAATAATGTCAACGGATCCCACAATCATTTCACGGATTGTTTTGGCGGGAAGAGAAAAGCCACCCATTGTAATCATAGACTCGAGACGGGAAAGGGCTTCACGCGGTGAGTTGGCGTGAAGTGTTCCCATTGAACCATCATGGCCTGTGTTCATAGCTTGCAAAAGGTCAAAGGCCTCGGGGCCACGCACCTCACCCACGATGATACGTTCCGGACGCATCCGCAGACAGTTTTTCACAAGATCCGCCATTGTAATCTTACCTTTGCCTTCAAGGTTAGGCGGGCGCGTTTCGAGACGCACGACATGAGGCTGCTGTAATTGGAGTTCAGCGGCATCTTCGCAGGTAATGATCCGCTCATCCGGATGAATAAATCCCGTCAAACAGTTCAATAGTGTTGTTTTACCAGAACCTGTACCGCCTGAAATAACGATATTACACTGGCAAGCCCCAATAATTTCAAGCACCCGTGCCCCTGCAGGCGAGATAGATTTAAAGGCCACCAAATCTTTTAATTGGAGCTTATCTTTCTTAAACTTACGAATAGTGAGCGCCGGACCATCGATAGAGAGCGGGGGGGCAATGACGTTTACACGAGACCCATCCAACAAACGCGCATCACATATGGGTGAGGCTTCATCAACACGTCGGCCAACCTGGCTCACAATACGCTGACAGATATTCATGAGTTGTGTATTGTCGCGGAAGCGAATATTCGTTTTCAGCATCTTGCCATTGGTCTCAATGAAAACATGTTTCGCGCCATTGACCATGATATCAGCAATATCATCACGCGCCAAAAGCGGTTCTAGCGGACCATATCCTAAAATATCATCACAAATTTCTGTAATGAGTTGGTTTTGTTCTGCAACGGATAAACGCACATTACGAATGGCGATAATCTCATCAACAATCGTACGAATTTCTTCACGCGCTTTGTCTAATTGCATGCCTGCAAGCGCAGACACATCAATTGTTTCAAAGAGCGCATTGAATATGGTTGCTTTTGTTTCGTAATACTCTTCTGATGGTTCACTTCGAGAAGACATCTGGCTCTCTCGTTCAGGCGCAGGCGCTTGAGGCGGCGGCGCGGCGGCCGATTTTTTCTCCGTTGTTGGAGCTTTGAGAACAGCAGTTTCCGAACGTTTACCGAACATTATGGATTACTTCTCTTTTTTCAGAAATGAGAAGAGAGACTTTTTTGCATTCCCTTCCTCTGGGTTGGCAACAATATCTTTTTTAGCACGTTTAATTTTTTTCCGTCCCGATGTATCCGCTTGAAGCGTCGTGTTAAAACGCCCCGTTTTCAAACGGTCTGATAGATAGGTCAAACCTGCAACAGTCCGCTCTGCAGACTTAACTTGATCCAACATTTTACCTTCATTTGCAGCCTCAAAGAAGCTTTCAGGGTCAAATCCGATAACCAAGCTTGGCTCAAGCCCAACAGCCGCCGCAAACTCTTTGACAGGAATTTCAGCTGCTTTTGACATACCGGTTTTATTGATAATTAGAAGAGGATCGGGGTCATTTGGACGTTGCGACCGTAAAAAATCGATCAAATTTTTCGTGTTTCGTAGATTTGCCAAATCAGGCATTGCCGTAATAACCACATCATCAACACTGGTCAGAACATTCATTGTCCAGTCAGCCCAGTAATGGGGCATGTCCAAGACACTGAGTGGGCTAATTGCACGAATGCCATTGATGACGGCTTCATAAGCCTCTTCATCTAATATCGGCTTTGTATTCAGAGAACTGGCCGCAGGCAGGATAGATAGCTTTGGGGTGTGACGTATCATAATCCGATCAAGAAGCGTTTCATCCAAACGGTCTGTTTGAGACAGAGCTTCTTCAATGCCCTGTGAATTATCATAAGCAAAATCGAGTCCGGTTGTGCCAAAAGAACTATCAAGATCAATCAAAGAGGTCTCTTGACCCAAGCCCTCAGCAAGGCACCAAGCCACGTTGTGTGCGAGTGTGGAGGATCCAACGCCCCCTTTTGCGCCGAAGAAAGCCGTGACACGGCCGATAAAAGGCGATTCAGGATTAGCGTAAAGGTCGCCAATTGAACGGATAAGATTTAAAGTCAATAATGGGGGGACAATATAGTCCGAGACTCCTTTTTCCATCAATTGACGATAAAGACGAATATCATTGGCAGCGCCAATAATGACAACTTTTGTGCCCTCATCACATACAGAGGCGAGTTGGGCGAGTTGGGCAAAGAGCTCTTCGCCGCGCATACCTGTCTCGACCAAAATTAAGTTAGGTGTGCCTTCTTTATGGTAATATTCGATAGCTGCGGCCAAACCACCCATATATATCTTCAAATTCGTACGCTTCATACGCCAATCATGCGTCATATTATTAATGACACTAGCTGTTTCTTGGCGATCGCAGAATGCATTGATTGAGATTTGCGGTAGGGCTTTCTCTCCACCCTCACGCGAAATTTCTTCTGCGGTCGGTAAAATCGCTGATCCCATTTCAACGTGTTCGGGCACGGCAACACCGAGTGGCGGCATGGATGCATGCTGCATAGGCGCAGGTTGCGGCTGTTGAATTTGCTGCCCGGCTTGCTGCATGGGCGCAGGATAATGTGACGATGGATGCTGAGACTGCGCAGCGAGCGGCATGGGCTGTGGAGCTGGCATCTGTTGCGTTGGGTGTGGTGACGGCATTTGAGGCATGGCCACAGGTTGCGGCATAGGCTGCATAGGTCTCGGCGCGCTAGGCTGCGGATTTGGCATAATGTTTTGTGGCGATTGTGGACTTTGTGTCATGGGATTCATCCGGTCATTTCCGTCTCTAATATTAAGAGACTGCAAATTGCAGCACTTTCGATATCTATTTTTTCACTACTCACCGTCAGCGTTCACAGACTGCTCTGGTGGTCGCTCGGCCGCTGTTGACTCACCTTTGATATATTTATCATAGACAACAGTGCGGCGTTGTGAGTTCGGGGTCGTTGTCGCATAAGGCTCCAAAAATTGCCGCGGATCAGCAACCATCGCGGCCAGATTTGCCGATTGTGAGCACCCAAAAGACTGATTGGGTTGATTGTTAAACGTTTGGCGAAGATCATCCATAAAACGACAATCCTGAGGTACAGCCCTCAATGTTCTGTAAGACACAACAACCGGGGCAGGCGCATTGGGTGATGATTGATACTCACCACTTTGAAGCGCCGCAGAATTGACACCAACTTGTGCCATCATGGTTTTCACCATTGTCGCAGCTTGTTGTGTACCTAGGCCATTATTACCGTCTGCGGGCATATTGATAAAAATCGGGCCGTCTCCGCTTTGTTTATAAGCTTCTAAAAACTGTCCAACAGCGAATTGATCCCGCGCGGATAACTCTAGTCCATTAGGTCTGGCATAAAGCTCGAGCCGCTCAATGCTTTCAGCGATTTGAATTTGATTGTGAACAGTGGTGGGTGCGTAAGAAGGCGTCACCGTGGTACACGCCGATAAAATAGCCATTGTAGAGACGGCCAAGACAGAAGCACCCAACACTTTATGATTTTTCATCATCATTATCCCCTAATCTACCACATGGCCAAATGGGCCGCCTAAGGTTGGCTGCGCGATTCTGGGTTTACCAGACTCTGCATAAACCTCGTTTAAACGTCCCATTAGAATGGAACTTGAGTCCTTAGCGGGAATAAATCCATCAAGTGGTGTCTGTAATTTATCCGGGTGCGTTGCATCGACCAAATATGGCGTGACGATAATTACCAGCTCCGTCTGCGTATTGGTTGTATCATTGTTGCGGAATAAAGCGCCAAGACCCGGAATGTCTTTCGCGCCCGGCGTGCCGTCACTCGAGCTACGGCTTTCTTCACGAATAAGGCCCGCAATGACCAAGCTGCCCCCTGCCGGCATTTCGACAACAGTATTCGCACGGCGCACGCGTAGGCCAAGAATATCTGCTGCCAAGCCGCCTGTTTCAAAAGAGCCTTCCGTGGTTGGTTCTGATACTTCTGTTGAGATATTCAATGAGATAAGCCCCTCACTGAGGACAACAGGCGTGAAGCCAAGTGAAACACCATAAGGTTTAAACTCAAATTCACGTTGGAGACGGCCTTGTTCATCTATAAACACATTTGTCAGCAGTGGAAATTCGCCACCAATGAGTGTATTTGCTGTTTCCCCGGAAATCGCGGTCAAACTTGGTTCAGCAAGCGTCCTGATAAGGCCGACGCGTTCTAAAGCTTGAATAGCACCTGATAATGACTCGATATCTCCACCGGCAGGTCGGAATGTGCCGTTACCGGTGAAGCCAGCTAAGGGATCTAATGCATTATTGCTGACTAGAGAGACTGTAGACTCGCCTAAATTACCGACAGCGCTGAGGTTAAAGCCCAGTTGCTTTGTCACAGAGCGTTGCATTTCAACGATTCGGACTTTTAGCATAACTTGGTCACGCCCTTGTATCGCCATCAGATTGACGATTTCGCCGGGTTCATAAGTGCCGTTCGCAATTTCATTCAACCATAGCTTTGCCAGCTTCTCAACCATATCCGCTGTGGCAGCGTTTTGAACCGCGCCCGTAAGAAGGATATTATTATGAACAGCTTGCACCTCAACGTCTGCGTCAGGCGCATGTTTTGCAATGAGACGTGTGAGCTCTGAAATATCTCGTTCAACACGTATATCAAGATTAAGAAGTTCTTGCCCATTGTGACCATAAAAATAAGCATTGGTCTGTCCGGCTTGTTTGCCAATTAAAACTGTGCGTTGCGTTGTATGGACAACGGCTTCGACAACGTCAGGGTTTGATACAATGACGTCCTGAATGTCTTGCGGTAATTCCACGACCGTAGATTTACCATAGGGCAGGACGATAGACCGTTCGGTCAGACTCTGCCCCGGCCCTTGAATTTTTATAGAAGACGCTGTGACAGCTTCCATATGCGCATAAGACCGTGTGCCCGCCTGTGCCGTTAGGGTCACGGCAGCGCCTAAGAAGAGGCTTGCACCCGTCATAAGGACAAGCTTTCGAATTCGCCTTGTCACGGGTAGTTCAGTAAGATTTTTACGAAGATATATCATTTATTGGCCCCTAATCGCAACACGCTGCGGTTCGCCTGAGCGGTAAACAACAAGGTCAGCCGGTGCAGCTTCTTGTTCATAAACCGATCTTTGGGCTGCGCTTTTTGCTTTCATACGTGACTCGTTTAAACCACGAAGGATCAAGCTGATTTCTCCTGCCGATTGCGCTTCTTGTAATAAAACGGCATCTTCCGGACTCAGCTCGAATGTGGCAGTTGACCCGATAACATAAGCCTCGCCCTCAGGATCTGTCGCATAAGTTTGGTCGATAGCCAGAACTTGAACATTTTCAAAAATAATGTTTGCAATGTGAACTTCATCTCGGACTATTCCGGTCGATCTTGTCTGATTGCTTTGATTATTATTTCGAATATCAAATTTTTCCGTGATAAGGATATCGACGCGGTCACCGGGTTGGATAAATCCACCCGCTGCCGTTTCTACGGAGATGCGTGTTGTGACTGCACGCATACCGGGTCTTAGCATCGCGGCTAAAACGCCTGAATCACCAGCCCTTACAATTTTAGCTTCATTGATGGGCTCACCTTCAAAGATTTCCGCACGTACAATCGCGCCCTCAAGCTCTGAAATCGCTTCCGGACGATCAGTTTCAGCATTTGTTATGAGTGACGGACGCACATTTTCTTTAGGCCAAGGACGCCATGACATGTGATCCGCCGTTAATCGCGTGCCTAAGGCAATATTGTCGTTCGCCATAAGGACTTCGACATATTCTACCTGTTCAACAACAGGGGCGGCCATATCTGTCGTTTGTACCGGTGCAGGCGATAAAAATGTCCGCATAAGAAAGAAAACAACCATCCCGAGGCCACCTAGAATGACGATCTTTTTAATTTTTGCGCTGTCCATATTGCCTCACATGCCCGAAAGATTCGGAAACCCACAGAACCTCTTAGGGCGATATTCGATAAATTATGGTTAAGATGTAAAAAAGGACGGCAAAGAATTAGTTAACGCGCTTGGGAAAAAAGGAATAATGCTTCGAAAAACCTTCTAATTCGTCATTATTTCACATTTGAGGCAACAAACCGAAAAACCGAGCGCATGGCCCGGCTTTTTGTTCTCAAAGATGATCGTTTTTAAAGACTATAATCCCATTGCAACTTTTAGGATTTCGCTTTGCGGCAAATTCAGGAGCGCTCCGCCTGCCAAGGCTAAACCATAAGGCATCTGCTTTTCTTCTTTAAACAAGCCATAGGTCCAAGTTGATGTCGCGAGCTTTGGAGGTGCGAACCTACGACCCAACAAAAGTATAAGAGCCAGGAGTCCGCCGAGTACGCCTACGTAAAATACATATGTCAATGCATCCGACCATGTCCACCAGAGGGCCGTTGCTGCTAATAGTTTCGCATCGCCGCCACCCATCCATCCCAAAGCGAACATAACAAACCCTGCGACAAAAAAAGCTAATCCCACAAGGAGGTGCTCTCCCAGGACGGCGAAACCATCCCAAGCAAAAGGTATCATAACAACAAAGAGACCGATAACGGCCAAGCTGATCCAATTTGGAATTTTCATCGTAGATGCGTCCGTAAAAGCCGCCATCAACATACAAAGAGAAAAACAAAAGAAGATTATAAATGCAATAAACATACGAAACCCAATAGTGAGAATAAGCAATTTCATGCTTTATTTTGGGAATGCCTATAGTCAGATAGTCTTAATATCAGGTTTCGAAAAATAAACTCAAGATCGCTTTATCCGGCAGTTGCATTATTTATAGATGAATATTTTGACTGTAAGGCCACCGTCATAGAGGTGGCTCCGGAGATCATAGCGATAGAGATTAAAGCAATCAAAAGAGCATACTCTATTGCCGTTGCCCCGGACTCATCTTCAACAAATGCATAGTAAAGTTTCATTTTGTTTCTGTCATCAGCCTAAGAACAAAAAACTAAAAAAGGTCGCCCAAAGACGACCCTTACAATTCTCGAAATTCTTATAAATTTACAAGGAAACGAGGAAATTGTGAAGACTTGGTGCAAATCACACTACGTAAAGTGCACCAAGCCTAATTCGTAAAGCGGTAGTGATTAACCAGCGCCAACTACTGAAGTAGAAACAGTACTAAAACGTGTACCGATATTCGTACCTAGAGATGTAGCACCACCAATTAGGGCTACAGAGATAAGGGCGGCAATCAAACCATATTCAATAGCTGTTGCACCAGATTCGTCGTTGATAAAACGAGTAACAAGATTTTGCATAACTTACTCCCACGTATGCTAGTCAATTAAAGGGATAATCCCTATTCACAGGGTCATCCCTGATATGGCTACTTATAGGGATGGCGCATTACCGTCGGGTTTAGAGACGTGGTAAAAATGACATTAAATTTCGATTGCTTTTTTCACACCCTATTAATCATGAAATAGCGATCAAAACTTATAATGTCCTTATTGAGCACCCTAATTTTGCAGGATAATTTCCCTTAATATAATGTATAGGCTAAAAAATAGCTGTCTGCGCCCTATTTCATTGGTTTTGTAAACGCTTCATTCACCACATCCGAGTATCTCAAGTGAAATGTCGGAGGCTTATATGTTCAAATATTCAAAAACCTGTGCAAGTTTTTTTGCATCACTGACTATTATTGGCTTTGCGAGCTCGGTCTCAGCGGGCGATTATATGACAGGGAATATGCCTTACAGCGTAGAAATCAATAAAACAGAAGTTTTACGTTTGTCTTCGGCTGCATCTGCAGTTGTTATTGGGAACCCGTCTATCGCAGATGTGTCGGTTCATGCGGCTGATACCCTCTTCGTTGTTGGGCGCGGATATGGTGAAACAAATCTGATTGTCTTAGACTTAAATGGTAATGTCATTATGGATACAGATATTCAAGTTTTCCAAAAACCAACACAAAATACTGTACGCGTTTTTAATCGTTCTGATAGACAGTCTTATAGTTGCGCCCCAAATTGCCAGCCCTCTCCGATTATTGGGGATGAACCCGCCTTTCTTGCAAATTATTCTTCGCAAGAACGACCCATTCAAAGTAGTGAAGCTCTTGCATCAGGTAATCCTAACAGATCAGATGTAACATTTGCAGAACCAAATGACGGTGAATTTGGCCAATAAAGCTTCTAGGCTACACACTGGCTCCTGACATCTTAACATGTTAATTGATTGTTAAGACTATTTCTTGGCTCTACCTTAACTTATTTGTCTTATTCCGATGGCTTGTAAACCAATTGGGGTGAGCCATGTTTGTGTCTCTGAGACGAAAATTCAGCCGTATTTCTGGACGATCAAAAGATTATGGTAAAAATGGTGACGGGACAGCTGCGATTGAATTCGCCTTCCTAGCCATTCCATTTTTCGCCCTCATTTTCGGAATTATCGAATTAGCAATCATATTGTTTGTTCACTCGACACTTAATCATGCCGTAAGTGAGGCAGGACGACAGATTCGTGTTGGCAATTTTCAAGCCTGTAGCGGGAATTCCGCACAAAAATTTAAAGACATGATTTGTGCGGAAATGGGAGCGGCCAGCAGTTGCGACCAACGCGTCAGAGTTGATGTACAAACAGCGACAACATTTGCCGGAGTCGTATTGCCCGCAGAAACGGATCCTGCCAATCCGACCGATCCGGTAACCAATGGAACCGTTTCGAATACATCTGGTGGTGACCCTGTCGTTGCACGCGCAATTTATTATTATCCACTTGCCTTGCCGTCTGCCTTAACCCGTCTTGAGACGGTGAAAGACAGTAATGTGCGCAAGCTCTTTGCCTCTACAGCTTTTAGGAACGAACCTTTTTCCGCTCCGGGCACATGCCCTTCAACGTAAAAGCAACCCTAAAATAGCTTCAAAAGTCATCTACTTTTGTAAGGATCAATGTCATGAAACTAAAAATAAAATTCAAATCTCTCAAATCTCGGCTTAACAATAGTGCCGCTGATATTCATGAAAATGAAGACGGCCTCGCCGCCATTGAGTTTGCGATTTTAGCACCCCTTTTGATCATGATGTATTTCGGCCTTGCTGAAATCGCCTCCGCGATTGCTGTGGATCGAACGATCTCTCATGCAACCAACGTCGCGGGGGATCTCACATCTCAAGTCACGAATGTCGAAGAAGCAGATTTAGAAGACCTTCTGACAGCCACACTTCGCATCATGGATGTGCCTGACTCTTCAAAAATCTCAATTCAATTGGACAGTTGGACACGCGATGCGGGTGGAAACAACACAGCCGTCGGGACAGCAACAATGAATGCTGGGGCGGCAACTTTACCAGCTTTTGATGTTACAACGGTCGATGCCTCTTTATTGAACGAAACGGCAGGTATTGTTGTTGCACGCGTTGCCTATTCATATTCGCCTCTGAAACTTAGATATCTAAAAACTGATTTCACAATATCAGAAACATTTATTCTTAAGCCACGCCGTTCAAGCGAAGTCACATTTGCTGACACACCGGCAAAAGTTTTCACTTGTTCTTCTAGCGGGACAAACGTGTCCTGTAGCTAATTTAGATAATGAGCGCGTAAGCGCTCAATATCTCTTTTTGGAATTCCCAACTCATCATTGGCATATTTATATATGTCCCCCATCTGCGCCAATGCCGCATCTAAGAAAGCTTGTGTCACGCCAAACATCGGGCGAAGTGCATCTGCATCAAAAGTCCGGCCATAGCGTTTGGTGAACATTTGCGCGGCAGGCTCCAAAAAGCTCTCAATATTTACGGCTTCGTTCGTCAACATATAATCATCCCTAATATGATGATCTGGCACGCCTAAAAGTCCCTGTATAAGCGCCACAAGCGTTCCCGTGCGATCTTTACCCGCCGCACAATGCACTAAAATCGGCTCACCTGTGTTTGACATATGCAGAAGTGTATCTCGAAAAATTTCTTGAAAACCTTTATCGCTCGACCTTTGAGCATAGGACTTCATCATATAATCATGCGCATCTTGCGCTGAGTTCAGCTCATGCTCCATGAACGCTTCATGCGGAGCGACTTTCGCGCTTTCGCCGTCAGGTCTGTCAGGATAGGCAAGAACTCTTGCCTCACTTTCAAGGGGATAGCGCGAGGGTTGACGCTTTCGCTCAGGCGCATGGCGCAGATCGACGACAAGGCCAATGTCCATCTTTCCAATCGCCGCAAGTTCATTATCATCGAGGTTATTCAAATGCGCCGATCGGTATAATTTATCCCGCACTACCTTTGCGCCCTCCACTGTCTCATAGGCGCCGAAGTCACGGAAGTTTAAAATTGTTTTAAAAGGTTTGATACGATCTTTCATAATGTTCGCCTAACACGCCAGCGAGAACATACAAAAAGAAAAGGCCGCGACATTTCTGGCGCGGCCTTTTAAAATCTAAAACCTGACAGTATTATTCAGCCGCTTCCAACTTCGCGCTATGCATTTTTTCAAAACGACCCCAAACGCCGTCATCGCCGTGCCACTGCCCTTCAGTCGCACCTTTGGAATATTCCGTAGACCGCGCTTCAAAGAAGTTGGCATGCTCAACACCATTGGTGATTTCCGTCAGCCAGGGCAGCGGATGCTCTTTAATGCCATATACCGCGGGGAGACCCAGCTGGCCCAAACGCCAATCCGCAATATAACGAATATATTGTTTGATGTCTTCGGCTGTCATACCTTCAACAGGGCCCATTTCAAAAGCCAACTCGATAAATTTATCTTCGAGTTTTACAACCGTTTGACAGCAATCAATGATATCGTCTTTCACACCTTGTGTCAGCGCGCCTGTTTCCTCGGCGAATGTATGGAAAAGACGCATCATGCCCTCACAATGCAGGCTCTCATCGCGGATAGACCACGTTACGATTTGTCCCATACCCTTCATCTTGTTCAGACGCGGGAAATTCATCAGCATCGCAAAAGAGGCAAAGAGCTGTAAGCCCTCAGTAAAGCCGCCAAAGACAGCCATAGAGGTCAGGATATCACGCTCAGTGTCGACACCAAACTTACCGAGGTAATCATGCTTGGCCGCCATTTCCTCATATTCCATAAAAGCAGAAAACTCTGAATCGGGCATCCCAATTGTTTCTAGTAATAAGGCATAAGCCGCAATGTGAACGGTCTCCATATTCGAAAACGCCGCGAGCATCATGCGGACTTCCACTGGTTTGAACAGCGGCATGTAGTTTTCCATGTAGTTCGCGCCGACTTCGACATCAGACTGTGTAAAGAAACGGAAAATTTGTGTCAGGAGATTACGCTCTGTTTCTGTAATATTGGTGGCCCAATCTTTACAGTCTTCGCCCAGTGGCACTTCTTCCGGCATCCAGTGAACTTGCTGTTGTTTCTGCCAAAAATCATAGGCCCAAGGATAACGAAAAGGCTTATAGCTCTGGCTCGGGAGTAATAATCCTGATTTTGTGTCTTTTAGAAAATCCATATTTCCCATGTGCCTGTCTCCCGTTTCGTCAGCCCAAAGCCTTCATCATGAAAGCTTATCTTTAATTGAAAATGCAACATCTTGTCTGATTTGCAACTTCGTACACCATATCTAGGGTGAAGCCTTAATCAATCGTAAATTTAAGAGAATTCTGTGCTGCGTCAATAAAGCCCTGTTTCATAACCAAATTTTTTCGAGGATAGCCATCCTCTTTCAAACACTCTTAATCCAAAGCGAAACACTATGCGCCCGCTTTGGTGTCACAGGTTTGATTTCTTCATATACGGCGGAAAATGAGTCGCCTATAAGCATCTTATGTTCAAAATGATCGCGACATTTTTCCGATTACTGCGCACGGCTTGGGTCTTGATTCGTCACGATTCACTCGTGCCCGCAGAATATGCGAAATTTGTTCCGCTCCCGGTGAGGTTAGTCGGCGCGGTATCGCGCATCTTCTCCATCGGCAATCGCCAAGGTAATGCTGGCGAACGCTTCGCCAATGCGCTTGAAGCCCTCGGCCCGGCTTACATTAAATTCGGTCAAATCCTCTCCACCCGCGGCGATATGTTTGATGCTGAATTTGCCGAAGGCCTGTCCCGCCTCAAAGATAAAGTGCCGCCCTTTCCCATGAAAAAGGCCGAAGAAATGTTGGCCGAAGAATGGGGTGCGCCTTGGAGCAAACATCTCAAAACCTTGTCAGAGCCCATCGCCGCGGCCTCCGTCGCCCAAGTGCATAAAGCCGAACTCCATGACGGCGAGATTGTGGCTGTCAAAATCCTGCGTCCAAAAATCCAACAACGCATGACGAAAGACATGGACGTGATCAGTTTAGTGGCGAGTCTCGCACATAACGCCGTGCCGAAAATCCGTCGCCTTCGCCCGAAAGATTTCGTCGCGGAAGCCCGCCGCGCTGTAATGCTTGAGCTTGATCTGCGCTTAGAGGCCGCCGCCCAATCCGAGCTTGCCGAAATCGCCGAGGAGACAGACCTCTTCCGTGTCCCGACACTCAACTGGGATTTGGTCGGCAAGAATGTCCTTGTCAGTGAATGGATTGACGGCATGCACCTCTCCTCTCCCGATGTGCTGACGGATCCGAATATAAATAAAGAAGATGTTGCGCGTCAGGTCATTCAGAGCTTCCTTGCCTCGACCTTTGAATACGGCGTCTTCCACGCGGATATGCATGAAGGTAATCTGATCGTGGATGCGGACGGTAAACTTGTTCTGCTCGACTTTGGTATTTTGGGTCGTTTGGGTGATGCAGAAATTCGTTTTGAGATTGATACGCTTTATGGCTTTCTACAGCGTGATTATTATAAAATCGCAAGAGTTCATTTTGATATAGGTTATGTCCCGCCCCATCACAGTATCGAAGATTTCGCCAGTGCGCTACGCGCCGTGGGTGAACCCATATTCGGTAAAAAAGCCGAAGATGTGTCTATGGCCAAAGTGTTGTTACAACTCCTCGAAATCACCGAGCTTTTCGATATGGAACTACAACCACAACTCATCTTACTACAAAAGACCATGATGCAAGCCGAAGGCGTTGCCCGTCGGCTCGACCCGCATTTCGATATGTGGGAAGCTTCCCGTCCCATCGTCGAAAAAGCCGTCCGCCGTGAGCTCGGCCCCGAACGCTATATCAATGACTTCCTCGACGGGCTGGAACGCACACGCAAAACCCTCCAAACCCTTCCCGACGCCACAGATAATATTGCCAAACTCGCAAAGGCCTGGGCAGATGGTGAAATTGATTTGAGCGGTATTCAGCAAAGGGCTGAGCCGAAAAAGAGTATCCTGCGCCCCGTCGCCTATCTCGGCGCAGGAGCCGTGATAGCCTTAGGGAGTGCTTGGGCCGCAGGGGCGCTTTAGAGACCATTAATCCTATTATTTTTTAGAGTATGTTATTTTTTACGACAATTTAGTCATTGAATTTTCGTTCTAAATTGAAATGACATCGTGGGCGCAGGGCTTCCATTATTCAAAGAACCTTTTGGATTAAAACAAACATGCTTTATTTGAGTGTCATGACCATTAGATGGAAAATAACTACACTCTGTAAAACGACTAGGACGAGAAGTGGAGTTAGAAAACCGCAAGTCACTAGCTGCATCAAACGATAAAGACGATGTATTTGTTTGGGAAAAAATAACCGGAGACGTCCCACTTGCAGGCCCATTTAAATCGCCGTTAAAAAACACGACTTCCTCCGGCAAACTATCTGTTAGAAACAAACTATCTGTATCTGTTGGGGCGGTTCCAATATTGGTTAAACTCAAGGTATAAGTGACTTCCGTTCCAGGAACATTGTAAAGACCACTTCCCGAAGGGTCATAAGTTTCAACCGTTTTCTGTGCCACAATTTCAGGTAGGAGTCTTGGGCACGTAAAGATATCATGGATCGAAATAGCTTGTTGGCCTGGTGGGTCATTTGCCAAAGAACCGTTTTTATATGTGACTTCAAATTGATCAATCGGGGCGTTAAAAGTAACGCCTAAGTTTGCATTTGAAGATGTTTCTGACGTTTGAACCTGCCCTGTTGCGATATTTCCACTGACTGTATTGCTACTACTGGGCGTTAAGGTGGGGCTTACAGCAACTCCATTAAGGTAACCCATGACTATAACTTCATCTTGAAATTGAGCTTCTCCAAAATCGACATCAAATATCAGAAATTGGAGCTCTTCGACGCCAACCCCCGCCTGCCCGACGTCAAAAGTTATCGTTATTGAGTCTGACAAGTTAATGAAATCGATGAATAATTCGAGTGATAGTTCTGCAGGCGACAATCCACCGGTATCAAAACTTGCTGTGACGGGCGCGGACGTACTATCCGGTACAAAATTACCTGTATCACCTGCAATTGAAACGTTAAGAGTTTCGCCGTTGGTTGAATAATTTTCTGCCAAACTACCCGCAGGCCAAGGGTTTGTATCCCAATCATGCCTATTAGAGTCTGCCCCACACGATAGCGATGAAACTTGGGCATAAGCAGGAGATACAAAAACTATCACTAATGTAGCCCAAAAAGCCCATAGCAAAAAATTTTGTAGAGTAACGGACCGTTTTTTACTTTGCGGCATATTATGATCTTGAGACAATCAGTTTTAAACACCAATATAGTGTTTTAATTACTTACAAGTTAATTGCATATATTTTTGCATTCCGCTTGCGTCATTTGTTTACCAAGGGTTTTGGACCTTTTTTAAACTGGGCACTTGAGTTCAACCCCACTATTCCTCTTCCCACACCCCGTTCCACCCTCTAAACTCTCTCCATGACAAAACGGGTTCTTCTTATTATTGGTGGCGGGATTGCGGCTTATAAATCGCTCTTTCTTATTCGCGTGCTCGCGAAACGGGGTATTGCCAGCCGTGTTATACTGACACGCGGCGGTACTGAATTCGTGACGCCTTTATCTGCAGGCGGTTTGTCGGGCGATAAAGTCTATACTGACCTCTGGGATCTGACCGACGAATCTGAGATGGGCCATATTGAGTTGTCGCGTTCGGCTGACCTCGTGGTCGTGGCCCCTGCCACAGCGAACCTCTTGGCCCGCGCGGCCAATGGTATTGCCAATGATCTGGCGACGACGACCCTTCTGGCAACGGATAAGCGGATCCTTTTTGCCCCTGCCATGAATGTCCGCATGTGGGAGCACCCTGCCACACAGCGCAATATACAAACCCTTCATAAAGATGGCTGTCTGTTTGTAGGCCCTGATAGTGGCGCGATGGCCTGCGGTGAATTCGGCGATGGCCGCATGGCCGAACCCGAAGCCATTGCCGATGCGATTGAAGACGCGTTGAGCGGTGTCACCCATATTGACGGCATCAAAGAAGAACTGCCGCTCACTGGTAAGACAGCTCTGATAACAGCCGGCCCAACGCGCGAACCGCTGGACCCGGTGCGTTATCTCTCTAATCATTCTTCCGGCAAACAAGGCTTTGCCATTGCCCGCTCTCTCGCAGCGCTAGGGGCGGATGTAACCTTAGTGGCGGGGCCTGTGAACCTGTCTGCCCCTTTCGGCGTCACCCGCATTGATGTCGAGACAGCCCAAGAGATGATGGAGGCAGTAGACAGTGCCTTGCCCGCCGATGTGTTTGTCAGTGTGGCGGCTGTCGCCGATTGGCGCCCGGCTGAACGTGCTGATATTAAGGTTAAAAAAGACAAACAGACCCAAGGCCCTGCGCCTCTGCAATTAGTGGAGAACCCTGATATTTTGAAAAGAGTCTGCGCCCATAAATCAAAGCGGCCCGGCCTGGTTATTGGCTTTGCCGCCGAAACAAATGACGTGATCGCACACGCCAGATCCAAGCGACTGCGAAAAGGGTGTGACTGGATCGTGGCAAATGATGTATCGGGAGACGTTATGGGCGGTGACCACAACACAATGATTGTGATCACAGCCGAAGATGAAACAAGATGGCCGCTTCTGGATAAACAAACTGCGGCCGATAAGCTCGCGCAGAAAATTGCGGAGTCTTTAAGGGACTAAACCCATGAGAAAAATCGCCCTCGCCTGTCTACTTGCGCTTTCGCCGTCTATCGCCGTGGCTGACAATATCGCAAATTGCGAACTCGTTCTGATGGAAACCATCGAAGACGAGAGCGGTCGTGGTGGCGCACAAGTTGCGAGCTATCGCCCTGCCGCCGATTTTATGGCCTCCGTCTATGAAGAGGATGCCGAGACGCTCTACGCCATCGACGACCTCGCCATTCGCGCGGTTATGTGTCAACGTTTTGACGTCATACCGACAAAATCTGATTTTAAAATTATGGCGACCGGCATTCCGTTTTTCCTCTCCCAAAGTTTTGAAAGCCAAGACTCCGACCTTGTCAGCCTCTTTTTCAAAGACGGTGAGTTTCACTACACTTATAAAGGCCCGGGATTAAGCGAAGAGGCAGAGAGGCTCCTTCAGAAACGTCTGAAGGCTTTCAACGCAATGGATCATGACCTGCGTGAAAAAGAAGAAGCTAAGAAAGAGAGCGCGGCAAAAGCAAAAGCCGAAAAAGACGCTGATAAAGACCCTGAAACAAAACAATCCACGGAAGAGGCTGACGCCCCTCTGGCGGAGGAAGCCGAGTCAGAATAAACGCTGCTTTAAATCTTAAAGAGGCACATCATGGTTCGCGTTGAGTTTAAAACTTTAGACCATTTCGACGGGTTACAACTCCCCGCCTATGAAACACCGCTTGCGGCAGGCGCAGATCTTCGCGCGGCGGTCTCTGAGAGCGATCCTCTGATTTTAGCGCCGGGTGAACGGGCACTTGTCCCAACAGGTTTCTGCATGGCGCTGCCCTCAGGCTATGAAGCCCAGATTCGACCGCGTTCGGGCTTAGCTTACAAACATGGGCTAACGTGTTTGAATACACCAGGCACGATTGACGCTGATTATCGTGGTGAAGTCAAAGTCTTGCTCATTAATCATGGACAAACGCCGTTCACGATCAATCGCGGCGAACGCATTGCACAAATGGTTATTGCGCCGATTACGCAACCGACATTCGACCTTGTCACAGAACTAAGTGATACCGCCCGCGGTGGAGGCGGTTTCGGTTCGACAGGCGTCAGTTAGATTCTTTATTGACGGATGCGGTGCGGCTTCCGACGCGCAGGCTCATAACCATAAGATGTCGACGACCCTGATGTTGTCTGCCCTTGGGAATAACTATGCCCGCCCGAACCGTAAGATGACGTTTGCTTATGACCATAATCGGAAGACGGGCGAATAGAGCCAGTCCCCGGCGCACAGACAACGTGTCGCCATTCATAGCGTTCCGGTGAAATGAGCGTTCTCGTTTTCAAACCTGCCCATTTGGGCTCAACATAATTATAAACCTCTTGTGCAGGAGCAATGACGTCTTCGACAATCACCGTTTGATACTCGGCTGGCACAGGGATTTCCGTCACGCCGCCGTGATCCGCAACAATATGCTTTGTAACATGTTGGTATTTTGCAGGCACAGTTATGCGGTTGACGAGACCCGGATTGGCCAGAACTTTACGTGTATAAGACGTGGTTTGTCCGGGTTCTTCGACCAAGCACCAAATTTCACAACTCGGTCCGCATGCTGTGCCGCCTTGCGACGCATATTGCCCTGCCGATGCGTAACCTTGACCAAAACGCCCCCCATCGGCAGTCGAATGAATTTTATAGCCCTGCGCGATCAGATTGGCAGGATTGCCCTGTTTCCAAACCAAACGCGGGGCAGAGGTCTGCACAGTTTCAACAACCGTTTGAAATTGCGGCGCGGACACGCTCAACTTTTCATAAGACGGGCGAACCAGAATTTGTTCTGTCACAGTGCGGTAGGTTGGTTGGCGCACTTCGTACCGCACAGAGGCTTCTTTAACCAGGACGTTCTCTTGTCGCGAGGCTAATTGCGCCGGCACGACACCCGGCACTTTATAACCCTCTTCTACTTTTATACCGATCGGCGTCTCTGCATATTGGGCAGGTATTTTGACACGGGCATAACATTCCCCCGCGGTCGGATGGGCGGGCACCAATTCGGGGGCAGGCCCTGCGTAAGACGGATTTCCGGCCAGTGCTGTTCCTGCCATTAAAAAACCGGACAGACCGCCCGTAACAAAAAGTTTAACAGTTTTGGACATTTCAAAAGCACCTTTTCATGACGTCTTTTTGGAAGGTTTTATTTTCTTCCAAAAGAGGAAAACAACGCCCGCACCCAGTGTGTTGGCGATAATATCGGCCAGCGACGCCGTTCGTCCCAATTGCATGACACCTTGCAAAACTTCGATCATTACCCCGAAGAGGATGATGCCCCACAGCACCCAAATCGGCTTGACCCAAAAACGACTGAGTAAGCCAAGCCCGCAAATGATAGCATAAGCAATGAAATGAATGAGCTTGTCCATATGCAAAATACCGCCTTCGGACAAAGCCGGCTGCAAAGATTGCCATGCCACAACACAGACTGCACAAAGAAAAGCAAGTCTCCATCCCCATTTGGCCCACACCTCTGGGGGACTGCCCCACATGGACAAAGAGGCTTTGTCTTTGGGCAGCTGTGTTGGGACCATCTGCGCCGGGTCCGGGGAGGGAGTTATCGCAGATGGCTTTGGGCCATTGTGGGTCATAGCTGAGAGCCTTAACGTGCAATATTGCCAAAACAACGGCTAAATCAGAGTATTTGTGGTACATTTTCATGTGCCTCCCACAGATTATGGTTAAAGAGGTGTAAATGTGGCAACTTTATGGCAATAAGCCTTAATTACGACTCATATGGCTCTATGTTTTGATAGGGCGTGACGACATCAACAGCACATTTTCATATCAAAACTCACGATAAAAAAGGACATTATGACAGTTTTAAACCCCAAAGAGATCGCTGAAGACTTAGATGGATGGACGGGCGGCGATGATTTCATCACGAAGGTTTTTCGGTTTGATGATTTTGCCGAAGCTTTTGGATGGATGACCCAAATCGCAATTATTGCGGATAAAATGGATCACCATCCCGAGTGGTTTAATGTCTATAATCGTGTCGATGTTACGCTGACCACACATGACGCGGGCGGCGTAACAGATAAAGATGTGACACTCGCCAAAGCCATGGAAAAAGCCGCCACATAAATGAATTGGCAAAGAGACTTGTATTCGGCGACTTCACTTATAAAACAAATATATACTCCTTCCCCCTAGTCTTCGGACTGAGCTCAATCTTGGTGTGATATTATGAATAAGACGTTTTTTGCTCTAACGGCCGCACTCTCGCTTTTTGCAGTGTCTCTGCCTGCTATGGCGCAATCGCAACAAGGCTCTGAATCTGTTATAAATATTGCCCCCGGGTTTTGCACAAATGGCCGTATCATTGTCGTAGACGGACAAGCCGAATGTATGATTGAGGACAGTCTGAACGCCTTGATCAAAGATCTTGAGGCCGCTGATCTCGCAAATGACCCGATTTCTGCGGGGGAACAAGGCGATCGGGAAGCTTTACGACTCCTGCCTGATGTCAGCTTGGAACGCGTGGAGGCGCAACGCGCCGAAACAACTGAGTTCCTCTCACGGCACGCACAACTCGCGATGCGTCCCATGACACAGGCTGAGCGGCTCAATTACGACTTGCTCGGTTTCACGCTGCGTCAACGCCAACGGCTTGCTCCTTTTGACAACGACCGTATTCCCTTCACCAATGATAGCGGCTTTTTCAATTCTATGGCCTATATTTCCCGCCAAACACGATTTGAGAGCGTTGCAGATTATGAGGCTTATGCCGCTCGTTTAACGCAATTACCGCGCTATTTTTCACAAAATAGAGAGAATATGCGCCGCGGCATTGAAACGGGCATGACAGCAGCTGCAGACATAATGCCCGGCATCTTGGATACTGTAAATACTTTGTCTGAAGGTCCGGCAACAACCCACAGCCTTTATGCCCCGTTTAAAAAATTCCCTGATACGATGAATGCCAAAGACCAAAAACGCCTGCAGGCTTTGGGCGAGGCCGCCATACAAAGTGCCGTTCTACCGGCCTATCGTGATCTCGCAGAGTTTCTTGAAGACGAATATATCCCACAAGCACGGGAAACCGCAGGTATTGGCAATAGTGAAGAGGCTCGTAATTATTACCGCGCCCTCGCCCGTTATTTTACGACGCTTGATATTACACCCGACGAAATTCACGAAACCGGCCTGAGAGAAGTTGCGCGAATTCGTCGTGAAATGGATGCAATTATTAAAGAGGTTAAGTTTGAAGGCAGCTTTGCTGACTTCCTTAACGATCTGCGGACAAATCCAAAATTTTATGCCGAGACAGAACGCGAGCTTTTAATGACCGCTTCCTATATTGCGAAGAAGCTCGACGGGAAAATGCCGGAATATTTCGCGACATTACCTCGCCTCTCATATGGCGTGATCCCTGTTCCGGCTGAAATTGCGCCGCGTTATACGACAGGACGCTATTGGGGCGGAAACCCTGAACAAGGGCGCGCAGGTAATTATGTGGTCAACACTTATGATCTTAAATCACGTCCGCTCTATAATCTTCCCGCCCTCACGGCACATGAAGGTGTCCCCGGACACCATCACCAAATCGCACTGGGTCAAGAATTAAAAGACGTCCCTCGTTTCAGACAATCTCTATACCCTACAGCTTTCGGCGAAGGATGGGGACTATATTCAGAGAAGCTCGCGGGTGAAATGGGTATATATGAGACGCCCTATGAGCGATTTGGTCAATTGACCTATGAGATGTGGCGCGCGTGTCGTTTGGTTGTCGACACCGGCATGCATTGGAAAGGCTGGAGCCGTGAGCAAGCCGAAGCCTGCCTGTTGGAAAATTCCGCCCTCGCCGAGCATAATGTAAAAACAGAAATTGACCGTTATATCTCATGGCCGGGCCAGGCGCTCGCCTATAAAGTTGGTGAGTTGAAAATCCTCGAACTCCGAGAAAAAGCAAAAAAAGCTCTGGGTGTGAAATTCGACATTCGCCGCTTCCATGATGCCGTTCTTGAAGACGGCGGCGTCCCGCTGAATTTGTTAGAGAAAAAAATCGATCGGTGGATTGGTCAGGAACTCCAAAAGTCTGCCACGTCTGATATGGAAAACGCCCAATAAAATATAGTTGTCATAATCCGTGTCTGCATGGACGTCATGACAGAATTGTGAGTCCATCAGGGTGATTTATTCGCCTATAAACTGAATAATATTGAGTGCATTTCCGCGAAAAGGTCCCTTTATGCCAAAGCTCGTCAATCGCATTGAAAATAAGTTAAGCCCGTCAGATCATCCTTATTTGAACGGCGCTTGGACACCTAATTTCGATGAATATGATGCTGATGACATGGTGGTCATTGGCACAGTCCCCGACGATATTGACGGTATTTATGTCCGCAATACAGAAAATCCCGTTCATGACGCCATAGGCCGCTATCACCCGTTTGATGGGGACGGCATGCTCCACATGATGAAGATTTCGGAGGGTAAGGCCGAATATAAAAATCGTTTCATTCGTACGCGCGGCTTTGAAGCTGAACAGGAAGCGGGACGTTCGCTTTGGATTGGCTGTATGGGCAGACCTGATAAATCCGAACGCCCGGGCCGCTGCGCGCACCCCTATGTCAAAGATAGCGCTTCGACCGACGTTGTTGTCCATGCCGGGAAAATCCTGTCTACATTCTGGCAATGCGGTGAAGGCTATCGTCTTGATCCCAATTCACTTGAGACACTCGGCATAGAAGGCTGGGCCCCGATTGACGGGATTTCAGCGCATACCAAAGTCGACCCGCATACAGGCGAGCTTTTATTTTTCAACTATTCCACCCATGCACCTTACATGCATTACGGCGTGGTCGGTGCGGATAATAAGCTCAAGCATTATATCCCTGTGGAGCTACCGGCCCCTCGCCTGCCGCATGACATGGCGTTTTCCAAAAATTTTTCAATCTTGAATGATTTCCCGCAGTTCTGGCCCGAAGCCATGATTGCGCAAAATTTCTATATTCCTGTTTATAACGGAACCATCAAATCGCGTTTCGCCGTTATACCGCGTTATGGAAACTCCGAAGACGTTCAGTGGTTCGAAGCGGAGTCGACTTATGTGCTTCACTTTATGAATGCCTATGAAGAAGGTGATGAAGTCGTCATGGACGGTTATTTCCAAGATAATCCCCGCCCGGATGCCCTCGAATTTATGCCGGAAAAATACAAAGTAATGGCCTCGAATGTCGATCTGCATTCATTGCAGACACATCTGCATCGTTGGCGGTTTAATCTGAAAACGGGCGAGACCAAAGAAGAGCGTCTATATGATGACGAAATTGTCGAATTCGGAACAATCAACCCCAAAATGGCAGGAGAGAAACATCGCTATATTTATAGCGTCGTCGGTGAAGACGGGTGGTTCCTTTTTACCGGATTAATCAAACACGATTTGGAAACCGGAGCAACGCAACGTTACGATTTCGGCGAGAACCGTTTTGGCTCCGAGGCACCCTTCGTCCCACGCAGAAATGCGACATCTGAGGATGATGGTTATCTTATCAGCTTTATCACAGACATGACTCTCGACAGATCTGAATGCGTCATTTTGGACGCGAAGAATATCGCAGCAGGCCCTGTTTGCCAAATTATCCTCCCGCACCGGATTTGCAGCGGGACACATGCTGTTTGGGCGGATGCCGAAGAATTGAGCGTCGCCTAATGGCTACGCCTGTCTATATTCTCGGCGGTCATCAAACGGATTTTTCCAAAAATTGGGTGCGGCATAATCAGACTTTGTTTGATATGTTCTCCGAAACCGTTCTGACAGGATTAGAGAAAACAAAGCTCGATGCGCGTGATATTGATGTCGGCCATGTTGGCAATTTCGTTGCCGAGCTTTTTACCGGCCAAGGCATGTTGGGCGGTTTCTTTGGCCACGTTCATCCTGATTTTATGAGCTTACCAACATCACGTCACGAGGCGGCTTGTGCTTCTGGCTCTCTCGCTATTCTCGCGGCGATGGCCGATATAGAAAGCGAGCGTTATGACCTCGCCTGTGTGGTCGGCATTGAGATGATGCGCAATGTACCGGGTCAAACTGCCGCCGATCATTTAGGTGCCGCGATTTGGGTCGGCGAAGAAGCCCGAGACGCCACATATATCTGGCCCGCCATGTTCTCTGATTTGGCTGAACACTATGACCAACGCTACGGATTAAAGCGCGAGCACCTCGCGGAAATTTCTAAAATTAATTTCGCTAATGCGAAACGCAATCCAAATGCACAGGCGCGTAATTGGCAATTCACAGATCAAAGCTTCCTGCCGGATGATGACCAAAACCCCGTCATTGAAGGGTGGATGCGCCGCCAAGATTGCGGGCAAGTTTCTGACGGAGCGGCCGTTATTTTCCTCGCCTCTGAAACACGGGCCAAAGCTTATGCAGAAGCCAACAACATCCCCCTTGAGAGCCTGCCGAAAATCAAAGGCTGGGGCCATGCCACCGCCCCCATGTTGATGAAAACGAAATTCGAAACCGCACCAAAAGACGGCTACCTCCTGCCGGCTACGCGCAAAGCCATTACGGATGCCTACCACCGCGCAGGTATCGCGGGGCCGCAAGACCTCGACGCGATTGAAACCCATGACTGCTTCTCTATCACGGAATATATGGCAATTGAGCATTTCGGCCTCACAGCCCCCGGCGAAGGCTGGAAAGCCATAGAAGAAGAGCGCATTCATTTTGGCGGCGAGTTACCCATAAACCCTTCAGGTGGCCTGATTGGCTTAGGCCATCCCGTTGGTGCGACCGGCGTGCGCATGATGCTAGACGCAGCAAAGCAATCCAGCGGACAGGCAGGCGAGTATCAAGTCGAGAATGCGCGGACCATCGGCACCTTTAATGTCGGAGGATCAGGCACAACGAATTGCTCTTTTGTTGTCGGGGTTTAGGCATGCCATATAGCTATACCAAAGGCGTTATTATTTTCGCCGTGATTTTGACTATCGGTCTGGGCGTAACCTACATGGCCGGATTAAACGGCACACAATTCGGGCCGATCTCCGTCTTCTTTCTTTGCGGTCTTTGGGCGTTTGCTGTGAATTGGTTGGGTTTTATTCCGGCCAATATTTATAAGACTGAAAAGTTTTATGATTTGGTGGGGGCCTTTACAAATTTGACCATCGTCCTCTTGGCGGCGGTGCTGTCTCAACCTTTGTCGGTACGTTCCATCCTTGTCACACTCTTTGTGTCCGTCTGGGCTCTGCGCTTGGGTACGTACCTCTTTAAACGCATTGCAGATGCGGGTGGCGATAAGCGCTTTAATGAGATCAAAATCTATCCGCTGCGTTTTTTAAATGCGTGGCAGCTTCAGGGTCTCTGGATTATCCTCACGACTGCTTGCGCCGTGGCGATCATCACCTCCGGCACGCAAGCACCCTTGGACATCTTCGCCTATATTGGCATAGCCCTCTGGCTCGTTGGCTTTGCGATTGAAGTCATCGCGGATAATCAGAAAAAGGCCTTCCGCTCCAACCCCGATAATAAAGGTAAGTTCATCCAAAACGGATTATGGTCTTGGTCGCGCCATCCCAACTATTTCGGCGAGATTGTTCTGTGGGTCGGCATCGCGATCATGGCCCTGCCTGTTCTCTCAGGCTGGTCATGGCTTGCGCTCATCTCACCTGTCTTCGTTATCCTGTTGCTGACCAAAGTAAGTGGCCTGCCCATGTTAGAAGCCGGCGCCGACAAAAAATGGGGCGGACAGGAGGATTACGAAGCTTATAAAGCGCGGACATCCGTGTTGGTCATTATGCCGCCGAAGAAGGCTTAGTTCGGGACTGCGAAATTATTGTACAGAGCGTGTCTTCATAATACCCGCAGGCAAATAGGTTATAATTTACTACCTTCGCTTCGAACCAGTGGTAACGTCGGGACTAAGGTAAATTTTAGTTATTGGCCCGACGGCAATCAATTGAGGACTGGTTTACCTATGTAAAATACCGCCAGTCGGAATACAGCCCATAATACGCTTGTCACGGCAGTTACAACCAGCGTCAGCGCCAGATCGGGCGAAAAGAGCCACAACGTCTCAATAGATACACCAAAGAGCCGTGGAATAAGATATACAGAGGTCCAGGCCAACACCAGCGTTATCAAAAGGGGAAACCACAAGCTGAACATACCAGACAGCCCTGATTTGGCCCGGAGTGCCCTGCGCCGAATCCACGACTGACCCGTGCCGATTATGAAAAGAAGCGGCAGCAGTGCGAATAAGAGAAACAAAGACTTTCGGCTCCAACGGCCTCCATCGCCAGAGTTTGTTGCGTCTAAGTTGAGCGCTCTGGCGCCAATGCCATTGAAGAGTTCCGCAGATTCACCAAACCCCATTCCACTGCCGGAATTGACAAAAACAACAACGCCCTTCTGTTCTGCCGGAACCATTATAGCGAGCGTTTCTATGCCGGGTGTAAGACCCGTATGGGATACGGAACCCTTATCGGGATTGATGTACCAACCGAAACCATAAAAGGGGGATGCAGGGCTTGCAGGTTTCATCATTTCGGCTTTGTGCTTGGCACTGATAATATCATCCTCTCCATTCATCATCACTGCCAGATATCGTGCAAGGTCACTGGCGCTTGCTATAATACCCCCGACCGGGGCAGACATGCGGTGTGTCTTAGTCGTTTTGACAGGGCGTTTCATGCCAAACCAAGGGGTATGCCCCCTCGCAATCCTATCATAGCTTTCGCCATCCGCGACGAAACTATGCTCCATGCCAATGGGTTCAAGGATTTCAGCTTCGATGTAGCTCGCAAAGTCTTGGCCGCTCAGACCCTCGATGAGAGCACCGAGAACATAATAATTTGCATTGGAATAGGCCCATCTGTCATTGGGTAGATAGGCAGGAGTCCATTTTGCAATGCGCTGAACATGGCGGCTTAGCCCGTCTGAACTCTGGCTCGGGTCTATAAGGTTATCGTTGCCTTGCAGAGTAGAATATCCGCTTGTGTGACTCAGCAACTGTCGAATTGTAATGGATTTAGCAGGGCTATCCGAGAACACCTTGAGATATTCTGAAACGCCGGTATCTAAGTCGACCTTTCCGACCTCCACGAGTTGCATGACCGCCAATGCTGTAAAGCTTTTGGATATGGACCCTATCACGAATGGCGTATCCGGCGTAACGTCTCTTGCGCTTCCGCGCAGGATCTCGCCCCGTTCGCCGGAATAAATGTCACCGTCTTTGACGACTGCATAGGCAAGGCCGGGCGCTCCCGAAATTGGCATCTCAGTTTTGATAAAGTCGTCTATTGAGTCCGTAGGCGCACTTGCATGCAATGCGGTTGCAAATATGACTAAAACGAAAATAACAAAGCCCTTCACTCCGTAACCTCCTCATTGATCACACGCCCGATCTCAGCCACCAAATCAGACGCGGTGAAACTATGCCCCTTGCCTTTCGCAGCTTCGGAATGGATCCAGACAGCGGCGCAAGCTGCTTCAAAAGCCGACATGTTTTGCGCAATCAACCCGGCGATTAATCCTGCCAAGACATCCCCGGTACCGCCGCGCGCCAGAGCCGGATTAGGTTTGTCATTCACAACAAGGCGGCCTTGAGGATCTGCGATAAATGTCGTTGGTCCCTTGGCCACAATAATTGCGCCTGCGCGCGCGGCAGCCTTTATCACATCTGCAGGCTTATCTGCCTCTAGGTCAGGAAAGAGGCGCGAAAGCTCCCCGCTATGGGGCGTTAATATGCGATGCGATGGACAAGGCAAATCTTCGGGTTTTGGTAAGGCCGCAGAGTCGAGAACAAAAGGAGTATCACCCGCCTGCTCTACCACCGCCTTATGGCTTTCACACGTGCCGCCTGGCCCCACGAGGCACGCGGTCACCCGTTTATCCTCAGTGTTGAAATGCTCTGTCACCATAATATCAGCGGGTAATGTGCTGCGGTAAATATCGCCGCGAACCGGCGCAATCACACTGACCAGACCTACCCCCGACGCAAGCGCCGCTTCGGCCGCCAGACGCGTCGCCCCCGTCAGTTCCGGCGCCGCGAAAATAACGCAATGCCCACGATGATATTTATGTGCGCCCTCATCGGGACGCGGTAACACCGAAGACCAAATTTTAGGTGAGTTTTTTCGAGCGGTCTTCATGTTGTGATTTTATAGCGCATTAGGTTTCCAAAAACTTGCCTAAGTAATCATCGGAATAATCGGTCTTGATCTCTATCCAAATCGGTAGGTGATCTGACATTTCAAAACTGGCGAAGAAGTTTTGATAGGCCGTGTCCCAATTGCCGTATGGCTCTTTTCCGTCTGCGACACGTTCGGCTTGGATAAGCGTTTCATAATAATCTTTATCAGCGTCGCCAAAAACATCTTTACGCCAATCGACTGTGCCGGATGTCACGAAGTTCGTGCGAACATCATCCGAAGTAAAGGCGATTTGATCGTAAAACTTTGTACCGCCCAAATTCGTCGCGCCAAATAATGGCACGGTCATATCATGATCGGTCAACGCCTTGAAAATATCATCATTGCGCTTTTCGATATTCATATCGCCGATCAGAACATAGACTTCGCCTTCATCTTTGGAACGCTCAACAAGGCGTTCGGCAATGGCGGCAATTTCACGTTTGCGCAGCGTTTTATCTTGACCAAAAAGAATATGAACAGAGCAAAGCGTAAAACGAAACCACCCCGATTGAAAAGACGCAAAAAAAGGCGTGCGCGCAATTTGCTCGCCTTCAATCAGCGCATCTCGCCCCAAAACAATCTCGCCCACAAGATTACGGAAAAAGACTTTCTGTTTGTTATACAAAAATGCCTGCCGTTCTTTATTACCTCTATTACCCTCAGTTACATCTGTAACAAAGTAATCCCAATCAGGCCCGAGTAATTTTAAGAGACGCCTTAGCGGATTTAAATCCTGTTTAATTTCCTGCACCGCACAAATATCGAAATGATCAATAATTTCCGCGATATAATGATAGCTCTCATCCCGGCGGGCTTTACCATCATCAAAGGCGCGAATATTCCAAGACCCAATGACAAGATTATTGTGATTACGTCGCCCTAAATCTGAGGCGCGAATAGTCTCACGTAAATTAATTAAATGCTCAGAAATCCAAGCTGCTTTCTCTGGTTCATACCTTTTGAGATCTTTATAATAAGCCATGATGCGCCCTCTTTATATAAGTGTAGCACAATTAAGCTCCTCAATCCAGAAGCGCTAGTATCCATCTCGATAGCCATAGCACGTTGATAATGAAATCTTTTCGAATCTCGGCGATATAGCTCCCATCAGAAGGAGTTGATTGTTTATGGTTACAACCTGAAAGAATCTGACAACCTCTGATTTATCAGGAAAGTAGGTTTTTACAGGAAGACTTAAATGACATTCAAGCAAAACTCATTCGCAACCATCTTAGCTCTCTCCCGCCGACATCTCAGCCGAAGAAATCTGTCTAAAAAGCCTCCAACCACAAGCACATCCGTTGGTTTGACCTTCAAGTGCTTAAAAGAGAGCGCTGTAGCTTCAGACGGCTATACCTTAAATATAGCCTTGCCTGGCTCAACGAGTGAAGCGAATACGATCGCAACGATTGACAAATACTCTGTGCCGTTAGACGAAACTATTTGAGGACGCGATTGGTTTGATCAAACAGCTTCATTTCCGAAGATTGATGGTAGAGTTTTATATAATTCGGACTCAAATACTGTTTTAATCGGTTCCAATACCTTAAGCGGTAGAAACCTTTTAGATTATGTCGTTTTTACTGCGGGCAAAAATAACATAAGCGAAGGGGATGAAGGCTTGATCCTAAAAAAATGCCGGAGGACAATATCTGAGTGATTTCAAACGTAAACGTGATTATTATGATAAACAAGGGCAACCTAATCTGGATTTGTCCACACTACCAATATTAGGTAATAACGGTGATAAAAGGACAAATTTTAAAATTTTGAACAATTACCAGAATGTATTTAATATTCGCATTACTACGCGAAGCTCTGAACGCAAACCAGACATCTGTTCATCAAAGACTTTTCTTTGCACAGATCTACTCTCAGCCCATAATGCGCTAGAGTCAAAATTAGGGGGAAAAGACTTTACGCCACTCTCAGAACCAGCCGGTTATAGACCCTACCGAACATAATAAAAAAGTGCAGAAGCCGCCTAACTATCCACCTCGGCATCTAGTGCGTTGGCGATGATGAAGTCACGGCGGGGTTCAACCACGTCGCCCATAAGCTTGGTGAAGAGATCATCCGTGACGTCTGCGGCCTCAACCTTTACCTGTAAGAGCGAGCGGGCGTTTGAGTCGAGCGTGGTCTCCCAAAGCTGATCCGGGTTCATTTCACCCAGACCCTTATAGCGCTGAATTTTGAAGCCCTTGCGGCCGCCTTCGAAAATAACTTCGAGCAGTTCTGCCGGCCCGGAAACATAAATTGGCTCATCTTCGCCCCGTCGGAAAGTGGCTGTGCCCGAATAAGTCTCAGCCAATGCCTCTGCCATTTTATGCAAGCGTCGCGCATCTGAACTGTCGCGGAAACCGGGACGCAAAATAATACGGTCGGTCACGCCGCGCACATCGCGTTCAAATACAAGCGCGCCGTCATCATCATAGCGCCCTTTCCAACCGTCTTCACCTTCGTCGGCGGTTAGGTCGAGACGTTTCTCGGCGAAGTCCAGACGATCGGGATATTCCTCGACATCCAGCACACCCGCAATAGCAAGTTGTGAAATGGCACTGTCATGCGCCCGATGCTTCATACGGTCGAGCAAGCTTTGCACCTGCAGTGCTTCATTGGCGACGCGTTTCAAATCTTCGCCTGTCACAACGGCGCCGTTATCAAGTGTTAGCGTTGCATCTTTCGACCCTGCATCAATCAGATAACTATTTAATTCATCCTGATCTTTGAGATATTGCGTGCTCTTGCCGCGCTCGACCTTATAGAGCGGCGGTTGCGCGATATAGAGATAGCCGCGCTCAATCAGCTCGGGCATTTGGCGGTAGAAAAATGTCAGAAGAAGGGTGCGAATATGCGCGCCGTCAACATCCGCATCGGTCATGATCACGACCTTATGGTAGCGGATTTTATCAATATCAAAATCATCCCGGCCAATACCCGTGCCGAGTGCCGTAATCATCGTGCCGATTTCCTGGCTGCCAAGCATCCGATCAAAGCGCGCGCGCTCCACATTCAGGATTTTCCCTTTCAGCGGCAAAATTGCTTGGTTCTGACGGTCGCGGGCTTGTTTGGCCGAGCCGCCCGCAGAATCCCCCTCCACGAGGAAAATTTCAGCCTTGGACGCATCGCGTTCTTGGCAATCCGCAAGCTTTCCGGGCAGCGACGAAATATCGAGCGCGGATTTCCGCCGGGTCAAATCACGCGCGCGACGCGCGGCCTCCCGCGCGGCAGCGGCTTCGGCGATTTTGACCATCAACAACTTCGCCTCGGTCGGATGTTCTTCGAACCATTCACCGAGCGCTTCATTCATGGCGCTCTCGACAACGGGCCGCACCTCTGATGAGACGAGCTTATCTTTGGTTTGCGAGCTGAATTTCGGATCCGGCACTTTCACCGACAAGACACAGGTCAGACCTTCGCGCGCATCATCGCCTGAAATCGTCACTTTCTCTTTCTTAGCCGCGCCGGATGTGGCGGCATATTTATTCACGGTACGTGTCAGCGCCCCGCGGAAACCGGCCAAATGCGTGCCGCCATCGCGCTGCGGAATATTATTGGTAAAGCAGCGGACATTTTCGTGATAACCATCATTCCACCACAGCGCCGCTTCGACAGTAATGCCGTCCACTTCGCGCATGACAGAGATCGGCGCGTCCAAAAGCCCGATTTTATTGGCGTCTAAATGACGGACAAAAGCTTCAATCCCGCCCTCGTAATAAAGCTCGGTCACAATGTCGTCTTCGGGCCGTTCATCGGTAAGGACAATCATCACACCTGAGTTCAAAAACGCCAATTCGCGCAAACGACGCTCGAGCGTTTCGCGGTCAAATTCCACCATTGTGAAGGTCTCTTCACTGGGTAGGAAGCGCACACGCGTTCCCGTCAACACACGGGTTGTGCCGTCGCGGCGATTATCCATGGGCGCGTCCCCCACGATTTTGAGCGGCGACACCGCATCGCCATGAGAGAATTCCATGTAATGTTCTTTGCCGTCACGCCAAATGGTGAGCTGTAGCGAGACGGACAGCGCATTCACAACCGACACCCCCACACCGTGGAGACCGCCGGAGACCTTATAGGAATTTTGGTCAAATTTCCCGCCTGCATGAAGCTGCGTCATGATCACTTCAGCGGCGGAGACACCCTCTTCTTCGTGGATGGCGACGGGAATGCCGCGCCCATTATCGCGCACAGAGACAGAGCCGTCTGTGTGCAAAACAACCTCAACACGATCGGCATGGCCGGCGAGGCTCTCATCAATCGAATTATCGACGACTTCATAGACCATATGATGCAGACCGGAGCCGTCATCTGTATCCCCGATATACATGCCGGGACGTTTGCGAACCGCATCTAAGCCCTTGAGAACCTTAATTGAATCGGCGCCATATTCGGCATTGTTACCTAGGTTTTCTGCTGGCTCGGCCATATCACTCCCTCACCCCGCCCGTTAGTCTACGAATCGGCAGGTTTTGTTGAGGTTTTATAGGGGATTTGTGCGGGGAATGGTAGGGTCGGGCTTGTTAATATTCTGGGGTCCTCGGGGCACGAGTATAGAACAGCAATAATAAAAAGGCTGCCCTGAAGGCAGCCTTTAAGTTTGATATAAGCCTATAGCTAGAAGCTTTTTCTAAGATTCACAAAGAGGCGACGACCAACTAGATCATACCCGGATGATGTGACAATATTTAAGCGTGATGGCCCTTCACCTTGATCAATTAATGGCGGGTTCTTATCAAATATGTTGTTAATACCAACAGTCACAGCCCAATCGTCAGCATCATAACTCACTGATGCGTCATGATACCAAACTGAGTCGACAAAATCTACATCACGGCAGGCTTCGGTGATACCTAGAGCACCACATGCTGTACGATTATTTGTCCCAACCTCAAAGGCATCTGACTCATCCTGCTGACCGTCACCAATGTAACGGGTGCGCCAGCGGCCTGTCCATGCGTCCTTAGAAACATTAGCTGTCGCTAAGAAAGAAAAGTCAGGTGTTGAAATTTCACCAGCATTATCATCAATGAGTGAATCTGGATCAATTTGCTCTTCTTGTGATATGTAGTGCGTTCCCGTGAAGTTGAGAGACAGGTCAGCACCTTTCCAAATACGATCAATTGAGCGGTTATAACGTGCATTGATGTCCAGGCCTTCGGATGTAACGCGACCCACATTAATAAATGATGCATCAACATTGGAAATCGTTGCGGTAGCTGGGTTGCCCGTATTACGTGTTACACGGTCACAGAATGCACTTGCCAAATTGGGTTCGTCATTAAAGCATCTTTGAAGTATTTCATCCGCCCTGCTTTCTTCAACAGTATCGCTTACTGTGATATCGAAGTAAGTTACTGCTAAGTCAAAATCAAAATCATCAGACCAAGGCTGAGAGAAAACAAAGCCAGCTGTTAAGCTTTCTGATGTTTCTGCACTCAAACCCGTACTGCCGCCCGTTGTGGTTGGAATACCGGTCGTTGCTTGTAAGCCCAGTGCCGTAGGGTCAGCCCCCGAAGCAACACAGTTGTCTAAAACTATTTGAGGACGATCATCCTGTGTGGGATCATATACACCACCATTATTAGCATCGATAGGTACGAGACACGGGTCATTGCCCCCGCCAATCGTACCCGCTTGTCCCGCCAAGAATTGTTCACGTAAGTTAGGCGCACGGAATGTTGTTCCAAAGGTAGAACGAAGTCGGAAGAAATCAGTGATCTCCCATGAACCTTTAATGCTGTAGGTAAACTCATCTCCAAAGTTTTCCTCGTCAGTGTAACGCCCCGAAAGGTTAGTCGTAAACCCATCAAAAATGGGAATTTCTGTTTCAGCAAAAAATTCTGTTAAAGATGTAGAGCCAATTGTATCGCGCTCTTGGTCAGGCACTTCGGATGCCCCTAAACCATTCGCGCGCGTCACGTCATTGCGCGAATTGATTTTTTGCTCGCGATATTCAGCTCCGAGTACGAGACCAACAGTACCAGCAGGCAGATCAAATACATCACCAGTTACAATGCCCTGAAACAATGTTTGCTGAATTTCAGTCGTATTAATGGCATTTCCTGTGAGGAAATTAATTTCCTCTGCCGTTGCGAAATTCTTTGTTCCGCCATCCACTGTGAAAAGAGAGTCAGCAAAGAAATCAACAACCACACAATCTTGCGGCGTTAGGAAGCCGAATGAAAGCGCTGTACGTGGATAACCACAGGTCAAATCACCATTGGCGTCAAGACGAAGCGTATCTATAGATTCACGGATAGCATTTTCGCGCAATACAGGCTGTATCACTGTTCCATAGCTACGGTCATAGCTATAGTTTACATCATAGACCCAATTTTTTTCATCCAAAGCGCCAAAAGCTAAGTCGCCTTCAAGGCCCGCAACAAACCGGAAGTTGGAGAGTTCAGTCTCTCGGAGTTGAGGTAAAGCCCCCGTCGTAATAACGGGAAGAGCATCTTCTGTGAATGGATTAAGAGGGTTATCGAAAAGCTGAAGTGAGCCATCAGGATTTACAAGTAAGTTTCCATTTGCGTCTTCTTGTGGAATAAACGCAGGAATACCCGGGAAGATTTGTTCACTCGTAAATTTCCCCTCTGAATTACGCTGGGCATAGGAAGCTTCAAAGTAGAAATTATCTCGCTTAAGGAAGTTAAGCTCATATTCACCCGTTGCAAAAAGATTAACACGTTCTAGCTCTTCTCTGAGTTGCGTATCACGTTCTTCATCTTGCAATGTGTAAATATCAGTTAAACGGAATTCTGTTGGCAGTGCATCACCAGTAGAAAACCCAGGAACGCCTATGTCTGTCGAACCCGGCGTACTAAATACAAAGCCTTCGCTGCCTATGAAAACAGCATTGTCGGGCCGGGCATCAATACACTCTGAAACAACGTCACCTGACTGAGTGACTTGGATGTCACGCAGGCAATCATTAAAGTCGGGACGATCGCCTGTTAAAACTCTTTCACGATTGAAGTATTCTGCGGCAATTGTGAAACGGCCTTTATCAGATGAGGCACCACCAATTAGCCCTAACTGAGTTGTTCCTCCGCCACTTTCTTCTGGCAAACTAAAGTTTAAGCTTGTTTCCAAACCTTCAAAATCATTACGGAGGATGATGTTCGCAACACCCGCAACAGCGTCAGCGCCATAGATAGATGATGCACCGTCAGTCAAAATTTCTACACGATCGATCATTGTACTCGGAATAAGATTTAAATCTGGTGCAACTGGAGCCCCACGAACACCTGATGGTGAAAGACGACGACCATTCACGAGAAGAAGTGTTCTCTCAGCCCCTAAACCACGTAAGGAAACTGTCGCAGCTCCGGGACCATTAACCGGAACACCTTCAACTGCTGCTGTAGGTGAACCCGAGTTGATTGAACCATCAAGTTGTGCACCTGTTACTTGTGGTGATTGACTAATGAGGTCTGCTGTATCTGTAAGACCAAAATCTCTGCTGATCTGAGCATCAATTGTCTGAACAGGAGAGATTGAGCTAAAACTATCACGACGAAGGCGTGAACCCGTAACAATAATCTGGTCTACATCTTCATCAGCGAGCGTTGTTGAACTATCGAGTTGTTCTACTTGGTTATCCTGCGCCATAACTGGATAGGCACAACTCATTGCTGTCAATATTGACGTCATGAGAGCTAGCTTTTTTATTTTAAGCGTTTCCACGTTCATCTCCCTTAAGATTGTTTTCCGATTGATTGGACCGGCACCACATGCATCTCTGTAGTAATTAACAATGGTTAAGGTGATTTTATTGACTAAACGTTAAGGTGATCTTGTTTGCTAAATATTACCTTCAAAATTCACTTTAGAAACGAGGCAAAGAGATAGGGGTTTTCTGATTCAAAGAACGCCATTTATTTAATGCGCTTAACCCTTATAGATTTTTGGGAGGGAGATAATGTCATGCGATAACTACCAAAAGCCGCCTCGCGCACTGTTGCAGTCGCTTGTCGTTTCATTCGCGAATTTGAGAGCTTGGTCGCATCTCCAGATAACTGACGCCAAATTTGATCATTTTCAAGAAGTATAGTGACTTCACCTGTATGTGCTAAAGAAAAATCCCGAATAAGGCTTTCAATTTCAGTGATGGATTCAGGCTCTAGCACCTCAGGCCTTATTCCAAATTCAGATTCTTCTGTTGCTTTTGGTCCTCGAGGAAAAAGCCCGAACAGTTTTTCTTTTGCTTCTGGTTCATTCACTCCATTTTTTGCAGTGCTTGGAACTGTCTTCTTGGGGATCGCCTCATACTTTGGGGCTATGATTCCACCGTTCTTTTGCGACTTAACTTCTGCCGCAGTTGCATCATAACAAGCATAACGCTTTGGCGGATTCTCTATGTTAGAACAATTTAAGAATGACGTAAGAGGGTCAGTAGCAAAGGCATTTGCAGACAAAAAAACTATAACTACTCCACTCATGATAGAAATCAATTTTGTGGCCATGTGATTCTCCTTTATAAATAGATTGCTATTACGGAGACCGTAGAGCGTCAAACTGAAAAGCTTTTCACTATTGGGACAAATTTTTACATCGCTAAAATTTAAGACGAGTGATATGCGCCCCGCATGAGTTACGATGTTATCATTATCGGTGCAGGGGCGGCGGGCCTTATGTGTGCGGGACGTGCGGTGCAGCGCGGTCTGTCCGTCCTTGTTCTGGAACATGCGAAACGCCCCGGTGAAAAAATCCGTATCAGCGGCGGCGGGCGGTGTAATTTCACCAATATTCATTGCACCTATAAGAACTTCATTTCGCAAAACCCGCATTTTGCCCGTTCTGCCCTTGCCCGTTACACGCCGCAGGACTTTATCAATTTAGTCGAGCGCTACAGCATTGCGTGGCATGAAAAAACCAAGGGACAGCTTTTTTGTGATGAGAGCAGCCAACAGATTATCGACATGTTGATCGCGGAAGCAGCCCACGGATCAGACAATGGTATGGAATTACGGCTCGAGACCGAAGTGCTCGGCGTGGATAAATATGAGGCGGGGTTTGTTGTCACCACATCCCGCGAAGCGATAGAGGCGAAGTCCGTTGTTGTGGCGTGTGGCGGGCCGAGTATTCCGAAAATGGGGGCTTCGCGTTTTGGTTATGAACTGGCGCTGCGTTTCGACTTGCCCCTCATTGAGCCCGTCCCTGCCCTTGTGCCGCTGACGTTTACAGGCGAGTTGAAAGACCCGATTGCGGCGCTGTCCGGGGTAAGCGCTAATTCTGTCGTCAGCCACCCTGACCATAGTTTTGACGAGGCCTTGCTGTTCACCCATCGGGGATTATCCGGCCCGGCGATTTTACAGATTTCATCTTATTGGTCGCCGGGGGATTCGATTTCTATCGACCTCGCGCCCGGAACGGATATCTTGGCAGAATTAAAAAAAGCCCGCACGGAGACCCCCCGGCAAAGCCCGGAAAACTGGCTCTCGCAATATCTGCCCAACCGGTTGGCGGGTTATTTTGCGTCTCAGATCAAACAGCTGCGCCTTGCGGATATGTCGGATGCGGCACTGACTAATCTCGCACTGATGGTCAATCATTGGCACGTCACACCCGCAGGCAGCGAGGGTTATCGTAAGGCCGAAGTGACCAAAGGCGGCGTTGATACAGATTGCCTGTCGTCCAAAACGATGGAAGTAAAATCCGTCAAGGGGCTCTATTTTATCGGTGAAGTGGTCGATGTGACGGGGCATCTCGGCGGACATAATTTCCAATGGGCGTGGGCCAGCGGAATCGCGTGTGCGGATGCCTTATAAAACGAAACCATCACAAAGGAGCTTGAGACCCGTCAGAAAAATCAACCCATACATGATACGGTAAAACACATCTTGATCGATGCGTTTCAACAACCAAACCCCAAAGAGCACACCCACAGGCGCGAGCGGGATCAGCATGGCGGAGGTCTTGAGGTTCGTCGCATCGAACTGCCCCAATAGCGCGTAAGGAATGAGCTTGATGAAATTAACAACAAAGAAAAACATCACCGCACTGCCCGCATAGACGCGTTTGTCTAGTCCCTGCGGAATGACATAGGCTTGAAAGGGCGGACCACCGGCATGTGCAAGGAAACTGGTAAAGCCCGCCACAGTGCCTGCGATAACGCCGAGGGGTTTATTGCCTTTGACGCCTGCGCCGGGCTTAATTTTGAACAGAGGTAAAATGACCGCATAAATCGGAAAGAGGACAGCAATCACACCGACACTCAAACGCACAAAACGATCATCGACATAGCTTGCCAATAATCCGCCCAAAGCAATGCCGATAATCGCACCGGGCAATATCAAAAGGAGAAGCGACTTATCCCAAGTCTTGCGATAGGCCCAAACACTGACCCAATCCATAACGATTAAAATAGGCAACATTATACCGGCCGCCTGCAATGGTGAAATTGTCAGCGCCATAACCGGGACGGCAAACAGCGCCAACCCGCCAAAGCCGCCTTTGGAAATACCCGTTATGATAACAGCAAAGACGGCACTCGCCCAAAAAAGAGGATCCTCAATCATATCTCTTCTTGGCGTGTCACTTTCCCATAGTCTAATCCTTATTCACAAGTTATGAGGACACAATGCGAGTCATCGACCTAAATGCTGATGTGGGCGAAGCCGACAACCCCGGATGGGCGAAAGCCGAGGCACAAATTCTGACGGCTGTGACGTCAGCGAATATCGCCTGTGGCGGCCATGCGGGGACGGATGAAACGATGCGCGCTACCATTAGGACCGCGAAAGACAATGGCGTGACGATCGGGGCGCACCCGGCTTATCCTGATCGCGACAATTTTGGGCGAGCCTCATTGATTTTGGGACAGCATATCTCGGCACAGGCCTTACGAAATGCCCTGACGCAACAAATTAGTCGCCTGGCGGAAATTGCGGCAGAAGAAAGTGTTTTTATTTCTTACGTAAAACCACATGGGGCGCTTTATAATGACGCCGTGAAAGACAGAGAGAAAGCAGAATTAATCGCAGAAGTAATTGCTGACATAGACGCAAAACTCATCCTTTTAGGCGGGCCGAATTCAGAAATGACCTCTGCCGCAAAGCAAATGAATATTGGTTTTGTCGCAGAGGGCTTTATTGATCGCCGCTATACCGATGACGGACATTTACTCAGCCGCACGAAAACCGGCGCTATTTTAGCAACAGACCCTGAACGCATTCAACAGGCTCTTAGTCTTGTTCTTGATAAAACCGTCCAGACGGATAGCGGGCAGACACTCACGCTAGATACGCAATCGCTCTGTTTGCATGGTGACAGCCAAGGCGCGGTGAAGACAGCCAAACTGGCACGAGACACGCTGGAGGCTAAAGGCGTCAAGATTAAAGCCTTCATAGACACCTTAAATAATAAAAGACCTACTGCCTATGTCGCTTGAACCTTTATCACCACCCTGCGTGCAAGCTTATGGCGACAGTGCCATTCTTGTGACTTATAATGTGGAAGGCTATTCAGAGGCCGCATGTGACGCTGTGCATATGCTCGCCGATAATCTCAATGCGTTGGGAATATGGACAAATGTTATTCCTGCCTATGACAGCGCTATGTTTACATTCAACCCAATGGAAATAGACATTGATGATGCTAAATCTCGCGCTGAAACCGCTATTCTCAACTTAGATAAAAAAACACAGGCAAAAGAGAAAACTCCGATTGATATTCCCGTTTTTTACGGCGGTGAAAACGGGCCTGATATAGACGCGATTTGTCAGTCTTCAAAATTAACACAAGATGAGCTCATTAAAAGACACAGTGACATCATTTACCGCGTCTGTTTGATGGGTTTCATTCCGGGCTTTGCTTTTCTGTCTGAAACCGACAAAGCCTTACACTCTCCCCGTCACGAGACACCCCGCGCGAGCGTGAAACCGGGGTCTATCGGGATCGCAAATTGGCAAACGGGTATTTACGGACTTGAAAGTCCGGGCGGTTGGCAAATTATCGGGCGCACGCCATTGGTTATGTTCGATAAATCCAAGGAAAACCCCTTTGCTGTCAAAGCGGGTGATAGGGTTCGATTTATTCCCCGAGGGTGCGCATTATGAGCGTGCCTGTTCTCAAAATTCTGAATGGCGGTGCGCAAACAACGCTTCAAGACGCGGGTCGTCCCGGGCATCGTAATTTAGGAATCCCGCGAAGCGGAGCGGCAGATAGGCTCTCTTTTGCCATTGCAAATTTTGTTGTCGGCAATCCTTGGAACGCGCCGGCGCTGGAATGTACGTTAGGCGGCCTACATCTTAAATTTATGACCAAGACGCGTATCGCAATTTCGGGTGCGGAAATGTGGGCCCAAATCAATGGTATGAATATCGAGATGAACCGGTCTCTAATTGTGGAGGCGGGCGACATTCTTACATTTAGTTTCGCCCGTATCGGATGCCGCGCCTATATCGCGGTGGAAGGCGGTTTAAAAGGTGAAAGCTTTCTGGACTCTGTATCAACTTATCAGCAAGCCAGCTTGGGAGGATTAGACGGTCGCCCTTATCGTGCGGGTGATGATATTTATTCTGCTGAATTAAATAACATCGGATCACAAAGCTTGCCCACGGGCTATGCACCTATACTCTCTCAACACATTGTTTTACGCGCCCGCGCCGTTAGTGAATGGGATTGGCTCACAGCCGAATCCCAACGCTATATGTACACCTCTCCCTTTAAGGCGACACAAGACACGGACCGCATGGGGGCACGGCTTATTGGGGATCATATTGCGCTGAAAGAAAAGAAAAACCTTGTCAGCACACCCATATTGCCGGGCACATTACAGATTCCTCCCGATGGCAAGCCTGTTTTGGCGTTGATTGATGGTCACTGCACGGGCGGATACGCCCGCGCACTTCAAGTCATATCCGCTGACTTTTGGCTGTTAGGACAGATTGCACCGGGATCACCCGTGAGTTTCCGCCGCTGTTTTCCTGAGAATGCCCCAAAGATTTTACGGGGACGCAATGCCTTTTATGCGGGGCTTATGCCCGGCTTTAGATTTTAGATAAGCCATTGAGTACAACACCTTATGTTCTGTTAGACGATCAAAAAACGGGGATAACGCGTTACTTCTCTTCGCCTGAAAAAATCATAACCGCTTTTTCAATTGCAGAGTTAGATAAAGCATTTCGTGATATAGAGCTTGCCCAAAAAAGTGGTTTTTATTTAGCGGGGTTTTTCTCTTATGAGCTCGGTTATGCCCTAGAGACGTCATTGCAAAACCGTTTGAAGAACCAAGACCAACCGCTCTTAGAATTAGGTGTCTTCAAAGCCCCCCCTCAAGCCGCGCCTGCCGAAATGCTGTACACGGCGACGCAACCCCAACTTTCGCTGACCCCCATTTGGTCAAAATCTGATTATTTGTCGCGCTTTCAACAAATACAGGGCTTCATTGAAGCGGGGGATGTGTACCAAATTAATTTAACCTTCCCGATGGAAGCCCATACAGATTGGCCTGCGCATAAATTACATGCCGCATTCCGCCAATCCCAACCCGGACGTTATGGCGGCATTGTTAACCTCGGAAAAAACGCCATAATAACTTTTTCCCCTGAACTTTTCTTTGAGAAAAAAGGCCCGAATATGCGGATGCGTCCGATGAAGGGAACGCGCCCTCGCCTTCGAGACAGCGCCTCGGATACGGCGCTTATGGAAGAAATGCGTGATGAGCCGAAATCACAAGCGGAGAATTTGATGATCGTTGATTTACTCCGCAATGATCTCTCGCGGCTGTGCGAGGCAGGCTCTGTTACTGTCCCCGAATTATTTACGCTGGAGACTTATCCGACATTGCACCAAATGACGTCTCAGGTCGAAGGCACTTTGCGAGCTGGGCAGTCTTGGCGAGATATATTAACCGGGCTGTTCCCTTGCGGCTCTGTGACGGGAGCTCCGAAAATTCGGGCTATGGAAATTATTCATGACTTAGAACATATGTCACGCGACGCTTATTGCGGGGCCATTGGATATATCACGCCTGAGGGAGACGCCTGTTTCAATGTGGCCATCCGTACGATCCAACTCTCAAACGGACTTTTACGATATGATGTAGGTAGCGGCGTTGTCTTAGACAGCAAAGGCGAAGACGAATATGAGGAATGTTTGCTCAAGTCTCAAATATTGAACGCGCGTCAAGACGGTGTTTTTGAAACACTCCGATGGGATCCTAAAATCGGTTTCATTAGATTAGCAGAGCATAAATCCAGACTTCTTTCATCGGCGAAAATTCTAGGCATTTCGTTGGCTGAAAACACCATCGATCAATGTCTGGCCGAACACGCTAAAAACTTCCCCGACAAGTCTGTCAGAGTGCGGTTATCGCTAAATATGAAAGGGAAAATAAATCTGACATGGATAGAGCTTGAAGAGATCACGACACCCCTCAAAATTGCTTTATCTCGCTATCCTCTGAAAAATGAGTTTCAAATTACCGCTCAAAAAGTAGAAGCACGGGATTTCTATGATGGGGAACGCGCACGGTTAAAAGCGCAATATGATATAGATGAAGTTTTGTTTTTGGATAAGGATGGTTATCTTTGCGAAGGCAGCTTCACATCGCTCTTTATTAAAGAAGGCAATGAGCTTTTTACGCCGGCTCTGCCAAACCTTCTGCCGGGCGTGTTGAGAGCCTCTCTCATTAAGTCGGGTAAGGCCAAGGACGCACATATATCTTTGATGCGCTTACTTGCAGCCGATGAGATTTATCTCGGTAATTCTCTGAGAGGGTTAATGCCCGGGAAACTAATATCCAAAGAACGTCTATGACGGCGCTTGACCGCCCACATTACCCGCCTAAAGTGTATGGAAAGTGAGGTCTTTATGGATTGCATCCAACACGCCTTCCATATCAATGGAAAAGGGAAGGCAACGCCCTTATCGACAACTGAATTGCCACCTCTCCCCAAAAAAGGTGAAGGTTATATTTGGCTACATTTCGACCGAAAAAACCAGCAGACTCGACAAATTTTCATTGAGGACAAAATGGTCGATGATATCGCGACGCAGACTCTCTTAGCAGAAGACAGTCGACCTCGCACAATTATGCGGGGTGATGATGTCCTGATTAATTTGAGGGGCGTCAATCTAAACCCCGGAGGCGTCGAAGAAGATATGATTCCAATACGGTTTTTTGTACAACACAACCGCATCATTTCCGTTTGTGGTCGTCCTTTAAAAGCTATTAGCGATGCCTTGGAACGATTAAACTCACAACATGTTGCACCAAGGCCTGGCGGGTTTATTGCAGGCTTTGCTTTGCTCTTGTCCAATCGCATGTCCCCGACAATTATAAAGCTGAATGAGCAAGTCGATGTGCTAGAAGAAGATTTGGATTCGGCAAAAACCCAAGACTCCCGGTCGCAAGTGTCAAATCTAAGACGCAAAGCCATTTTGCTAAGACGTTATATAGACCCGCAGCGCGATGCTTTGAATAATTTTGCATCGCAATCCCTTGATTGGCTTGAGCCTGATGACCAGTTGCGCTTACGTGATGCAGCCGATCAATCCGCCCGTATCACAGAAGAGCTGGACGCCATTCGGGAACGCTGCGCGATTGTCAAAGATCAGCTGACGGATATGCGGGCGGAAGAGATGAACCGCAATATGATGATCCTGTCTGTTGTGGCCGCCATCTTTCTACCCCTCGGTCTTATTTCCGGCATGATGGGTATTAATGTCGGGGGTATGCCATGGGTCGAGAGTGATATGGGGTTTTGGTATGTCTCAGCTATCGTGATTGGTATTGGCATTATTCAACTGTTTATTTTCCGATTATTAAAATGGCTCTGACCCTATAATGATCCGGGCAGTCTTGATAACTTTATGCGCTATTTTATTCACGATGGGTTTCGTACCGTCTATTCAGGCGCAAACCTCTGGCGAAACATCGTCCCAGTCCAAAGAGATAGAGTCTGCATTTGCAGAACAAATTGACCCGGAAATCTTTGATGCGGCGTTCAGGAAATTAAAGGCACAAGATCAATTACAGTTTGAACTGGCCGAGGCCCCGCCTGAGCCGGAATTTAAGTGGCTTGAAAGATTATTAGAACCCTTTTTCCGATTTCTAGGCGCGATGCTCCCTCTTTTTAAAGTTATATTTTGGGGCTTTGTGATCGGCGCGATAGCATTGATAGTTTATATTTTCGTAAAAGCGGCGATGAATTTTCGAGTGGCCAGACGAAACCGCGAACGACAAGAACAAGAAGACGCCTATCTTTATCGTCCATCACACGCGCAAGCCCGCATTCTCTTGCAAGCCGTCGACTCTTTGGCCGCCGAAGGCCGCTTTGCGGAAGCCGTGCATCAACTCTTGTTTCGCTCCATTCAGGACATCGGTATTTCGCGGCCCAATATAATAAGGCGCTCTTACACATCCCGTGAAATTGCAAATCTAAGCGCCCTGACGCCTGACACTCGCAAAGCCTTTTCTCTTATTGCCGCTGAAGTGGAACGCTCACATTTTGGCGGGCAAATGCTGGATGAGGCCGCATTCCTGAGATGCCGTAAAGCCTATGCACAATTCGCTGTGCCGGAACGCCGCGAGCAAGATTTGAGTATTGAGGGAGGCCTCACCGCATGACCCTTATATCAGAAAAACTGGGATCAGAGAAAAAAGCAAACAATAATACGGCTCTGATGAGCACGGGCTTTATTATCGGACTGATTTTAATTGGCCTGTTTTCCTTTAGCGCACTTATCGGTTTGTCAGGTTATGCCGATGATTTGCGCGATAAAAATAATGGACAGGCCCATGCTTTATCAAATTCGGCTATCGGATTTGGCGGATTAAAAATACTGCTTGAAAACATTGACGGTAATGTGACACTCGACCCAAATAAAGCCCCTTTTAATGCTTCGGATGTCTTGCGAATTTACACGCTTAATTCCGCTTATCAAACGGATATTTTGGATGAATTAAATACTACCTCGCCCAAGTTAATTGTTCTTCCCAAATGGAATGTGCAAGCCACACCTAACCGACAGGGTTGGGTGAGGAAGTCACCCTTTGGCGACATCCAAGGTGAGGGTCTGCTAGAATCCAACCTCGAAGCTCTTTCAGGTGAAATTGAAATCGCTCAAGCTAAGAATGACAGTGAAACATTAGCGAAAAACTATACATTTCTGATCGCCAAAAACGCGGTGAGTTATACGACACGCGTAGCGCGATTACAGACGATGAATGGGAGCAATCTCACTCCCATCATAACAAGTGAAAACAAAACTGTCTTGGCGAAGTTAAAAAACACGCAGACTTATATTTTAGCTGACCCCGATTTTTTAAATACGGCGGGGTTAAATACAAAATCAGGCGCACGTTTTGCGGTTGATATGCTCACCCACATTAAACAAGAAACAGGCGCACGAGGTTACGTTTTTGACCTAGCTATTCACGGCATTGGCGGCCGGCAAAATATGGTGAAGCTTTTCACGCAACCGCCTTTTCTGTCGATTACAATTTTACTTCTCGCGCTGATTGGATTGATAGGATGGCAAGCCTTTCTGCGCTTTGGTGATCCGCAAAAAGGCAGTAACGAAGATTTTGGCGAAGACCTCCATATGGGGCCGCAATCACTGACACGTACAACAGCCGAATTTTTGGCGATTGCGGGACGGGAACCTAATATTATGGCGGATTATGCCAAGTTAATACGTGACCAAGTCCATAAAGAGTTAAGCCTGCCCGGCCGTGATCCACAAAGCCGGAATACGGCGCTCGACAAAAGAGAACACGCAAAGACATTAGAGCCAAGTTTTGAAATGCTAAGAGCTGAGGCAGTCGCCGTCACACACAAAAATGAAATGATACGCGTCGCCAAGGCGCTCCAAGATTGGAAGAAGGATATTACCGCATGAGCGCATTAAATTTACAGGCAGTGGAGAGCCTATCGGCAAACCTCAGAACAGAAATTGGGAAAGCCATTATCGGACAAGATGATACGATTGATTTGATGCTCGTTGCCCTACTCTCCGGCGGCCACATCTTATTGGAAGGCGTGCCCGGAACCGCAAAAACTTTTTTAGCGCAAGCTTTTTCCTATGCCTTGAAACTCGATTTCGGGCGCATACAATTCACGCCTGATCTCTTACCGGGTGACTTGATCGGAACGAATTTATTTAACTTCCAAACTTCTGAATTTTCTTTGATCAAAGGTCCGATTTTTTGTGACCTTCTCTTGGCAGATGAAATCAACCGGACGCCGCCGAAAACCCAAGCAGCCTTGCTGGAGGCGATGCAGGAACGCCAAGTCACGATTGACGGCAAACCTCATGCACTCGGTAGAAACTTTATGGTGATCGCGACGCAAAACCCAATTGAGCAGCAAGGGACTTATCCCCTGCCCGAGGCGCAATTAGATCGTTTTCTTTTCAAGCATGTTTTGGATTACCCAAGCCGAGACGAAGAGATTGAAATTATTAACCGCCACGGCGCGCGCTCTGGTTCCCCGGATTTGAAAACATTAGGTCTCAAACCTATTGCAACAGCCGCTGCTATTAAGGCAGCCGTTGATACGGTGCCGCATGTTCGCCTTGGTGAAGATATCACGCATTACATCGTTGATCTTGTCCGCGGCACCCGCACAAATCCATTGTTTGAAACAGGCGCCTCACCCCGTGCTGCTGCGATGATGTCGGTGGCGTCTCGAGCCAGGGCCGCCCTCAAGGGACGTGACTATGTCATCCCGGATGATGTCAAAGCGATTGCATTACCTGCGCTCAGACATCGCGCAATCCTATCCCCCACCGCAGAGATCGAAGGACGTAGCGCAGATAGCGTTATCACATCTGTTATCGAACAAACGGAAGCCCCGCGTTAAATTTTGGCTGAGAAATCCGACATATCGCGGTTTTCGCTTTACCCGACGCAAAAGGCGATTTGGTTTTTGGCCTTTGGTATTCCTATCGCACTTTTACTGGCTCTGCTTATCCCTGCGCTCTGGGCGATAGGGGCCGCATGGGCCGCAGCTGTGATCGGGTTGATCGTGTTCGACGCCGTCTTGGCCGTGCCCAGCCAATATATGGCACCATCTTCATCACTGCCGGCTCGGCTTTATATCGGGACGGAGACACATGCACATTTCCCTATGAAAGAGCTTACCCGTCGACCACCTAAACAAACCGAATTTAAGCTCACGGCGAATGAACGGTTGGAAGTCAGTCCGGAGAGTACATGGCTTAAGGCTGCAGAAGACGGGGGGCCGGAGGCACGGTTTACCATCACCGCCAGACGTCGCGGAGACGGTGTTTTAGAAAAGCTTTGGTCACGTTGGCAGGGACCACTTGGCCTTATATGGATGCAACGCCAAGACGTGCTGGATCACACTGTTGCAATTGTCCCTAATACGCAATTGGTCAAAGACACAGCGATTAATTTCTTCTCAAGAGACGCGGCTTTTGGTCAAAAAATCCAAGCCCTACGCGGGGAAGGGTCTGAATTTGATGCACTGGCAGAATTCTTACCCGGCATGGATAAACGCGCGATCGATTGGAAACATTCGGCCCGTCACAATACATTATTGGCACGAGAATACCGCACAGAGCGTAATCATAACATCATCTTTGCCATAGATAGCGGCTATCTAATGTGCGCAGATATGGTGGACTCCGATAATGTCCGATTGACTAAGCTTGATCGCGCAATCTCTTCCACACTTATTATGGGGTATGTCAGTCTGAAGATGGGAGACCGTGTTGGTATTTACGGCTTTGATAAGAGCCCGAATGTTTATACTCCACCCGTCTCAGGCACTGCGATGTTTGCGGGTATTCAAAATGAAACCTCTAAGATTGATTATTCAAGTGAAGAGACAAATTATACATTTGGTCTGTCTTTCTTAGCTCAAAAATTGCGCCGCAGGAGCCTGATTATTGTGTTCACGGATTTTGTTGACACAACCCAATCAGAATTAATGTTAGAGACTGTCGCACGATTATTAAAACGTCATATTGTGATATTTGTCGCGTTTAAAAACCAGCCTTTGAGCGATCTTACACACGTTGTGCCACAAGAAACAGCCGATATTAGTCGTGCGGTTATTGCCAACACCTTATTATCCGAGCGTGATCTTGTCTTGGCCAAGTTAGCGCGTATGGGCGTTGATGTGATTGATGCGGATCCGGATACACTCAATACGGATGTGGTGAACGCCTATCTTGCGCTTAAACGTAAGGGAGCCATTTAATGTCAATCATAGACTCTCAAACCTTAGATGATGAACAAACCCAAGCTCTTAAATCAGAACGTTTCCGCGACATGCGAAAAGAGCAATGGACGCAATTAGAAACGCTCCTGAATCGCATGGATTCAGGCGGTATAAGACGTCTTGATACCGAAGATATTCTCAAACTTCCGAAGCTTTACCGCTCGGCGCTTTCTTCGCTGTCTGTTGCCAGATCGACCTCGCTCGATCAAAGCGTCATTGCTTATCTGGAGAGCCTCTGCACACGGGCTTATTATCGGCTTTACGGCACGCAAATGGGTCTTGGTAAACGTATCGTGACGTTTCTCTCTCACGACTGGCCCTTAGCAGCGCGGCGACTTTGGAAAGACACGGCAGTTTCAGCTCTCTTGATTCTTGTCTCGACAATCGTCGCCTTTTTTATGGTGCAATCCGATCCGGATTGGTTTTACGCCTTTGTCAATGCAGATCTTGCGGGCAGTAGAACACCCGCGGCCTCCACTGAGGCTTTACGGGCAACCATGTATAATAAACCGGCAGACGGTGCTCAAGGTTTGGGTGTTTTTGCAAGTTATTTATTCTCAAATAACTCTCGCGTCGCGATTTTTGCCTTTGCCCTCGGCTTTGCTTTCGGCATCCCGACCATATTATTTATGCTCAGCACCGGGTTTATGGTGGGCGGGTTTTTGGGATTATTCGCCTCCAGAGGCCTCGGCATGGAAATGGGAGGCTGGCTTATTATTCATGGCTCCACTGAGGTTCTAGCCATTATTTTGGCCGGTGGCGCAGGACTTCACATTGGCCGTGCGATTGCCTTTCCGGGTGCATTATCACGAACGCAATCGGCGGCTTTGGCGGGACGAACGTCAGGCTTACTCATGGTCGGTGTGGTCATCATGTTATTCTTTGCGGGATTGCTGGAAGGATATGCTCGACAATTAATTACAAGTGATCTTTTACGATACGGCATCGGGCTTTCGCTCTTATTTTTCTGGATGATCTATCTCTATTTGCCTAGATCGCGTGAGGGTGAGGTCATTCTATGACGCAGACTATTCACTATAACACGCAGGTCAAAGCCACAGATCGGCGAACGTTGATAACGCCCGAAGGTATCGATCTTCAAATACAATTAGCCGATGTCGGCGCACGGATCGGGGCCGTTGTTATTGACCTCATCATAATCAATGTGGCGCTTATACTAGGGCTGTTTATTTTTATATTCGGAGGGTTGGCCGTCAATTGGGAAGTTGGGGTCAGCCTGTATATTGTTTTTGCCTTATTTTTGCGCAGTTTTTATTTTCTCGCTTTTGAGATGGGCCCCAAAGCTGCGACGCCCGGTAAGCGCATCATGAAGATACGTGTCGCGGCGCGAAACACGGCTATGGGGCGCGCCAGATTATCAGCAAATGCCGTGTTTGCCCGCAATGCACTGCGGGAGATAGAATTATTCTTACCGCTCTCATTTATGGCGGCGAACTCAAATAACATTGACGGTATGATTGCCCTTCTCGGATTTTTATGGAGCGGTATTTTCCTGCTGTTCCCGCTTTTTAATAAGGACAGACTTCGCGCAGGCGACCTCATTGCGGGCACATGGGTTGTGAAGGCGCCCAAACCTATTTTAGGGCGTGACCTAGCCAAACAAAATGTAAATACAGTCAGTGTCTTTGCTTTCACATCAGAACAAATTGAAGCTTACGGTATCCATGAACTACATGTTTTGGAGTCAGTTTTACGAACGAATAAAGCCTCAACTCTCCAAGAAGTGGCAGAGCGTATTCGCAATAAAATCGGGTGGGCCGCTGATCTTGGTGAAAGTGACCATGCTTTTTTACAAGCCTATTACCGCGCCCTGCGCGAACGGCTTGAGAGCCGTATGTTAATGGGCGTTAAACGCAAAGATAAATACGATAAACGTTAGATCGTTTATGCCGACACGCTCTCTCTACTCTGCGCTTCAATTCTAAAGAAATCATTCGGTTCGGTTTCAAAAATTTGACAAATTTCCCAAAGGCGACTCGCTGAAATACGGTTTGTGCCTCGTTCATATTTTTGAATTTGTTGAAACGTCACGCCCAAAGCGTCGGCTAGGTCAGATTGTGTCATTGCAGAATTGGTTCGTATCTTTTTTAAATAACGACCAATATGTGCGTCAACAGGTGTAGGATTACGTGGATTTGTCATGAATAGCGCCCCATCACTAATTTATTATTATAACTTTATTAAGACATAAGATTCAATTTTATTTAATTGATATAAATCAATCTAGTGATAAACCTATCAATAACTATCTTGCACCGCTAGTTAATTATGCAAGAGATAACTTAAACGCACAATCATGGTTCACGTTCATTTCCAAGACCTTACCACAAACAGAATCGGTCAAGTAAGTTAATTTGAGGACCATCTGGGTCAGTTACTGATTAAACAAAGACCATTTCGCCCAGAGTAAGAAAATTCTTGGCCCCTCAATGAGGTATCGCCTCCAGAGGCGCCGAGGTTCGCTTGCGAGCCGGAAGAGCCATTCCATACGGATTTTTTGTATCCATTTCGGCGCGCGTTTCGTGCGTCCCCCCAAAAAATCAAGTGACGCACCGACGCACAAGCCTAAACCAACACAATCCCCACGGTCCAAACAGGCCTTCGCCACCATCTCCTGCTGCGGAGACCCGACACAAATGAAAGTATAACGCGCAGGATTTAACGCAACAAATTCAGCAGCAGCTGCGATGGCTTCCGGCTTATGGCGCATACCCATTGGAGGTTTGTGAAGATTGACTTTGTGCAGGCCATATTTCGCTTTGACCTTATCAACAATTTCTTCATCGGCCCCAATCACGTTAATCGTGTCTTCAGTCGTTATGACATTATCAAAAAGCTGCTGCGTCAAATCTGATCCCGGCACGGCTTTTAATGGAATACCGGAAAAGGCGGCGAGTAATTCTAAAATACGGGAATCGCAAACAGACAACCAAGACGCCTCATAGAGAGGCTTAAAAACCTCAGGCTCCTTGGCCAATCTCACGAGATGATCAACATTTGGCGTGACGATAAAGCGAAAACTATGATCTGCCGTTACCCACTTCGCACGCGACAATGTCTGAACGGGGGTCAGAGGATCAAAAGTGGTTCCGATAAAGGCGTAAGAGCGCTGGTTCACGCGCCAATCGGTTTGACCGTTGCGTTGTATTGCCCGTCGATCTTCGCCGCGGGGTATCTGTGGCACAATAGGCTTAGCTGCACTCATTCTCTTCACCCAATTTTCTACTCCATTTCATAGAACAAGAGGGTTAGGATTGGGTTTACATCCAAGCAAAGACACCCCACATGACGCTCATGTCGCCAGAAACACCCGAAGCATCATCGCAAACCAGTTTTGATCAACGTGTTGAAGCGATGAAAGAACAATCCATCGGCGAACAATTACGCGGGCTAGCCCGCCTCAAACCTTATTTGTGGCCGGACGGAAATCTGGAATTCAAATTACGTTCGTTTTTAGCAATTATTCTGACGATTGCAGGCAAATTTGTCCTTGTTGGCGCCCCTTTTATTTTCGGCTGGGCCGTTGATGCCGTCAATGAAGCCCGTCAAGCCGAGGAAACTTGGTCGTCCATATGGGTCGGCATTATCGGGTTTATTTTAGGATATGGCGCTTTGCGGCTTTTCTCGGTCATTCTGTCTGAGGGTCGAGAATATATATTTGCCCCCGTCGCACAATTTGCCCAGCGCAGTGTGGCAACAGCGACCTTTACCCATATGCACCGGCTCTCTCTGCGCTTTCATCTGGACAAACGCACAGGCGGGCTGACGCGGATAATTGAGCGCGGCGTCCGCTCTATTGATTTCTTATTCCGGTTCTTATTGTTTAATATCGGCCCGACGTTGTTGGAATTGATTATTGCGGCAACAGCATTTTGGTTTGCCTTCAATGGCTGGTTCTCAGGCGTCGCTATTGTGGTCGTGGTCGGCTATATTTATTTTACGGTCGTCACGACGGAATGGCGTCTGAAATTCCGCCGCGAGATGAATAAGCGCGACACGGAAGCCGCAGGCAAAGCGGTTGATAGCCTTCTTAATTATGAAACTGTCAAATACTTCTCAGCCGAAGGCTTCGAAATTGACCGCTACGATACAGCAATGGAAGGCTACCAAAAAGCGGCCATCCTGTCTCGCACCTCCCTCGCCACAGTCAATATTGGGCAGTCTTTCATTATGAATGGCGGCTTGATGGCGATTATGACCTTGGCGGGTTATTATATTATCCAAGGCAGTATGAGCATTGGCGATATGACGGCCGTTGTCATGGTGATGACGCAACTCTATCGCCCGCTCAACATATTGGGGTTTGCTTATCGCGAAATTAAACAAGCTCTCACCGACCTTGAGAAAATGTTTATTTTACTCGACCTCAAACCTGAAATTACCGATCTGGATGACGCCAGAGATATTCATGACGTCAAAGGTGAGATTAGTTTCAAACATGTCTCTTTTCACTATGACGCAGATCGCCAGATTTTAAAGAATGTGAGCTTTGATATTCCACGTGGCAAGACACTCGCGATTGTGGGCCCGACGGGTGCGGGCAAATCAACACTGTCGCGTATCCTTTTTCGGTTTTACGACATCAGTGACGGACAAGTCACAATCGATGGCATTGAACTCAGGCACATTACCCAAGAGAGTTTACGTCGCGCTATTGGTATTGTCCCGCAAGACACGGTTCTGTTTAATGATACGATTGGCTATAATATCAGCTATGCGCGACCAGAGGCGACACGTGCTGATATTGAACAGGCCGCAAAAGACGCGCAGATTCATGATTTCATTTTAACGCTGCCCAAAGGCTATGACACAGTTGTGGGTGAACGCGGCTTGAAGCTCTCAGGCGGAGAAAAACAGCGTGTCGCTATCGCCAGAACGCTTTTAAAAGACCCTGCGATTCTTATTTTAGATGAGGCAACATCCGCCCTTGATAGTGCAACGGAACGCGACATTCAGACAGCTCTTGATCGCGCCACAACAGGCCGGACGACACTGGTGATTGCCCATCGTCTCTCAACAATCGTCGGAGCAGATAATATCTTAGTCTTGGAAAATGGCCAAATTGCCGAGCAAGGCACACATGACAGCTTACTCGCTAAACAGGGACTATATGCTGCACTTTGGGCACAGCAAGAAGACGCTTGATTAGAACTTCCGCGCGTAACCGAGGGAAATCGCGTCAAGGTCACGACTGTCACCTTCGTAACGCGTGTAATCTAAGCGAATGGCATCTTTTGGCGTCAACGCAAATTCTGCACCTGCACCATAAGCAAATCCATCAAAGTCATCTGACAATTCAATAATAGGGTTTACACCATCATCAAACTCACTTGAAACTTCGGTCAAGTGATAACCTGCACGGGCATGAGCGGAAATACGCTGTGTCAAAGGCAAACGGGCCAGCGCGAAAGCCGCGACAGAATAATCAACATTATCCGTTCTCGAACTCGCCGTCGCCAAATCATTTACCTGATCATCATCAACGCCGATAGAACCTTCGGCTTCAGCGCCCCAAAGACTCTTTGATTGATACCCAAAACGCCCCTGCACACCGTATAAATCGCTACTGGTATCATAAGCTACTGCGCCAAGATTCCCATAGAAATAAGACTGATTTGCCTTTTTATAAGCGCCGCGTAATTTAGGCGTCTTGGCATAATGACCTGTCTGCGTACCATATGCATGAGCGCTCGGTTGTGTACCATAATGCGCGGTTGGCTTGTCAGAAACCGGGTAAGTTGATTTCGGTGCACACCCCGCAGCGCTGCACCAGAGATCACCCTGCGAACGAATGGCTCCGGAATAAGCCTGACCCATATTATGCTGATAATTCGGTGTTTCATAGTTCGAAGCTGCAGGCTGATGATGCTCACCCTGATAACCAAATCCCGTGCCCTGTGGGCCTAAACTACAGGCGGACAGTGCCGGTAAGAGCAAAACTGCAGGCACGGTAAGCAAATAATGACGCATGGTGGTAATCCCCAACCTCTTTGAATTTTCAGACCTCTATGACTGAGAATGCTTAAAATTCCGTGAGTCAGACGTTAAAGACTTGCTAAGATGTTCAAATATCATTCAAATCTGATGACAGGCCAAGCCACGTATTAGCTTGAGAGCTTATCATATCAGGCTTAGTCTCAATTAATCATTTAAAGGAAACACTATGTCATTGGCAGGAAAAACAATTTTTATGTCCGGCGGGTCACGCGGCATTGGTCTAGCGATGGCGAAGAAATGCGCGGCAGACGGTGCCAATATTGCGATTGCCGCGAAAACAGCTGAACCCCACCCCAAGCTGGAAGGAACAATTTACACGGCGGCCAAGGAGATCGAAGAAGCCGGTGGCCAAGCCCTCCCCCTTATTTGTGATATCCGTGATGAAGAGATCGTTGAAAAATGCGTCGCAGACACAGTCGCAAGATTTGGCGGCATTGATATTTGCATTAATAATGCCTCAGCCATTTCCCTGACACCTACGCCGCATACCCCAATGAAACGTTATGACCTGATGAACCAAGTTAATGCCCGCGGGACATTTTTGGTCTCTCAAAAATGCCTGCCACATCTCAAAAATGCGTCTAATCCACATATTTTGAATATCGCCCCGCCGTTGGATATGAAAGCCAAATGGTTCAAAAATCACGTCGCTTATACGATGGCAAAATATGGGATGAGCCTTTGCACATTGGGCATGAGCGAGGAATTCCGTCCGGACGGAATTGCAGTCAATTCACTCTGGCCAATGACTTCAATTGATACCGCGGCCGTCCGAAATGTTTTAGGCGGCGACAGCATGGCCAAAATGAGCCGTACGCCTGAGATTATGGCGGATGCGGCCTATGTCGTGCTCAACCAAGACGCAACGAAATATACAGGCCAGTTTATTATTGACGAATTTATCCTCGCCGAGTCCGGCGTAACAGATTTTTCTATCTATAATCAGCAAGGCTATGACGGCCCCCTCGCTGCAGATTTCTTTGTGCCGGATGAGTGGCTCGCGAAGTCAGTCTCTAATGTCATGCAACATCCCGGATATAATTAAATATGGCGAGCTTGAATGCCACAGATCCGACACCGGAACAGATAAAAGCCTTTTTAGCCGAGAGCCCCAAAGGCCAACCTGTTTTCATGCTAAATCTGCTCAAATTTAAAGACAAGGCGACCTATAAAGACGGTGAAGATGTTTCAGGTGCTGTGGCCTATGGCCGTTACGCAGAAGCCTTTGGTCAGATGCTAGAAGATCTTAACATAAAAGGTTCTGAGACAGTCTTCGGCGGTAATGCTAAACATGTTTTAATTGGCGAGTGCGATTGGGACGCCGTTGCCATTGTGCGCTATGCTGATGCACAAACCATGTTTAACGCGGTGAGTAATGAGACCTACCGTAAAATCCATCATCATCGTCGTGCCGGATTAGAGGGTCAGCTTCTGATCAGTTGTGACGACACCAAAGTCTTTTAGTCTCCCCGAAAGTCAAACCATGACCCAAACACTCCTCGTCAATAAATCTGATTTCGCCGATGTGACGCTCGTCAATATGGATGACGTGCCACTTGAAGACGGTTTTATTCGTTGCCAAGTTGGCCCTTGGGCGCTGACGGCCAATAATGTGACCTATATGGTAGCAGGTCATCAAATCGGATATTGGCATTATTTTGAACCTGCCGCTTATGGTATTGATATGCCAAACCATGGCCGCATGCCGGTTTGGGGCTATGCCAAAGTGACAGAAAGCCGTTGCGATGGTGTAGATTTTGGTCAGGTTATTTATGGATTCCTACCGATCATAGACACATTCGATATGAAACCGACACGCCTGAACTCGACAGGGTTCCAAGACGGCAATGATCACCGCACCCCATTACATAGCCTTTATAACAGCTATAGTTTCGTTGATGCGGATCCGTCTTTTCGGCTTCATCCCGATCTTCAACCTCTTTTGCGGCCCCTTTTCACAACAAGTTTTTTGATCGATGACTTCTTGGCAGAGAAAGACTTCTTTGGCGCAGAGCAAGTCCTTATCCTCTCAGCCTCTTCTAAAACCGCTTTGGGAACAGCCTTTTGTTGCAAGGCGCGTGGTGGAGTAAAAGTCACGGGTCTGACATCGGCAAGCAACAAAGACTTTACTCATAAAACTGGTTTTTATGATCATGTTGAGACTTATGACACTATTACGGACCTGAACCCCGATGTTAAAACTGTGATCGTGGATATGTCAGGTAACACCAAAGTGCTCTCAACCCTCATCAATCATTTTGAAGAAAATCTGACTTATGTGTGTCGCGTCGGCCTATCGCATTGGGATGCGGAACCTGAACAACTTCCAAAGACTGCCACACCCATAAAGTTTTTCTTCGCCCCTGATCAAGCCAAAATCCGCATCGCAGAATGGGGCGGGGCGGGCTTTGCCAAAAATCTGGCGAAGCGTTGGATACCTTTCCTCAATAGCGCTGAAAATTGGTTGGAGATTGAAAAATCTGAAGGCGCCTCACAGATTTTAAAAACCTATAAAGATGTCCTGAACGGCACGGCTTCGCCGACCAAAGGCTTTCTCTTTTCTCTCTAATGTCGCGAGACCGTAAAATGACCTATATATCTTTCGACGTTTCTATTGCTGATAATATCGCGCATGTCGTTATGAACCGCCCTGAAAAGCGAAATGCGATGAGCGCAGAATTTTGGACAGAACTGCCCGAAATTATCCGCGACATTGACGATAACGCGAAAGCGCGTGTTATTGTATTATCTTCAACCGGGCCTGTCTTTTCGGCCGGCATTGATCTCTCGATGTTTGCGACAGATATTGCCGGACCAAAAGATAAAAATCACCCGCAATATGGGACAAGCTTTTATCAAAATGTGCTCCGCCTACAGGATAGCTTTAATGCCATTGAGGATTGCCGCATTCCCGTTCTCGCTGCCATTCAAGGCGGATGTTACGGCGGGGGTGTCGACCTCGTCACAGCTTGCGATATGCGTTATGGAACCGAGGATAGTTTTATTACAATCTATGAAATTATTGTCGGCATGACAGCGGATGTCGGAACATTTCCACGTATTCTGAACCACCTTCCCGAAGGGTTAGTGCGTGAACTCGCCTATACAGGGCGGAAAATGCTCGCCGATGAAGCTAAAAGCCAAGGGTTGCTTAATGCCGTGTATAAAGATCAGCCAGAGATGATGCGCGCCGTGATGGCCATAGCCAAAGATATTGCCGAGAAACCGCCTCTCGCTGTTTATGGCTGCAAACGCGCGATAACCTATAGTCGCGATCACAGCACAAAAGATGCGCTCGACAATATCGCGGTTTGGAACATGTCGATGCTCATCCCTTCCGAAATGATGGAGGCTATGCAGGCGAAAGGCCAAAAACGGGCCGGAAACTTTTCAGATTTACCAAAGAAGTCTGTTAAATAACGAAAAAAGTCGAAATCGTTGGTATGATTTTAAGTCACTACCAACAATTCCGACATTGCGCCCCGTAAACGAGTTAGACCCCAACGCCCCACATTGCAGCCTATGTTTTCTTAGTAATCAGTTTTAGGTGGAAAAGATTGTCTCTTTTTTCATAGAAACTTGTCATTTTCTGCCTGACACTTGTCATTTTTTATAGAAATCCTTGTCATTAATATCGAATAATCTTGCCATACGGGTGAATACTTGGTTTACGTATTTTGAGTGAGGGGTCTGTGGCGAACATAAAACAAATGACAATGGCGTCTCAATATTTAGACGCCCAAATATCGACCTTAGAGGCGCATGGTTTCTCTCGGAAGGAGAGCCTAAAAATATTAGGTATCAGCTCAAAAAGCTTAGATAATAAATATTCTCGGTTTGACATCTTATCTCTAATCCCGCTTTATAAGAGTGCCGCAGATGTTTTAAATGAACCTCTCATTAGCCTGCAAGTCGGATTTGATTTCAGAGTCGCAACTTTTGAAAAAACTGGCAATATCTACACGGTCTGTGACAATATTCGCCAAGTGATCTCCATGAACGCTAAATATCAGCGGTTGGCGATTTATGCAGGGGATGTGTCGTTAATTTGCGACAAAGAGAATGAACGCTGTTTCTTGGATTTCGCCCCTTTTATGGAGCCGACTGATAATTGCTTTCACATTATTAACCTTATCTTTGGCGCTTATGGCACGGCCTTTAGGTGGTTAAACTGGGGATCTGGAAAAGGCTTAAAAGCGGTTCAACTCCAACAAACTGCCCCTCACGATTGTTCATATTTTGAGAAAGTCTTTGATTGCCCGATAAAATTTGAACAAAAACATAATCGGTTGGAGTTCTTCCCGGAACATTTAGATTTGCCTTTTCCAACGCGAGATCCCGTCAAACGCGCTCAATATCAAGCCAAATTAGACCATGTGATGAATAATGGAGCGTCTGCTGAAAACCTCATCAAAGCTTTAAACCTTACAATCCTTAAAGATCTGCAGAATGGCTCCACAAACTTTAATACGATTGCCAATAATATGGGTATTTCCGAGAAAAAACTAAGGACGGCCTTAGCTAAGGCTGGGACAAGTTTCCGAAGGCAGGTGGATTATGTACGGATTGAGCATTTCAAAACCTTGGTCAGTGAAGGCCAAAGCTTTGCCAATATTGCCCAAGAGCTATGTTATAATGATCAAGCCGCCTTCTCTCGCGCTTTCAAACGTTGGTACGGCGTTGCCCCGGGTGATTGGACCAAGGAAACGCCGTTGCTTTTGGATTTTGATAAAATGTGAGCCCCAGAAACTGGGATGTCTCCTCACTAGACACTTACAGTTTTTTGCAAAGCCCGATGTGTATGCGCCCGCATTTGACTATATTTTTGTAAAGCAAACATGAGGCTAAAATGCATGATGCCCAAAATAATAGCCATAAAGCCTATTTTTACGCTTAAAAACTCTAACGCCTGAGCCCAATCAAGAGGCGGTGTACCCGAAATGCGCATTGTGTAAGCAATGAAACCAATATTGATCAAGTAAAAGCCAACCAAGAGCATATGGTTGATTGCATCCGCTAATAGAGGCTTATCCGCATAATTTTCTAAAAGAAAAACGCGCCCATTTTTATTTAATGTGCGCCCCACCCAAATTGTAATTCCCAAGCTTAATCCGATATAAGCCAAATAAGTATAGCCAAGCATGTGTTTCTCCCTTGCTTTAAAAGCTGTATTGCTTATTTAGTTAACAAGCTAACTACTTAAAGCATTGTTTAGTTATTTAGTCAATTAACTAATTATAATTTTGGAGATTTTTTTTGGATAAAGTGTTTTCCGCCCTTGCCTCAACGCCACGTCGGCGCATTTTAGCCTATTTGTCAGCAACAGGCATGACAGCTGGTGAAATTTCGGAACGGTTTGACATGAGTAAACCATCCCTCTCCAAACATTTATCTGTTTTGGAAAATGCGGGTCTCATTTCTCGTGAAAAAAAGGGACAATTCGTGCATTATACGCTTGTCCCAGACAACCTCACCAATACGCTTCACGGCTTTGCACAACAAATATGCCCTCAAGGCGGCCCAATTGTGAAGGAAAGCAAACAGATTGCAGCCGAGCGTGGTGAGTTAAAATCAGAGAACGAAAACGAAGGTGACGCTCTAAAAACCTAAATCATCATTGAAACAAAAAAGCCCCATGTCAGTTTAATGACAGAGGGCTTTCTCAATTGCTGTAAAGCTAACTTAGTAGCCGGCTTTTTCCAGCTCGGTTTCCAGCTCTGGAAGGGCTTTGAATAGGTCAGCTACCAAGCCGTAATCAGAGACGCTAAAAATGGGGGCGTCTTCGTCTTTATTAATTGCAGCAATGACTTTTGAGTCCTTCATGCCTGCTAAATGCTGGATCGCGCCGGAAATACCAACTGCGATATAAAGTTCCGGAGCAACCGCTTTACCGGTTTGGCCCACTTGCCAATCATTCGGCACAAACCCGGCATCCACAGCAGCACGCGACGCGCCCATGGCAGCACCGAGCTTATCCGCAATACCTTCGAGCAATTTAAAATTCTCGCCTGAGCCCATACCGCGACCGCCTGAAATGACAATCTTTGCAGCTGTCAACTCAGGGCGATCGGATTTAGAGAGCTCTTCACCCACATATTCAGATTTAAACGGACCGGCAGGATCTGCCAGAACTTTATCAGACGCAGAGCCGCCTTCACCGGCTGCAGCAAAAGCTGTTGTTCGCACAGTGACGACTTTCTTGGCATCTGTTGACTGCACAGTCGCCATGGCATTACCCGCATAAATCGGACGGACAAACGTGTCCGCACTGACGACGTCTGTCACAGAAGAAATCTGTTGGACATCAAGCTTTGCTGCTACACGCGGCATATAGTTCTTGTGGGTTGTGGTATCTGGCGCGAGGATCGCGTCATAATCAGCCATAAGCGGGACGATGATGGCTTCCATGCTTTCTGCCAATTGACGGGTTAAGCTGACATGATCCACGCCAAGGACAGCGCGAACGCCAGTAATTTTAGCGGCTTGTGCCATAACGTCTTTCACGCCTTTACCAGCTACCAAGACATCGACATCTCCGCCGATTTTCAAGGCCGCGGTCACGGTCTTGTGAGTGGCGTCTTTTAAATTTGCATTATCATGTTCTGCGACAACGAGAATAGCCATTAGATAACTCCTGCTTCGTTTTTCAATTTATCGACCAATGTCGCGACATCTTCGACTTTAATACCGGCTTGACGTGCAGCGGGCTCAGTTACTTTTAAAACCTTCAAGCGCGGCGTAGTATCCACACCAAAATCAGAAGGTGTTTTTGCGTCAATCGGCTTGCGTTTGGCTTTCATAATATTGGGTAGAGACGCATAGCGCGGCTCATTTAAGCGAAGGTCAGTTGTAACTAGCGCCGGCATTTGAAGTTTTACCGTCTGTAGACCGCCATCAACCTCTTTAATGACCGTCAGCGCATCCCCGTCTTTCGACATTGAATTGGCTGCGGAACCGATGGGCCAACCCAAAAGGGCCGCCAACATACCTCCGGTCGATCCATAATCATTATCAATCGCCTGTTTGCCGGTAATAATCAGATCAGCGCCTTCAGTTTCAGCGACAGCCTTCAGGATTTTCGCGACAGCAAGCGGTTCCAGATCTTCATCTGTCTCGACGTGAATGCCGCGGTCCATACCCATAGCGAGAGCTGTGCGGATGGTTTCTTGGGCCTTAGCAGGGCCGATAGAGACTACGATGGTCTCTGTGGCTGTACCGGCCTCTTGCAAGCGCACGGCTTCTTCAACGGAAATTTCATCAAATGGGTTCATAGACATTTTGACATTTGACAGGTCGACGCCTGTTTGGTCGGATTTCACCCGCGCTTTGACATTATAGTCAAGCACGCGCTTGACGGGGACGAGAACTTTCATATGGGCGCTCCAATAGCGTTATTAATATGCGTATTATACTGTGCGCATCATATGAGGCAGACGCGCTATGATTTCAAGCAAAGCCCGCGTGAGAAAATGCCGCAAATACGCACATTGAGGCAATATTTATGAATACTCTGCCTTTTTATAGATTATTCAGCTTTTGCAACGGCAAAACGGCGTCTAGCAATGATGCTTAAAGGGGCTTCTAAAATATACAACATGCTTGCCAAACTATTGAGCGGTGTAAGCATGCTGAGCAGCCCAACGATTATATTTATACATATAGCGCCACGTTGCTTAAATCGCGTTTGGTATGTTAACGTAAGCTCTGTCTCCGAAAGCGCCAAAAGGCCCTTGTTTTTGATAACATGGTTATACATGAGCATAAAAACAACATTCACAAGACCATAGCCAATTGCAAAATATCCGACAACGGTTCCGGACCTATCAAAGTCCATTCGCATCTCTGCCATACGCTGAAAGTCATCCATAAATGAAAAGAAATAACTGAATAAGCCATCAAACATGAGACGCAATGGATAGGCTAAAAAGAGAACAATAAATAACAATATGGCATTGTAGAAAATGATGCGCTTATCAGCGACACCATAACGCCTAAAAAACGTGTAGTGATTGTGCCAAATTTCCAAAAGTATGAAAAAACCTAGTAAGACAGGTATCGCAGAAATCAGAAAGACTTGAAGGTCGTCAAAAGTCCTCAAAGGATCAGGCGTCGCTACCAACATACCCATCGCCAAAGCAAATATGATGTCGGACAAGTTTTCTATCCGCGTGACATTCTCCCCGCGCCAGCGGAAATGCGGGTCATGATCCAGTGATTTACCTATCGTTCCCCGCAGCATCGGTTAATCTTCTGTGCTTGCAGGTTTTTTTACACTCGCAGAAAATCCGATATCTTTGGGATTCAAATTATTTTCGCGGGCTTCTGCTAATGTCTTAACCGAGAGTGGGGTCGGCGGGCTAAGTGAAACTGTGAGTGTGCCGCCATTATCTATAAAATCGGAAAAAGCCTCTCCCAGTTCACTGATGATTGCACCTTCCAACTCTGATGGAGCAAAAAGCGATGCGCCGATCGTTGCGATTTTCAATTGCTTTTTCAAACTCGTTTCTGACTGCCCTGTCATCTCACTCGCGAGTTTCAGACTGCGCTCCACAATGGATTTATCTTCCAAGCTCATCTTCATTGTGCGTAACTTAACCGGTGAAAAGCTATCTATCACATCGCTCATGTTCGGATTAGACGCCATGGTGTTACCGGCTCTTTGATCCGCCTTCGCTTTCTCGACCATGGCCGACAGCCCCTCGGCTTCATAAGTGTAGTTTAGACGAAAACCGTTTTCCATATCGAACAAACCGTCCCTGACGGCAACTGTGTCTTGGTTTTTGTCAAGAACCTGCGTTTGAGATGTCTTGAAAACAAGTTCATCAAAGCCGAGTTGCTTCAGTGTGTCATAGCCGCGTTGGGCATTGGCATCGCTTGGCTGCTTCAAAAACGCTAATCGCATGGGCTTGCCCACTTGGGTAATCGTCGTGACGCCGCCTGTTTCAACGGCCTTTCCTTCAAAACCCTCGAACGTCGCATTGACATAATCATTAGTAAAAGCGCCCTTGCCCATCTGGAAACTGTCATAAGGTTTAGCATAGAGATTCATCTGCCCCAAGAGCTGTCCCAAGCCCATATTGGCATCATTAGACGAAAAATCGCCATAAGCCTGCGTATTGACCCCGCGCGCAGACCCGCCTTCAAATGTCAAAGTCGAGACGAGATCATTCTCGCCTTTTATCAAAAAATTGATCTTGCCAATTTTGCCGTCACCGACGCTGGTTTCCGAATCGACGCCCCAAACGATTTGCTCAATCGTACCGCTTGCTTCATCCGCTTTGACAGTAATGTTATTCAAGGAAATGGCCCCGAAGCTACCCACCTCATCCTCATCTATACTAAACTCTAAATCATCGAGACCCTCATTTGTTTGAAGGGCCTTCATAATGGCCTGTGCCATTTTTGGGCTAGGCCGCGCAATACTCATAGCGGCAATATCAAGGTTAACATCTTCGCCTTGGATGACCATATCTTGGAAATTGATGCGGTCAAATGTCGCTTCATCACCGTCCATATGAACACCCACAAGCTCGGCTTTACCGATCATAATCGTGCCCTCATCGGTTTTGGCACCCAAATCTGTGTAGATGTAATTGCCCTCACCACCTGAGCGTTTATCCCATGTCATAACGCCCTCTTTCTCAAGGTTTAGCACCTTCAACGCCGCGGTGGCATCAGCTTCTGTAACTTGACGCTGCGGCACATCGAAATGTCGGGCAAAAACCTTCTCATTCGGCGCTGTCAGCCCCAAAGGTGCGGCTTCTACAGAAATTTGTGCACTCTGCCCCTTGTCCTTTGGCGAGCATCCCCCCATCACTAAGAGTAAGGCCGAAACAGTGACCGCGGCAGAAACATGTAAGGATTTACGGAAAGTCATCATGGGAAGTGTCCAATCACATTTAGGCGCGGCGGGTCAAAAGGCACGCAATTGGATGAACAATAACACGGCTCACGCCTCTGCCAATGGTAATTCTAGGCCAATAAAGGGCGATTTCCCATTAAGAGACAGTCATGATCCGCGCATTCTTTATGTGCTGAGCGATAAGGCCCGACGCGTTTCGCTCAAGGTCAAAGCCTCTGAGCGTGAAGTGCATGTGGTTGTCCCAGGGATTCGACATTTCAAATCAGCGGTGAAATTCGCGCAAGATTCAGCGGATTGGATTGATGTGCAATTAGAAACGCTGCCGCCACCTCAACCCTTTATACCGGGCCAAGATATTCTTTATCGCGGCCTGCCCTACCGCCTGATAAAACCCGAAGGACGGGGAAGATCGCGCGTGGATGATGTAAACCGCAAAATCATTGTGCCCTCTCCGGATCTGGAAAGCTTTCCCGGTCGCGTCCGGCGCTTCCTCATTCGCGAAGCAAGGGCCGAGCTTGAAGCCGCCTCACATCATTATGCCGAAAAACTCGGAAAGCGTATCGGCAAGGTCAGTGTACGTGATACCTCGTCCCGTTGGGGGTCTTGCATCACCCGCAAAGGCGAAGGCCATATCAGCTATAGCTGGCGTCTGATCTGCGCCCCCGCCTCTGTGCTCGACTATGTCGCCGCCCATGAATGTGCCCATATGGTCGAAGCCAATCACAGCCAAGCGTTTTGGGACGTCTGCGCGTCTATCAATGAAAATGTCAAAGAGTCAAAGAAGTGGCTGAACCAGAACGGGGCTAGACTCCATGCCATCGGCGCAGAGTTTTAGGCTTCTCCTCACCTATTCCGGCACTGGAAAACCTCTGTCGCGCATGAGCGGGGCTATGTCGGCGTCTCGGCCGCGGAAGGCGCGGTAGGCGTCTGCCGGATCCATAGCGTTGCGTGGCGCAAAGAGGTATTTCACGAGTTTGGCTGCAATGTCTGCATCGTAAAAACCACCGGGGGAATTCGCGAAATATTCTGACGCATCCGATGTCAAAACATCCGCCCACATATAACCGTAATATCCCGCACTATAACCTTCGCCTGAGAAGATATGCCCGAAATGCGGAGAGCGGTGACGCATGACGATTTCATCAGGCATGCCCAGATCTTCCAGTGTTTCACGCTCGAATGTATCGGGGTCAATACCTTCAGGATCCGTCGTATGGTAACGCATGTCGACGAGGGCGGACGCCAGATATTCCGTCGTCGCAAAGCCTTGATTAAAGGTCGCGGCATTTTTGATTTTCTGACGCAGCTCCGCCGGCATGGGTTCACCCGTCTCGGCATGGACGAGGTAATTATTGACAACTTCATCCGTCGATAACCAGCGCTCCAAAAGCTGTGATTGGAATTCTGTGTAATCACGGACACCGCCATTGAGCGTCGGATAAACCGCCTGCCCTGCGAGACTGTGAAGGGCATGTCCGAACTCATGGAAGAATGTGTTCGCATCATCCCAAGAAATCAGCACGGGTTCGCCAGCTGCGCCTTTGATGAAATTAGAATTATTGGAGGATAAGACATTGGTCGTTGTGCCGTTATAACTGGTCCGCGAGCGATAGGTCGTTGCCCATGCGCCTGAGCGTTTACCCGGACGGGCAAAGGGGTCGAGATACCATACTCCGATATTCTCGCCCGTTGTTTTATCCGTCACTTCCCAGACGCTGACATCGGGATGGAAAACGGGGACAGAGCCTTCGGCAACGGGTTTGAATTCGAAATTAAATAATTCACCCGCAACGTAAAACATGGCGTCCGTGAGCTTACCCAGTTGTAGATATTGCTTCACCTCATCACTATCGAGGTCATATTTATCTTTGCGGACTTTTTCGGCATAGAAACGATAATCCCACGGGGCAATTTTAATATCGTCACCTTCGGACTCCGCGAGGGCCTGCATGTCAGCAACTTCTTCGGATACGCGGGCTATCGCTGCGGGCCAAACGGCTTCCATTAATTCCAACGCGCGCTCGGGTGTCCCGGCCATACGGTTTTCCAAACGCCACTGCGCATAATTATCATAGCCGAGAAGCTCGACACGCTCATCCCGCAGTTTCAGGATTTCTGCAATTATGTCATTGTTGTCATGCTCATCTCCATTATCGCCGCGGGAATAATAAGTCTCCCACACTTTTTGACGGAGGTTGCGCTCAGTCGAAAAAGTCAAGAAAGGCGACATAGAAGAGCGCGTGTTGGTAATGGCATATTGGCCGTCTTTCCCGTTTGTTGTGGCCGTTGCCGCCGCGGCTTTGACAAAGCTCTCAGACAAGCCTCCGAGTTGGTCTTCATTGATATAGAGGACATAACCCTCTTCATCCGCAAGAAAATTATTCGCGAATGTTGTGTGAAGCTCGGACAAGCGAGAATTAATCTCTGCATAGCGGGCTTTTTTCTCAGTATCGAGGGTCGCGCCGTTTCTCGCGAACCCGTCATAGACCAAAGTGATGAGACGCTGTTGATCCGGTCGCATGCCTTTGACGGCGTCACTCTCATAAACCGCTTTCACGCGATTAAAGAGAGCCTCATTTTGTGTAATTTTTGAACTATAGGCCGAAATCTTGGGGTTCATTTCACCTTGAATAGCGCGAAACTCAGAGGACGACATATTAGAGCTCCAAATACCCCAATAGCGAAAGACACGACTAAGGTCTTCGCCGTTTTTCTCAAGCATCAAAATCGTGTTTTCAAATGTGGGCGGCGCGGGATTATTGGCAATAGCGTCAATCTCTTTCAGGCTTTTCTCCATGCCCCATTCAAGGGCAGGTTTCAGATCGGCCAAGTCCATTTCATTAAATGCAGGCACGCCGCCATAAGGCCCTTTGAACTCTGCCAGAAGGACGTTGTCAGTTTCAGGCATGTCAACTTTTAAAATATCAAAATTCGGCACTGTAATTTTGGCAACTTCGGTCGGGGTGCTGTCGGTTGCAGGATCCGAACACGCGATTAACGAAAGTGCGAAAAGACTTGAAGCTGATAAAAGAAGGTGGCGCATAGGAACTCCCAGTTGTTTTTTGAGTGTTCATAGGGACTTTCAGAGCGAGCGGCTAGTCCAAATTATATCGCAAGAGAGGCTAGGCTGACAAAGCCACTTTATGGCCAAAGCTTTGAGAGAGTTTGGCGAAATTACGATCAAAGGCGTTTAATATGTCTTCACGCCTCACGGGTTTCGCAATCGCGTCATCCATACCAATATTTTTGCAAATTCGTCTTTGCTGGTAATCCGGATCGGCCGTTAACGCGATAATGATAACATTAGCATAGTGTTGATTAGATTGACGAATTTCCAGCGTGGCTTCAATACCGTCCATCACAGGCATATGAATGTCCATAAGAACAACATCAATATTGACGGTGTTCAGCATGTTCAAGGCGTCCCGTCCATTATTCGCGAAATAGAGTTTCGCCACACGGTTTCCGATAAGCCGTTTCACAACGCGTTGATTGACCATATTGTCCTCAACACAGAGCACAGACAGTCCTTCGAATGGTTTAGTCGTAGATGTATTTTTAGTCATATCTTTATCAAGATGCGTAGTACCAATCTCTGCGATAACAGAGGTAGAAACCTTTTCTCGATTTGGAGCCCTCTGCAATTTGTTGTCAGGAGAGGCTTCAACAGATTGCGTCGGCACAAGCATCATAAATGTTGAGCCTTCACCAATCTCAGAGCGCACATGCAATTGCCCGCCCATTAATTCGCAGAGTTGCTTTGTAATATTCATCCCAAGGCCTGTACCGCCGAACTCACGCGAAATCGAGCCGTCGACTTGTGAAAAGGGCTCAAAAATCTTTTGAGCCTGGCTTTCCGTCATGCCGATACCTGAGTCACGTATAGCGATGACAAGATTATCCTGACCTTTTCGTTTGACCATATTCATAACAATAGAAATTTTCCCATCATCCGTAAATTTGGCGGCATTGGAAAGAAGATTGTTCAGGCATTGCTTTAGTTTTATCCCGTCCAACATAAGCGTATCAGGCACATTCGGCTCGACAATAACTTGAAATTGCAAACCTTTTCGGGCGATTTGAGGACGCCATAATTTAGAGCATGTTTCTATGAGGGCTCTGGGTTGAAACTCACCCAATTCAACCTCGACTTTATTTGACACCAGCTTCGCATGGTCGAGTATGGAAGACAGAAGATCATGTAACCCTTCCGCGGCTTCCTCAATGTCATTGACAACGGCTTTAATGTCATTGGGAAGGTTTTCCTCTGACAGAGAGTCACTCATGCCGATAATTGCATTGAGCGGTGTACGGATTTCGTGACTCATCCGCGCCAAAAATTCGCTCTTGGATTTCGAGACTTCTCGCTCTTTTTCAAGAGCAGCTTTTCGTTCAATGTCACGTGTGATATCCATAACAAAAGCTGTGGCACCAATCGCTTTGCCGTCAGGGCCATATTGTATTTTACCAAGTGATCGTTGCCACATTTCACCCTGCGCTTCTGTGACAACCCGGTAGCGTAGATCGAAGGGTGAGGTGCCTGAAATTATACCCTGCCACTGCCGCGTTATCTTTGCTAAATCATCTTTATGAATGATCGAAAACAATCCATACTTTTGCATTCGCACGATTTCGTCCGCAGAGAGCCTTTTCATGACTGACTCAGAGTATTCAAAATGCCCTGTATCAAATCGCATCGCCCAGAAACCCGCGTCTGCCGCATCCATCGACATATCAAGAAGGTCTTTATAACGCCGCTCATCAGATATATCACGGACACAGAAAATGGCGCGACCATAGGGTGTAATACGATTATTAAATTGGATGCTTTTCCCTGTTCGTGTACTTGCAGTAAAAGAAATTGTCCCCTCTTTTTTCTCGCGAATAGCTGAAATTATTAACTGAACGAATTCCTCATGGTTATCACTGTTCAGCGAGGTATTCTCGTAAATAAGATCCAGAGACTTAACGATATCAATGAGGTTTCTACCTATTAGATTAAGGCCCGCACGTGTTTCTAATATTTCGTGGAACTTTTCGGTCGCGAGAACAACATCACCATCTTGGTCGGCCATCGCGAGACCAATGCGCTCAGACTTGCAAAGTGAAGAGACAAAAATGCCTTCTGCTTCCATATCAAGTTGATTTGTTTCTGAGATGACAGGCATTTTCTCCTGAAGGAAGCTGTTAACCTCCTCAGCTTTGTTAGTCTTACTATTTAGCGACAATCGTAACAAAGCCTACCCCACACAACCGTTTAGCAACGGGTTTCATTCACACATGTTGTAAGTAGCTGAAATTGGTTTATATCGCGTAAAGGTTGATATCCGAGATGTGAAAACTCCAAAACCTTATGAGTTTTGGAAATCGATGTGATAGTTTGAGTTTACCACGCGCCCAAATTGACAAGTTTTGTCCGTAATTCGGGGGGCAAATCTTCACCACTACCAGGCCCCACTAAATCTGCAGGGGCGTCATCGGCCTGTAAATAGCGCCACCCTTGGAAAGCGCGACGCGGCGTCGGCACAACCGGTATGATCTTAGGGTTCATCAAAATAGCACAGGCACGATGGTCGTGCTTTGTCGTTTCTTCGAGCGCCACAATCTCATTACGACATTGAATGAGCCCTTTAATCACCCAATAAACTGATCCGCCTGCCAAAAGCTCCGCTTGGCGTTTTGGAAACATGCGCGTGACGTGAACATGGTGCGGGGTCAGGCCCTTATCCTTGCGGCGACGCACAACAAGTTTTTGCCAATCCCGCAGAGTGGCAATTGATTCAGAGCCGACAGAGAGTTTTTGCAAATGCAAGGTCACATCCCGCCATAGCCGATTAAGACCGGTTATAGAAGGCTTTCAGACGCGACAAAGCGCCTAAACTTGTGTCTAAAAATTCCGCACGATTGGCGATATATCCACAATAAACCCGGGCTCTTGCGGATCAACACGGAATGTTACTAAATCGGGTTCAGATGTATTGGGCATCAAACCGGACTTTTTGATCACGCGACCAAAAACAGATTTGATTTGCCGACTCATAGGGCCGTCTTCCGTATAACTCGGGCTAAGCCCCAAGCGATGTCGTAACGTCGCATTCGTAATCATGGCGGCATTTTTCATCGCCGATTCACGGGTCGAATATTCCGTTGTCACAGAGACACAAAAGGTCTGATTATCAACACGGTGCGGTGAATTGAGAGGCCATGACGCCGCCTGATCTTCTTCCAGATCAATAATAGTCGCATGATCTTCAAAATAATCGCGGTATGGTAAATCATCATCGAGGAAATTAGTGAGTGTATTTTCATGCGCTTCATCAGGTATGAACTCAGGCGTCATAGGATAAAGATACATGCGTTTTTTACCACGAACATGCCATAATATCGTCTCGGTTTTGTCAAAATGATAAGGGACTCGTGCAACGGGCGAGCTAATCAAAATCCCCCCATTGGCATTATAGACAGCTCTTCCCGAGAGCTCGGCAAGATCGCCATACATTGTATCCAAAACTTGCTTATATTCCGCATGAATGTTCATAGCGCGTCGCAGGTTAATCCAAACACGCCCAGCTTTAGCCGCTTCCAGCAAGACTTTTCCGGGGACATCACGGAAATCACCCGTACGAAATTTATTCGGATAAGCCGGATTATCAACTTCACCCATTGTGCAAACGTCCAACATATTCGAGGGATGTTTTTCCAAAAGGTTGATCAAAGCCTCATCTGTAAACAGGCCTGTTTCAGATAATTTATGATTAAAGGTAAAAATTTCTTTTTGGAACTGATCCGTCTTTGCGTCAGACCAATTTGTAATCATATTCGTCATTAGTTTTTGACCCACCATATTTGATTCAGGTTTATAAGCATGCGCTGCTTTTTCGAACACAGGCATAGATAGTAATTCTTTATTTTCGGTGAGACTCTTCCTACGAAATGCAAACATAGTTAATACCTTCTTAAAAGCGGATTATATCCTCCTGAAACTTAGCGAAAGAGCCGTCTGATCGCATAATAAGCCGCCCCTAGAATCATCAAGCCACCGATCATTAAGCCTGCCATAACAGCAAGTGGGCCCCACTCACCCATCAAGTTTTCTGCGCCACGCAGCATGGCTGCGAACGAAATTCCAAGCAGGACAAAGCCCCCGAGCATAATCATCCAAAAGCCTAAAGTGCCCTCTTCCTCGGTCACGGGCGCTAAGGGATTGAGGTCGATATACCGGGCGGCACTATCGCTTCGCACACGCATTGCGTCATCTTCCAAAAGGCTATCAATAATGAGGTCGACCTCTTTCTGAGTATCCACTTCCGGGAGTATCTCTGATTGGCGTCTTGGCTCATTTTTGCTCAGCAAGCTAGGTGCAACTGGCGCAGCTGCATCATCAGAGAATTCATCTCTCAGCCCTGCACCGGGGAATAAGACAAGGTTATCTTCGAGCGCTTCAGACTCCGGATCAACAGCTTGGATAAGCGTTTCAGGCCAGTTCTTGTCTTCGGCTTTATCGTCCTCCCGAACATTTTCAATTAATGCATCTAAACGGTCGGAAATATCTGCGGCGGCTTCTGCAATGACGGAACGCCCAGGCTCTAGGTCACTTTTGATATCAACTTCTGTACTGTCTACAATTTCATCCGAAAGATTTAAAACACTCTCGAACGACTCTTCCACCCAAGGCGTCTCTGCATCTATGGGAAGCTCATCTTCAAAGGGATCATTTTCATCAATAACTTCGCTGAGCATGAGAATACCGGCGGGGCCATCTTCGCGGCGACGGTTTTGAGGTTTTCGAGCATCAAAAGGTACCTTCGCGACAATACCTGCGGCAGTATCATGCGTAAAAACAGGCAACGCGTCCTCTGTTGACAATAAGGCAACGGCGTCATCTTTAACGGGTGACAAATCAGCCCCGGATGCAGGCTGCGGGATGTTCTCTGTCTTAAGAAATAAAGCTTTTTCTGCCGTGCGCCGCCGCATCAAAGCGTCAACAACATAAGTTTTTCCGTTAATTGTGGATTTACGCCAAATATCCAAGCCATTGGCCGCATCCAGAGGGCGCCCGTTATTGAGCGCACGTAAAGTATCAGACTCTAAAAAAGCCTTAGGCCCAATATTATAAGCGAAACTGACCAACGCATCGAATTGACCTTGTGTCAAAGGCGCATGAACGTTCTCATTGATCATGTCCTCATAAGCTTCAAGGTCGGCTTTTAGGAGCTTTTCAGCATCCGCCTTTGATAATTGCATCGGCGTTTCATTGAAAAGACGATGGCCATAGCCCACGACACGCTGACCATTGACCAAAATCCGGTCAACGGGGCGAAAACCCTCATAGGCCTTAATCAATTTCAATCCGGTATCTGACAGTGTCAGACCATGCGAAGCGGTTAATGTGCTCATTTTCGTCCCAAACTGTTACAGTTTACGCGTCTACTCACGCGTATCTGTGCAAGTTTCAGGCCGAATTCGCTTTAGAGGAGCATGAAAGCAGCAAACCCGAGGAAAGCAAAAAAGCCGACGATATCCGTCACGGTCGTCACAAAGACGCTTGAGGCCACGGCCGGGTCAGCGCCGTAATGTTTCAGGATAAGCGGGATACTCACGCCCGCCACCCCTGCAAAGAAGTGATTAATGATCATCGCGACAAAGGCCACGCCCGCGAGTTCAGGGTTGCCAAACCAGATATAGGCGATGAGCGCGAGAACAATCGCAAAAATAACACCGATGATAAGGGCGGCAAGCGCTTCCCTTCGCACGGCACGCCAGGCAGTGCGTGAGGTCAAGTCGCGCTCTGTCAAAGCCCGAACAGCCACAGCAAGCGCCTGAGTCCCTGCATTGCCGCCCATCGAGGCGACGATCGGCATCAGGACGGCCAGCGCAACAATTTCTGAAATCGCATACTCAAATTGTGCGATAACAAGCGAAGCCAAAACCGCCGTTATCAAATTTACAAATAACCAAGGGGCGCGGGATTGCACGGTCGAAAAAGCCGTATCCGTCAGGCCTGCATCCGTCACACCCGCCAAGGCCAGAATATCTTCCTTGTTTTCATCTTGGATAATATGGATGATATCATCAACAGTCATCATACCGACAAGACGGCCATCTGTATCAATCACAGGCGCAGAAATAAGACTATATTTTTCAAAGAGATAAGCAGCCTCTTCTTGGTCCATATCCTGCGGTATGGACGTAATAAGGTCTTCCATCACACTTTCGAGCGACATCTTACGCTCGAAACGCATAAGTTTGGACACAGGAATATAACCAAGAGGCTTGAAGCCTGTATCCACAATATAAATATTGAAAAATAGTTCCGGCAAATCCTCACCGGTCGTGCGCATGTGATCAATCGTGTCGCCCACAGTCCAAAAGGTCGGGGCGGCCACAAATTCGCGTTGCATAAGACGACCAATCGTCTCTTCATCAAAAGCAAGCGAGGCTTCTAGGGCGGCACGATCAAAGGGCTCCAAAGCCTCAAGCACATCCTCGCGCTGCGCAGGCTCCATCTCTTCGAAGATTTGCGTGGCATCGTCATTGTCGATTGTTTTGATAGCATCCGCTAGCTGTGCGGCGGGTAGTAGCGGAAGAATATCCTCCACAACCTCATCTTCCAACTCGGCAAGGACATCACCTGAGATGAGTTCCGGCGCCCGCGATATAAGAGATTCGCGTTGCTCGGAGGTCAGCTCTTCAAGTTGATCTGAAAAATCGGCGGGGTGAAGCCCTTCCAGTGCCTCACGCAGATCGGCGTCATTGTCGAGTATGAGCGCATCTTTTAACTCATGCCCTAGCTCTAACTCTTTAGGCGTCTCAGCAATATCTTTTTCATTATCTCTGATGAGGTCAATTGGTTCCATATCAAATGCCTCCTCTTAATCTCGCGCCTCTACGCGCTGGCGTTTGCGCGAAAAAAACAGAGCCGTCAAAGTGAAATATGTTTCTTTGACGATTTGATCGCGGTAGCAATGGATGTGAACCCATTTTTTTTCTATACCTTATTTAGCGCGGCTCTCTATGTAGGGCTAATCGCACTGTCTTGGATTGACATTAGGAGCTTTCGGCTCCCAAATATACTAACTTTCCCATTAATGGCCCTCGGTCTTTTATGTGCTTATTTCCTACCGTTCCTCTCACTAAAATCAGCAGTGATCGGTATCGCAATTGGTTATCTGGGGTTTGTCCTTATTGAATATGTCTTTCGGGCGATTTACCGCAAAGACGGATTGGGGCGCGGCGATGCAAAATTGCTGGCTGTCGGCGGCGCGTGGTGTGGCTGGTTCGGCCTGCCCTATATTATTCTTATCGCCAGTCTGTGCGGATTGGTTTTCACGCAACTTCCCTCTCAAAAAACCAAGCTGTTAGCAGGTCAAAACCATATTCCCTTTGGTCCGTTTTTATCTCTCGGTGTAGCTGTGGTTTGGAGCGCGCAGCTATATTTCTCTTTGAGATAGAGCGTTTATGGCAAGCAACTCGTCAATGCGGCAATGGGTATGACACGGTCCCAACCCTCTTTCGTTTTCGTTGTGAGGCTACCCGTAAATCTCTGCCCTTCTTTAATCAGAACCGTATCTTTCAAAGACAAAGTAAAGGTGTCTCCATTTGATGTATTATAAATCCGTTGCGCTGACCCTAATGGGCCCTCCTCTGACCGGATAACATTGAGAACCTCTCCATTTTGCAGGAGCTTGATTTCACCTTCAGTTTCAAATCCAATAAAGTCACGACGCTCTCCGGCTGTCCAAATAAAGAGGCCACATTGACCGGGGTCGAGGTTTTGAGGCGGAAGCGATGTCAGAGATTGCGCCTTTTGAGCGAGATCCTCTGCTGTAGGCGTAGAAGCGCATGCCGAAAGGACTAAAAGACTTATGAGACTAAGAGTATATTTCACTATATTAGCCTAACGCCATTTCCCCTGCTCCACCAACCGAAATTCTTGACCGTCCGCTTTTTGACCGCGATCTTCAAAACCAAATAAAGGTAAGACAAGGACGGCATCGCTGTCACGGGTTGTCACTGTCATATCTGATCTATAATCACCTGACGCTGATATAGAGACAATCGCATCAATCTTTTGAACCGCATCATTCCCGCTAAGATTAAAGACATAAACCCCGCCATCGTCGCAACTCACGGGACCAGCAACAACCGGCCCACTCCACGCGAAAAGTCTTTGGTTTTTAGTCAAAACATCACTGCTCGCCGTACCGCGCATTGTTAGGCACTGACCGTTCTTAGCCCATTCAACAGACTCGATACGTGCCGTTATTTGTCCCGATAAGCCTTTCAAGCGGGGATCCGGCAAAGGCAGATTAGCGACATTTATCTGTAAGCTCACATCTTGGGCTTTTGTCCGACCCAAATCGGCATTGGCTTGGAGGCCTGTTGCCGTCACGCGAGCTTTAATCGGAGGCTTAGCACTCAATAACTTTAAAGGAGACGCAATATATTCGACAGAACGCACATCTTTCAGATCTGAGATAACACCGTTCCATATTGTCCCACGATAGGTTGTTTTATCAGACGCCAACTCCGCAGGGACGAGCCGCGGGCCCAACCATGACAAGGGTAAGAACATTAAAAGCGCAATCAGGGCACCGGGCAAGAGCCAGAGAAGTTTCCTTATCATGGATTATCAATAACCTCATCTATCTTGGAATAGTCACGCCCGGATTGACGCATATCTTCAAGACGAATTTGTCGTAGTCTTTCCTCTGTCAAAGGACGTGAATCTTCGCCATTGCGAATGATCGTCGGACGCAAAAAGACCATCAGGTTTGTTTTGACTCGCGACTTATCTTGATTTCGAAACAGGCTCCCAATTAGAGGGGCATCGCCGAGGAAAGGTACTTTCTCAATCGTAATTTGCTCATCATCTTGAACCAAACCGCCGAGAACAATAATTTCCCCATTGTTCGCTAAAACTGTTGTTTCAATCTCGCGTTTGTTCGTGACAAAATCCTGAGACAGGCTTGTAATCGCACCCGCAATAGAGCTGACTTCTTGTGCGATTTCCAAACGGACGACATCCCCTTCGCTTATCTGTGGCAGAACATTTAATTTAATGCCGACTTCTTTGCGCTCAAACGTTCTAAACGGGTTGATATTATTGGCGCCTAAACTTTCGCCCGTTGTGATCGGAATTTCTTGACCAACCAAGAACGTAGCTGGCACATTATCCAATGTTGTAACAAAAGGCGTTGAGAGGATGTTGCTATTTTCATCACGCTCAAGGGCTGTGATGATTGCAGAGAAAACAGTATCGCCTTCAATTCCGCCGATACCTGCCGTTGCGCCCTGTAAACCCGTAATAGAATTGATCGCGGCCGTTTCTAACGCAGATTGCGTCGTTTCTGATAAACCGATAGAATCGCCCGCTAGTGCACCGGCAAGCGCCAACATGTTCGGTGCACCCGAAAAATTTGTCGAGACAAGTGGAATAGAGCTTCCATTAATCCCGCCAACAGCGAATTGGACACCCAATTCTCGGGCCGCTGTATCTGAAATCTCGACGATAATCGCTTCGACCAAAACTTGCGGACGCCGCACATCCAGACGTCGGATAATACCTTCCAAAGCTGTCTGTGTTTCAGCATCCGCACTAATGACGAGCGTGTTTGAGAAGCTTTCATAAGCCACTGTCGGCGCCGGCTTCCCTTCCACGGTATAAGACGGAAGAAGACTCGTTAAAAGCTCGACAAGTGTTGTGCCGTCCGCGAAACGCAAAGGGAGAACGCTGACGGCCCCACGCGGCGCAATTGATCCAACATCCATACTCGCAATCACTGTTTTAAGGCGCTCCACATCCGCTTGCGGCCCCTCGATAATAATCGCATTAGACGTAGGTATCGCCACGACATTCACGCGCGGTTTCGTGCCGGCCAATTTTTTCAAAGCCTCTTCGGCATCAATGGCAGACAATTGGCTCAATTGAATTGTTTCTGTCACTGTACTGTTAATATCCATCGCGGCCACAATTTCGCGGGCTTTACGCAAGTTCTCCGGGAAATCCGTAATAACCAGAACATCACCCCCGGGGTTAGCTGTGACTTGACCTTGGCTATGCATGACAGGCTTAATGAGGCGTGCAGCCTCGGCGGCATCCGTGAAATCAAGCTTTAGAACAACCGTTGCAAAGCGGCCATTAATACCGTCTCCGGTTACAAATGGCGCATCTTGTGCGGCGCCTTGTAATAGCGTCACGCGGTATTCGCCTGTTGCTGTACGAATAACGGTATAGCCATGCACACGCATGACATCTTTGAAGACTTCAAAGACTTCCCCTTTGCTCAATGACTGTTCAGAACTGATCGTCACACGCCCTTGCACACGCGGATCGACAATAAAGGTCTTCCCTGTCACCATAGACACATCATCAATGAAGGCGCGGATATCGGCCTCTTGCATTGTAATCAGATGATTTGATTGCGCAAAGACAGGGGAGACGAACGGAACAAATGTAAGGCAGCTCGCCGCCAATATTCCACCGGTGAAATGTTTCAAAGTCTTCATGGCTCTATTGCCCAATTTGTACGGTTTGGGGACGTCCATCCCGAATAATATCTAATTCTACTTGCTTGGCCTTGCTAAGTGTTATTGCCAGTTCTTGCAAATCGAGGCGACCCTGCAAAAGACTGTCGCCATTTACGGCCGTCACCATATCACCCGCTTTGAGTCCAAAGTTCTTAAGTGCACCCACATCTCCACGCGCTTGAATGACATGGCCGATAAGCTGACCATTTTCGAATTTCGGATTAAGACGCACAGATTGAAGCAAATCTGTCGTCTTCAGAGAATTCATGACGGGTATAGCTTGTGGTTTTATTTCACGCGACTGTGTTTCTGTGGGCATTCGATTTGTTGATGTCGCCTGCTCCATATCTTCGCGCATCAGACCTAATCCGGTACTCTCTTCCCGTAAAAATGTCAGCCGTTCGAGTTCGCCACGAACATTTAAAACAACAAAACCGACCGCAACACTTTGAAGGGTGACGCCGCTCATGACTTCCTCTCCCACGCGGTAAGACCGCTCCTCATTATCAGGTGTTTTCAATACAGCTGAACCGGGCTCACCGACTGTGCGTCCGGTCAGAACCAAATTGAGGTCTGTTTCCGGCACTTCGAAACCGGGGTCGGCAAAGACAGGCGTTTCCACAGACTCGCTTTTCGCCAGGTGGAACGGGTCCGTTGAGAAATCGTAACTTCGGATTGTGTCTCCACTATTAGCAGTATCGACAGATGAGACTTGCGGCAGTGGTGTCCATGCACTTTCGGGAGTCACAATCAATAATATGGCTCTCATCAAAACCCACCCAAGCAAAAGCAAAAAGACGACTTGCAAAAGCCGCAATATAAGTGTGACGGGATTGCTGCCCTTTATGCTTTTGGCAAATGCCACCATAATTTGTCTTTCACGCTTTTATAGATATTCGTCCAGTTAGCGTTCTTTAATGTCAGTTTCTTAACAATGTGCCTGTGTTTGGCAGTCGTTCTATCGAATCCGTAAATTGTGGCGCCACGCGCTTGCCTCCGGCCTGTTCAAATGCATATCCGATGGCCATGATCGCCTTATCATCATTGGCCTTGCCCATAAAAGAGACCCCGACCGGCAAGCCTTTAACATCGCCCATCGGCACGGTGATATGCGGATAGCCGGCAATGGCGGCCATCCATCCTGCACCTGTTCCGCCGGGATAGCTGTCACCATAGACATGATCGATTAAAAATGTGGGGGCTGTGCTCGGCGCAACAACAGCGTCCAACACGTTCTCGGACATGATTCTATCTAGACCCTCTTGCCGCGTTGCCGTGAGGACAAGTGCGTGCGCATCTTGATATTCTTGGCTATTCAAATCTCCCAAAGCGTCAGACATTTCTAAAATATCTTGATCAAAAACGGCCATTTCAGCCTGAGTGTCTGTGTTCTCGGCAATAACGGCAGATAATGTGCGCGACGAGACAATCGGTGACGTTTGGGCCAGATATTCGTTGAGCGTGGCTTTAAACTCATATTTCAACACGTCAAAAGCGGAATCCCAAAACCCATCCGGGGCTTCATAGTCTTCAACCTCAATCAATATTGCACCCTGCGACGTCAATACCTCTAAAACAGCATCAAAATTTGCGTTTACGCCCTCGTGAGAGCCCCGCGCAAAATTAAGAACGCCGATGCGTTTTCCGGAAAGCGATCCTGCCAGAACAGCGTCGCGATACTCGCTGCCGCTGCCCGTCATGGCATCCATCAAAATAGCCGCATCTTCGACCGTTAATGTCATCGGCCCCGCCGTATCTTGCGTGGACGAAATCGGCACGATGAGGTCTTGCGGGATAACACCAACTGTAGGCTTAAATCCGACAATACCGTTCATAGATGACGGGCAAATAATAGACCCGTTTGTTTCCGTCCCAATCGCGGCAGGCACAATACCCGCGGCAACGGCTGCACCGCTGCCAGAACTCGACCCACAGGGAGAACGATTAAGCGCATGAGGATTTTTGGTCTGTGCGCCGAGAGCACTCCACCCGCTCGTCGAATTAGTGGATCGAAAATTAGCCCATTGCGAGAGGTTGGCTTTACCGATGATAACGGCACCGGCGTCCCTTAAGCCTTCCGTCAAGGGCGCATCGCGACCCGTATCATTATTTTGGAGCACATAACTGCCTGCAGTTGTCGGCATATCTTTGGTTTCGATATTGTCTTTGAGCAATACGGGCACACCATGAAGCGGGCTGCGCTTTGTTTTTTCGGCATCCAATTGTTTGGCAATATTGCGTGCGGCAGGGTTAATGGTCAAAACACTTTGGATATTGGGACCACCATGATCAATCTGCGCGATTCGATTTAAGGCGTAATCAACACGAGCCAGCGAGGAACGCTTCGCATCAGCATTGATGCCCTGATAGGCCAGAGGGTCTTCGTAAATTCGCTGCAAATCGGCGCTTATGGGCATTCCCATCTGAGTCACGCCTGTCGTCTGACAAGCCGCCAAAAAGCCTGCACTTAATATTAGACCAAATTTTAAGACACTCGCCGTCATCGAAAACTCCTTAACAAGAAATTAACGATAATGGTTAATCCCGCATTAACCAAGAGTTTCTTCATCAGAAAATTTTATTATGAGAGTCGCCTTTTGGCCCAGGACGAATTAGGGTTATCCCAGAACCATATGAGACAAGGTATAAGGACCCTCAGACGCATGAATTCGAATATTATTGACGGAAAAGCCATCGCAGCAGAGGTCAGAGCCGATGTAAAAAAAGCTGTCGGCTTATTACCCAGACAACCAACCTTGGCTGTTGTTTTAGTAGGTGAAGACCCCGCCAGCCAAGTTTATGTGCGGTCTAAAATCAAATTTACGAAAGAATGTGGTATGCGTTCCATCGAGCATCGCTTACCCAAGACGGCAAGCCAAGACGAGGTTATTCAAATCGTGCGAGCTTTGAACGCCGATGAGAGTGTTGACGGGATTTTGGTGCAATTACCCCTCCCAGACGGTCTTGATAGCGATGCGGTGATTGAAGAAATTCATCCCGATAAGGATGTCGACGGGCTCACTGAAACCTCTGCCGGGCGTTTATCCTTGGGCAAAGCCGGACTTCGTCCTTGCACGCCCACAGGCTGCGTGATTTTAGCCAAATCCGTTTTGGGTAATTTGTCGGGAAAACACTGCGTTGTTTTGGGACGCTCCATTTTAGTGGGTAAGCCTGCCGCGCTCCTATTTTTGGAACAAAATTGCACCGTGACCATCGCCCACTCCCGCACTGATAATCTGCCAGTCGTTTGCCGCGGCGCTGACATTCTTGTGCCGGCTGTCGGACGCCCTGAAATGGTCAAAGCCGATTGGATCAAAGCTGGAGCCTGCGTGATTGATGTTGGCATTAACCGCGTTCCTCATCCTAATAAACCCGGCAAGACCAAACTCGTCGGCGATGTCGATTATGAAGAAGCGGCAACCGTTGCGGGCGCGATTACGCCAGTTCCCGGCGGCGTCGGCCCCATGACGATTGCGTGTCTTTTACGAAATACGGTATTGGCTGCGTGTGCAAGGCGCGGATGGGCTGTACCTGAAGGTTTAGATAAAGTCTGACCTGTCGGATAAGTAGACATATTATGACACAGACGAATTTCATCGCAGCCTCTGCCCTTCGCCAAACATTCTCGGATGCACTTTCCGCCATGTATCGGAAAGAAGTGCCTGCCTATGGCACGCTTTTGGACATTGTGGCCGAAACCAACGCAACCATTGACCCCGCCCAAGCCGTTGATGCGGCGCGCTTAGGACAAGAACGCCACGGGGCTATACGCGTCGGCACCCCGCACGACCTAAATATTTTGGCGAGGGCTTTTGCAGTTTTAGGTATGGATCCTGTCAGCTATTATGATTTATCCGTGGCGGGCCTCCCTATTCATTCAACAGCTTTTCGGCCCGTTACGCCAGAAGGTTTGGCCGAAAGTCCGTTTCGCATGTTTTGCTCTCTCCTTCGGCCCGAGTTGATTGATGACGTATCTTTGCGCGAAGAAGCCGAAGAGATTTTGCAGGCGCGAGATATATTCACGCCGGAGCTTTTGCCGCTATTGGAAAAGGCAGAAAAAGAAGGCGGACTTGGAAAGTCGGATGCAGATTGCTTCGTAACAGCATTCTTAAAAACTTTCCAATGGCATGATCGCGCGAATGTTTCATTGCAAGCTTATGAAAGACTGCAAAAGCATCACACTTTGGTGGCAGATATTGTCAGTTTCCAAGGCCCGCATATCAATCACCTGACACCGCGAACATTGGATATCGACCTTTGCCAAAAGAAGATGCGTGAACGCGGATTAGAGGCCAAAGAAATAATCGAAGGGCCACCCCTGCGTAAATGTCCGATCTTGCTGCGCCAAACCGCTTTTAAAGCTTTAAGCGAAGACATACTTTTTGAAGACAACGGAGAGTGGAAAGTTGGCAAACATACAGCGCGTTTTGGTGAGATCGAACAACGCGGTGCCGCTCTCACGCCGAAGGGCCGCGAACTTTACGATACCTGTCTTGCAGCCAAAGATTTTTCAGATTTTCCTGATGATTGGGAAACATTACGAGCACAAGGTCTTGCCTATTTCCGTAAAACAGAAACAGGGTTTGAGCCGCTGACTTATGAAGACTTTCTCCCGGTAAGCGCTGCAGGAATTTTTCGCTCTAACCTTGACGAGAGCGGCGACTCCCACGCCCTAAAAGCGACCGCCAATCAAGCCGCGTTTGAAGCAGCTTTGGGGCGTCCGGTCTTAGATATGTTCGACATTTATACACAGCAAGCTGATTAATGGCGACGCCTGCTGAACTCGGCGTTTGTTACTATCCTGAACATTGGCCTGAAGATCAATGGGCAGAGGACGCCAGAGCCATGGTCGATATAGGTTTGTCCTGGGTGCGTATTGGTGAATTTGCCTGGAGTCGGCTTGAGCCCAAACCCGATGCGTTTGACTGGGTGTGGCTTGATAAAGCCATTGATGTCTTGGGAGGCGTGGGCCTGAAAATTGTTTTGGGGACACCAAGTGCAACACCGCCGCATTGGATGGTGTCGCGTTTTCCTGACATGTTTGCCGTGACTGCAGACGGACAAAAGCGTGGCTTTGGGTCTCGCCGACATTATAGTTTTTCACATCAAGGCTATCGTAACGTCTCCGCTAAAATGGCGCGTATAATGTCAGAGCGATATGGTCAAAATCCATATGTTAAAGCTTGGCAGGTTGATAATGAATATGGGTGTCACGACACGATACTGTCTTATGATGCCTGTGCGCTTGAGCGTTTCCGTGATTGGCTGTTTAACAAATATGGCGACATTGACTCCCTGAATGCCTCTTGGGGCAATGTTTTTTGGTCAATGGAATACCCCCATTTTGAGGCCATCGCATTACCTAACCAGACTGTGACGGAACCTAACCCGTCACACGTCATGGATTTTCGCCGCTTTGCCTCCGATGAAGTGGTGGCATGGAATAAAGCGCAGGTTGACGCCTTACGGGCACATTCAAACCTACCGATCATCCACAATTACATGGGGCGTATTTTAAAGTTTGATCATTTCGCCGTCGGTGCAGATTTAGAGATTGCCAGTTGGGACAGCTATCCCCTAGGATTTCTTGAAGACCGTTCTGATCAAGATGAGGCCTTTAAAAAGGCCTATGCTCGTCAAGGCGACCCCGATTTTCAAGCTTTCCATCATGATCTCTATCGTAGTGTCGGCGGGATGAAGTCTGAAACACCGCGCTGGTGGGTCATGGAACAGCAACCCGGCCCCGTGAATTGGGCCCCTTACAATCCAGCACCCCTACCCGGTATAGTCAAGCTTTGGAGCTGGGAGGCGATTGCGCATGGCGCAGAGGTTGTAAGCTATTTCCGATGGCGACAGGTGCCTTTCGCGCAAGAGCAGATGCATGCCGGAGTTCTGGCCCCGGACAGTTCAGAGATGCCTGTCGCACAAGACATTCGTCGTTTGGCAGGGATTCTCCCTGAATTAAATGAAGCTGGCACAGCACCCGCAAAAATTGCCATTATTTTTGATTATGCCTCAAGCTGGGCTTGGGATACGCAACCGCAAGGCAAAACCTTTGATTATTTCCGCTTGGTCTTTGACCTGTATTCTCAACTGCGAAAGCGCGGACATTCTATTGATATTCTGTCACCGCAAACCTCAGATTTTGGTAAACGGGATTATGTATTCATTCCCGGATTGATGGCATGGAATAATGCGTTACGGGAAGCTGTTGGAACTTTCAAAGGCCAAATAATTATCGGCCCGCGCACGGGATCAAAAACGCCTGATTTTCAAATCCCGACATCTCTCCCGCCTGATATGGATGAAATAGACATCACCATTCGTGCTGTGGAAAGCTTGCGCCCGGATATGCCTGTTATCCTAAAAGATGGTGGCCATGCCCAATATTGGCGCGAATTTGCGAACACTTCACATGACGTGCCTTTGCGTTTTGAAGATGGTTGGCCCGCCCTCATCCAAAAAAACGGGCTCTTTTATGTCACGGCTTGGTTTGATGACGCAGGATTTAATCGGCTGTTTGATATCGTTGGTTTGGACAGCGAGATGTTGCCGGAAGGGGTCAGATGTCGTGATTTGGGTCACTTTACCTTCTTCATGAATTACAGTCAGAACACCCAGACCCTGGGCCTTAAAGATCGATCCTTTGAATTAATGCCTGCTGACGTCTTGCTTGTTGACCGGGAAAACAATAGCGTCAAAAAAATATAATAATTTAGGGGGACTATGTGGAGCTTCAGCTGTCGCAATTTGCCGTGTTTTTGGGGCTTACGGCTTTAATCGGTCTCGCAACCTATTGGTTTTGTCGAGGTGCACGGCATTCAGAAAATGGAGAGAAAGAATACTTCCTCGCGGGCGGAGGCTTGAAATGGTATTTCGTAGCAGGATCCATCACACTAACCAATCTTTCAACAGATCAACTTGTCGGGATGAACGGCAATCAAATGGCGCTTTTGGCGTGGTGGGAACTGGCGGCCGTGGTCGGGCTGCTCATGCTCTGTTTCATTTTCATTCCTGTCTATTATAAATATAACTGCACGACGACGACTGAGCTTTTGGAACGTCGCTATAATAACAAGCACATACGGGCGCTCATCTCTATTCTTTTCCTTTTGGGAAATATCTTCATATTCCTGCCGGCTATTCTTTATGGGGGTTCGCTCTTTATGCAGAACCTTTTTGGTATCACGCTCAATTTATACATCATTGCTGCCCTCTTCGCGATTGTCGGGTCCTGCTATGCGATTTTTGGGGGCCTGCGGGCTGTTGCGGTCTCTGATACATTTTCAGGTGTCTTACTCTTAGGCCTGGCAATTTTAATTACCGTCATCGCGCTTCAAGCGATTGATTTTGACTTTTCAGGCATTCCCAAAGAACGCCTCACCTTAATTGGTGCCAAAGACTCAGACATTCCTTTCACAACGCTATTTACCGGTATGTTATTTATTCAGATGTTTTATTGGTCGACGAACCAAACCATTACACAGCGCGCGATGGCGTCTCCGACTGTCAAAGAGGCGCAAAAGGGCATCATAGCCGCAGCCGCCATACGCCTTCTCATTGTGCCTCCTATTATTGTTTTGCCCGGTATCGTGGCGTTTAAGCTTTACGGAGATATTGGGGATGCGACCTATGGACGAATTGTCGGCGACCTATTGCCGACATTCCTCTCTGGCGCTTTCGCCGCGGCCATAGCCGCCGCCGTTTTGACAACCTTCAACTCAATCCTCAATGCATCTGCTGCTCTGTGGGTCATGGACATCCATGAAACATATTTTTCAAAAAAACCTAATGTGAAAAAGCTTTCCTTTTGGGTGTCGATTGTCATGGTCCTTCTCGCCTTTGCCATGATTCCGATTTTTAATAATCCGGAACAGAGCATCATCAATACAGTGCAAACGCTTTATGGCCTTTTGTCGATGCCCATACTCTCTGCTTTTATTGTGGGATTATTATTCAAGAACGTGAACCCTTACGCCATGATCATCGCCGTTATCTTTGGTGTTATACTCTATGCCGTCTTTGTCTTTGCATGGCCAAAACTCCCGGGTGGGGGCTACATTCACATGATGGCGGTGACACTACTCTCATGCGTATCTATCGCCTTATTCCTCAATCGGTTTGTGTTTGGACAACGTGCGAAATGGGATGCTCATACCGTATTTTCGAGACGCGCTATACTGAAACCAGACGAAGCGTAAAAAGTTAGCCTAAGGCATATAAACACTAATTTGGTTTTTATTTGAAAATACACTATCTTAAGAATTTATTAGGCTAACCTGCCTATCGCATAGACAGGTTTGTGTATTTGCCTGACTCCGCCGTATTTAAGAATGGCACCCGCTGAATACCTCTCCAGTTTTAGTTCTAAGCCTTTCGGCAAGAAGGAGTTCACGATGGAAAGCGTTGAGTTGGGGACACCTCTTCCTTTGGAAGAAAATTTAACGGTTACAGCCGTGCCTGCCTTAATGGAAACTCTGAACGCTTTAAAAAATACGCCGCTCGCTTTTGATGCTTCTTATGTGAAGCACTTGGACTGGCCTGTTTTACAGGTTTTACTAGCAGCTGCCCGCCATTGGAAATCAAATCACATTCCCTTCGAAATAACCAATATATCTGAGAGCTTCCAACATGGGTTAGACACTTTAGGTGTTGAGTTAAACGCCATTTCTAACGCGGAGACCGCTTAATGTCCCTCAATATTCTTGCCATTGATGACTCACGCACGATGCGAATCATGCTTGAAATGGCACTTAAAGATGCCGGATTTAAAGTTTGTCTCGCAGAAGACGGGCAACTCGGTCTTAATGCGCTGGAAACCTTCACACCTGACGTCATCATCACGGATGTGAACATGCCTGTGATGGATGGCTTCGGCGTTATTGAAGGCGTCAGAAAACATCCGATACACCGCGCTGTTCCTGTGCTCGTTCTAACGACGGAGAGCGCACCGGAATTAAAACAGCGTGCCCGCAAAGCCGGAGCGACAGGTTGGATCGTCAAACCCTTTGACAAGGAAAAACTTGTCAATGCCATTCACCGCGTCGCAGCCTAAAGGCCCGTCATGGATGAAATGGAAAGCATTAAACAAACATTCTTCTTAGAATGTGAAGACCTGCTCAGTGAGTTAGAGAGCGGACTTTTGCTACTCAATGACGGCGGTGGGGACGTAGAAACGGTAAATGCAGTATTCCGTGCTGTGCATTCCATTAAAGGCGGCGCCGGCGCCTTTAATCTCAGCCATGTCGTTAGCTTTGCGCATACATTTGAAAATGTTTTGGATAATGTCCGTTCAGATGAATTAGAGGCGACACAAGATGTGCTCTCACTTCTTTTGCAATCCTCCGACATGCTCAATGACCTCGTCTGTGCCGCACGCGACGCAACAAGCTGGGATGAAACCCACGCGGAAGAGCTTTTAGGACGGTTAAAAACATTATCCGGCGAAACTGACTCAGATGATAGGGCGCCCGAGGGTACAATGTCAGAAGATTTCGGTTTTGAACCTGTCGGTTTAGACTTTGATTTTGGTGATGGGGATTTTGGGGGTGAGCTTTCAGCGCCCGGACAGCCTGCTTTTGATATTCAATTTACCCCCCGCCCTGCGCTCTTTACGAATGGCAACACAGTCACCCGACTATTTAAAAATCTCAGTACACTTGGAGAAATGACCGTTAACTGTGATTACAGCGCAGTACCGGATTTGAACGATCTTGACCCTGAAGCCGTCTATGCCAAATGGCAAATCAGCCTGACTACAAACGCGAGCGAAGACGACATACAAGAAGTCTTTGAGTTTGCGATTGATGATTGTGAGTTAATTGTCACCAAGAACGTTTCAGAAGACATAAACGAAAATGCAGTGGCTGATCCGCTTGCGGCCTTTGGCCTGCCTGACCTCTCGGATTTGCCACCTTTAAATCCTTTAGGAAGCACAGCCTCAAAAGCTGTGGATGACATAGTCCCTGAAAACCCTGTCTATGACTTCCATCTCGAAAAAACACCCCCTCAAAGTTTAGAGGCCATTATGGCCTCTGTTATACCTCAACAAGAGATGTCCCCCGTTAAGCCCAAGCCCGAACCAAATGACCCGGCAGCTACAACGCGCACCGCGCCGCCTGCAACGATCCGAATTAATCTCGAACGGGTTGACCGTCTCATCAACCAAGTCGGAGAATTAGTAATTAATCAAGCCATGCTAAATGAATGTGTGATGGATAGCGGCTTGAGTCGTGACCCGTCTGTTTTGTCCGGACTGGATGAGTTTAAACAGCTGACGCGCGATATTCAGGAAAGCGTTATGGCGATCCGCGCACAACCTGTTCAACCTCTCTTTCAACGCATGTCGCGTATCGTAAGAGAAGCCTCACAGGCGACAGAAAAATCAGCCAAGCTTGTCATGGAAGGTGAGTTTACCGAAGTCGACAAAACGATTGTCGAAAAATTAGCCGATCCACTGACCCATATGATCCGGAATGCAATTGACCATGGATTAGAAACACCCGCTGACAGATTGGCTAAAGGCAAACCGGCTGAAGGTACGATTAAGTTATCTGCCTCTCATCGTTCCGGCAAAATTTTGATCGAAGTATCCGATGACGGTGCAGGTATTAACCGCGAACGCGTCAAAAGCATCGCTGTTAAAAAAGGGCTTGTCGCAGAAGATGTGGACTTATCTGATCAAGAAATTGATAATTTACTTTTCATGGCAGGCTTCTCAACCGCTGAGTCTGTCTCAACGCTTTCGGGTCGCGGTGTGGGTATGGATGTCGTCAAACGCGCCATCCAAAGTATTGGCGGTCGTATTTCAATTTCCTCCACACCAGGTAAAGGGTCTGCTTTCACAATCACACTGCCCCTCACATTGGCTGTTTTGGATGGTATGTTAATTAGAGTTGCCGACCAAACAATTGTTGTACCGTTGACAACAATCGTTGAAACACTTCTGCCGAGCCCCAATGATATTCATCAGGTCAGTCCGGGCTATCGTGTTATAAATATCAGAGGCAAATTCATTCCCCTGATAGAGCTGCGTTCAGCCCTCAATTTCAATAGATCTTTGAAGCCTTCTGAAAGCAGTGTTGTCCTCTGTATAGAAACAGAAGAAGGCCTCCAATGCGCAATCTCCGTTGATAGTATTCAGGATCAGCGACAAGTCGTGATCAAGAGCTTGGAAGATAATTACGGTAATGTGCCCTGTATCGCAGCCGCCACAATTTTGGGTGACGGCAGTATCGCGCTTATTCTGGATGTGGATGATCTGGTTGAACGGTCTAACGCGCCACAAAACTTTACACCGCCCCCTGCCGTTACTCCCACCCCCACGCTGATTCAGGAGCCTGCGCATGTCTAATATGAATATGCTTGACGGAAGTGATGGATCTGAATTCGTCACCTTTTTTGTCGGTGAGCAAGAATATTGCATCGACATTATGTCCTTACGCGAAATTCGCGGCTGGACACCCGCCACAGCTTTGCCTGATGCACCGCATTATGTGCGCGGCGTGATTAACCTACGCGGCTCAGTTTTACCTATAATTGACTTAGCAAAACGTCTCGACCTTGAGCCAGAAGAACCGTCTGAACGCAGTGTTGTAATGATCACACAAATCGGCACACAGATCGTCGGTCTCTTGGCCGATGCCGTGTCGGATATTTTGACAATCGACCCCTCAACCATTCAACCCACTCCGGACATGAATCGAGATTCAAGTTTGTCTTTTGTCAAGGGGCTTCTCGCCATCGAAGAGCGAATGATTAGTGTGATCGCCCTTGAAAATATCATCGGCAAACAGACAAGGATCGCTGCATGAGTGCAGCCTTAGCCTATAACCCCGCTACGCCGGATGCTAGCAAACCCAAAGCTATATTGGGATTAAGCGAGTTTAACCGTATTCAAAGCATCATGAAATCTGATGCAGGTATCACAATTGGCGATGATAAAGTAAATTTGGTGCATTCGCGTTTGCAAAAAAGGATGCGTCAACTCGGACTCACGTCTTTCAGAGAATTTTGTGAAATTGTTGAAAGTCCAAAAGGAAAAGAAGAACGTCACAGACTTATTAATGCGTTGACCACGAACCTCACGAATTTTTTTCGTGAGCCGCACCATTTTCAACATTTGCTGAAAGAATCCCTCCCACCGCTTGTAAAACAAGCCAAATCCGGAAAGCGTATTCGGATATGGTCGGCAGGTTGTTCAACAGGACAAGAGCCTTATTCTATTGGTGCCGTCTTACTCTCACTCTTGCCTGATGCGCCTAATCTGAACATAAAAATATTGGCCTCCGATATTGACAGCAATGTCATTAAAGCAGCCCGTGAGGGTATCTATGAAGCGAATGAAATTAAAACGCTTCCGGATAGGCTAAAAGAAAAACTCTTCGAAAAATATGATGGCCCCAACGGTGATATGTATATGGCTAAGCCTGAAATTAGGTCCATCATCGCCTTTCGCGAATTAAATCTCAATGCGCCGACATGGCCAATGAAAGGTACATTCGATATTATATTTTGTCGCAACACAGTGATCTATTTTAATCAAGATACACAAACGAAAATGTGGACGCGCTTTAAGCACCAACTTTCCCCCAATGGCTATCTTTATATCGGTCATTCTGAACGTTTATCCGGCAAGGACGCACAAGCGTTTAGAAAAGTCGCAACAACCACTTATCAATTAGAGGCCCAGTAAACCTTAGGCCATTCTGCCTGAGACGGAAAACAATATGTCATTAAAAGAACAAATCAGAGTTATGGTCGTTGATGACATGGCAACCAGCCGTGGATTAATTATCAATGCACTCTCGGAAATTGGTATTAAAAATTATACCTTTGAAAACTCCGGCGATGCCGCATTTAAAGCCCTCGCCTCTACGCCGGTACATTTGATACTCTCCGATCAAAACATGCCTGGCATGAGCGGGTTAGATCTCTTAAAGGCGATCCGTGAATATCAACCCACAGCGCGTACTGGCTTCATTTTAATTACCGGAAGTCCGGACCCTAAACTCGTTCAGACGGGCATCAAATTGGGTTTAAATAACTTTATTAAGAAGCCTTTCTCCACTCCGCAATTAAAGCAGTGTATCGAGAAAGTTGTCGGCCGTCTCTAGGTCACATAGTTTATGACGTCGCATATCCCCTTAAGTACGCTTGTCGAGGCTACAGCCGATGAGCTGAGTAGTCTTCGGCATCAAGCTGAAGGCGTGCAGGCGATCCTGACACTAACCGGGGAAATTTCAGATGAAGCCGTTATCGCGCTACAACGCTTGGATTATCTCACACAAAGTCTGGAGGCACTTTCTGAATTTTGGGCCAAAACGCATCAGCACATACCCCAAGACTTGACTCTAAGATGTGCCCCTGCCTTGAATGACATTAAATTAAACGAATTGGCAAAACGTCTCAAGGGCGAGGCTATAAACGTGTCTGATGAAGGTATTTTAGAAGAGTTCTAAATCCGAAGATTTCGTTGTGACAACATTTGTCGGGCGGAAAGCCGGTACAGATTTGACCTCAGCCGCAGTGCCAACAATTTTTAACTGCGCACGTCCTAAAACAGGCCAAAATCTTACACGCCGCGCAGAGGTTCCACCGAGGCTTTCAGACTCACAATGAATTCCCTCAAGCTCGAGAAATTCTCTTGCGAAAACCGCATTTTTAGTACCGATATCGGTCAGGCCCTCATGCATTCTTGCGCCGCCAAAGAGCTTTGCTCGAAACCGCCCTCTTCTGCCACCTTCTTTCAACATGCTGTTAATCAGCAATTCCATCGCATTTAAACCATAGCTCATATTTTCACTGGTTCCGACTTGGCTGCCCGGCAAGAGAAAGTGGTTCATCCCTCCAACCTTTGCGACAGGGTCATACAGGCAAGCGGCGACACATGAGCCCAAGACAGTCGTTAAAACGTCCTCAGGGTCTGTTGAGACGGCGTATTCGCCTTGAACAACATTAATAGATTTCGGATTCCGAAATGAGGCAAAGGTCATGCGTCAAGCTTGGCCTTATTGTCTGCGTGACAAAGTGAAAGAAGCTTTTTTCCCATCAAGGCTAAGGATGTCTGGACTTGAACGGCGCCGATCTCATGCGCAACCTTTGGCATTCCATAGACAACGCAAGAATTCTCATCCTGTCCAACTGTGCGCGCTCCGGCTTGACGCATCGCCAAGAGACCTTTCGCACCGTCCCGTCCCATACCTGTAAGGATAGCACCAACGCCGCGACGACCCGCACATTTGGCGAGTGACGAAAATAAAACATCAACGGAGGGTCTATGACCTGATACCGTCTCACCGGTTCGCAAATGACAAGTGAAATTTAAATTGCCCGCAACTTCCAAATGGTGCTCTCCGCCGGGTGCCAGATAAACATGTCCTTTTTCAAGAGCTATACCTTCTTTGGCAATAGCAACATGTGGCACAACAGATTTGTCCAAACGCTCGGCAAAGGTTTGAAGAAATGTGGCAGGCATATGTTGCGTAATGAGTGTTGGCGGACAGTTTTCCGGAAATTCGGAAAGAATTTGTCCCAAAGCCTCAACACCGCCTGTAGAAGACCCAATCGCGATGATGGAACTATCCGGACGAAAATCGTCCATTACCGGTGCGCTATGAGTCGGTCGCGATGGCCCTTGCGGTTTATATTGTGCAGCTGCTTTTACGATGTCCGGAAGGCCTTTTAACCCGGCGACATAATCGCCTGATGTCGGTTTGCCGACACAATCAAACGCGCCAATGCTTAAGGCTTCGATTGTGTCAACTGCCCCTTTCTGTGTGAGGCTAGAGACCATGACAACAGGCATAGGCCGTAAGGTCATTATTTTTTTCAGGAACTCCAAACCACTCATACGCGGCATTTCAATGTCCAATGTCAAAACATCGGGGTTAAGCGTTTTGATGAGATCCCGCGCTTGATAAGCATCTTCGGCCTCACCAATAACGGTGATGGCCGGATCCTGTCGTAAGACAGCTTTGACAATGGAGCGCATGGTCGGCGAGTCATCGACGACCAAAACTTTTATCACTGACATTTAGAAATCCTGCCAGTCATTGTCGTCATCTATATTGACTGACAAAGCTGCGCCGCCTTGGCTGGCGGCAAAAAACGCGGCCGCACGCTCTTGGCTTTGTCTAACAGGCGGTGTTCCTTGACGCGCGGGAGCCGCGAACATGTTATTATTTGCTGAAGAATTGCCGACTTTGAAATGACGGACCAATTGCGACAAATCATTCGATTCATTTGTAAGTGCATGACAAGCGGCTGTGGATTCTTCGACCATGGCGGCGTTCTTTTGCGTGACACGGTCCATATCATTGACGGCGCTATTGACCTCGGCAAGACCTGTGGCTTGCTCTGTCGCAGACGCCGCAATATCAGAAACGAGCGAGTCGACATTGGCAACTTGTGTCACAATTTTTTCCAAAGCCGCACCGGTTTGATCAACAAGTTTCACACCGGTTTGAACGTGTTGCGCACTGGCAGATATGAGGTCTTTGATGTCTTTAGCCGCATCAGATGAGCGTTGAGCCAAAGCGCGGACTTCGGAGGCAACAACCGCAAAGCCACGCCCCGCCTCGCCCGCACGTGCAGCTTCAACACCTGCATTGAGGGCCAGAAGATTGGTCTGGAAAGCAATCTCGTCAATAACGCCGATGATTTGAGATATCTTCTCGGAAGATTCTTTAATTGATCCCATCGCATCGACTGTTTCACGCACCACATTCCCGCCTGTTTCCGCATCACTGCGGGCTGAGGTCACAACGTTACGGGCCTCTTCTGCGGCTCTCGCCGTTTCTTTGACTGTGGCGGTAACTTCATCAAGGGCCGCCGCTGTTTCTTCGAGTGCTGCCGCTTGGTTTTCTGTTCGCTTAGAAAGATCATCAGAGGCTTGGCTCATCTCAATTGCGCCGTTCTGGATACTCACAACCGTGGTTGAAACTTTTTGAATGGTACCATTTAATTGTTCGATGGCGGCATTAAAGTCAGCGCGAAGCTGTTCATACTCTGCCGGAAACACTGTTTCTATCTTAGAAACAAGATCACCTCCGGAAAGCAATTTCAAACCCGAGGCAAGCTGTTCAACCACGAGAGCTTGTGACTTGGCCGTCTCTTCGAGCAGGGTCTCTTGTTGGATTTTTGCAGTTTGGACATCGGTAATATCTGTAGCAATTTTTATAACCTTGTAAGGTTTGCCTGTTTGTTGATCCTTAATTGAATTATAAGTCGCATCTAACCAAAGAACATCTCCGGATTTTTTAACGCGCTTGAATTTATCAATGATAGATTCACCTGCGCCCAATCGATTCCAGAAATCTTTATATTCCGGTGTTTTGGCATAATCTCTCTCGACAAAAAGAGAGTGAGGCTTACCTATGATTTCATCAAGATTATATTCTGTGGCATCAAGAAAGTTTTGATTGGCTTTAATAACATTCCCTTTCAAATCAAACTCAATCACGGCTTGAGAGTTATCAATCGCCTCTAAAATCCCGGCATTTGTACGCTCCGTCGTCACATTATCCCACTGCAGAACATTTCCGCAATATTTGCCCTCGCGGTCGAAGACACCGCCCACACAAAGATGGAATTTTAAATCCCCAACCGATATGTCTGTTGTAAAGGGCAGAACAGAAGGGTCTGACAATAGCTTCCGTTGATGTTCCGGATGTTTATGGAAAACATCAATACACGTCCCCATAATTTCTTTAGGGTTGAAGTGCGGAAATGCAGCTTTGAAAACATCGCCATAGTTCTCGAATAATTCTTTTGTGCCTTCATTTACGAAGGTTACAATGAAATCTCTATCGACAATCATCATGGGTGTGGTGGAGCCATCAAAAGCAGCCCCTTTAAAAAGTGAAACCCGATTAGCGACAACCGCTGTGTCCAAATCATCTCGAAATGACGTCAATGATTTTGACATACTGCCAATCTCATCGCCACGATCAGCATAAGGAATATCTGATTTTGTATCGCCCATCTGAAGATTTGTCATGGCACCAACAAGACTCTTGATGGGTTTGGCGATACCACGCGAAATTAAAAATCCTGCGAGAGCCAGAAGAAGTAAAGCGACAGCTAATTGAATGAGTATGTTTCGGCTCAGCTCATTAATTGGTTTAAAGGCTTCCGCCGTATCTTGCTTAGCAAGAATGAGCCATTTCTTATCAAAAATATCAATTGCAAAAACAGTTGCAATAACTTCGACACCTCTATCATCTATTGTAATATTCGTAGTCTTCTTTGAATTTAAACCTTCTCTTACAATGGGAAGATCGATTTGCCGTTTTAAGATTGTGGACTCATTTGCAAAACGAGAGTCTGAACGCATTAAGAGATCTTCACCCACAATAAAAGTTTCGCCCGTCTCGCCCAAGCCCGTTTTGTTCCCCATGAGGTTATTGATACGCTCGACAGGCATTTGATAGGCTAGGACACCAATTTTTTCACCTGCAGCGTTTTCTACCGGCATAGATATAAAGCTCGCGGGAGCATCGGCGCTCGGGGCGTAGGGTTTAAAGTCAAAGAAAGAAACGTTTCCGGCAGAACTCTTTATTGAAGTTTGAAAGGCTTGTCCAAGGTCGCTTTCTGACCAGTCACCATAAGCTAAATTCGTGGCAAAATCGGCTTCTTTATACACTGAATAAATAAGGTTGCCTTCAACGTCGAAGAGGAAAACATCGTAATATCCATAGTCATAAAGGTAATTACGGAAAAAGGGGTGATATTTGGCATGTATTTCACTATAGGCGCTTCCGTCTTTTGCGTTATCAAGTTTTTCTTTGCTGCCGGTCGGAAACGAATTTTGTGTAATATAGAGATTTTTTAAGGAAGAGGTTTGATTACCCCCCATTTCATCCCAAGCCTGTTTAAATTCCACTAAAGCGTTTTGAACCGCCGGGTTGACGGCTTGCGTCTTTAAGTCAGACTCAACGCTTTTCACCAGGCGTTGCAAATCATTTGCCCTAGAAGATACGACGGCTTCTAATTTATTCGTAATTTCAGCTTCCAAAGATGTGCTAGAGTTTTTGAAAGCCAGACCGGCTGTAACCGTCGCGGTTATTAACCCTAACAGCACCACCGCTGCCGTTACCTTGGTAACAATAGGTAATTTGTTAAATAGCTTCATGACTGGCCCTAGCTTTACTTTTACTGCAACTTATTACAGTCCAAAAATAGTATTATTATAAATACACTTGATTGGTGTTTGGGCTTATTTGGTAAATAAAGCGTTTCGGACGAATAGAATTCGTCACGAAATCGCAGATTGCGCTAAACATTTATTATTACAAGAAAAAGAAGGAGAATTTGAGTAGCTCAGCTTGGGGTTTAGGATGTGGAAAAAAGCTGAGCTACTCAGAGTATGAAGCTATCCGGTGTGAATGGTTTTGAGCTTCGATGCTTATGGCGCATGTCATAATTAACACCATATAAGTGTGTATGATTTAAAACACTTACCAAACGGTTAATTCAGGACGTAATCAAAAGCTTTCTGTTGAGTTATTTTAAGCTTGTAAAAATAAAAAAGAACGCGTCCGTTTGGGGCGAGGACGCGCTCTCACTGGTAAGACTTAAGTTATAACGCTAAACGACCTGACTTAGGTGGTTTTCCCCCATTTTTGAACCTATAGAAAAATTATCATTGATAAGTTCCTTATAGAAATAATTAGGTGTGACCGAAAACAAAAGTGAGATTTGCCAAAGCCGCCCAACACTTATGCGATTTTTGCCTCTTTCATATTTTTGAACTTGCTGAAAGCTGACGCCCAAAAGATCAGCGACATCTTTCTGGCTGTAATCATGCTCACGACGAAGGCGGGTTAATTTCTCTCCCACAAAACGGTCGACATCACTTGGGGCGCGTGGGGTTGTTGTTTCCATCATTGAATTAGCACCCATCCAAGAACTTAGCGACAGAGAGAACAATTTGATCTCCGGCACTCAGACTTTTTGTTTTTTGATCGCCAACAACTTCGTTTTTCCAAAGCTTCAAAATTGCCTTCGCATCATCAAGGGTACGAATATTCATGCTCATAGCATCGTTCAAAAGCTCAGCATGCTTATCGAACAAATTACGCTCTCTTGCGATCAGCTCGTCGACATTATCGACAGAGTCAGGCACTTCATCAGCGATAACATTCAACTGTTCACAGACAGCTTGATACTCTTCGATTATTTGCGACAGGGATCGCGAGTAAACGATACTGGGTGAAAATTCTGGCTGGGCCGTGTTGGCCTTTGCACTTGCGTCTAACATATATAAGTCCTCATCGATTGTGTTGATGGAGGACTTATGACAGTGTTTTAATACACCAGAAACAACTCACCTGCCCCCACACATAAGGGGTGGTGTTATCGAGGCCGTTATAGTTTACGGGGTCATATTACCCCGCATCATCTCACCCGCAGAGTCATGTGGGTTGACGTGTTGGTGTATTTATGAATTTGCGTAGATTTGGTGATTCGCAATGAATTCATTTCAACGAGAGTTCGATAAACATCTATTTGTAAAAGGCAATAACCTCAAACGTTATTTTGAATCCAGATGGACTGAACCTGTTCATAAGACACTTGCTCTTTGACCGCTTCATTATTTTGCTTTTCGACGCGCAGCCGTTTTTCGAAACTTTTCTCTCGAACGTGCAAAGCCGCCAATTCATCCCTAACGGGTAACTGTTGTTCCATCAGCGCTTTATCCTGTTGATTTAACTCTTGAACCTGCCGGAATCGAGCATGTTTCCACCGCTCATAAGTTTGGCAATCAAGTGGCACAGCCTCACTCTCTGAGATAAAGAGCGCTTCCTTTTGTAAGATTACGGATTTTTCTATCTCTGTAATTTTACGAGATATGTCTCGACGGGCATTTGAGATCTCCAAAAAGCGTTGCTCCGCACGCCGTTTCATCATCGTATTAATCTTTAACAGAACAGGCAGTTTGCTTTTCATAACTAATAGCTAGGGCGCTTCAGGCTATCCGCAAAATGAATTGAGGCGGCTACCGCAGCATAATGTTCTGGCTTAATCGTTTCGCCAATTTCAACCGTCGCATAAATTGACCGTGCGCAAGGTGGATCTGAATGTATAGGGATATCGTTTAGCTTTGCTTTTTGACGGATGCGGAAGGCAATTTCATCCACACCTTTGGCCAAAAGTATGGGCACAGTTTTTTGATCTCGATCCCATTTCAATGCCACCGCATAATGGGTCGGGTTGACGATCACGACATCCGCGCTCAATACGTCATTGATCATACTCGATTGTGACAGCGCAATTGCGCGGGCCCGACGCTCGCTTTTCATATGCGGATCACCTTCACTGTCTTTATTTTCATCACGCACTTCTTTGAGTGTCATCCGTAATTTTTTCATATGAGAAAACTGCATATAGGGCAGGTCGATCAGGGTGATGAAAACAAGCGCAATTGTCATAAACATGATCAATTGCAGAGCCACGCGGTTCATCTCCGGCACGATCAAATTGGGCGGCATGGCGGCCTCACCCGGTAGAGTCAGGATAAGTTTATAAAAGAAGAGCCCGCCAATCACGGCAATAAACGTCAATTTAAAAAGACGTTTCAAAAACTCAAACATACCGTTTGGGCCATATTTCTGCTTGGCATTAGATATAGGCGATAAACGGGACAGTTTGGGTTGGATTTTTGATGGGGCAAAAACAATTGCCCGTTGTAAAACAAGCGACGCCAAGACAGCAACAATCAGCAAAAGAAAGAATGGGATAAACGCAATAATTGGATCCCATATCAGCCAAGAGGCATCATCACCGCCTGTATCTGACTTCTCGCCTAGCAAGAGACTGGCCCCGATATCTTCGGGGTGAGACAGCATGCCGGTTAACGACATCAAACTTTTGAAGGCAATATTTTGACCGAACATCAAAATGGCGATGCCTAGGCCGACATAAAGGAACAATGTATTAGCTTCCATTGATTGGGGCGTATCCCCCTTCTCTCTGGATTTTTTGACTTTGGTTTCCGACGCGTCAAATGACTTTTCTTCGGAACCGGAATTTTCTTCACTCATATGGTGCGCCCCCTAGCCTATCCGAATATGCCAAAAGTATGCGTTTCAAAATGACTGACCCAAAGTGTCATAATCGTAGCAATCGAGAGTGCCAATAATATCATGCCAATGCCAATCATGGCCGGCATACCCACGAAAGACACCAAAAGCTGCGGCATTGCCCTGTTCACAAAACCCAAAAGGAGATTGTAAATAAAGTTTAGCAAAACAAATGGAAAAGACAGCGACAAGCTTATCTTAAAAACGGTCACGACCTTATGTGTTAGGTCATAAGCGAAGCTGTCAAAATTTGGCGTGCTGCCTAATGGGAATACGGAATAGGATTCTCTCAAAAGTCCAAAAGCTTCAATATGAAAATCAAGCGTGACCAATAATGTGACCCCCGCCAACATAAAGGCTGAGCTTAATGTCGGGTTTGGTTCGGTCGCTATACCTTCTCCCAACGGTTGAGAAATCGACATGGACTGAGACACAATATTACCCACGATTTGTAAAATGAAAATCATCAGCCGCAGGAACAAACCCATAAAGGCGCCAAATACAGCCTCTTTCAAAATCACAGCAACCGCCAAGCTCATCGTTGACATATCCGGCCCGCCGTTAATTAGAACGCTTGGTAATAATAACCATGTCAACATCAGAGCGACGATCAATCTTGTGCGAGAGGATAATGTCCGCTCCCCTAATGTCGGCACCAAAAACAAGAAGACAGACATGCGTGTAAAGATAGCCATAATCGCAAAGACAGACCCCATATAAGGGGACATGATTATAGCGAGATCATTCAGAAACCCCATCAAGCCACGCCCATGACGGCAGGGCGCTCAGACGTGCCTATCTCCTCATAAGACACAACCGGGTTGCGCACACCTTTGGCATTTAAGACAGAGCGAATAAACCGACGTCGCTTTGAGGTCGTGGCAATCGCCGCATAAACACCTTGGCGCGCAGATTTATCTAATTGCTCACGCACGCTTTTTGCTAAGCGGTTAAAATCATCGGGGGGTAGCGCAATGTCGCGGCGACCGCTCTCATCTACCGTCTCATTACTCTGAAATTCATTTTCCCAATCCGGACCAATTTGCACCAAAGGTAGGCGCCCTTGGTCATCACGCAATTTCGAAACAAATTGATAGCTGATACGATGACGCACAAAATCAGCAATTTGCTCTGTTGTATTCAGTGCGGTTCTGGCCTCTGCAATCAACTCCAAAATAAGCGGCATATTCCGAATAGAAATACGCTCTTCGAGCAACAGGCGGCATACGCCCTGTAACAATTCTAGCGGTACTTTGTCCGGAAGGAATTCTTCCAAGATTTTCGTATTCGATTCCGCCCGTTCCGGATCGCTGACAGTTTTAAATGTGTCCAGTGTTTTACGAAGTGTGCGACGTGAGAGTATCTTTGTGAAATTATCTTGGATAACCTCCAACAAATGTGTTGCCAAAACTTCAATCGGCGCAATCACGGTTGCACCAAGCATCATCAGCTCATCTTCATAAGCCTTATCAACCCAACGGGCAGGGGCTTGGAAAACAGGTTCTTTGGTATTTTCACCGGGAATATGTGAAAATTCGGTGACATCAATCAAGGCGAGAACCTGCGTTGATTTAAGGGTTTGGGTGGTAATCTCAGTGCCTTGAATTTTTATCTTATAAGTATCGTCCTCCATCAATGCATTATCCGTCAGACGAATAGCGGGCAGGATAAAGCCATATTCCTTTGTAATAAATTTTCGGATTTTTTGGATACGTTGGTCAAACCCAAAATCCTCATCCATAACGTTCGGTACGATATTTGGCGCGAGCTCGACACTAATCTCATCAATATCCAACGCATCCCCTAGTTTTTGTTCTTGGGGTTTGTCTTCCTCTTTTTCAGCCGGAAGTGCAGCTTTGACAGCTTCGGCATTTTGTGTTTTTTGCGAGCGGTAAGCAACAACGGCGAGAATTAGCGCGCCTGCCATGAACGGAATAAAGGGTAGTCCTGGGAAGAAGGCAAAGATCATCATGATCCCTGCAACAGCGCCGATGGCAGAGGGATACTGACTAAATTGTTTAAACAGAGCGAGATCAACTGTCCCCTCACCGCGCCCTTTGGAAAGTAAGAGACCTGCCGCGATAGAAATAATGACAGCAGGAATTTGAGACACGAGACCATCGCCAACCGTGAGAATAGAATAATTCTTGACCGCTTCACTAAATGAAATGCCGTGAACGCCTACCCCAATACCAATACCGGCAATCAGGTTCAGCAGCGTAATAAGAATGCCGGCAACAGCGTCGCCTTTCATGAATTTCGAGACGCCGTCGAGCGATCCCAAGAAAGCTGTTTCTTCTTGCTCTAAAATCCGACGCTCACTGGCTTGCGCATGAGAGATGGCCCCTGCTGATAAATCCGCATCAATTGCCATTTGTTTGCCGGGCATGGCATCCAATGCAAAACGGGCGCCGACTTCGGCCATACGGCCTGCACCTTTGGCGATCACCATGAAGTTCACAATGACGAGAACAGAGAAAACAATCAGGCCAATGAAAATATTGCCCCCCATGACGAACATGGCGAAACCTTCAATCACTCCTCCCGCAGCATCAGGCCCCGTATGACCTTCGCCGATAATCAGTTTCGTGGATGAAATATTGAGGGACAGACGGAGTAAAAGCGCCGCCAAAAGAACCGACGGGAAAGAACTAAAATCCAAAGGGCGTTCTATAAAAAGGGTGATTGTAAAAATCAAAATCGCAAAAGCAAATGAGGCGGACAACCCCACATCCAGAACCCATGACGGCATTGGTAGAACCATCATCACAATGATGAACATTAAGCCTATGGCTAGAAATACCGTCGGGTTCGCCGTAATGGATTTCAGGATTGAGGGCATGTTTCTATGTCACTTATCCCAAAATGGCAGGTATGACGATTTGATCAAAAAGATTGACACAAATCTTCGCCATAAAGCCCGCTGTCATGATAAAGACGACCAACATCGCACCAAGCTTTGGCACAAATGTTAACGTCATCTCTTGAATAGATGTCAGGGCCTGCAAGAGACCAATGATCATACCCACGATCAATGCCGTTAAAAGCAAAGGCGTGGAAATGATGGCGGCGCTCCAGAAAAACTCCCGCATGATGGAAAGTATTTCGGCGTCAGTCATTAGATCGGCATCCGCAGGAGTTCTTGATAAGCTTCAACAACGCGGTTTCTGATCGTTACCGCTGTTTCCAACGCGACCTCTGCGCTAGCCATGGCCTGAACAACAGAATGGGCATCTGCTTGACCTAACGCCATGGCTTGAGTTTGTGTTTCAACATTTTCAAAAACAGCGGCAAAGTCTTTGACCCCTTCGGCCACAGCATTTGTTTTGGGCTCAACCAGCGCATTTTCGGCGGCGCCTGTTTTATTGGCATCAGGAGAGAGCGCTTGCCTTGCAATTTGATATTGGCGCATCGCGCCGAGAGATGAAGGTTCCATAACGTGCTCCTAATTAATTACGCAGCAAATCAATAAGACTGCGATACATTTGATTGGCTTGACGGAACGTCGAGAGGTTGGCTTCATAAGAGCGACCCGCTTCACGCGCATCAGCCAGTTCAATCATCATGTCGACATTCGACATCAGCACAAAGCCGTTTTCATCCGCCAGAGGGTGTGAGGGGTCAAAAAGTTGCTCGCCTTGAGAATTATCGAGCATGACCTGATCAATAGATACGCGTTTCATATCATTTACCCGATCCATTTCTTCACCAAAGGTGATCATCTTTCTTTGATAACCATGTGTATCAACATTGGAGAGGTTTTCACTGGCCACACGCAAACGAAACGATTGGACATTCATGCCACCCGCTGCTGCAGAAATTGATTTTGAGATTGAGTTGTCCATCCTAAACGACCCCTTCTGATTTAAGTGAATTTATAGATTTTTACCAACGGCCATTTTCATCATAGACAGCGATTTCTTATAGAGCATCAGCGCCATGGCGTGATCGTTTTGCGTTTGTGCAGACCGCATCATCTGATCTTCGAGAGACACAGAGTTACCATTGGGAGAATGTGCATCCCCCATGGTTGTCTCGATAGTTTGGAATTGACCCATCTGCGGATCTGATCCCTGTAATTTTGCTGTCTTATAGACATCTGCAAAGGGCTGAATATCTTGGGCTTTATAACCCGGTGTATCGGAATTAGCGATATTCTCCGCGACAATGGCATGCCGCTGCGCCGCATGAGACGCCATGGAAGATGTCAGGTTTAAAATATTTATGCTCTTCAGCATGGTGCGACAATCCTTGTCTTTAAATGACCACGTTAACTTTTCATACACCAGATAGTTGAACGATAAGTTAATATACACCAACAATATATTAACTTTCTTAGGTCACTTCGCTTTTATGACACATCTAGAAACCGCTCTGAAATCTGCGAATTCCCCCTCTATTTCCAAACATTTTGGGGAAATAACGCATATTTCAGGCCAGACGATTCATATCGCGGGACTCAATACGCAAGTAGGGCAAGGCGCATTGGTTAAGATTCAGGTATCACATGGCCGCTCAGTCAAAGGGGAAGTGATTGCGCTTGAACCCAAAGCTGCGATTGCTACCCTTCACAGTTCAGCCTCTGACTTGAAGATTGGCCAACAGGTCGAACATCTTATAGAGCCTCTCATCCTTCCTTCGCAGGATTGGGTCGGCCGCGTCCTTAACCATGAAGGCATCGACATAAATGGCGATTTGCCGGAAAAAGGGGAGCGTCCGGTTAAATTAAACGCTCTACCTCCCGCGGCTATTTTACGTAAGGGCCTTGGCACGCGATTAACCACTGGTGTCGCAGCAATTGATACATTTTTACCGCTATGTCGCGGGCAGCGTGTAGGACTATTTGCCGGTTCAGGTGTAGGAAAATCAACCCTGCTCGGAACGATTGCGCGCTCATCTGATGCGGACATCACGATTATTGCCCTTATCGGTGAACGAGGGCGCGAAGTCCGTCATTTTGTCGAAGACATCTTAGGCCCAGAAGGCATGTCAAAATCCATCGTATTTGCCGCCACATCCGATATGTCATCCGCCATAAAATTACGGACGGCGCAACTTGCCATGGCATCGGCAGAATATTTCAGAGATGATGGCCGACAAGTTTTATGCTTGTTTGACTCTCTAACGCGCTATGCTGAATCTCATCGTGATATTGCGCTAAGCGCAGGCGAAGTCCCTGCCCTGAAAGCCTATCCGCCCTCAACTTTCAGATCTCTTGCCGCCCTGTGTGAACGTTCAGGCCCGGGCCTAGATGATAGCGGCGATATTACAGCCGTTTTTAGCGTCCTTGTCGCGGGATCTGACATGGAAGAGCCGATCGCGGACATGGTACGCGGTATCTTGGATGGCCACATTATTCTAACGCGCGAGATTGCTGAACGCGGCCGTTTCCCCGCCATTGATATTCGCCGCAGCATTTCGCGCTCCCTGCCCAAAGCCGCGAGTAGCGATGAAAATTTATTATTACGCCAAGGCCGTGAGCACATTATGCGATATGAAGAGGCAGAAGCGATTATTCAAGCAGGACTTTATGTGCCTGGTAGCGACCTTAAGCTGGATGAAGCAATTCGTTTCTATCCTGCCCTTGATCATTTTATTGGGAAAATCGAAAGCCAGTCTATTGAAGAGAGCTTTGATAAGCTCGAGTCCATTCTTCAAAATGAGGGAACCCCGATAGAAACATCTTAGCTATTTGATAAAAGAATGTTCAAAATACTACCTGAACCGACGCCTGAATTATCACCAAAAAGAGCCAGTGCAGAAAATCCGGGTGTTGAAATCGTTGGCCCTGAATCAAGTTCTTGCCGTAACAAAAAGTCTTTAATTAAGGACTGTACATTGGCAGGATCTGTAAAGAGCTCAATTGATTTTTCGCCGAATTTTTGAAACGCTTTATCTTTGAGAATGTCTTTTTGACGATCAATATCTAAAGAAGAAAATTGAGACGGTAGATTAAAAGCAGACTCTAAAACCGTACGCATCGGCACAGAACCCATTAAACGAAACCACCCTCCGTCTTCAGTCGACCCTTGTCCTGTAAACTCACTGATTTTACGTTCAAAGTTAAGCGCCAAACGCATATTTTGATCAACATCACCCACTTCAATTTCAAAAGACTGACGTTCATATTTCGCGGCGATATCATCCGCCACGACAGACGAAATACGTAAATTTCCATTATCGAAATTAAAGGTTCGCGCCAGTGCGAGGTAATCCGAGTTGTTCAAGCGAACAGCAAAACTTGCAGGTTCACCAGGGGCTGCTGCCCGCACACCTTCTTCTAAAACCTTGCGAACAAAAGCACCCTTATCTATTTCGTCGCCCAGCCCAAACGATCCTAAGACGACTTTTTGAATACGGCGATCACCCATGAAGTCATCAAGCGTTTTAATGTTACCGATATTCTCCTTGAAGTATTCAATGTCGCGATTGATCTCTGGGGATTTGGCAAAAAGGTCTTCTTGCCTGTCGAGGGTTCTTTGCAGAAAGCTCCAACCTGTAAGGCCGGAGCTGGGTATGACAGGCGAAAATGTCATAAGAGACTAAGCAGAATGTGCCATTTCAGGCGAAACGTGGATATCATTAGATGGCTTTGAGGCTTTCAGAGCGGATTTATCCAAAAGACCCGCTTCAATATCAAAGAGTGATTTCAGTGTATAAAGGACAGAGTAAAAACGTCCTTTTTCATAAGCTGCTTGCGCCTTTTCGAGCGTTGGACCCATCGGTGTTCCATCGAACACAGCCTGTAATGCGTCTAATCCTTTTTTGACGTCACTTTCCAACTCGGCAGCTTTGCCATCACCCGAAAGAATGATTTGTACGGCATAATAAACACGTTTGACGGGTGTATCCACTTCATCAGGATGCAAGGCATCACTCATACGCAAGACATAAACCTCATCATCCGGCACACAGATTTGTGAGCGTTTATCGCCATTCATCAATAGCGCCCCGTTCACAAGAAATCGCTCATTCGGCTTTAATCGAATTACTAGTCCGGACATTAGGCGACCTCTTGAATGATTGTTGTGGGAGTAGGATTTTGAGATTGATTTTTTTGCGCCATCAGCGCGGATTTCAAACCAATAATGATAGAGTCGTTGACCTCGATGAGGATGCTCATGCCGGCCTCACCACGCAAAACTTTTTGTGTATGCGCTTGTGTAAATTCAGCGAGCGAAATCAAATTCGTTTTAAGAGATATTGGGAGTTTGTTGTCTTGGCTTACCAAGTCGCAGAACAAAATATTCCAAAGCTTGGCATTATCGATCAGGGCCTGCGCCATAACGGAATTAATTTGGGTGGTATTCTTATTCGCTTGTGCACGCAGGCGGGCCGTAATGGATGTAAATAATTGCAGCTCTATATGTTTATCTGACGCAGTTTCTCTTTGAACTTTACCGTAACCGCGGAGCGCTTGTTGTTTCTGATCCATATTCTTATCGTCCTAATAAGGCTTTTTATTCTTTTATGTATCGGAGCGGGCGAACCCGCTCCGAACGGCTTTGGGAACCGTATCTTATCTAAACAGTGACAATAGTGACTGTGGTGCCTGGTTGGCGATAGACAACGCCTGAACACCGAGCTGCTGTTGAACCTGTAGTGACTGCAAACGTGCAGACGCTTCTTCGAGGTTAGCATCCGTCATGGCGCCAATGCCTGTTTTCAAGCTGTCTGAAAGTGTGCTGATAAACTCGTTCTGGTTATCAATACGCTTTTGCTTTGAACCGAATTCGGCCGTCGCATCAATCGCTGTCTGAAGAAGACCATCAATCGCTGTCAAAGCGGCAGTTGCACCTTCTGATGTTGAAACATCAAGAGCAGCAAGGCCATTTAAGCCACCTGCGACTGTACCGGCTTCTGTCGTGATAGCACCAATTGTCACGTCATTTGCATTAGATGCTGCAACTGCCGTGTTAGTTAATGTAACCACATTACCAGATACAGACGCAGTCAATGTGTCTGCAATCGCTGAGCTATCATCATCAAGGGCTGTGTTAATCGCTTCAGAAAGACCTGCTGCAATTGCATCTTCGTCAAGACCAGCAGCGGCTGTATAAGATACTGCAGTGCCGCCAACGTCTAGGGAATAAACCGTTGCATCCTCAGTTGTTGTGCCCGCCGCAATCGTGATTGTGGGGGCAGTACCACTATTTTCTACCGCAGTCGGGCCTGACAATGTTGCACCTGTAGCCGCAGATGCAGCAACTGATGCAAGGTCTGCAGCGGCTGTTGAAAGATCATTACGGCCAACAGCAATACGACCCGCAGAAACTGTACCATCATCTTGACGGTTCAATGAAGATAGCACTTCGATATTACCGGCACCCTTAAGAAGGTTTTGGCCATTGAAAGAAGCGGCATCAACGATAGAGCCGATTGTGCCTGTGAGTTCAGTAATATCAGTTTGATATTTTGCACGATCAGTATCTGATACAGATGGATCATTCGCCGCAACGATCAATGACTTTGCTTCTTGAAGAAGACCTGTTACTTGATCAGAGGCAGAACGTGCCACACCAACAGTCGCAGAACCGAGGTTCAAGCTGTCAGAAACTTGATCAAATGATTTAACATCAGATTCCATTACTGTCGCAATGGACCAGATAGCGGCATTATCTGTAGATGTTGAGATTTTTTTACCCGTCGAAATTTGGCTTTGAACATCGCTCAAATTTTTGTTGATACCGCGAAGTGTTTCAAGTGCAACCATTGCACCTTTATTTGTAATAACGCTAGACATAGGTTTTTCCTTTTCACCCAAATTGGGTTTTTAGTTTTGGGATATTTCCCTTTTTGTCCCGAATGGGACCCCTAAGTCATCCTTGACGCTGTCATCTCCTTTTTGTTTGAATAAAACAGCTAACTCTCCTGAGTTGTTATTTTTAATACACACCAATTGATAATGATTAGTAAATTGACATGATTTTGTTGAATTATCAGGCCTGCTTGAGAATTATGCAGACAAATAAGCTGAAATTAATTCCCCATTAATTATAACTTATGAGGAATTTAAATATTTTCGAAAATTATTTGCGAATTACTGGAATAATTGAAGCAAGGCTTGCGGCGCTTGGTTCGCAATCGAGAGTGACTGTGTGCCAAGCTGCTGTTGAACCTGTAAGGACTGTAAACGGGCTGACGCTTCTTCAAGGTTTGCATCCGTCATGGCCCCAACCCCTGTTTTCAAACTATTGGTCAGCGTAATGATAAATTCATTCTGATTATCAATACGCTTTTGCTTGGAACCAAAATCAGCTGTCGCGTCAATCGCGGTTTGTAAAAGAACATCAATACCTGATAAGGCAGCTTCTGCGCCTGCGACCGTTGTAATATCAATATTAGACAGTTCATTTAACCCGCCGGCAGCTTGATATCCCGACGCGACAGTAGGTTGTGTCAAAGTAACATCACCTGCCGCTGCGGGCGCATTATTTGTTAATGTGATAACGGCATTTGTGCCAGATGTATCAACGGCACTTGTTGAGAATGTCCCGGAAATATCCGCAGTCGCATTCGGATCAGTGGCTGATGCGGCAATCGCAGTGTCAATCGCGTCTTTCAAACCGGCGGCAATCGCGTCTTGATCCATCCCTGCAATAGCTGTGTAATCCACGGCAATGCCGCCAACAGTAAATGCGTATCGCGTATCTTCTGCGGCAACACCTTCGTTAATTGTCAGCGTTGTCGTTCCCGGAGCACCGCCACCATCTTGGTCAGTGACAGTTGTTGCACCAAACACAGCGAACGTTTCGCCTGTCGTTACGGGTGTTCCTGGAACTTCGGCTGAGGCCGCCAGATTTTGACGATTTACGGTGATCCGCCCAGCCGTAACTGTGCCATCATCCTGTCTGTTCAAAGACGATAAGACTTGGACAGAGCCTGTCCCTTTCAGAAGGTTTTGGCCGTTAAATGAAGCGGCATCAACAATGTTGTTAATTGTTTGACGCAATTCATCAATATCCGTTTGGTATTTTTGGCGATCATCATCAGTAACTGAAGCATCATTCGCAGCGACAATCAAAGCTTTCGCATCTTGTAATAAATTAGTGACTTGATTGGCAGCCGATTGGGCGACGCCCACTGTGGCAGACCCAAGATTCAAACTATCCGTAATTTGTGCAAAACTATTGACATCAGACTCCATCACCGTCGCAATTGACCAAATAGCGGCATTATCAGTGGAGGTTGATATCTTCTTACCGGTCGAAATCTCACTCTGAACGGTTGCAAGATTTCTGTTTATACCGCGAAGTGTTTCAAGGGCAATCATTGCACCTTTATTGGTGAGTACACTAGACATAGGCTTTTTCCTTTTCGAGGCTTCCTGCTTCTTCAAAAGGTGTTGTGTTTGGAATCCTTCTCCAAATTAAACACTTATCATTATACCAGTTTGGTTTTCAGGCCCGGCACATCCTGTATGTAAATTGTTTTGCCGAAGCGGTTATACGCACCGACTTTTTTCTCTGAGTTACGAATAGAGGCGACTTGTTTATAAGCGAGTTTGACACTGTTAATGGCTGTTCGCATAAGGCGATCATTCTCTTTTAACAGGAGTTGCAACTCATTAAGCTCTTTTGCCAACAAACGTTTATGGTTGGGTTGCTGTAAGCGCAGAACGAACTCATTAAGTTCTGCCAACAAAACTTGCTTGACCGATACGGTGTCCTGCAACGCTGTATAAATACCCCGGCGTAGTTGTTCATTTTCAGAACGCACAACGTGACGCAGTTTATTGATGATCGTTTTAAGATCGGACATCTAATGTATTCTCCAGATCACGACCTTGTTTCGCTGCCAGTTTATCGTAAAATTTATTCGCAAGACCAAAGCCACCACTCTCGACAATTTTTTCAGCATAGTTTTCAATATAGAAGTCTGTGAAAGCGGCAACGTCTTCACCACCACCTTTTGTCAAAGCCTCGGCAAGACCACTAAATTTCAGCATCTGCGAAATGAAAGCGGCTTCAAAATCTTCGGCGGCTTGTCGTAGTTCAGGGTCGTTCCTATTATTCGCACTTTGTTTAGTCTCTGCGTCTGCAAGAGAAACAGAGTCAAAACCACCGGCCTTAATCGTGTGCAATGTTAGAAATGAATCACTCATAAAGACCTCCTTAACCACGTTTAATCTGAAACTCGTAAATGGTTGGTTAATATATTTTACATATTAATTGGTGTATGAAGGATTCATTATCATTCCAGTCCCTTTCGGGCTCTGGAAAAACAAACGCTGTTACAAAAACCGCCACGCCTCATAATAAGGGCGGGGACGAACGCATGGCAGCTGGTGATATCTCACAATCTGATTTCGCAAAAAAGTTTATTCATAAATCAGAAGAAATGTCAGATAGAGTCAAATCAGATTCTCAAGCTTCAAATGATGCGAACGTAGCATTTGCCGATCATAACATGGGCAATTCAGAAAACTTGCACGCCGAGTCAGCGTTTTGGCGCTTTCCAGAGGGGTCAAATCCGACTGATGGATTAGAGAATGGCGCTGATAATGAAACAACTAAAAACCTATTGCCTGATGAGGTCCTAGAGAGCTTCGGGCTGACAACGATTAAGGCAGATGCACCTAAAAGCAATGTGATTGAGTTTGCCGCAGAGGAACTAATAACTCTAACCTCATCAGAAACAGAACTCTTAATTACAACTGAACAAACTCAAGAGACTACCCCAGAACAACATTTACTCGAAACGGTCAAACTTGAAGCCAACACTTCTGTTTCAGAGGACGCACAGGAAACTGAAGATGCTGTCGTCATTGCACAGATCAATGCAACGCAAACTGGCGCGATTTCACTTTTGAGAGACGGCGCTGAACCGAATATGCCGACCAGTACGCCCGTGACAGCCTCGCGTGAAACCAACATCCCGATAAATACAAATGTCGACAGCGCGGATTTACGCGAAGTTGAGATTGATACAATTGGACAAGATATTAAAAATCTAACCGATATACCCGATTTGGATATTGATGGCTTCAATCAGACGTCAGCACGTTCAGACGTCTTGGCTTCCCAAAATCTTTTTCCCAGTTCCACACAAATGACGGGCCAGCCAATTATCGGTCTCGGCATGGAACTCGCGGCACCATCAGTCGTGAGCGGCACAACAAGCGTCATTAACGCAACACCCGCAACGTCTGTGGGTTCATCTGCAATCTCTAATGCCATTGTCACCACAGTGGCTGACGCCATATTGACGGCAAAAGAAACGCCCAAAGGTGTGATGGTGCAATTGGATCCGCCGGAAATGGGTCGCGTTTATATCGACTTTTTATTTGATGCGGATAGTCGAGTGACAGTTGTCGTTAAAGCTGAAAATCCTGAGAGCTATAATATCCTGCGCGAACGGAGTCAGGAGTTCATGCAAATGCTCAATGAGAATGGCTTTTCTAATGTCGATTTGAGTTTTGAGCGACAAAGTGCGGACGGCGAGGCAAGGTCCGATCAAGATAACTCACAATCGCGCGAATTGAACATTGGCTTTAGCGACGCAGCATCAGACGCGTTGGAAAACTCTTACCGCACACCGATTTATAAAGTGAACGAAGAGCAATTGAGACTGGATCTCAGGCTCTAAACTATCCGTAGGACATATTATGAACATTCAAAATCTTGTTGGGCTTGCTACGCAAAAAAAGCCTTCCGATTATCTGGCGAAAGCGATTCCATCAGATCCGCAAATTGGGTTACGCAAAGATGTAGCCAAAACAGACGCGGTCTCAGAAGACGGGACAGTTACCGACGCTCCGGAAATAACGACGAATGAAACCAATTCGACATTCTCAAACGACTCCGATGTCAGCGAACAATTTAATACATTCCTCACATTGCTGACAGCACAGATTAAAAACCAAGACCCCTTGGCACCGTTGGACTCAACACAATTTGTTGAACAACTCGCTACTTTTTCTAATTTAGAATTACAAGCAGAAGGCAATCAAACGCTCGAAAGTATCGCTCGGATGATTGAACAAAGTCTGTTACTACAAAACGCAGAAACCTAGTTCCGGAGGCTTGGCGGGTAGTAACACGCTTCTAGGCGTCACGCTTCGCAATATCTAATATCAAAACATCATTTACGCCGTCATTCAAGATACGGCGAGATGAACCTAGCAATGTCTCCCTAATTTCTTCAAAAGTTTCCGGTGACGTAAAATCACCGTCAAAAACACCTTCATTTGAGAGACTCAATAGATCTCGCATGAAGGCATCTCTAAGTTTTGGTTCTAAAGAGAAACTATTCGCAGGTGCATCACCATTTAATTCCAGATTGAAATTCATGATGACGAGGCTTTTAATTTTTTTGTCACTCATAACAGGGATAACAAATTGACGTTTAAATTTTTGATAGGTGACCTCGTCTCCCCCATCTGATTTTCCATGACTGTCTTTTTTATCTGATTTATTTGACTTCCCGTGAGAGTCTTTCTTATCAGCTTTGCTATGGCTATCTTTTGAGGACACGCTTGCGGAAGCAGAGGCGGAAGACATATCTTTATAAAAACTCGCGCCCACGCCACCGGCAATAACGGCCACCATTAAAACAGCAATTTTTAAAACGGATTTAATCATAACAGATCCTAGAAGGGTAAAAGCGTCTGGATAACTTTATTGCCTATACGCGGTTTAACGGAGTCTGTGACTTGACCCTTTCCGCCATAGTAAATTTTTGCATTGGCAATTTTATCATAGGTAATGACATTCTGTCGGGAGATATCTTGCGTTCGGATAAGCCCGGTCACCTGAAGATGGCGAATTTCATTATTGACCATAATTTGTTGTTGGCCCGAAAGCTGTAAATACCCATTTGGCAGAACATCGACCACCTGAACCGCCAGACGCAGCGTGATTTTCTCACCCCGGCGAATCGTACCATCGCCGGATAAACTACGGGTGCGAGAGAGATCAACGGCCGGGGAAAGCGATGCCCCGGCAGGCAAAAGACCGTTTATTTTTTCCGGTAATCCAAAGAAGGAATTAATACCAAAATTCTCATTGTTCTGACGGTCTTCGGTCACGGAATTATTGATTTCTGCCTCATCGTCAATCTCAACCAGAACTGTTAAAATATCTCCCGCTTGGCTGGCACGGCGGTCGCCGAAAAGCGATTGAGGGCTACTACTCCAAAGCGATGTTTCACGGGCATTTAATTTGCCTTCTGTGCGATCAATAACAGGGATTGTTTGACGCACACCCTGTTGCGCGTAGCTTACATGCGGGTGGAGTTCATTAAACTCGGCGGCGGTTGGCATACCACCGGTCGTTTTGCAGCCTGTTATGGCGACAGCTGCGAGAAGAACAATCGCATATTTTGTCTTTAATTTCTGTCTCACGGGATCATCTCCACTGTACCAAAGGATGTGACACGACCTTCAACGCGCTTTCTAGATTCGAGGTTCATGACAGTAATAATGTCGCCCTCCCGACCTTCCGACAAAGCGCGACCCGTTGCCGAAATTTCCAAGCGGCCAAACTTATACATCATTTTGACCCGGCTGTTACGACGCACTTTTATAGGCGCAGCCACATCGCGTTCTTTCAATGTCGTTCCGCCAGCGATTGTGCGGATGACGGACATGCCGACGAATTGAGAGCTCAACGCGTCAAACTCGGACTCGCTCTTCGTGTCTATATCGATGTCATCTAAAGTGATTTCAGTCCCGCGCGTAAGCGTCGACTTTGCCACGACACTGCTGGCAAAAGCAGGGGGCGTAAAAACGACACCCCCCAATAAGATAATTGATATAAAAATGGATCGTAACATCTTAACGGATCCGTGTCGTTGCAGCGTACATTTCGTCAGCCGCCGAAATAATTTTTGAATTTAATTCATAGCCACGCTGCGCTTCGATCAATTCTGAAATTTCTTCAACCACATCAACGCCGGAATCTTCCAAAAACCCTTGACGCATTGTGCCGACGCCTTCAGTTCCAGGCTCTGACACAATCGGCGCACCCGAACCTGCAGTTTCACGGAATAGATTTCCGCCTATGGCTTCTAGACCTTTCGTATTCGCGAACACCGTCATAGAAATTGTACCAATTTGCTGGCCTTGCGGCGCATTGTCGAAAAAGGCTGTGACCTCCCCATCCAAGCTAATATTTATACGACGCGCATCATTCGGTATGGTGATGTTATCTGCCAAAGCATAGCCATCGGAATTGACAATCAAGCCTTCGGAGTCGCGATAAAACTTCCCATCTCTGGTATAAGCCGACTCTCCGCTTGGCAGCGTAATCTCGAAAAAACCACGCCCTTCTATAGCTAGGTCAAGGTCGCCTCCTGTCGAACTTAACGCACCCTGGACGACCTCGATAGAGACTGTTGACGGACGCACACCCATACCAAGCTGGATACCCGCCGGTACAATGGTGCCTGTTTGTGAACTCACAGACCCCGGCGTGAGGTGTTGTAGGTAAATCAAATCAGCAAACTCGGCGACACGGGGTTGATAAGCCGTTGTGCTCATGTTCGCGATATTATTGGAAATAACATCAACACGGGTTTGTTGGGCGGCCATACCTGTGGCGGCAATTTTAAGAGCGTTCATCCTGAACTTCCTTCGTTTGGTTTACTTTTAAAATCTAAGAAATCTGCCTAATTGTTGTGATCACTTGTTTTATGCGGCTGTCTTCCATTTCAAGAATTTTCTGACCCGCATCGTAAAAACGCTGCACTTCGATCATTCGCGCGATCTCGGACACAGGCTCAACATTACTGTCTTCTAAAAAGCCTTGGAGAATGATACCCTCTTCCAAAGGCTCAAAACCATTTTGAGCAATCCAATTATTACTGCCCTGCCGCGAAAGCGTATTCGGGTCAGCCGTCACAACGCCCAAACGTCCGATTTCTGCGCCATTGGCACTAATCGTACCGTCTTGCGCAATTGACACTTTGCCCGCTTCAATCGGAATTTGTATTTCGGCTTCCGCTGCATCTAAAACAGGATTGCCGTCGACATTGATAAGCGTTCCGACTTCATTCGTCATAAAGTTACCGGCACGTGTCAATTGTGTCTGACCATTCACATTGACCAAGAAAAATCCGTCCCCTTGGACGGCGACATCCAGAGAGCCACCCGTCATACGTAAACTACCCGTGTCGAAATTACTGGCATGCGCTGCCAAACGACCCATGGACAGGCTGTGCCGCGGTGACGCCGCTTCACCCGTTGCGCCGGCGGCGGCGATATATTCAGAGAAGATTGCCCCTTCGCGTTTATACCCAACGGTATCCGCATTCGCCATATTATTGGCGATCGTGCTCAATTCCTTCATCAATCCTGATTGACGGGAGAGTGATACGTAATTCGCATTATCCATTTTTCAGATACGCCTGTGTTTTCTGCAGTGTCGTTTCAATGTCTAATAATTGTTTGGGAAGTTTTTTGATCCAATTGCGCTCGCTTGTTGTAAGCGGTATGGGTGCAGACTGCTTTAAAACATCTGTGATTTTATCATCAGTGCCTGCCGTATCGGCCCATCGACCTTCAATCCAAGCAATGTTGTGAGTCATATTTTGACGCGCTTCACTGCCTGATAATTTTGCGGCCATAGACCGCGCCAAGACCGTGTTATTATTTGCCAAAGCGTGCCGCGCAACACGCTTCAACAATATATCCGGCAGCAACATATTATTATTATTTTGCGTTAAAACTTGCTGGCTATCTATTTTTAAATCGGCAAAAAATCGGGCTTGCTGCATTAATTTTTCTGCTTCAGTAGGAAGGCTCTCATCTGCGTCAAATATTTTATGATGCAATTCGGGTAGACCGGATAGCAAAGCCGCACTTAAAGCATCATATCTAAGTCCGTCAGTGTTTCCGGCATATTCAAAAAACCGCGTGTCATACAAATAATCATTTAATCCGACGATACGGTTTAATTGATGTTCACTCCGCAAACGGCCCTGAACAAGATCTGTGATTTGTAGAACGCTTTGACGATATTCCGCATCCGACGGACTGAAATATTTTTTTGTCGCAGAAATAGCATCAACCGCGCGACCAATGTGAATTCGGTTTTTGACCAACTCCATCGCTGCTAATTGGCTCTCATATCCATTCGAGAAGTTTTGGCTCACTTCTAAGAGATCGTCTTCAAGACTCGCATTTATTTTTGCAGTTGATGTACGGTTCAATTTTGATAGCTGTGTGAGCGCCGTGAGACGGAAAACACCCTCGCGTTCAGCGAGGTAGTTCAAAACAGACAGATAAAAATTAGGATCACTATCTTTCTTCAATAGGCCATTGAGATAAAGGTAATCATCTTTTTCTGTTTTATCCGCCGGCAGCCGGTGACCTGTTTCGCGCGCCTCCGTATCCATTTTAGCCCATATCGCTTGGGCCAAAAACATATTGTCATTCTCAGCCGCTTTTATTGCAAGATTAACAGAGAGGTTTTCACGTATATATTTCGGAAAGGTCGGCATTGTATTCACAATACGACGACGGCGCTCCCCAGATAGAACAGTTTCTAAGCGTTCAGGGTTTTCTAATATTGCCCAAAGTTCCGCATGAGAATTACAATCCGCATAAATTTCTAACAAGGGAGTTTCAACATCATAATGCGGATCTGCCAGTAGCATAGCGACTCGCTTTAACAGCTCCGCATCAGCGCTCTCATAAGGACTCAATGTGGCCACCGCCTCTACGCCCAAGCCTAAGCTCAAATAGATCCGCGCTAAATGTAAGGCTCCATATTGAGCTTCCATTTCGCTGCTGACATCTTTTCCAGTTATCAGGTCTTCATAGGCTTCAATAGGCTGTAGGGCTTGGAAATCCAAAACTTCAGCGGCGGCACAACTTAGGAGCGGACTTTCTACTGGTTCAGCTGTTTGAGTCTCAACCACGGTTGGCTTTGCTTGCATAAAGCCTTGTCTTTTGGCGTCAGCCAGAATTTTTGACAAAGACTCGGCCGCATTCGACAAACCATTTTCATTTATAATATTAGGTTTGGTTTCAGGACTTTCTGCCTTTGATGTGAGCGGGAGCAAACATACAGATACAAATAAGGCCAGACCCAAGCTAAGACTTGGAGCCTGACGTTTAAAACGCGTTGATTTTTCGGAAGGAAAATCGGGCATCAACATCATGCGGCCACATTCTTTAAATCTTTGAGGGCCTGCTCTATGTCGGCGAAACTCGGACGTTGATGTTCGGGTGCGCTTCGTCTTGCAACTTCAATACAAATCTGAGTTTCATTTTTATGCAAGCTCGAGACGAGGACTTCGCGGATAAGTGCATAGAAATAATGTTCTTGCTCTCGGGTGTTTTTAACTTTGTTCGCCATGGGACCCACAAAACCATAGGCCAAAAACACACCGAGGAATGTACCCACCAAAGCGCCGCCGATCATACCGCCCAAAATCTCCGGCGGCTTATCAATAGACGCCATTGTCTTAATCACACCCAATACGGCGGCAACAATGCCCAAAGCCGGAAGCGCATCAGCAATATTTTGAAGCGCGTGAGAACCGTGAAGTGACTCTTCTTTCATACTATCAAGCTGTTTATCAAGAAGCTCTTCAACCTGATAAACATCATCGAAGTTCATGAGCATTGAACGGATCGTGTCGCAGATTAGTTCGACGAAATGCTTTGATTCTAAAATACGGGGATATTTTTGAAAGAGTGAAGACTCCTCAGGGTTCTCAATATGGGCTTCAACATCAACCGGACTCTCGCGCGAAATTCTGACGAGTTCATGCATAAGACAAAGCAAGTCTGCATAGTCGTCTTTTTTCCATCTCGGGCCTTTGAAACAGGCGACAATATCTCTGCCCGTGGCTTTGATTGTGTGCATGTCATTACCGCAGACAAAAGCACCAATAGCAGCACCTGCAATCATGGTGGCTTCATAAGGGAGCGAATGAAGAATAATATCCATCTTACCACCCGCCCAGAGATACCCCCCGAAAACGCAAACAATCGTGATAACAATGCCGAGTATGGAATTCATGAAACCCCGATACCCACCATTGGTTACTTATTCTTTAATTATACACTAAATTGGTGTTTAACTTACTCTGTTATTCTAAGCCGCAGCGACATATCAAAATAGTTTGTCCTTATAACTCAGCAAATCGTCCTTGATCAATGAATTCAGCGGAGACATCTTCGACGAGTTGAACGGCGCGACGTGTTTTGTGAATACCCAAAGCCGCGCGCGCGATACAAACCCTTGTGTCTTTTAACTGAGCTTCAACGCGGAGTTCCTGCAAGGAAACGCCCGGCAGAGGAATAACCTGGCCGATCTGTAGGCGCGTACAGTCAGCCACTGTCATTTCACAACTTTCCAAAACAGCCCGCAGTGACGTGACACTCTTATCTATATGACGCGTCAGCGTCTCAGCGTTAACATCAAAGTCTATTATTTCTGTGCTCGGCTCAACTTTTGGACCCTTTTTAAGGTGCGCATTAAACTGTGCTTCCGTCATTAATAGACTTACTGATAAAGCTAAGTCTTCTGACTTTAGACCCAGACTGACTGAGTAATTTAAGTCGAGCTTCATCCATTTATCAAATTCTGGGGCCAATGGAATATCCGAAAATTCAATGTAATCTCTGCGCTCAATTGTGGAGTGCGGGTCAAAAAAATCTTTTGAATGCGCCAAAATCTCTTCCATTAAAAGGATATCAAATTTTGAGATTGGATGCTTCTCAAGCTTTTTTAATTCTGTAATCTCACCTTCAAATCCAAATTTCGAAATAATAGCTGCCAGTTTCGTATCAAGCAAAACCATGCAATGTGTTTCACGTTCTGTCGGGCCCCATGTGGCATAGAGCCCTGTCTTCGCGAAAATTTTTGGTAGGTCTTTTGCGACAACAGGTTTCACATCAACCTCTGTGACCTTCCAATATAAAGGCTCAATTAAACCTTCAAATATTGCAAGGATTTCTTCCTGTTGAGATTTCCAACACTGAGCGACACTGTTTTGATCCAGCGGTGCGGCGTCGGAAACCTTATCAATTTTCTTGCGTAAAACGCTCATATTCATTCCGATGTATAATTTGTAAAGCCCGCAATAGGTGTAATGCGTTTCGAATGTCTTAAAATATTTAAGCGTTCCTTAACCGTGTTTCTTTTCTGAATACTCACCATTATACGCAATTATATGGTGTAACAAAAATCATGGAATACCAAAATGAACGAAACAGTTCGGCCTATCATTATTCGCCGTAAAAAGGTTTACGCCGCAGCGGGTCATCATGGTGGCGCATGGAAAGTTGCCTATGCTGACTTTGTAACCGCGATGATGGCTTTCTTCCTCTTAATGTGGCTCCTTAATGCGACAACAGAAGAACAACGCAAGGGTATTGCCGATTATTTCAATCCTAACATTCCTTTGGCAGCCGTCTCTGGCGGAGGGGCGGATGCTTTAAAGGGAAGCTCTCTATATACACAAGACACACTCGCCAAAGACGGGTCCGGTGCAGAAGGCAACAAAGACTTCGGCCAAGGCGAAGGCACGGACGGTGAATTACAAGAACAAATCGATAAAATGAACGAAGCCTTGGCCTCGGTTGACGAAAAACTTTCTGAGCATCTCATTCTAAAAATGAGTCCAGAAGGATTGGTCATCGAATTGATTGACCAAGCTGATAGTCCTCTTTTTTCTATGGGCAGTGCGCGGCCTTCCCCCATCTTGCAAGAGCTTACACAAATTGTAGCGACGTCATTTGAGACTGTAGCAAATGACATCAAAATTGTCGGTCACACTGACAATCATGCGTTCATCGGCAATGGGGACTATTCGAACTGGGAACTTTCATCTGACCGCGCAAATGCCGCCAGACGTCTTTTAACACAAATGGGATTTCCAAAGACACAAATCGTGGAGGTTGCTGGGAAAGCCTCGACACAGCCTCTCTCTGATGATCCCTATTCGCCACAAAACAGACGGATCTCGATTACAGTTTTGAACAAGTAAGGTATAAGCACTTATTTGGTGTTATTATAAATACACACTTTATTAAGGAAGGTTCGGTTATTCTTGTATTCATACATTAAATTCAAGGATTGAACTAATGACTATATCCTCTTCCCTCAATGCAGGGGTCATGGGCCTGAACGTAAACGCGACACGCTTAGCCACAATTTCAGATAATATCGCAAACTCAGCGACCTATGGGTATAAACGTAGTGACGTCGATTTCTCTAGCATGGTCATAAACCAACGCCCTAGCACATATTCAGCGGGCGGTGTTCGGGCAACAGCTTACAAAGATGTCACGAGCACGGGGTCATTAGTTTCGACAGGTCGTTCCACAGATATTGCTATTAACGGTAACGGTATGATCCCCGTAACCGACTTTTCAGGCGTTGACGCTTCGGCTGAAGACCGTGCCTTCATGATGGTACCGACGGGTGGCTTCGAAGCCGATGAAAACGGTTTTCTAAGAACAACCAGTGGGCTTTTCCTCCTCGGATGGCCAACAGATTCAAATGGTGATGTCGGTGCGCCAAGTCGCGGAAGTGCGACGAGCCTTGTGCCTGTGAATACGAATATTGGTCAATTCAGCGCAGAACCTACCGAGAATATTACCTTAGGTGTCAACCTGCCTGCGGCCGGTGTCAGCCCAACAGACCCTTATGTCTTACCTTTTGATTACTTTGACTCACTGGGCCTCACCCAATCTCTTACCCTCACCTTTACACCGACCGGAACCGCCAATGAGTGGACAGTCAGCGTCGTTGACGGCGCAGGAGATCCAACAGTCCCCGTCGCGGAATTTGGCGTGAGCTTTAATGGCACTGTCAATGGCGGTTCAATTGCATCGGTTACGCCGGGTGCAGGTACGACCTATGATCCTGCAACAGGCGAAGTTGTGTTTAATGTCGCCAGCGGAGCCATTAACGCCTTCATCGGTCGCCCGAATGAAACAACAGGATTATCGCAGCTCGGTAATGACTTCTCACCTTATAGCATCACCAAAGACGGCTCACCCGTCGGGGATCTTCAAACTGTCGAAATCAATCAAGAAGGTTTCTTGGAAGCAATTTACAATACAGGCTTCCGCCGGACACTATATCAGATTCCTGTGGCTGAAGTGCCTAATGCAAATGGTTTGACGGCGATGGACAATCAAGCCTTCACAATTTCAAACCGTAGCGGCGATGTCTATCTCTGGGATGCAGGTGATGGCCCAACAGGTGGCTATGCTGGTTACGCTTTGATGGAATCAAACACCGATATTGCATCAGAATTGACAAGTTTGATCCAAACGCAACGCGCTTACTCTTCCAACGCTAAAATCATCCAAACTGTGGATGAGATGTTACAAGAAACAACGAACTTAAAACGATAGGTCAATGAAAAGCCCGTTGATGTCTTATCAGAGGGCTAGGTAAATTTTATGTCTTTAACACGCGCTTTATCCAACGCTAATTCCGGGCTTTCGGCCAGCAGCCTGCGTGCGGATATTGCAGCCTCGAACATATCAAATGCATCAACGCCCGGTTATGTGCGCCGCGAAGTTGTAGCTCAAGAGCGCGTCACGGACGGCTCAGGCAATGGTGTAAAGATTTCAAGTGTCCAGCGGGCACAGGACTTTGCTTTATCACGGTTGCGCCGCGATGCAGACTCGGCTGCAGGACGCTCCGAGGTTGTCGCCAATGCCTACCAAGCGTTAAATACAGAAATAGGACTGCCTGGGAGTGGTTATGGCCTATTTTCCAGTATTGAAAATCTTGAAGCCAGCTTCAAAACACTCCAAGCAACACCGGAATCCGCAGCGTATCAAAGCGCAGTTGTCGCCGCCGCAAATGAAACAACACAACAATTTAATGCCCTGTCGCATATGTCACTGTCTATGCGAGAAACAGCAGACGCCAATATCGCACGCAATGTTCAAACCGTGAATGACGCGCTGTACCGCATTCAAAGCATTAATGTAGAAATCAGCGGCTTAAACGAAGTATCCGGCAATGTTGCAGCCCTTGAGGATGAACGCCAAAGCCTCATTGATACCATCGCCACGATTATCCCTGTCAAAGACATTCCCAGAGATAACGGCCAAATTGAACTGACGACAGAGTCAGGGGTTTACCTGCTTTCAGGATCTGTCAGAGAGATATCCTTCACGCGGACACCCGTTATGACGGAGGGCATGCGATACGGTGATGTCGGCAGTCCCCTTTCCGGCCTCTTCGTTGGCGACCAAGATATTACGCCAGGCGCTTCCGGACGCCACGCTCTCCAAACGGGACGTATGGCGGGTGAGTTCGCGATCCGCGATGAAATCGCACCCGCATTTACCGACTCACTCGACAGTCTGGCTGGTGACTTAATTGCGCGGTTTGCAGATGACGGGCTAGACCCGACAAAGACGCCAGGTGCGCAAGGCCTGTTTACAGATGGTGCCCTTTTGATTGATCCGACGAATACTGTCGGCATCGCCTCGCGGATTTCCATAAATAATGCGGTCAACCCAAATGTAGGCGGTGAAGTTTACAGAATACGCGATGGCCTCGGTGCAACAGCTCCCGGTAACTCCGGTAATACAGCGATTATTACCAATATGCTATCGGCCATGACAGAACCACTCAACGCCCCAGCAAATTCAGGGCTTCAAGGTCAATATAGCGTCATTGGCGCAGCTGCAGGATTAACTTCACTGATCGGTGAACAGTCTCTTCGCTTCGATTCTATTAATGCTAGCACAATTGCCCGCCGCGACATTTTGAGCGACTCAGAAATTCAAACATCTGCCGTTGATACAGATGCAGAGTTGCAAACACTCCTTATCATCGAGCAAGCCTATGCGGCCAATGCCCGTGTTATCCAAACTGTTGGCGAAATGATCGACAGACTGCTCCAGATATAGGTGAGATCATGCAAGTTTCGACCTACCCGGATTTATTGACCTATTCACGACGTAACCGTACCACGGCACAAATCCGCGAACAAATTCAAGTCGTGTCCCAAGAAGCGGTGACAGGCCTAAAGTCTGATTTGAAAACAGCCACAAACGGCGATGTGGGTCGTGCGCATTTACTTCAAAAAGCGCAAAGCGACCTATTACAAGCTCAAGAAGTCAATACATTATCAGAAACACGACTGAGTTTTATGTCTCGGGCGGTCTCAGGTGCACGGACGACATTGAACTCTATTGATACGCGCGGTTTCATTGCGTTGAACTCAGGCACCCCGAATGGTGTCAATGCCATTGCCGAAGAAGCCGAAAATAGTATTCGCCTCGTTATGAACGCGCTCAGCATTTCGCATGGTGAGCGTAATCTTTTCTCCGGTGACAGAACCAATGTCAGCACCTTTGCTGGCGCAGACACATTGCTCGAAGATGTACGCAATATCATTGCGACAGCACCTAATGCCGACGCCGCTAAAACGGCGCTCGATGATTATTTCGATACACCGGGCGGCGGGTTTGAGACAAATGTTTATCAAGGCGGTGACGGCAACCCACCTGCTCTGCCCGTTGGTAACGGGCAAACGGTTCAGGTGCCTGTGTCTGGTCGCAATCAAGAAATCAAGGATGTTCTCAAAGGTCTCGCGATTATGGCAACAGCCAAAGAGTCATTGCCCCCGACTGACACCGCAGGGTTTGCTTTTCTATTTGAAGAAGGCACAAAAGCGGCGGCGAAAGGCGGTTCCGGTCTTATTCGATTGGAAACTGAAATCGGCACACTTGGCGAAACGGTTGAAAAAGCAAAAACACAAAATGACCGAGAGCGCACAGCTTTGGAAACAGCCTTTCAAAATCTATTTGGTCGCGACCAATTTGAAGCCGCGGCCGAACTCCAATCTTTGCAAGTGCAATTGGAAGCCTCTTACACGATCACGGCCCGTCTTTCTAATCTCACGCTCACCAACTTCTTACGGTAAATCATGCGCTCTTTGCTTCTTTGGATAAGTCTTCTTATCACAAGTTTTCTTGTCATTTGTCCGATGACGGCAGAGGCAAATGTAAAGATCAAAGACATTGTTGATATTGAGGGTGTGCGCGGCAATGATCTGGTTGGCTATGGACTTGTCATTGGTTTGGACGGTACGGGCGATACGATTCGTAACTCCCCTTACACAGAAGAAGCCCTTTCAAATTTGTTGGAGCGCTTAGGCGTCAATATTCAGGGCAGCGATTTCCGACCCAATAATGTGGCAGCGGTTTTGGTCACCGCCTCCCTTCGTCCGTTTGCGCGGGTCGGCTCCCGAATTGATATTAATGTCTCTTCGATTGGCGATGCCAAGAGCTTAGCGGGCGGCACACTTGTTATGACACCATTAAATGCTGCGGATGGTGAAGTTTATGCCCTTGCCCAAGGCAGTGTCTTGGTCAGCGGCTTTCAAGCAGAAGGTAACGGTGCCTCTATCACAGAAGGCGTGCCCACATCCGGGTCAATACCGAATGGTGCGCGTATTGAACGCGAAATAAATTTTGATTTCCGAAATATGCGTAAAATTCGCTTGGCTCTGCGCTCTCCTGATTTTACGACTGCGGAACGTATCGAAGCAAAGATTAATGCAGGGCTTGGTGGAAAGCATGCAACACTTTTAGACTCCGGCACGGTTGAGCTTGACTTAGAACGTCTCTCACAATCACCGGCTCATGTGATTGGTAAAGTCGAGAACTTCACCCTTATCCCCGCGCAAAAAGCCCGTGTCGTCGTCGATCAGCGCTCAGGGACAATTGTTCTTGGACAGAATGTAAAAGTCTCCTCAGTTGCGATTGCCCAAGGGAACTTGTCCATTAAAATTACGGAAGACCCGGTTGTCTATCAACCTAACCCCTTTGGTTTTGGAGACTCCATTGCTGTGCCTCGAACGGGGATTACAGTGCAAGACGGCGAACCCGGCAATATTGCAATATTAGATGATAGTGTAACCTTACCTGACCTCGTAGCAGGATTAAATGCGTTGGGTGTATCCCCACGCGAAATGATTGATATTCTTAAGTCGATTAAAACGGCTGGCGCGCTACACGCCGAGCTCGTCCTTCAATAAGTAAGAGAGACTTCCATTAAAAAGTGAGGCTAAAATTGTCTCCCTTTTTTGTGGTGGAGTATGTCCTTAATCTAAATCTGGGAGCAAAGGCTCGACCTTTTTAATCAGTGTAATCCGCCCGTCTTTTTGCAACTGCCCCAGATAGCTCATAAAGACCGATAGGGTTTTATCTGCTTTCTTCTCATCCATCTCTGCCATGGCATCGACTTCCTCCCGTATTTGGTCGGCCATACGTTGCGAAATATTAGAATAGAGAAACTCGGTTACCATTTGCGACCCAAGGCTTCCGGCCTTTAGCATTTCCCGTAACTTGACCTTCTCATATTCTCTGAAAATAATTTGGATCGCTGTGGGCGGTAGACGCTCAGGTAGATCGTCAAAGGTCAGCATTTCATTTCTGATTTTCCGTGACCGATCTTCATCGGCTTTTTCAATATCTTCCAAAATCCGTTCCCGCCTGTCACGCGGCAAAACAGACAAAAGATCAGCAACATAGACAATGGCCTCGCTATTGGTCTCTACCTCATCTGCGCTCAAAAATTCAGCTCTTACAAACTTCTCCGTTGCCTGTTCAACAAAGGGCGCGACTTTCGTGTCTTCGGATAGTCTTTTTACGTATTGAACGGCCTCGTCTTCGGGTAATTCGGACAGAACTTCGCTGACAACTTCTTTTGATAATTTAGAAAGAATAAAAGCTGCAATCTCAAGTTTTTGCTCAAGAATAAATTCACCAATGCTTTTGGCGGAGCGTTGTTCTACCTCTCCCCAAACACCTCTTTTCTTGGGTTCTTGTTTTGCAGATATCGAGGCGTCCATCGTCAGACGGGCAAAGCGGTCGTCATCAAGAACGCTACGGGCAATATCCATTGCGCGCCCCGGCCCGGCTTTGAAAATACCTTGGCGACCATTCATTTTAACAACGAAATCCGCAATAACGCCCAGCATTTTCTCACGCGGGACTTCACGTAATTCCTGTAAGGCGCGCAAGAAACGCTGGATATGATCATCCGTCAACTTCGCGATAATAGGCCCTGCATGATCCGCACCCATCGACACCAAAATAATCGCGGCCTTTTGAGGCTGCGTTAGATCGGCAATAGAGACCTGTGACCCCAAGGGGTTATTCATCAATTCATTGTCAAAACCGGGACTTATGATATCTCCCTTTAACATCAGGCGACCCCATATCCGCGCAACAGCGCTTCAGTGATTTTCAACCACCCATCCGCCATAACAAAAAAGGCCAATTTGAACGGCAACGATACGACGGCCGGCGGCACCATCATCATACCCATCGCCATTAAGATTGACGCAACAATCAAATCAATAATGAGAAACGGCATGAAAATAACAAAGCCGATTTGAAACGCGCGTTTAATTTCAGACAACATGAAAGACGTGATCAAAAGCGGTAGCGGCGTTTCTTCTGACAGATCATAATTACGCTCGGGCATTGTATCTGCCAAACGCTGTATGGTTTCCGGCTCGACACGCGCTTCCATAAAGGTTCTGAAAGGCGTGAGCGTGCGGTCTATGGCTTGTTCTTCCGTAATCATACTATCCATATAGGGCGATAAACCCTCATCCCAGGACTGGGTAAAAACGGGCTCCATGACGAAGAATGTCAGAAACATCGCGAGGCCCATAATCATCATATTCGGTGGTGTCTGTTGCAGTCCCATCGCTTGTCGTAAGAACGAAAAAACAATCAGCATAAATGGCAGACACGTGATCATCATCGCCAAACCCGGCGCAAGGCTAAGGACTGTCACAACGAGGAAGAGTTGAATAACACGGGCGTCTAATCCGACTGTGCCGTCACTTGTTTCGGGTAAGACTTGGTCTAATAAACCGTCCAGATTGTCTTCAAGATTTGTTTGGTCTGCGACCTGCGCAAAAGCAGGATCGCTAAAGCAGAAAAAGCCCACCGTGATAATCACGATGAGCATAGCGATCAGCCGAAAATTATGTTGCAAAAAGGCTATCATTAAGACAGCATATCCTCTGAAATGTCGACGATTTCAGTAATTTTCAGTCCAATTTCACCCGTTGCTACATCCGTTTCGACCAGCTCACCGCGTGCAATCACGCGATTATCAATACAGACATCGACGGGATCACTAATCAGTTTATCCATTTCAAGAACAGAACCAGATTTTAATTTCAGAAGCTCTGCAATTGTCGGCCGCGCCGTGCCGACCACCATTTGAACCGTCACCGGCAGGGCATAAATAGACCGTTTATATGTCGCACCTGTTTGACCATCTCGACGTTCAGATAGGGGCGGATCGGGCGGATGAACCGAGTCAGCTCCCGACAGGTCTGGTGCACCCATTTCTGCAAATTCAGTATCCGTTTGGCTCATGATATACCCCCTTGATCAGCAATCGAATTCGAAGTCCATAAAGTGTCCGGCATAGCGGCAGATAAAAGCTGCAAACACGTTTCGGCATTATGCAACGGATCAATCTCAACACGTGATACGCCCCACTGAAACACAACTTCGGTTTCGCCCATCTCTTCCGTTTCGATCATTTGAATATTTGCGCCATGAGATTCTAAAAACGATTTTACTATTGCATTATCCGGATGAAGCCGTGCCGTCAGCAGACCCTGTGTTTCCTGTGCGGCTGTCTGGCGAATGACTGCCTGCATTTCAGTTAAAAGGCTGCGCTGTGCGAGTGCCGGCAAGACAGCCTCTAAGCACTGCAAAACCACACGTGCATGGCTTTGTTCAATCTCTTGAACTTGGGTTTCCAAACTGGTCTTTAATTGCGCGAGCGTGTTTTCCATCACTTTGATGGTCGACTCGTAAACACTCGCCGCCTCCGCTTTACCCGCCTCTACACCCGCGAGATAATCCTCACCGGATGCACCTGCATCATGTGTGTCTATAAAATGCGCGCGATTATCAGGCTTCTCATGAAAGACAGCGAAGTCTGCCATGATCACGCGGCCTTCTGTTTCAGCACGCGGTAGAGGCGCCAAGGCATTTTGTGATATGAAATGTCGTTTCATTAGCTCGCCTGCTGCGCATCTGTGCTTAGCCAGCTGGCAAGCAACTCAGCCGCATCATCGACCTGTTCACTGGCTTTATTGTTGAGCATATCGACAGGATCAGAACTTACTGGCCCTTCAATCCCGAGCGGGGCTGTGTTTTGGCCAATCGCATTCCCGCCAAAGGCATCGTCGTCGTTCATAGTGCCAAAGCCCTTATTTAAATCCATCGGCAATAAATCAGGCATGCCGGACATGTCATTGAGGTTGCCGGCAGAACCGCTTTCACCTTGTGACAGTAGCGGCCTGACAACGAAAAGACCTAGAATAAGGGCCACAGCAGCAAGAATAAGCGATTGTAAAGTGCTCCACAGATATTGATCCATGAATTGTTGGCCAAGGCCGGGCTTTACGACGAAATCTGTTTCGGCGGGTTGGTTGAAACTTAAAGAGCGCACAGTTAGATTATCACCGCGTTCTTCGTCCAGCCCCGATGCAGAGGCGACAAGCTCTCGCAATACGTCCAATTCTTCTTCGCTTCGCGGCGTGCGGGTGACTGTCCCATCATCGGCAATAATTTGTTGGTCGTCCACGAGCACGGCAATAGTCATACGGTTAATCGCACCGGGCATAATTTCACGGCTGCGGAGAATTTCAGATATTTCATAGGTCACGTTCTCAGTCGTTTCCGCACGCTCGGATGTATTATTACCGCCGCCGGCAGCCCCTTCGGGCAGGTTACTGGCGACCGTGACAGCGGCATTTTGACCGGAACTACTATCTGACATGTCGGAGGTTGTTTGAGATTTCACAACCCGGCCCTCCGGATCAAAGCTGCGCTCGGTCAGGGTTTCACGGGTGCGGTCCAGATCAAGTGAGACGCTGACACGTGCATTCCCCGGCCCCACGCGGGCCTCAAGAATGGACATAAGATTTTCTTTAAGGCTTGCCATGCGCTCAATATCAGATTCGCCGCCCATCTCTGCCGGCATGTTAACGCCCGGCCCAACAATAAGACCCCTGACTGTATCAATAACAGCCACGTCTTCTGGCTTAAGTCCGACGACGGAAAGCGCCGTTAAATATTGCACAGCCTTGGCTTGTTCAGTATTAATTCCTGTGGAGGTTGACAACGTGACTGACGCAGATGTCGCTTTGGGGCCTTTGCTAAATCCTGCGGCCTTCTGTGTACCCAGATGCACGCGGGCCGCGCGAATGTTGGGCATCGCTAAAATCGTACGCGCCAACTCGCCTTCCTTCGCTCGCCAATAGGTCGCATCAAACATTTCTGATGACATGGCAAAACTATTCATATCATCGAACAGCTCATATCCGACAATGCTTTGTTTGGGCAGGCCTTCACGAGCAAGCTCTAAGCGCAGAGCATCGCGGCGACCAATATCTGTGTAAATCGCATTCCCGCGCACATCATATTTGACATTCAAACCATCAAGGCGCGCAATCACATCCCCGGCGGTTGCAGAATCAAGACCCGCATAGAGTAAACCCATTTTGGGCTTCATAGTCATTGTGGCCAATAGGAAGATGAGCGCTAAAGTGCCGATAGCACTTGCGATAGACAGAATGCGTTTTTGTAGCGGCAGTGCCAACCACACGTTTAAAATATTCATCCTAATTGCCTTGGGAAAAATCCTGTTTACCAGAAAGGCACACCATTTCAGTGTATATTTTGAATAGCGCGTTAATAATTAACAGATGGTTTACTACTATGTGTTTTTTAATAAACACCAAATAATAGTATTGGGAAGTATTCCTGTGGCTAAAAAGAAAAAAGTAAAGAAGGACAAGGGCAGTCCGGACGATCCGAATGCTGCGGCAGAAGGAAAGTCGAAAGGTGGCCTCATCGGCGCTATCCTTACACCGCTCCTGTTAGCGGCAGCATCTTTTGGCACCGTGTATTCATTACCCGGGCAAAAAGAGGCACCTGCGACTGAGGAGCTGGCAGAAGATTATCATGCTGAAGAGCATCTCGATTTCACACCCAAAGACTTGGCTATCGTTGAATTGAATGAATTTGTTGTCTCACTCCGACGGGACAGACAAGTTTTACGGATATTATTAGCTGTTGAAGTCCCGAGCGGCGTAGCGAGTGAAATTGATGCTAACGATCTCAGGCTGCGCGACGCGTTCATGAGTTATTTGCGCGCTATCGATGTCGAGCAATTAGAAGATGTGACCTTTATGCCCCAATTGAGGGCCCAATTACTCCGCCGTGCGAAACTCGTTCTGGGTGATGAAAATATCTCCGGAATTCTCATTACTGATTTCCTCATTCGATAATGGACGCTCTTATGTCTCTCCCTCTTGATTTTGCATTGGTACAAGATGTTGTTCTGCTGCTCATTTCCGGGCTTGCCTGTCTTTACTGCGCCTTGCTCAATCGCCGTTTAAAAGGACTGAGCAATCTTAAGTCAGGTGTCGGTGCCTCTATTGTGTCGTTGACAGACGCCATTAAAGAAACGCATCAAGCCGCTAAATCCACGCAGGCATCTACTCTGGAGTCCATCGAAACGCTAAAAGACCTCCTCGCTCAAGCGGCCGCTGCGTCTATTAAAATCGAAGCTGAGACCATCAACCTCCAGCGTAAAATTCACACAGCTACCAAGCTCGAGACACAGCTTGATGAAAAAATCGAAGCCACGCTTCCGCATGCAATTAAAAAAGCCCAAAATACGGCTTCTAACCTGCTAAAGGTCGTCACGGACATTGAGAAATATCGCGTGTCTGTTGCGTCAAACCTCATACCAGAGGCTCACCATATCGTTCCTCAGGCTAAGTCTACCACTGAACCGCGGACAGAGGACGGACCGACTTTACCCAAATCCGTTCCCCACTTAACTGTCGTAGATATGACAGCACCTGAGATATTAACATCAACAGACAGTAACCAAGACATATTCATCTCGGATATTGCTCCAGCAGAACAATCAGCCCAAAAAAGAGATCCCATTGATGAACTCTTTGATGACATTGATAGTCTCGTCAAAAGCAAGGGCGTTCGCAAACGTCTCGGCTTTTTAAAATCACGTGAATATCATAAATCATGAAAAGCCGTATCCTTCCTATCATTGCCGGCAGTTTCGGCCTTATATGTGTATTACAACTGACGAATTTGTCCTTGGCGAAAGCTGAAGATGACAGTGTAACGGATGGGCCTGCCGAAGCGGTCGGAGGTTTGAGTAAGACAACAGACATGTCGGAGAAAGCTCTAAATGACGTCTGTGTTACCAGCAGCTTAGCCGAAGCTCTTTTGATAGAACAAGAGCGCTTGGACGAGCGCGGGCTTGCGCTGGCGAAGCGTGAAAAGGCGCTCGCAGCCTTAGAGACTAAACTCGACCAACAACTTGCGAACATTCAAATGACAAAAGACTCTGTGCAAACCCAACTCGAGCAGATTGAGAAAATTGCCTCCTCGGACTTGGAACATCTGATTTCCATGTATGAAACCATGAAACCCAAAAAAGCTGCTGAAATATTCGATAGTATGGCCCCCAGCTTCGCGGCGGGTTTCTTGCGGGATATGAATAGCGCCAAGGCGGGGCTCATTATGTCGGAAATGAATGCGAAGACATCTTATGAAATCAGCCTTGTGATCGCTAATCGGAATGCTGAGCTTCGCAAAACGCAATGATCCAATATCAAAAACATCCATGATCACGGCGGTATTAAAAACTTAAAAGTGCATTTTCACTGTGATTCTCTTAATTCTTCTTTAAATATCACACATTCGTGATTATGATAAACGAATCATGTGGGATGATTCTTGTCGGGCTGGACGAATAACACATGTTAAAAAGCATAAAGAACGTTAAAAATAAAGAATCCGTACCAATCGGATTAGATAATATCTTTGTCTCCATTGATCGGGCATTAATTTCTGATGAAATCTGGAATGTCGTTTTTGATTACATTCAATCCTTTGGATTTAATGCGTTAACATATTACCATATGCCCCCTGCGGGATCACGAGATTTTGATAATCATTATTTTTCTCTTCGGGGGAAAAATGTGAATCCATTTATCGTGAATAAGGCAGCTCTATTTGATGCGAATAGATCATTTATTCATACGTCAAAACGTTGCGACAAGCCTACCTTATTTAAGCAGACTTCACATTTTGACTATTTGTCTGAAGAACAATTGAACCTCTTCAAGACTTTGCACGCCCTTGACACTTTATCAGGCATTGTGTTTCCGGTTCACGGATCAAATGGCAGAAGCGGCTGTTTTGTCTTAGAAGCGACAAACACGGAAAAAACGCTAACGCAGCAAGACATCCGACAATTACACTGGGTCTGCCAAAGCGCCCATCAAGCATATTGCCTAATTCGGCGTCGGAATAATAAAGTGATTAAGCAACTAACGAACAGAGAAAAGCAAATTTTAACATGGGTCGCACGAGGTAAAAGCAATTCTGTCATTGCCGATATTATTGGCATTTCTCAGCATACAGTGAATGGATATTTACGTAGCATATATCTCAAGACCGGAACATCGGATCGCACGACTGCAGCCTTACGCGGCGTTGGTGAAAGATTAATCGACCTCTGATTAATACGTTTATTAATTTTAGGAGCTTGAGAGTGTTCCATATTGAAACACCTCTCAATACACATACCACCTATAAGCGTTGTTTACAGTTCTCACTTACTAGTTAACGTTAAGACTCAACCCTCAAGTTAATCGCGTTTTCATTACATCTCTTTGTCTTATTGAGTGTTTTCATAATAACAAAACACTGTTGAGATCATGCCGAAACAATCAAAAGCGCTTCAAAACCTTCTTGAAATAGAAGCAGAAATCTATGATGAGCTAAACACATTTATCGCAGATACCATTATGGAGGACAGCGATGTCGATGCGCTCTCGCTCCAATATGACAGATGTGTCAAAGCTGTGCTCGACTTTTCAGCCGAGACTATAGAAGATGTGATTGCAAAATGTGATTTTGTTTTCACTCTCATTAGTCGCTCAGAAAATGAGACAGATTTGCTCATAGCCATGAAAGAAAGTCTCTTGAGAGACCTTCGAAACTTCTTAGATAATTAAAACGAAATTAGTCTGTTGCCATGGCCTGACACAATTTTATCATGAGGGCACGCTTGGAACTGTCATCGATTTTCTTAAACGCCAGCATAAGTTTCATGTCTTGGGACGTTGCGAGGCTATTTGGAATCAGCGGAGCTGCCTTTTTAGAGCCCGCATCGTCTGTCAGAATATCGTCGAAAAGAAAATTTGGCGAGATTTCAAAAATATCACACACTTGCCAAAGGCGGCTGACCGAAATTTTATTCAGGCCGTTTTCATATTTTTGAACCTGTTGATAGGTAATACCCATCTTTTTCGCGAGTTCTTTTTGCGAGATTTTACGTGATAATCGCAGCAGCTTTATCTGCTTGCCAATATGGTTTTCAATTTCATTCAGATCCATGAGTGCCCTCATTATTATGCTTCAGTGGTGGACATTGAAAACCGGTAAAAAACCAATTTTATGCGTTAGGTTATCCAAATAAATCGGATGATTCGACCTTTACCATAGTGAGACAGAAATACTTAACAAATGGTGTAATCACACCCCTTGGTTGTCGCCAAACTGATACAGGGGAACTTTTAGATAGTTTTAAGTGCTTAATATATAATACACTATTTTAGTGCATTTTTTAACTATGACAAATATTCTATTAATTGATGATGATGTGTTGGAGAAAGAAATTCTCACCCGTACAATAAAAAAAATAGTGGGAAAACAACCCTTTGAGGTTCACCACGCTTTCAAATGCAGCACTGCAATCGACCAGCTTTTAACACATAAATTTGACATCATCTTATTGGATAATCTTTTAGCCGCGTCTATTTCCGGTAAGTTTTCAGTTCCGATCCTCAAGCAATATATTGGCATATGTCCGCTTGTCATGATTTCCGATAATATAGATATCGACTACTTAGAAGATCCGACAACCTTGGGGGTTGATGCGATTATTGAAAAATCAGACCTGCCGCTCTTTTTACTAAAATTCTTCAGTGCACGGGAAGTTCTCTTAGAAAAGGGCCAATCAGGCCCTGTCTTAACGGAAAACGCGGCATAACGGAAAGGTTTGACATGATAGTAATTGAAACAGTCTTAAGCAAATTCTCAAACCTTATCGGGTCAGAAGAGATTGCACCGATTGCCTATCATCAATTAACACCGCTATCCGTCATGGACGGACAAAATTGCGGGATAAGCTTTGCCGCCAAATGTGGTGGGGCACATGATCAAAATTCTACAAATTACTCTGCATTGGCAACTGTCTTTTACAAAGCCAATTTCCCAAATTTACACGCGGTCACATGTCACCTCACTCCTGACGATGATATATTAGAAGCTATAAATTCGAGCTCTCATGTCTCGCTTTTAGGAGAATTAAACCCAGATCATAATATGTTGTTGATACCAACATTTTCTCCCTTGAACTGTGTTGGGATTTTCACATTTAATATAAACCGAACACATACGCAAAGCGCAGGACAAGCCCGATTATCCGCTTTGGTCAGTACGCTCTTGGTGCAATCGCAAGCCTGCCATCTTAAAATTTGCATGGTTCAAGCAGAAACCGATTCCGAAACAGTTAAATTAACAGATAGAGAACGCCAGATTTTACAATGGATCGCACGCGGCAAAAGCAATGGGGTTGTCGCCGAAATTCTGGGTATCTCTTTGCATACTGTAACGGGCTACCTCAGAAACATTTACCTAAAAACCCAAACAAATGACCGTACCTCTGCGGCTATCTTTGCGATGCAACGCGGTCTACTTTACACGCCAAACACCCCCGGAGGTGAGGCAGATCTCGACATAGCTATCTGAGACTCCAAAGACTCGAATTTACACACAAAAACCTAAAATGGTGCGGCCGAGAAGGCTTAGCGCTTTCCATTAAGTTAACAATTACAGTGAGTTAGAAAGCTGCGCAAGTCATTTGTGAGGCAAGGAGTTAGGGTTTTTGTGAGGCAAGGCCATAGCTCTTAGTTCCAATTAATTTGTCCCCTATGCATTTATAGGGAAGCTCAATATATTCAAATCTAGAGGTATGCTATTTAGATAATCTCTCGCAGTTTGGTCGTCAGCGGTTGTCACAAGTATTGGCGTATCAATCAACGCCTCCAAGCCACTGTCGCCTAGGGCAACTCTTACAGAGCTTTCGACCATTTGGGCAATTTCATCACGATTGCGTTTGCCGTCTAGCTCGGGCATTTCAACAAGGAAAACGAGCAGCTGATACTGCCCATCTGCGATTTCATTGATACGAAATTCTTCAACACAATTGAGTATTTTACCAAATTCTGTTGACGACTTAGGTCCTTTTCTCAGAACTTCCTTCCTGAATTTTCCAAGAGAACAAACTAAGCTATCGGGGAACGCCGGCCTTGAGAAAAACAAAGCAACGGCTCGGCTAAAATTAATACGCTCTCGATCGTTGAAGCCTACAACGCGGCTCCATTGAGCAACTAGCGGCTTTTCAACTGTCATCATTGTTGTTAGGTCAGCTACTATGTTTTCTCCTGCCTCTGGCATCACAATGTAGCGGGGTGCTGACTTGCGTCTCACATTGGCATAAATCTCAGGACTTACCTCGATAAGACTTGCCACAATCACGGTTCCTTGTTTCTCAACCTCGCGAATAATATCGCAAGTTTGGCTCACAACGACCATGCCTTTATGATCTTTACTCCCCTTAGGGCGGGGACCATGTTTTTCATGATGCGCTAAACGAATGGCAACAGATGCATCCGTGGTAAAATCACCTTGTCGCCATTCTGTTAGCACTGAAAAGATCAATCATCCCATGATAGCCATTCGCCTTCCGAAAGTGGAAGATCGCTATCACATTTTTTAACTTCATAATCAGCTGTAAGTCGCTCGCTTAACGGTCGAGTATCGACATGCTTCGGCTTAAAGCCAGTACCATCTGTTCGCTCAATTACACTGTCCGCAGCCAAAGCAGACGAGAGTGCTTCTCCTGCCAGATCATACAGCCGTGCCCTAAACAGATCAATAATACTGTCACCTTGTTCATTCGTGCTTAGAAGTGCATCGCGATTCTGACTCGAAAAACGACTGCTGTTATTTAACATCGCTGTTGCTAACTTTTGAATGTGATCTAGATTGTCACGAGCCACTTCTTTTCCATTCGCCCAATTGTTCAGTGTTCTCCGATCAACACCAACCATAAGCGCTAATTCAGTCCAGTTGAGGCCAGACTGCTTGCGGAGTTGTTGGATAAGTCGGCTTGATGGCTTAGAGAAAGGAAACAGCGTAGTAGATTGCGTTTTCTGTCGATTAATAAGACGACTTGAATCGAAAGCAGATGGCGTACGTATTTCAGTCCCTAGTGGAGCCCATTGGCTTGCAATACTAGTATCAGTCATACATCTCCTCCATAGAACTTAAGAAAACTTGGCTTAACGCACCAACGAAATATAGCATATGCACGGTTCGAAACCTCCCCAAGGCTTTTCATAATAGCCTCGGAATTCAAACTGTCATTAACCTCAATAACCCGAGTCGAATCAATATCAAGAACCCAACTTCTCTCATTAAACGGCTGCATAACCAAGGGGTCATGTGTTTGCCCTTCTGGAATGAGGCCCCATTGCCAAGAGGCTTGTCCTTCGTCTGTTTTAGCCGAAATACGCGAAAGTGTACTTTCAATATTTTGACGCCATCCAGCACTCGCTGCCACGACACCAATCAACTCATTCTCTATGTAGTCATTCAGGTTTTCTAAAATTAGTTCATCTTTACATTGGCTAACATAACGATAACCAACACCGAGGCCCGACACATCAGGAAATGCCTCAACGAATGAATCAACAAGCCTTTTGAATTGCTCTAAAAATACAGTCCGTCCATTATAGCAATTAGGTGCTGCTTCCAGTGTCAGTCTATCTGCACTCAAAGTCACACGATAATTATCAGCCGAGTCAAAAAAGAGCCAAACTGCCGAAGCTGTAGATTGGAAAGAAACTTGATTGGCATCGACAGTGAAGTCAAAAACTTGCCCATCATCTCGCCTGAACTTAGGGAACACCCCACGAATTTTATCTTGGAAGTCAGATACTGCAGGCAAGTCTGGATTAGCAATTTTTGCGATTGGATTGAAAACAAGTTGAGCCATCACACGCACCAATGGCGCACGCGGAAGGTTGACACTGCCAGGTGCAGCGCCAGATAGCGGATCGTGGCGGTTAATGCTCACGAGTCAATCGTTAGTAACGTAACTCATATATGGGAAATAGGGTGGGAAACGTTAAAAATCCAGTAAAATCGCCTTAAACTTTTATTAATTTTTTGATACCTCTATCTATTAGTTTGTTTTTTACTAAGTTTTGTGTTTCACCGCCCAATCCCTCGACTACGCCCCACATCCCAATCAATGCCGCCACCGCTCAACACGCGACCTTTGATACGCCTCCCCCACTTCTGCGCGTAGTGGCTCTCCCAAGGCACGAGATAGAAAGCTCGCTGCGTTTCAATCATTGCATGGGGGCCGTGAGGGAGTTCGTATTTCTGCGAGACTGTGCCTTCAATCAACCGTCCTGACTGCGCTGCAACATGCGCTTTACCTGTCATGTTCTCCAGCTTCTCGGTTGCAGCATTGAACCCTTCCGTCTCTAGGGCTTTCACATAGCCGCGTTTGTAGATGACAGAGGTCTTCTGCGCGTCTTGGCATAGCTCTGCGTAGCCTTGCTCAATCAGCCATGTGCGGCGCTGCTGGAAGGCTGTGTCCAGCTCTTTAGCAAATGCACTCGACTTTGTGCTAATACCCGCAATGCCGCCTCTGCCCCAGTTCACCTGCGCGCGGTCAAGCCACGTTGCACCGGGACTGACCAGCTGTGCCTCCAAGTCTTGGCGCGAGAGTAGCTTCACGCCTGACGCGCGGCCCTGTTTTAAATCTAAAGAGATAGCCCGCTCTTCAAAATCTTCTGGCACGCGCCAGTCATTGGGGTCGCCGTCCTTATCCTTGCTCGCGACTTGCACCACGCCCGCCTTAACTAGCGTTGCGAGCCGCAACCTGTGCGCCCGCATATGTGCCGCACTTCTGCTACCGCTGCCGTCTACCCAATCCTCTGGGCCGCTCGTCGCTATTGCGTAATTTCCGACAAGTCCGTTACGGGGCTTGCCGTGATAATCCTTGCCCGTCGCAAGAGCCTGTATGTTGCGGTCACCTGTCCGCAAGCTAGGCGGCGAGACTTCGATGATAGAGCCGACCTTCGCCGCTTCGCCCGCCCGCGTGTCCATGCCTGTCTCAACCGTGCTGACATAGCCGTCAGTACCGTCGATAATGAACCGCACCTTGC